>JBILEB010000151.1:0-18494 GCA_044352295.1 Myxococcaceae bacterium
GTCTCGCAACCCGGAACCTACGAAAACCGACCGTGCGCGTCCTTCTCTCAGCCTCCTACGCGGGGCTCTGCTTCACCCACACGAAGTCCAAGAGAGCCGGAAGAAGGCCTTTTGCTCGCTCAGGGTGGCAAGCTCTTCTTGGGCAGCGGCAAGCGAGAGAGGTGGACTGCGATTTTCGACGAATCCCTGGTGTCTTCCGATCAGATAGGTTCTATGGCTGCGGAGCTTAGTTCGAGCTACGGACTAACCTTGGAGGCATTGGTCTACGGCCCTTACGGCTTTTCTTTCGTGTCTAGTCTGTCGAAAGCGCGACGGCTTTCCCGGGATCTGCGGGTTCGCTTCGTGCAAGAAGAAGTTCTCTATTTTGGCCAAGGATTCGAGAACGCTCAGACAAATTGGGCCCTCGACCGAATGGACCAAAGTGTATCGATTTCGACGACGGACGCCGTCGGAGCGAGGGACTCCCGATATCGATTCCCAGAGCCTCGGGCGCTCGTGGAGAACAGGCCACGAGTTTTCATTGTAGACACGCCAGTCTTGGTGTCGCATGTCGTGTTTGGGTCTGTTTTTCCAGCGATCAATTCTCTTGTTGCAAGTGGCGCACCCGCTCCGTGTGTCTTCTCTGATTTGAGGGCTTCGCACGGCACTGAATCGCTCAGTCTCCTGGTGGGTTTGTCAGGTGTCGCCCGAGCCTCTCCGCGCAGCACGACCTCGGTCTCAGCCTTGGGCCGGACGGACCTCTTCGGCGTGACAAAATGCGCAGCCGGCAATGACGTATCGGTCGCGAACGCGTTGGTTGACATCGGGCTCAGAGCAAGTCGTGGCGATATCGTGTCGCTGAGTCTCGGCAGTGATGGAAATGTATTCGGTATGGTAGTGAACATGGAGGCAAGCCGGCTTGCCATGGCTGGTATACTGGTATTTGCCTCGGCCGGTAACAAAAGGAGCGCTGCGGTCCTCTCCCCAGCTAACGCCCCTGGAGTTTTCGCTGTAGGCGGTCTGGATTTCACGACTCCTGACGACAGCATTTGGGTGGGCATGGACGGAGATGGCTCAAGTGGGGCGGCCGGCGAGGTGGCGTTCTTTGCACCCGCGGAGGAGGTACCAGTAGCGCGTGCAACAACAAGTGCCGCAACGGGCGTCGCTTTCGGTACCTCGCTCTCTTCCCCCCTCGTGGCAGGGGTCGCATTCTACCACTCAATGTTCGCTGAACTTCGGCTTGCACCTGGGCCGGCCAGCGGGATTGGTGTGATGGCTCGCGCTCTTCTCTTGAGGGACTCAACCGTCCACACTTCCAGCCAGGTTACAGTGCCGTACACGCCGACGAGGATTCTCTACAAGGAGAGAAGTCTTGCTGCCAACGTGAAGATGACTCTGTTCTCGTCTGCTGCTGACGAGTCAGGGGTCTGGATGGCTGGTCTTTCTGATACGTCAATACTTGCTCGGATTCCCGTGTCTTCGAACGGAGACGTGGCCGGTGCGGCGTCGGTGGTAGTGCTTACAAGACCTCAGGACGTAGCCACCGCACGCTGCACATCCGTGAGCGCGGCGTCCCAATTTGCGACGGCAGGTTGTCACGATCCGCAGGGAGGGGCGTACCTTCGATTCTTCAAGGTCGATGGCGCGACGGTTCAGTCTGCTCCCACCGACGTCATCGCCCTGACCGGCCTACCGGTTGCAACGGCGATGGACCGGGGAGGCGACACGTTCTTTACCGACAAGCTCCGCGTTGCAGTAACACAGAATATCACTGGCCTGGGGCCCAACCAGAATCCGCTAACCGGCACAACACCTAGTCTCGTTGTCGCTCGGGCGTTTAGCGGCAACGCGTGGGAGCCAAACGTGCTCGCCGTCGGGACGACTGGCGTGGCCTATTCGCCAAAGTCATTCGCGGAGGTGAATTGCTTTGATGGCCCGGTTCCAGAGTGCGACATATATGTGCTACTCACAACGCTCGACGCGCGAAGGGTTGAACTCTGGCATACTCGGGCTCTGACGTCGACTGGGAGCGCCATTCCTGCCGCAACTCTGGTCGCGCATCGCGCCGACACGGGTCAATTCGAACAATGCTACGTTCCTGGCTGGGCTTCCAGCTTTGGCCTGGAGGGAGCAGGTCTTGTGGCCGGCCCCAGTGACGTGGACCGGAGTACGACCAAGTGGTCGTTCGCGGTCAACCGCATTGGTACCGAGCCTCGAGTCGGTGGTTGTGTGTTCAACAACCAAGTCCGCATCGTCAACGAACCAGGTGGCGCTCTCGATGTTCTGGGCCGAAAAGGAGAGTCGTGGTTGGCCCTCGCAAGGGGTGTAAGTTCTCGGACATCTTTGGCGCTGACGAGTGTCTGGACGGCTTCGGGAGCGTCTGGTGGTTCCCTCGAGTACAGAGTTCGAAGTGCAATCCGAACTCTCCATCCGCGCGGGGATGATGATTCGGTTCCGCCAGATTTGGCCGCAATTATTCACACCGAGAGCGGGCCCTCTGCCGTCGGGCTCTATCGTGAGGTTGATGGATTGTGGCGTGTTGGTCGGATCGATCCATGAGGCTTGTTGGTTGGCTGTTCACGCTGCTTCTGTCCTTTGCCGCTTGCGGGAGCAAGGCAATGCACAACGGCTGTGGAGGAGCGTCGGATCGAGATGGCGGAGTGGAAGGCGTTGTCGAATGGCAAAGGGATAGCGGTAGTCCTGATGATCCCGTCGACTCGTTTCCTCTCGTCGGAGGGCGTGTGCCCATGGGTTGGCTGGATGGTGGTGGGTTCCTGGCGGTCAGAGGAGCCTGGCATCCCAGCCTCCAAGCCCATTCAGCGTGCCGAATTGGCGAGAGCGGGCGCCTATTCATGAATACAGGCGACGGTGTCGTCAGTCAGGGGGCACTCCGTTATGTGTTGGTTTCAGAGAACACTGTCCTGTCAGCGGGTCCTGAGAACGGCGGCGTCAGCCATGTTGGCTGGGACGATTCCGTGACATGGTGCAGTTCCTCGTTCGTCGGCCGACCCGAGATCAGGTGTCAGCGACAGTTCGTCGATGGCGGCATCGAACTCGCCCCGAAAGGGGTCTTCGACTTGACGTCGTGGACTTCAAGCGGGTTCGTCGCAGGTGATTTTCGCACCGGACCAGGCGAAAGTGTCATGAGAACTTACCTCTCGGATGGAGGCGTCTTCGACGGGCCAGTAAGGCTACGCCTCAAGGAGTCCGGGACGGGGGTTGGGCAGTTCACTCCTTCTGACGGGGGCTCTCCGTACGCGGTCATTTTCCGACTAGGTCGACTCTTTCGTCTTGAACCTGGCCTTGCTGGCGCTGACTCGACCTGGGCGGCCGATACGAATGACGACGGTCTCGTTGTGGGTCAGCGCTTTGTCGGCGGGGCGAACTCTGGTGCGGTGTTCTGGGCTGGCGAGACGGCGACCCTTCCGAAGGCCCGAGGCTTCTCGGCAGACCTCCGGGCCGTTAACCGGTGGGGGCTCGCGGTCGGGCAGGAGCGGAGCGCAGACGGCCGGAGCTGGGCCGTCACCTGGTACCAGGGAAAACTCGCGTACCTGGATGACCTGCTCGACGCCGGAACGGGGTGTGGCTTCACGGACTCGAACTCCGTGAACGACAGCAACTCAATCGCAGCGCTTCATCGGTGCGTCGACGGGGGGAGTCGCTGCGTGAGAGTCGATTTCGAGTTGCGGAGAACGCCGTGACCTCACGGCTCCGCGCGCCTGAATTACCGCGTCAATTCTGGAGCTGCTGACGGCACTACCCGTCGAGCCACGAGTCCTGCAGGGCGAGAAAGCTGTCGTCACCCGAGGTGCAGAGCGAGGCCAGGTGTGCGGCCTTCGGCACCTCGGTGCAAAGCCAGTACTTCGCGGACTGCGTGAGGCCCCGGGCGAAGTCATCCGTCCGTCCCGCCACGCGCGCGGCCAGCGAGACGTGCACCCAGCCGAGCACCACGCACTGGGCGAGTTCCATGAAGTCCGCGGAGTGCGCCATCATGCCGCTGACGTCTCCTGCAGCGCCGAGCGTGCCCAGCGTTCCCGTGGTGGCGACGAGCGAATCCATCGCGGCGCTCAACGGGGTGGCCCAGCCAAGCCCCTTCGTTTCCGCCTCAGCGAGCGTCGCGCGCACCTTCGCGTCGAGCGCCATCAACGCCGCGCCCTGGCCAGCCACCACCTTGCGCCCGAGGAGGTCGAGCCCCTGAATGGTGGTGGTGCCCTCGTGAATCGAGTTGAGCTTCTGGTCTCGCAGCCACGCCTCGGGCAGGTACTCGCTCGAATAGCCGTAGCCGCCGTGCACCTGGAGCGCGAGCGCGTTGGCCTCGAAGCCCCTCTCCGCGGGAAACGTCTTGGCGATGGGCGTCAACAGGTCGAGCAGGAGCTTCGCCTCGGCGCGCGTGTCCTCGTCGGCGGCGTGCTCGGACAGGTCGGCGAACTTCGAGGTGAGGCCCAGCAGCGCGAGGCTCCCGTCGACGATGGCCTTCTGGCGCAGCAGCATGCGCCGCACGTCAGCGTGCTCGACGAGTGAAACCGGTGGACTCGCCGGGTCGGAGACACCGAGCGGTCGGCCCTGCTTGCGGTCGCGCGCGTAGGTGACGGACTCGTGGAAGGCGACCGACGCGGTGGCCGCCGCGTTCACGCCCACCATGATGCGCGCCTCGTTCATCATCTGGAACATGCACTTGAGGCCGGTGTGCGGCGCGCCGACGAGCCAGCCCACGCAGTCGCCACGCTCTCCCAGGTTCAGCGCGACCGACGGCAGGCCCCGCCACCCAATCTTGTGGATGACGCCGGACACGGCCACGTCGTTGTCCACCAGCGCGCCGCCCTCGGGCCGTCGCTTCGGCACCGCGAGCAGCGAGATGCCCTTCGTCCCCGCGGGCGCGCCCTCGATGCGCGCGAGCACCAGGTGCACGACGTTCTCGGTGACGTCGTGGTCGCCACCCGAGATGAAGATCTTGCTGCCGCGCAACGTGAACCTTCCGTCGGGGCGCGGCGTGGCGCGCGAGGTGAGGTCCGCGAGGCTCGAGCCAGCCTGGGGCTCCGTCAGCGCCATGGTGCCCGTCCACCGCCCCTCGTACAGGTGCGAGAGGAACAACGCCTTGACGGTGTCGTCGCCGAACGTCTCGACGAGGTGCGCGGCGCCGGTGGTGAGCCCCGCGTAGCCATAGGCCGAGAGGTTCCCCGCCATCAGGTACGCGTGCGACAGCGAGGCCACCGTCAGCGGCAGGTGCTGGCCTCCGACGGATGACGGACGCGAGGCGTTGAGGACGCCCAGGTCGACGAGCTCCTTCCAGCACGCCTTCATCGCCGGGTGCACGACGACGCGGCCACTCTCGAAGCGCGGCGGCTCCACGTCCATCGCGCGGTAGGTGGGCCAGAGCACCTCTCGCGCCACGCGGCGGCAGGCCGACAGCCACGGCTCGAACGTCGCGCGCGAGTGCTCCTCGAAGTGCGGGAGCCGACACAGCGTCTCGACCTCGAGCCAGTCGAAGAGAAGGAAGTCGATGAGGCGGTCGGAGACGAGCGGGTTGGCCATAGGGAGGCTTCTACCGGGCGCGGGCCTCGAGCGGGGCCTTGGGCCTTGCGTCGCGGGCGCGGCTCTTCGGCACGACGTAGTGGGACACCAACGTGCCGCAGTGAGCAGGACCTCGTCGTCCCCATCGGCACCATGCGCCGCTACGACGAGGCGCTGCGCACGAATGGCGTCTCGACGAAGGTGGTGGTTGATCCATCGGTGGGCCACGCATTTCTTCCCGCCGCCGCGACCGAACTCCGCGACTTCTTCCTCAGCCGGTGAGGTCTGTCCGCACACGCATCACTCGCCGGGCGGGTCGACTTTGACGCATTTCAGAATTGAAATTGCATCGGCGTCAGTGCAACCGTTTGCAGGGCGTAACCCCCCGCCGTCGTTCCGAAATCGACCGGGCATTCCGCTTGCTTCCGGGAGTGACATGCTCGACCAGTTCCAGGTGGGTGATCTGCCTTTGTTGGACGTGGTGCTCGCCCTGGAGACCACCCCCCTGCGGGACGTACAGGCCGCGCTCGAGCCGAGCGACTGCCGGTGCGTGCTGGTGCTCGATTCGGGCGCGGGGTTTCGCGGGCTGGTGATGCGAGACGCGGTGCTGCGGCACGCGCCGCGACTGTCGGACCTGCGAGTGGGCATGTTGCCGATGCTCGGGGTGGTCGAGCTGTCGTCGTCGATGTTGCTCATCGATGCGGCGCGCGAGGTGTCGACGGCGGGCGTGGGCGCGCTGGTGTGCCGGCTCGAAGCGCTGAGTGACCCCCAGGTGGTCCTGCGCGATGAGATGCTGAACCTCACCGACTGGGCGCCCCTCATGGAGCGACGGGCTCAGCGAGAGACCGCCGAGTCACGGCCGCCCCTGACGAGCGCCGCGCACATGTCCGCGACGCCGCCGGGTGCGCGGAAGAGCCCACCCACCATCTACCTCTGACGGCTGACGGTCGATGCCAGGTGGTACGGTGCGCCTCATTCGACGCATCGAGGGCACGACATGGCGAAGACCGCGGCCGGCAAGAAGAGCCTCAGCGCCAGGGAGCGCGAGGCCCTGCTCGAAACCCTGAAGACCCGGTTCGACGCGAACCTGAGCCGCCATCGTGGCCTCACCTGGGCGAAGGTGTTCGCGCGACTCGACGGCGCAGACGCGAAGCAGTGGTCGCTCGCCGAGCTCGAGCGCACCGGCGGTGAACCGGACGTCATCGGGCACGACGCGAAGACGGGTGAAGTCGTCTTCTGTGACTGCTCGGCCGAGACGCCCAAAGGCCGCCGGAGCATCTGCTACGACGACGAAGCACTCGCCGCCCGCAAGGAGAACAAGCCTGAGGCGAGCGCCCTGGGCCTCGCGCAGGCGATGGGCGTCGAGGTGCTGGACGAGGCAGGGTACCGGGAGCTGCAGACGCTGGGGCCGTTCGACCAGAAGACCTCGAGCTGGTTGTTGACGCCGGCGTCCGTGAGAGACCTCGGCGGCGCGCTCTTCGGCGACTGGCGCTACGGCCGCGTCTTCACGTACCACAACGGCGCCGAGACCTATTACGCCGCCCGGTCCTTCCGCGCGGTGCTCCGGGTGTGAGCGACGGCTCAGCCGGGCAGGGCGTCGTCGTGCTCGGAGTGGTGCTGGCCGTCGACGATGCGAATGCGCATGCCGCCCGTGATGCCGGTGAATGCAGCACGTCTGCGTGAGCCCCAGGTGGGTGCTGTAGCGCTATCGACTCCCGAGGCTGCGGCGGCCCTCGAGTCGAACGAGCCAGCGCTCGCCGAGCTGGCCGCGTCCCTGGGCTACGCGCGACTTCACCCGCGTCGTCGGACAGTCCCCAGCGGCCTTCCGCAAACGGGTCAGTCGTCCACGGTGATGCGCACGGGCGCGCTCGCTTCTCGTCCACCGGCCAGCACCGCGCGAATGACATGCGTGCCCGGCGTGAGCGACCACCGCGCCTCGTGGGGATAACCGACGCGCGCGACCGGCGTTCCATCGACGAGCCACACCACCTCTTCCGTGGCGGGCTGCACGGCCGCGGCGAGCCGGAGCGTGGCGAGCTCGCGCGGCGTGTCCGGGTCGAAGAGGAAGCGTGACGCGGGCTGGGGCTCGCGAATCCGCACGGTGCGCACGAGCGGGTCCGACGTCGGGCACAGCGGGGACTCGGCCGTCGGCGCAATGGAGAGCCGCTGCTTGCGGGCCCAGGGCGCGTACACCTCGGGCAGCGCCAGCATCGACTTCGTCGTCACCACGGCCTCGGGACACGTCGGCCCGGCCAGGAGTCCGGTGCGGGTGTCGATGCGCACCTCGGCATGGAAGGGACACGGCTCGCTCGGCTCGGTCCCGCGCACGAAGTGCTCCGTCTTGAGGTGGGGGCAGCGCGGGCCCGGCAGTCGGCCCGACAGCGCGCACACGTCGACGCTCACGGCGTGGGCCGGCAGTGGCATGGACTGCGGCGCGGGGTGCCAGGGGCGAATGTCGGGCTCCACCGCGTCGAAGACGGCGCGCACGGCCGGTGCCGCTCCGCTCGCACCCGAGATGGCGTTCATCCGTCGCCAGTCGTGGTTGCCCACCCAGCCGACGACGAGGAGCCGGTCCGAGAACGCCGCCGCCCAGGCGTCGCGGAACCCCTGGCTGGTCCCGGTCTTCACCGCGACCGCGCCGTCGAAGTCGAGCGTCCCTCCGGGAGGAAACGCCGGCCGGCGCGCCTCGGGGTCGGCCAGCATGTGGGCCGTCACCATCGCCGCGTCCTCCGAGACGAGCCGCACTCCCGGCACGCGGGGCCCGTCCTCCAGCAATCGGAGCGGCGTGGTGACGCCCCGGTTGGCGAGCGCCGTGTAGAGCTGCGCCAGCTCGAGCGGGGTCACGTGCAAGGAGCCCATCGCCAACGTCAGCCCATACGCGTCCGGGTCGTAGGTGACGCCGCGCACGCCGCCGCGCTCGAGCCGCTGCACCACCTGGCTGACGCCGACGTCGCTCAGGACACGCAGCGCGGGAATGTTGCGCGAGTTCCCCAGGGCCTGCCGCAGCAGCATCGGGCCCATGAAGGTGTGCGTCATGTTCGCCGGCACGTAGAGGCCGCCGTTGGCGGTGGCGAACTCGACGGGCGTGTCGGGCAGCTCGGTCGCCGCGGTGTGACTGCCGCGCTCGAGCGCCATCGCGTAGATGAAGGGCTTGAGCGCCGAGCCCGGAGAGCGACGCGTGGTGAGGTAGTCGAGCGCGCCTTTGTGTTCCGCGTCGAAGTAGTCGGCGCTGCCGACCCAGGCGCGGACGTCTCCCGAGGGCAGCTCCACCACGACGCCCGCGGTGTTCCCCGCGCCGAGTGACGCCTGCCGACCCAGGTTCTGCACGAAGGCCTTGTGCGCGGCCCGCTGCACGTCGAGATCGAGGGTGGTGCGGTGAATGACGCCAGTCGTCGGGAGCTTCCGGCTGAGCGCCAGCACGGCGTGTACGGCCTCCTTCGGGCGCGCGGGGTGCCGGGCGAGCGAGAGGTCCGACGTCATGGCCACGCGCAGCGCCTCGTCGTCGAGCAGCCCGCGTTGATGCAATTGCGCGAGGATTCGTCGCGCCCGCGTCAGCGCCCGCCCGTGACCTTCCTTCGTCCACGGCGACATGCGGCTGGGCTGTTGGGGCAACGCCGCGAGGTACGCCGCCTGGAGCCACGAGAGGTCCTCGATGGGCTTGTCGAAGTAGAGGTTCGCCGCGCGCACGATGCCGTGGGTGCGGTTCCCGTAGGGCGCGAGGGTGAGGTACTGGCGCAGCACGGCGTCGTGTCCGTGGCGCTCGATGAGCTTGAGCGCGGTGGCGGCCTCGTTCACCTTCGCCGCGACGGTGCGGGCCCGTGGCTTCTGGAGCCTGGCGACCTGCATCGCGATGGTGCTGGCACCGGAGATGACGCGGGCGTTGCGCACGTTCTGCCAGGCCGCGCGGGCCACCGAGTTCCACGCGATGCCGTCGTGCTCGAAGAACTTCCGGTCTTCCGTCTCGAGCGTGGTGACGACGACGCGCTCGGGGAGCGAGGTGGGGAGCGGCCAGAAGCCGAAGCCCTCCTTGTCGCCGGGGACTTCGCCGAGAAAGCGGTCGCGGCGGTCGAGCAACACGTGAGACGGCGCACGACGGGCCAGCGCGTCGTCGAGACGATGGAACCAGACGGCAGCGAGGCTCCCGCACGTGACGAGGAGCGCGGCGAGGCCGAGCGCCCGACGACGCGTCAAAGTGAGTCGCCACCAGAGGTTCATCTGCCTCGCTCCAGCGAACCCCGGGTTCCCGTGCCTCCCGCGGTTGGTGAAGACCGGGTCGTCAAGAAGGCTCGGGAAGCGACGAAGCAGGACGCCAGCACAGACCCACGTCGTGCGGCGGCCTTTGGGCTCCTCGCAGTCTCGTACGAGGTCGCCTCCGCGTACCTCGCGGAGCACGCCACCGCAGCCTCGAGCCGTGCCTGAACGCGGCGGGTCACCTCGACCGCGCGCGTCGCCTCGAGCCTCACTGCTGCCGGCCTCCCGTCACGATGATGCGCTCGCCGACGCCGCGGCCGCGCACTTCTTCCCGGTACATCAGCTCGGCGAAGGGCGGCGGGTGCACGAAGCTGCCCTCACTCGAGGCGCGCACGCGGAAGTGGAACGTGTGCGTTCCCCGCGGCAGCGTGGTGAAGACGAAGCGCACCTCGTGGTCGAGCCGCTGCACCGAGGTGGGCGTCAGCGAGTCGGCTTGCGAGGGCCTCGCGTCGCTTCCGGACGTCTCGAGCGCGGGGTTCATCGGCTCCAGGCCCGCGGCGAAGGGCACGATGAGCGCGACGTGGTTGCGCACCTCGTCGGTGGTGAGCTGCGCGTGGAGCTCGAGCACTTCCCCCATCGCCACCTTGAGCACCTGGCCCGGTAGGTCGTCGACGTTCACCGGGGCGCTGCCATCGGCGGGGTAGCGGGTGAGGCTGCGGGCGACGATGAGGCCCTCCTTCTTCGCTTGCGCGCGGTCGCCAGGCTCGAGCGGCAGGTAGGTTGCCTGGAGGCGCGCGCCCACCGGTCCGCCCGTCACGGTCACCGATGGAGCCTTCTCTCCCTCCACCACTCGGCGGCCTGCCTTCTTCGCGTCGTCGAGCACGAGGTCCGCTTGTCCCGCCACGGCCACGGTCGTCTTCGGGGCGCCCGACTGGCCCTTCTCGAGCCACACGGCCAGCGCCGAGATGGCGCGCCGATTGTCGTAGGTAGAGCCGAACCCATTGTTCGCCTTTGCGTTGGCCAGCAGCGCGTCACGCAGTTGCGGGTGCTTCGGGTTGGCCGCGTCGACGCGCAGCAGGGCCTCCCACACGGACGCGACCGAGGCCGCGGTGCTCCCCAGGTACAGGCCGGACCAGCTCGTGCGCTGGCGACGCAGCCGGTCGAACACCGAGGTGCCCTTCGCCAGCTTGAAGACGAGCTCGTCCCACAGCTCGCCCTTCAAGGTGCCGAGGTTCGTCTGGAACACCTGGGGACGCTCTGCCATCGCGAGCGTGAGGTCCGACAGCGCGCTGGAGTCCATCGTCGCGCGGTTCTGGTACAGCTCGATGGCGTAGTTGTCGTCGAGCTCGCCGATGCGCGCGAGGCTCCGCAGCGAGGCGGTCTGCTGGTTGTAGCGGTACTCGCCCCAGAGGCCCGAGAAGTCGCGGCGCAGGGAGCGCTTGAGCGCGTCGATGGCCCGCTGCCGAACCTTGTCGTCCACCGGCAGGCCCGCCTTCTTCGCCGCGGTGATGAACTCGAGCGCCGCCGCGGTGAGCTGCAGGTTGCCTTCGCTGCCGGCCCAGTAGCCCAACAGGCCGCCCGAGTCCTGATGGAGGGCGAGCTCTTCGAGGATCTTCTTCGTGTTCGCCTGAATCTGCGGCGTGAAGCGTGTGTCGAGCTCGAGCTTCTTGAGCAGGCCGCCCATCACGAGGTCCGGGTACACTTGGCTCATGCGCTGCTCGAGACACCCGTGGGGATAGGCGGAGAGGTAGTCGAGGCTCGAGGCCAGCTCGAGCACGCCGGGCTGGTTGGTGAAGACGTAGCGCTGCGACGCGGTGCCGGGCCTCGCGGGCTCGGGGAAGACGTCGAGCGCCGTGGTGCCCACGGGCAACGTCACCAGCTTCGCCGAGCGCTCCACCGTGCGGTCTGGATAGAGCGGCAGCTTCACCTCGAAGGCATCACCGGCCTTGTCGGACAAGCGGGTCACGTCGACGCGCACGGTGAGGGATTGGTCCTTCCCCGTCGAGGTCGCCTTCACCGTCACCGGCGTCAGCACTGACTGGGCTTTGGTGGACTTGAGCTCGACCTTCTCCGACAGCGACGCCTTGCCCTCGATGGCGCCCTGAACCGAGATGTCGACGGTCGCAGGTCCATCGGGGCCTTCCACCACCCGCGCCACCGCGCCGGGCCAGAAGGTGTCACCGGCGCGCACGAAGCGTGGGAGCTGCGGCTGCACGATGACGGGCAGGCGCACCTTGAGCGTGGACTGCTTGAGGCCGAAGCGCTGCGGCCCCGACGCGGCCACCGCGCGCACGCGGAAGTTGGTCAGGTCGTCCGACAGCGTGATGGGCACGACGAGCTTCCCGCTGGCCGGCACCGTCAGCGTGGCCGCGTAGTAGGGCACCGTCTTGAACTCCTTCCGCACCAGCCGCTTGCCGCCTTGCTGGTCCTCGTCGCCGCCGTCACCGCCCGGGTCTTCCTCGAGTTCGCTCACGCGGCCCACGACGAGGTTTCGGGAGTCCCGCACCGTCAGCGTGTGCACGTTGCGGCGAATCATCTCGGAGAGCGGGTCGAGCGTGGCCTCCTTCGCCAGCGACAACACCGCCTCGTCCACCAGCCACAGCGTCACCTCGCCACCGACGGGTCGCTTCGCGTCATCGGTGAGCGTGATGGTGAAGTCCTGCCTGGTGCCTGGCCGGGCCACCTCGGGGTGCTGCACCGACACCAGCACGAGGTTCTTCGACGGCTCCACCTCGAGCTCGAGGCTGCTGGCGGCGGTGGCCGGCTTGTAGCGGCTGTCGTCGGTCTTCCCCTCGCCGATGCGGCCTCGCATCAGCACCACGTGCACGGGGAGGTTCGGCACGTGCCGGTCGGTGACGGGAATGTCGAGGACGACGCGGGAGCCGGTGACGTCCTTCCACACGTAGCGGTTGCCGGTCGGGTCCTCGATGACGGCGAGCGCCCTGGCGGTGGCGTAGGGGCTCTGCACCAGCAGGTGCGCCACGTCGCCCGGTGCGTACTTCGGCTTGTCGGGCTTCACTTCGAAGACGCCGTCGCGGGACTTCTGCCACGACTGCGGCGTGGACCCGCCGATGTACAGGTCAGCCGACAGCGTCTGCACGCGGCCCAGCTTGTCGCGCGCGAACAGCTCGACGACGTACACGCCGGAGTCCGTGATGGGGAAGGTCTGCGAGAGCGGCGCGTCGAGCGTCTTGAGCGTCTTCTCGGCGACCTGCAGGTCCTCCTGCTCGGTCTGGTACTTCGCCTGGCCGGTCGCGAAGCTCGTCTCGCGCAGCGTCGAGTGCCACACGCGCCGCAAGAGTCGAACGCGCACCTCCTGGTCCTTGAGCGGCTTGTCGTCGATGCCGACGGTGACGAACTCGGCCTTCAGCTCGGTCGCCTTCTCGAGGTAGCGAGGGACTTTCAGGCCCAGCACGAAGGGTGGCAGCGCCTTCACCTCGGTCGCCGACGTGACGGGCTGCTCGTCAGGGCCGGTGACCGTCGCTTCGAAGCGGTACACGCGTCCCGAGCCGTCGAAGTCGAGCTGTGGGTTCATCGTGATGTCGCCCGCGCCTTCATCGTCGAGCTCGCCCTGCTGCGAGGTGATGCCCGGGCTGCGCTGCGACTGCGGGCGGGCGAACTGGGACGACGACGCGAAGAGGAAGCCAGGCAGGCCCTTCGGCGTGTAGCTGTACGGGCGCTGCGTCACCGACCATGCGATGGGCTGGTTCGCCACGTTGCCGCCCGCGTAGTAGCGCGCCACCGCCTTCACCTTGAATGGGCCGTCGTTGCGCACGCGCGTGGCGCCGGTGAGCTGCACCTCGAAGGTGGGCACCCGGTACGCCTCGATCTTGAAGCTGCGCCGGGCGATGACGGTGTTGGGCGAGCCCTCGTACAGGCGCGCCTCGTACTCGCCGGTCGGAATGTCGTTCTCCTTGAAGGTGCCGGCGAAGCCGCTGAGCGCCGAGGCCGTGACGGGCACCGGGTACGTCGTGCCGTCCGGGCTGACGACCTCGACCTTGAAGTCCGAGGGCCGCGTCGGGAGTTTCAGCCCACCCGACTCCTTGCGCCGCACGAAGCCCTTGAGGAACACCGCTTCGCCCGGTTTGTAGATGGCGCGCTCGGAGAAGAGGAACCCCAGCGTCGCGTCGTTGATGGGCGGCGGCACGCTCCGGTCGGTCAGCCACGCCAGCCACCCGTTGGAGCTGTACCAGTGGTTGTTGACGAACGCGGGCAGGCCCTCGCGCGGGTCGAGCACCAGCAGGTCGTCGCCGTTGCGCACCGACAGGCGGGTGATCTCCGACCAGCCCGTTTGTGGAACCAGGGCGACCCGCCCATCGGCGTCTGACGTGACCTCGACCGACACGGGGCTCCCGAGCCTGTTCGTTCCTTCGAGGCGAACCGTCGCGCCCCGCACCGGCTCGCCGCTGTCGAGGGTGCGGACGTAGAGCACCGCCTTGTCCGTCTCCTCCACGCTGGTGAGGGAGAGGTTGGTGATCTGCACGCGCACGTACGCCCGCTCGGGGCGTCCCGTGAGCCGGCGCAGGCCGATGAGCCAGGTGCCCGGGCGGTCGTCGACGAGGCCCTTCAAGTCGAGCCCGAAGCTGGTGGTTCCGGCCTTGTCCGCCAGGGGGAGGTCGACCAGGCGCGAGACGAGGGGGCTGCCGAGCAGTCGCAAGTGGCGTGACAGCTCCTGCGCATCGAGCATCGTCGGCCGGTTGGGAACCTCGGGCTCCTCGCCGGGGAAGGGCGGCGCGCTCTGCTCGTCGATGACGACGGGAGCGTTGGGGAACGGCCACAGGCCGGTGTGCATCGGGTCGACGCGGTAGATGCGCACGTCGGCCTTCGCCTCGCCGTAGCCCTGGAGTGGCACCATGCGCGGGCCCTTCGCCTCGAGCATCGCGGTGGACTGGGTGAAGCGCAGGAACGACGCCTTCCAGCCGAGGTGGAAGTAGACGTCGGCGGGCTTCACGTCGCGCAGCACGCGCCCGGCGTCGTCGCGAATCGGAGAGGACGAAAGCGACAGCTTGTAGAGCGTGTCGGGCACGAAGCGCCCCTGGAGCTGCACCCGCTCGCCGTACGGCGTGAAGCGCAGGTCGGGAACGGCGGGCTCCAGGTGCACCAGCTTGCGCAAGGTGGTGAGCGTGAGGTCCGACACGGGCGCGGAGAAGACGAGCTGCGGCGCGTCCCCACGGTTGCCGCAGCCGAGCGCGAGGTCCCTCGGGGTCGACGCGCCGCCGACGAGCGGAAACTCGGCGTTCCCGCACCGCACCGACTGCAGCGTGAATGGCGTGCGGGTCGAGAGGCGACCGGTCCACAGCGTGGTGCCTTCGCTGCCGAGCGCGAGGCTCACCGACACGACGAGCTGGGTCCCCTCGGGGACGTCTTCCTCCAGCGTGATGGCCCACGTCGCCGGGTCCCGCTGCGAGGCGCGCGGTAACGGCGCGAGCGAGAAGCGCTGCACCTTCTTGCGTGGGCTGTCCGCGAGGCCTGGCAAATCCCGCAGCTCGAGTGACAGCATCTTCTTGAGCGACGCCGGCGGGAGCGCCTGCGGGAAGGTGAGGGTGACGACGCGGAACGGGCGCAGGCCCTCGCTGCCAGACGACGGCGCCATGGCCGACGGCGGCGCCATCATCGTCGTCAGCACCTTGCGCGTGCCCTTCGCCTCCACGGCGAAGCGGGCGAGCGCGGGCCACGGCTCCGCGGGTCGGAACTGGAGCGTGCGGCGATCGACCCACGTCCACGCGCCGGGCCACGCAGGCGCGAACGAGAGGTACTTCGGGCCGTCATCGGCGGGGCCCTTCGAGGCCACCTGGTCGGCGTCGAAGTAGACCGTCACCGGGTCGTACCCGCGCAGGAATGTCTCGGGCAGCAGGCGCGTGCCGCTGCCTGGCGGGCGTTGGCCGTCGTCACCGGCGGTGTACTGGGCGAGCGCGCTGCTGGAGACGAGGGCGAGGAGCGCGACGAAGCGGAAGGTCATGGACATGGAGGCGTTGGACGCTCGGAGGGCACAGGTCATGGCGAGCCCTCCACGCGGCGGAAGAAGTCTTCGAGGTATTCGCGGGGCACCTCGTTGGAGTCCCCCGCGAGGCCGAGCAGGACGGGGCGCACGGAAATCGGTGTGGCGCCAGGTCGATTGGGGTTGCGCACCGTCAACAGGAAGCGGCCCTTCTCGAGGATGAGGTACTGCTGGCACCCATCGCCGACGGGCTGTGAGGCGTCCGTGTACACCTGACACTCGAGCCCCTCACTCTTCGCCTGCAGGCCCAGGCCCACGCGGCCCTTGCCGGTGGTGTCGAAGGTGAACAGGCGCACCTCACCGGGCGCGAGCCACGTCTCGGCCGCCACGCCTTCGGAGAGCGCCGTCACCGGCTCTGCGAGCCAGCGCAACGCGCCACCGACCGGCTTCTGCGCGAAGGGCCTCACGAGGACGCGGTACGTGCCCGGCGACACCACGCGCACCAGCTCGCAGCCCGTGTCGAGGCCGTCGACGGCGAGCAGGTCGTTCCCCTTGAAGAGGCCGCACACGCCCGTCTCGGCCGACGCGCGCAGCACGCTGGGCTTGTCGACGACGAGGGTGCGGTCGAGCCGACCGGCCTGCAGCGGCACCGCGACGGCAGAGGACAACGGCGGCCCCGGCACGACGGGCAGCTCGAGCCCGAGGCGCGCCCACTTCTCCCGCCCCGACGCGTGCACCATCGCGCGCACGGCGCCGACGTCGTGTTCGACGAAGAGCTCCGCGGCGGTCGTGGGGGGAACCTTCGTGCGGCAGTCCCCGACGCGTTCTCCCGTCGCGAGGACCAGCGTGCACCGCAGCGCCCCTTCGACCAGCACCGTGCGCTCCTGCGGCGAGGCGGGGATGACGAGGCGAACCGTGCCCGGCGCGCGCGGCGCGTCTTCGAACAGCCCGGTGAAGGCGACGCTGGTGGGCGCCGACTCGAGCAGCACCGTGGTGAGGTCGGCCTGGCCCTGCGGTCCGACGAGGAGCAACCGGCCTCCCTGCCCGACGAGGACACAGCGACGGAGGTCTGTCTGCGGGGCGCAGAGGTCGAGCGCGTTGCCCGAGTCATCGAGCAGCACGGCCCAGGTGTCTTTGGCCAGCGTGGCTTCCAGACGTGCCCGGCTCGAGGTGGGGAGGGTGAACGCTCCAATTCCGGTGAACGACACCGTGCGACGTCCTGGCGTGAGCGCCTCGGCCTTCGCGGGCGGAACTACCTCGCGACGAACGACCGACGTTGGCACCACGCTCTCCGTTGGCGCCCAGACGCGGCCGAGGGCCTCCGTCCCGATTCGGCTCACCGCGAAGCACGAGGTGTCGCGACGCTCGCGCACCGTCCCTGGCCCGTCGAAGCCGCAGGCTGGAGGCGCGGCCTCGCCCCAGCCCGTCGTCGCCGAGAGCAACACGAGCGCGGGCGCCGACGTCGTCACCGCCTGCAGGTGCGGCGGGCGGGACAGTTCGAGCGTCGTCGCCGTCGCCGCCGCCGCGAAGCGCACCTCGTCGAGGGGAAGCGGCGTGGGCTTGTCACCAAAGCCAGCGAACACGGCCGGGCCCGCCTCGAGCGAGACCTCAGGTCCACAGCGCTCGAGCACGCCCGTCGCTTTGCCGCGCAGACAGAACGCCTGAGGTGAGGTGCGGTACCGGCCGGCCTTTGCCACCGTCGTCGAGAACGCCTGCTGCGGGCCGATGTCACCGGCCGTCGACGTCAGCGCGCGCGCCTTGAGCGCCGTCGTCACCGGCACCGAGCCGTCCGTCGTCCAGAGGCGAAGGGCGAACGCTTCCTTGCCTGGCAGCACCAGCATCGAGCAATCCGTCACGCGTGAGCGGCGGCTCACCACGCCCGTCGGACCCACCACCGCGCACGAAAACGGCGTCTTGCCGGCGGTGCGCACGACGAGCTCCTGCACCGCGTCGCCGGGCGGCACCTGGAACTCCACCACCGGGTTGGTCAGCGTCATCGTCTGGCCACCAGCGAAGGGGCCCTTCGTCTCGATGGGCGGCAGGGCGAGCGACACCTTCGTCTCACCGGCCAGCTGCGTCTCGCTCTCGAGCACCAGCTTGTATTTTCCTTGAGTCACCGGCTCGGCGAGGTTGCAGTTCCAGTCCGCGCCGTTGTCGCTCGCCTCGAGCACGAGGCGGTTCTTCCCGTCGAGCAGGCGGCAGCGCACATCGGCCTGCCCTTCGGTGCGCAGGCGCAAGGTGCCGTCTCGAGGCACGGTGACGAAGAGCGTGGTGGGGATGCTCAGCGTGCGCGCCATGCCCGGCATCAACATCGCGCTGCCGAAGTGCAGCTTGTACGTGATGCCGACGTCGCCCTTGCTGTGCTCGGTGACGAGCTTGTAGCTGCCCGCGGGCAGCTTGATGGACGTGCCAGACGGCGGTGGTGGCGCGGCGTGCATCGGCGGGCCCTGGGGCGCGGCGACGGGCGGGGTGCTCTCTTCCCGGTACTCGGACTCACCTTCTTCGCCTTCGTACGACTCGTTCTCCTCCATCGGCGGAGACTCCCCGGACTCGCCTTCGCTCTCGGGCGGAGGCTCTTCCCCCGGTTCGACGGCGTCGAACGACGACACCTGCGGCAAAATCACCTCGACGGCCTTGGGCGGCTGGTCCTTCTCGAGCCGGTACACGCGGCCCTGCATGCCCTGCGTCAGCACCACCTCGAGCGCGGTCTCGCCTTCGAGCGTGAAGGTGAACTCGTCTTTCCCGTCCGGGCCGAGCTCGGCGTCGTACCAGGTAAAGGCCTGCACGGCGTGGGGCCGGTTGCCCTTGAGGACGACGGGCTCGCGCACCTTCTCGAGCTTCGTGCGGCGCATCGACTCCACCGTGAGCGGCAGCT
>JBILEB010000152.1:0-18439 GCA_044352295.1 Myxococcaceae bacterium
CGCCCCACCGCGCACGCAGGCCCTGGGCCCGGTTCCCTGCCTCCCAGCCGTCGGCGCCTCTGCGAATCCGGTACTCGCTGTCGCTGATGCGCCGTTGCACGCGCTGCTGCCAGTCGTCCGTGGCTGCTTGGTTCGCGGCGGGCGGTGGAGGATGGGACGGCGCGTCCTCCTGCGCTGGGCTGCTGCACTTGAGCAGCACCGCCACCGCCGCAAGCCATCGCCACGCACCGGGCATTCTCACCACGCCGCCTCCAGGCCATTGCTGCTTCGTCGAGAAATCCCGAAAGAACGGTCGCACACCACCTGCGTGGCGTCGAGCAGCCGAAGCGTGTCCTCCCAGCGCGAGACGACGCGCTTGTCGGCGTTGGCTTCCTTGCCCCGAATCCTGTCGGACTCCGACTGCGACGACTCGCGTGGACGTGACGACGACGGCGCAGGCGAGCGTGTACCTGGCGTGTCCATCGGCGGCGGGCGTGGCCGCGCGGGAGGCCAGCACTCGAGGTCAGGCCGTCTCACCACCGGCCCCGCCGGTCGTCGGCGACGATGGGAGCGCCCATGCAGGAATCTGAGTGAGCTGTTGTGCGGTGAAGGGGAATGTCACGGAGCAGTTTGCCGCGTCAGGTGCGAAGGGAGGGCTCCTCGGGCACTGGTCGGCCAGGGCAGGTCCGTTGTCCAAACAGCTGTAGCTCGCCGCGATGGTGAGCGTCCCGCTCGCCTGATTGCCATTGCGGGTGAAGGTGACTTTCGTCGAGTAATCGCGGGTCTCGATGGCGCTGCGGGCAAGGGAGACGGGACCGAGGCTCCTGACCTGCAGGACGCCGGTCAGGCCCCACTCCGAGCCTGTTCGGGTACCGTCGACGATGGCCTCGGGAAAGAAGTACTCAGGCGCCTGCCCGAGCCGAATGACGGTGGTGGAGGGCTCGAGGATCAAATCGAACCCGAGTCGTTCGAACGACACCGCCTGGAGCGTCAGCGTGAGCGGCCCGGTCGGAAAGGTGCTCGGCACGACGTTGTTGACGTAGCAACTGGGGGGAGCGCTCGATTCAGCGCGGAGACATCGATCGCCATGCTCCAGGGGCTCACCGTCGTGGTGCTCCCTCCGCCGGCGCCGCCCGCCGTGACGGTCCCTGCTCCCGAACCTCCAGTGTTCGGGGTGACCATGAACTCACACCGTCGGCTCACGCTGTTGCATGCCTGGCCGACCGGACAGACCAGGCCAGCGGTGCAATCGGTCGGAAGGGGAGGTGGCGAACAGGCACAGCATCCGATGAGCGCAGACACGAACAGCGAGCGGAAGACAAAGGACGTATTCTTTTCAAAGCCCGGCCGGACGTGGGCCACCTCGAGGCCTTCCGGCTTAAGTACTGGGGCAAGCGCGACGTCTGGGCCTGGCTGACGGGGCTCGGCGTTCCTTTCACGCTCCTCGGACTGGCCGGTACGCTGACCAGCGGCATGTGGCTCGCCGTGCCGGGGCAACTCGCGTCGATCATCGTCGGCGCGGCGTTCTTTCTGGGGCGCCCGTGGGCCCGTTGGGGAGTGTTCATCATCCTCGGACTCAACATGCTCCCTGCGTTCGCTCCGGGTCCCGCCGCCGCGCCTGCCGGTGCCACCGATGATTCGGGCGACCCAGGCGTCGAACGAGAGGCTGCCGAGGGTCAGGTCGGGGTTGGGGCGCCGCTGGCGTCGAGTACGCCCTCTGTGGTGGCCTTGCCCTCGCGGTGCACGGCTTTCCACGAGCGACCAAACACATCGATGTTCTCGCGGAGAGAGCGAGGTCGAGCGTGCCTTCGTCGCAGTGAAGACCGCGGGATTCACGCTCCGGGCCGTGCCCATGCCGCTCGGGGTCGGCACGCCGAATCCCCAGCGCTTGTTTCGCGCCACCAAGGTCGTCGCCAACTGCCACCTGACGTTGGACATTCTCGAGGTGTCATCGTCGTACCTGCCGGCGTGGTCGTCGCGGGTGGCTGGGACCTTCAAGGGCAGGCGTCTGACGGTCGTGACGCGTGAGGGGCTGATCGCGATGAAGCGACTGTCAACTCGGGCAAAAGACCGGGCCGACGTCGAGACGCTCGAGGGTTCGAATGGTGCAGGTCATCAAGCCCGAGGGTGCGTACGCGCTCCGGGAAGGGAACACGGGCCCCTTCCTGCTGGGGACGACGGACGTGGGCGTCGAGATTCTCGGGCGCTCCGGGCCGGACACCTGGCCGGACGCCGCGGTGAAGCAGGCAGCGGTGGCGCTCGGCAAGCGCTGACGTTCGCTTCCGGCAGCGGCCAGCTGACGAGCCGTCAGGGCACGCGCAGCCGCACGCCGGCGCTCGCCACGAAGGCGGTCGAGTCGCCGCGCATCGGGTTGAGGATGAGGTAGTGCCCGCCGACCTGCGCGAAGGCGCCAATGAAGGGCACCACCCAGTACTCCACGCCCGCCGCGCCGCCCACGCCCACGCCGATGCCGCCCGAGGGCCGCGTCAGCCAGATGGGCACCTGCAGCTCGACGAAGGCGTTCAGGTTCCCCACCGCCGGCACCACCAGCGCGACGCGCGGCACCACGCCGAAGTAGGGAAACAGGCGCACCGCGACGCCAGCCCGGATGAACTTCGTGTCGAGGCCTCCGCCAATCTCGATGGCGCCCGCGGTGTCGGCGCCCGGCTTCGGCGGTACTTCGAACACGCCACGCACCTCGCCCATCGGACGAATCGGCTTCTCTTCGGGCACGGTGGGCGGCGGCGTCACGATGACGGGCGGCGGCTTGCCCCGGACGAACTCGACGCGGACTTCACGGCGCGCCTTGAGGACGAACTCCACCGGCGGCACCGCCTCGTCCCCGAAGCGCGCCTCGACCTTGTGGCGGCCGATGCTGGCCTGCACCGTCTGGGGCGCGGGGCCGAGCGGCTTGCCGTCGAGGAGCAGCGTGGCCGTCGAGGGCGTGGCGTTGAGCACCAGGGTGCCCGCCAGCCGCGTACGCACCGACTCGAGCAGCTTCACCACCGTGGGGTCGACGCGCGCGGGGTCGAGGGAGGCCTCGGGGTTCGCCTCGAGCGCGAGGCCGAACGCGTCCTCGGCCTTCATGAAGTCCTGGCGCGCCGAGAAGGCCTGGCCGCGCAGCAGATGGAGGCGCTCGAGGACGGCGGGGTCGCGCTCCTCCTGGGCGGCGAGGTCGAGCTGCTTGAGGGCGGCCTCGAAGTCGCCCTGGTTGAACAGCTTCTGGCCCTGCTCGTACCGGGTGCCCTTCGGGGCGGGAGCAGGCGCGGGCGCCAGCGCGACTGCGATGAGGAGGGCGCCGAGGGACATCACGGGAGAACCCCAATGCGCCACATTTCGGGCGGCCAGTCACCTTGAAAACCGGCCCGCTTCAGTGGCGCGCGGAAGGGGCGGTCCTTACCGGACCACCAGCGCGTGTCATCGGGCTGATCCACACCGACACCCATCGCGCTCGCGAGTCGCGGAGGCGTGCAGTGACCAGTGACGTGACGACGACGACCAGACGATCGATCCTCTCGGGGCTGCTGTTCGGGCTGGTGGTGGGAGTGCCCGTGGGTCTCGGCGCGGGGTACGGCTTCGTGGTGGGCTCGCGCACCCGCAACGCGGACGCCTGGGAGACGATGCCGGTGTTGGTGACGGCGAAGGAGCTCCCCGCAGGCCACCGCATCGTCGCGGAGGACCTGACCGAGAGCGAATGGCCGAAGGCGCTGGTGACCGAGAGCTGCGCGACGCCCGCGACCCGGGACCGCTTCGTCGGCCAGACCGTGCGCTGGCGTGTGGCGCCGGACTCGGTGCTGCGTGACACCGACCGCATCGAGCCCGACATGGCGTGTGCCCGGCGCGTGAAGGAGACGCTCGACGGGATGAACGGCGGAACGGCCGAGGTGGCCCGCCTGGGAGCGGCGCTGCTCCAGCGTCACGAGGGGACGCCATGACGGGGTTCGGGCGGGCGCTGGTGCTGGGCGCGGTGGGCTCGGGCCTGACGACGGCGATGGTGACGGCGTGGGTGGTGGGCGAGCCGCGCTCGAAGCTCATCGTCGCGGCGATGCCCATCGAAGAGGGCGCGACCATCACGGTGAGTATGCTCGACGCGCGCGAGGTGCCGACGCGGTTCCTCTCGAAGCGCAAACTGGGCGTGGTGCACGTGGCCGGGGTGTTGGGGCAGCAGGCGCCGCATTCCCTGCGGGCCGGAGACTTCCTCGACCCGACGCACTTCAGTGAGCGGCCCGACGCGTGCGTGCTCGATGCGTCGAGCGTGGCGAGGCAGCTCGGCGTGCAGGGCCCGGGGCTGGACGACTTCGTGGCGCGGCTGGGTGGCAATCGGCGACGGGCGTCGGCGCGTCCAGGCGACCCGGTGCCGATTCGCTGAGCCTCTCGCGTTCATGGACACTCTTGTGTCCGACGGTTTTCAGAGCGCGCTCCGGCCACCCCTTCGGCTTGCGAACCGTGAAGCACTCGGGGCCGTCGCTGGTGGTGAGGTCGGCGTTGAGCTCGCCGCCCGACCGAAGGGTGCGCCGAAGTTGGGGCCTCCCGAGCGCTGGCGCAGTTGATGCAAATCCACCCCCTCAGACAAACCCGAAGAACGAAATGGCGCGGAGACAGGCCTGCGCCTCGGAGGTTGGGCAATGAGCGAACAACCATGGCACGGGGTCGAGTTGAGCAATGCTGGCGGAGTGCTCGTCGTGCAATGGGGCGCCACCACGCCCCTCCACAAGGAACGAGTTCGCGCCGAAGGCAGACCTGAGCCCACCTCGTCCTCGCGATGGGACCCGAAGCCCTGGTCGCGCAAGCCCGCTCCGTCTTGCGCGACACCGACGTCACGAGCCTCGATCTGCACACCCTCCCACCTGGCCGGGAGGCGTTCGGGACCAGGGAGGCCGTCCTGGGGCTGCTGACCGACCACGAGGTCGCCACGGTGAGCCAGGCAGAGGGCGCTTTGCACCTGAGCGACGGAGACGAGTATCTCGACCTCGAGCACCTCGACCTCGGGGTCCTCCGCGCGCACCGGGTGCCGGAGGCCCTCGGCGGCATCCTTCCGAAGAAGTCCGTTTCCGCTGGAACCTGGCTCGCGGTCCTGGAGCGCCCGAAGGGGTCGCATTCCTTCCCAGAACGCCGAGAAGCGTGAACCGATCAGCGAACGCACCGAGGCGATTCGACCAGACCCTCCAGAGGCTGGCTGATCCACCTCGACGCGTGGGCGGGACCGAACCAGACGGACGCGACCTCGACATCAGCGAGCGCCCCGAAGCGAGTGGGTGAGTCGAGGCCGTTCGGCTCCGCTCTCACTTCTTCTTGATGCTCTTGCACACGTCCACCAGCACGGCGCGGGTGGTGGCGTCGGTCAGCGTCTCGCCATTGCAGGACCACTTGTCCTTGCCGGTGGTGACGAGGACGTCGAACGACCAGAAGGCGCCGATGGGGGCGGTGCGCTCCCAGGTGGCCTCGGTGACCTTCTTCACGACGTTCTTCACCGTGTCGTCGCCCTTGCCGATGGACGCCAGGGCGTCTTCGAAGAAGGGCGCCTCGTTGAGGTTGAGGTAGTCGTTCTCGGAGATTTTGAGCTGCCGGCTCGGGTCGTCGAACTCGAGCGTCGAGCCCGCGGGCGCGAGGGCGACGTAGCCCTTGAAGGCCGGGCCCCACTTCGAGAGGTCGAGCTCGACGAGCGCTGGCTTCTTCGGGGCCTCGATGACGGGCGCCACGGCTGCGGGCGTGGGCGCGGTACCGGCTGCCGCCTCCTTGCTACAGCCAGCGACGAGGGTGAGGGTGGCGAGGGCCGACAGGATGAGACGCTTCATGGGACAGCTCCTTGGGATGAGGGCGCGGTGCGCCGGTTCGACACGATGACGCTTCGGGGCGGCGTGCTTTTGCGTGCACCGAGGCCAACGCGCGTCAGCGCCCGCCATCGAGCGCGGGCCCGACGCCGAGGGCCTTCTGGGCGGTCGCCAGCAGCACCGCGTCGAGCTTCGAGCGCTCGAGCGAGCGCGCCCCACGGGTGAGGAGCGCCCGCCCTTCGGCCACCTGGCCCAGCGCCAGGTGCGTGCGCCCCAGCCCGACGAGGGAGCGCGCCGTCCAGTCGTCGTCGCCGGCCTTCTCCCGGGCTTCGAGGGAGCGCGTGAAGAACGAGCGCGCGCGCTGGGGCTGGCCGGCCTCGAGCAGACACTCGCCCTGCACCTCGAGCGCCACCGTGGCCTCCTCGTGGGCCTCACCGAAGGCCTTCACCAGCACCTCCCGCGCGCGGGCCGCCGCGGCCAGCCCCTCATCGAGCCGGCCCGCCTGACACGCCGTCGCGCCGAGCGCGCTCGAGGCGATGCCGGCCATCAACGGCATCGACGCGTCGTCGAAGACCTTCAGCGCCTGCTGGTACTCGGCGGTGGCCTCGTCGAGCCGGCCCAGCCCGCGCAGCGCCTCGGCCCGCCCGTAGCGGAGCCGGCCGACGTACTGGCTCGAGGGCCCGAGGGCGGCGAGCTGCTCGGCGAAGATGCCGTCGATGAGGGCCAGGGCCTCGGCCGGACGGTGCAGCGCGATGTACTGCTCCGCCACGCCGTTCCACGACTGCCCCACCTTGTGGTGCGCGCGGCCCAGCGAGGCCTCGAGCTGCCGCGCCACCTCGGTGAGGAGCTCGGCCGACTGCTCGAAGCGGCCCTGGGCCCCGATGGCGCTCGCGAGGTTGGCGAGAATCGTCACCGTCTTCGGGTGCGAGGGCCCCTGGTGGTCGCGTCGGAGCGCCCAGGCCGTGCGGTAGCGCACCTCGGCGCTGGCGAACTCGGTGCGGGCGCTGTGCAGGTGGCCCTGCTGGTTGGCGAGCTTCGAGGCGAGCTCCCAGTCGACGCCCACCCGCGGGGCGAGCGCGCTGGCCTGCCACACCCACTCGTCCGACTCCTTCAGCCGGGCCTGCTGGCTCTGCACGAAGCTCAGCTCGAGGGCGATGAGGGTGGCGAGGCGGTCATCGCGCGCGGCGTGGGCGCGGGTGAAGGCATCACGCAGGGCGCTCTCGGCGCCGGGCAGGTCGCTGGCGCCCTCGAGGAGTTGCCCGCGGACGAAGAGGGCCTCGGCCTCGAGGGGGGCCCAGGCCAGCCCGTGCGCCTCGAGCGCGGCCGACGTCGCGATGGGGAGCCCCTCTACGAAGCGGCCCGACTCGCGCAGCGCCCGGGCCCGGGCCAGCTCGCGCTCGATGGTGTCGGCGCGCTCCCGCAGCGCTGGCGCCTCGGGTTTCGGTACCGGTACGAGGAGCGCCGCGCTGTTGGCGCAGACACTCAAGGGCGTCAGGGAGAGCACCGGGTCTTGGGCGCGGGCCAACGACTCGGGGCCGGTGGTGGCGAGCACGCCGAGCGCGCCGTCGAGGTCGACGAGGCGCCGGTCGAGGCAGGCCATGCGCACGGTGAACACCTGGTCGGACTGCTCTCCACGCAGGCGTGTCGCCTCACAGGCCTCGCGGTGCTGCGCCGCCCACGCCGCCGCCCAGCGGTCGAGCTCCCCGTGGATTCGTTGAAACGTGTCCTGGCTACCCAGGGAGGCGAAGTGGGCCCGCAGGCGCTCCTGGCGGTCGTTCGACCAGACGGCGGCCACCCGCTCCGGGCCCGACGCGCAGAGCGTGCTGCGCTGCCGCGCGAAGGCGGCGAGGGCGACGAGCGTGAGCACGAGGGCGGCCGCGGGGAGGGCACGGGTGGACGCGCGGGACGCCGGCGGCGCGAGGGCCGCCAGGAGCGCCTGCATCGACGGAAAGCGGGCGGTGGGCTCGAGCGAGAGGCCACGCTGCAGCACCCGCGCGAGTCGCGACGCCGTGCGCAGGCTCGGGCCCCGGCGCACCACCTCGGCCGAGTTCTTCGTGAAGGGCCGCGCGCCCTGGAGGGCCTCGGCGAGCGCGACGCAGAAGGCGAACTGGTCGGCCCGGGGGTCGGCGCGCTGGCCCGTGAGCTGCTCCGGCGCCATGTACGCCGGCGTTCCGACGAGCGCGCCGGTGGCCGTGACGAGGGCCGCGACCGCTGGCGTCGCAGGCTTCGCCGTCTGTTCGAGACTGGCGTGCGCATCCACGGCGCCTTCTTCGCGACGCGGCGAGCCGTCGGGTGACGGCAGCGCGAGGGCCTCCCGTGACGGGGTCGAGGTCGCCGCACCCAGCTCGCGTGCGAGGCCGAAGTCCGAGACGCGCACGCGGCCGTCACGGCCCACCAGCACGTTCTCGGGCTTGAAGTCCCGGTGCACGAGCCCTGCCTCGTGCGCGGCGGCCAGTCCCCGGCCAGCCTGGAGAAAGGCCTCGAGCACCTCGTCGTCGCTGCGCTTCTTCTGGGCGAGCCAGGCGCGAAGGGTCTGCCCGTCGACGAACTCCATCGCGAGGAAGACCGAGTCTGCGAAGGTGCCGGCGTCGTGCACGGCAACGAGGTGAGGGTGCGCCACCTTCGCGAGCGCCTTCGCTTCCCGGAGCAGCCGCTCCTGGCCATCGGGCCCGTCGGAGAGGGGGTGCAGCAGCTTGAGCGCCACCTTGCGGTCGAGCACCGGGTCGTACGCAGCGTACACGCGCCCCATCGCGCCCTCTCCGACGAGCTCGAGCACCAGGTAGCGGCCCACCTCGTCGCCGCGGCGCTGCTGGCCGGGCGCGCGGGTGGAGCTCGCCGTTCTCGACGCCACGTTCGCGACGGCGACCCGGCAGCGCTCACAGCCGGAGAGGTGGCCCTCGAGGTCAGCGCGACGCTCGGTGGCTCCGGCGACGAACGCCAGCAGCTCGTTCTCGGTGGGACAGGTGGAAGACGAGTCGGCCATGCGGAGCGCCGGGCGTCAGCTCACTCCGGCTCGCACCAGGCTGTCGAGCGAGGTGAGGCCCAGGCCGTGGGCCTGGCGGAGGTGGTCGCGCACGAGGCCTCGCAGCGTGGCCACCGCCTTCTCGAGCGCGCGCATCACCGTGGAGGGCGCGACGCCGTAGACCTTGCCGATGGCCGAGAGCGTGAGGCCGTCGAGGTAGTGGTGCTGAATCCACAGCCGCTCGCGCTCGTGCATCGACGCCAACGACGCCCGCACCGCATCGCGCAGCGCGTGGCGTGACTGGGCGCGGACGAGCTCGGCTTCGAGGTGCGCCGAAGGGGGCATGAGGGCGTCGAGCACCCGGTCTTCCACCGCCTCTTCGCGATGGGCTCGCGTGAGGTCGACCTCGAGCCGGAGCGCGACCGTCTTGAGCCACGCCCGCAAGGGGCCCCGGCCGTCGTAGGCCTCGAGCTTCCGGTCGACCAGGACACGGTGGCGCAGCACCTGCCGGGCCTCATCGGAGACCGGGAGGGTGGAGACGAGGGTTTCAAGTGCCCGCAATGACTCGGAGTTTCCGGCCAGGGCGCCACGCGCGAGGTCGAGGTCGGCGTTCATGGCGAGACAGACCCGCGAGGCCACGCCGAGGTGAAGGTGGATCGCGTCCCGGAGGCGGAAACGACAGGGCTGCCTCGAAGAGGGCGGGCCGTGAGGCTGCACCGGGGTGAAGCGGGTGCGCGTCGCGGAGGCAGCGGCATCGACCGAAGGCTGCCTGAAGGAGCGCGGGTCGCGAGGTCGTGCTCCGAAGCCTCGAGCGCCGAAGAGACGCGGAATCACGCCACCAGCCAGGCCGGCTCACCGCTCCACGACGAGAAGGAGGAGCGGCCCGGCCCCTCTCGTTTTCGGCGTCGGACCCCGAGGGGAGCGAGGTCCTCCGGCCCCTGCGCACCCCCAGGGCTTCGGAGCGCCCTCATCGCGCCCTGGCGCGCAAAATCCCGCAGGCCCGAACCGTCTGAGCATCGACCGCTGCGTTGCCACAGCGGCCCGACGCCATGCGCTTCCTCTGGACCACCCTCGTGTGTGTGACGCTCGCTGCGTGCAACGGGCCGCCCGCCCCCGTCGCGGCCGCATCGTTGCGCCTCGAGAGCCGCTTCCGCGCGAGCTGCGCGACGCCAGTCCTGGGGGTGTGCACCGAATACCGCGACGAGGCGTTCGCGCTCGGAGAGGCGCGCCTCAAGATCGGCTGTGACGACGCTCGCGGCGTGTGGGGCCCGTCGCGGTGCAGCGCGGACCGGCAGCTCGGCACCTGTACGACCGCAGGCCGCACGCGCGTGTACTACCCGGGCGGCGCGCTCGACTTCTCCAGCACGACGGCAGCGAGGGACTGCGTCGAGCTCTACCAGGGCGTCTTCCGCGCCCGCTGACCCTTCCCTCACCAGGAGCCACCATGAAGACCAGAGTCCTCGTCGCCGTCCTCGCCGCGTCCTTCGCCCAGGCCTGCACCCTGCGCCTGCCTGGCCTCGTCATCGGAGGCGGCAGCACCACGTCGTCGTCCCGCGCCGAGAGCGCCTCGCTCCTGTCCGGTGGTGGCGGGCCCTCGCTCGACCCCGCCGCCGCGAAGGAGGCCGCGGACATCGACGCGCGCGCCAGGCGCCTGGCAGGGCTCGCCGTCGTCACGAAGCAGCCCACCTTCACCGCGGCCGACAGCACCTCGCTCGAGAAGGTGGCGCTCGCCTTCGCGAAGCTCGACCCGACGCAGGTGGTGGTGCTGACGAAGAAGTCGTGGGCCCGGTGGACGCCGGCGCCGGGCGTCGATGTCGAGTCCAAGCGCTACAAGGGCGATTTCCTCTGCAAGGACTCGCCGCTGGCGCCCTTCGGCGGCGGCTTCCTGCGTGAGGAGTCGGGCTTCGGGACCATTCGCCTCGAGCACGACCTCTGCCGGCGCGTCGAGGACGAGCCCATCGACTTCAGCCATCTTCCCGAGGGCACCGCCGGCGTCATCTGGAGCACCGAGGTCGAAGCGCGCGACGCCCGCGACGTCCGCTCGAAGCTCATCTTCGTCACGTTGGATGGCGGGCGCTATGAGATGGAAGAGGTGCATTGGGAGCCGAGCGTCTTCGAGCAGAAGCGCCCCACCGCGTTCCCGAAGGACTCGGCGCATGCCTTCCTGGGCCGGTTCGAGCTCGACCAGCTCGGCGACGCCGGTGATGCCGCGGCGAAGGCGGCTGCGCAGAAGCTCGAGACCATCAAGAAGACGTGGGACGCCTGCATGAGCCCCGTGCTCGACCGCGAGGAGGCCGAGTACGCGCAGAACGCCGCCACCTCGGTGACGCTGAGCCAGCGCGACGGGAAGAACGCCCTCACCGCGAAGAAGTTCGCGAAGCTTCGGGAAGAGACCTGCGGCGCGCACAAGGTGAAGTACACGCAGACCATCGCCACCTTGCTGACCGAGCGCCAGGCGGTGCGCATGAAGCTCCTCGCGGACACCCAGGCCCGGCTGGCGAAGACGCCCTGAGCAGGCTCGGGCGGTTCGTGTGCTCCATCGTGACGGTCTCGGTGAAGCGGTCGTTGATCAGCGGGCGGGTCGGGCTGAGGTACCGTACCGCTGCCTGCTGGTGCATCGCTGGGCCAGCAGGGCCGACGTCGACGCGTGCCAGGCGCGGCCACCCGAGACGACGGAGTGCGTGCTCTGGGCGCTGCTCGAGTCGTCGACCCCGGTGCGGGAGGCCTGCCGCGCACGCTGGCGGTGAGTCCGTCGCGTGACGAACCGACCCAGCCAAACTGGCTCGAGGGAGCAGGGGCTGGGAGGGCGCTCCGATGCCTCGAGTGGCGTGGGTGTCATCCGAATCGTGCCGGCTCCGTGCGAAATCGCCGAGGGAGGGCGGTCGGTTCTCCGGGGGGGTGTAAACCTGGGTGACGCCTTTCCGTCACCCTGGTTGACACCCCCCTGGAGGCGGCCGCCCTCGGCCGGGCCGCGTCGAGAACGTTCCGGAAGTTCGGTGTTGAGCCTGCTCCGGCGTGGCCCTCAACCCAGCCTCCGCTGGCGGCGACGCGTGTCTCGACGGATGAGGGCTGCAACCGGCCTGTTGGGAGCCTTCCGCGGCCAGCGCGCGCCGACGCCGCAGTCGGTGAGCGAGCAGCCGGACTCATCCGCGCTTGATGCAGGCGTGCAGATACCGGGTGAATTCGTCGGCCGACATGTCGCCCTCGGAGTCGACCGCCGGCGAGTCGTCCGGCCCGGGGCAGAACCCTTCAGCGAATGCCTGGTTGCCCGCACCAGCGGTCGTCACGCTCGAGGTTGCGCCATGTTCCATCGCGCCCTCGTGCCCCGAGGCTTCGGAGCACCCTCCTTCCCCACGACCTTCCTCGAGGCCTGTCGTTCGTCGCTTCTCCGCGACACTCCGCGCTGGAGCCCCGACCGCGCGTTCCAGGGCGTCGAGCAACTCCTTCAACGCAGCCAGCCGCTGAATGCCCATTCGTCGAACCACCGCATCGTTCCATCCGCCGACCAGCTCGCGCGTCTCGGTCAGAACCCTTTCGCCCGTCCGTGTCAGGCCGACATGAACCGCATCCAGGTTGGGGCCTGCGCGCCACCGTTGAAGGAGGCCGGCCTCCTCGAGCGCGACCAGCCGCCGATGCATGAACTGACGGCTCACGTTGAAGGCCCGCGCGAGACCGCCTGGCGTCTTTGCGACGCCGGCGCCGAGGGCCGCCATCAGCTCGTGATCTTTCGGCGAGAGCCCGAGCCGCTCGAGCCGTGCGCCAAGCTGCTCGCGATACCGGCGCTCCAGGCGCGCGAGCTGCGCGAAGAGCTCGTTTTCCTCACTGAACTCCACTGCGTCCATGGTTCCCCCGATACGGCGCGTTGGTGCGCTGGCACCGTTGTCTCACAGAGGGCTGACATGTCAGCGTGGTCCGGGCTTCACCGCCTCGGCGCACACCACGGGGTTGATCACGGCCTCAGGTCGATCTTCACCACCGCCGGCTTGCCCGCCCCGATGAGCACCGAGCGCTCCTCGACGCGGAAGCCGGCGCGCTCCACGCGCATCTGGTAGCGCCCCACGGGCAGGTCGAGCAGCAGTGGGGTCCTCCCCCGGGGAATGCCGTCGAGGCTCACCTGGGCCCAGTAGGGCTCTCCAGCGTGCATCGTGATGACGTTCAACTTCCCGTTGCGGCGCTTGCTGATGAGGGTGGGCTTTCCGGCGTCCGGAGGCGGGCTCACCTCGACCAGCGCGGAGCCTCCATCGACGTCTGACGCGCCTGCATCGAGCGCCTCGACCAGCATACCGGCGTCGTCGAACTCCAACGCGCCCGCGTCGCTCGCCGCTGCCACCATCGTCACCGCGGCATCGGGCACTCCCGGCGGAGGCGTCACCACCACGTCTCGACTCGCCCACGGCCGAACCACGCCCAGCACCGCCGCCACCACCGCCACCACGCCGAGCGCGATGAAGAGCGGCCGACGCGATGACGGCGCCGGCTGCGACCCCACGGGAATCGACACGTTCGCCAGCGGCTCATCGCCGCCGTCCTTCAGCACCTTCGGAGGCTCCACCGGCAGCTGCGGCACCGACGTCGACGCGGGCTTCACGGCCGGCAGGCGCGGCGAGCTCGTGCCCGGTGACAACTTCGGCAACACCCGCAAGCCCGAGCCCGTCGTCACGCCCACGCTCGCCGACGGAGTCTTCGGCGCCGCCTGGTGCCCGCCGGAGTCCCGGTACGAGGCCTCGAGCGCCTGCACCAGCTCGGCCGCGGACGAGAAGCGTTGGTCCGGCTTCTTCGACAAACCCTTCTTCACCACCTCGGCCACGGCCTTCGGAATCCACGGCGCGCGGTCGAGGAGGTCGGGCGGCGGCGAGTGCGCCTGCATGTGAATGAGGCGCAGCTCACTGTCGGCCTCGAACGGCAACGTGCCCGTCAGCACCTCGAAGAGCACCACCGCCAGCGCGTAGAGGTCGACGCGGTGGTCGACGTCCTTGAGGCCCATCGCCTGCTCGGGCGCCATGTAGTGCGGCGTGCCCATCACCATGCCCGAGCGCGTGAGCGACGACGTCGGCTGCCGCGCTCGCAGGATGCCGAAGTCGAGGATGGTCGCGTGCCCGTCGGGCGCCAGGAAGATGTTCCCCGACTTGATGTCGCGGTGGATGAAGCCCCTGGCGTGCAGGTAGTCGAGCCCCAACGCCACCTGCTTGACGAGCTTGAGCGTCTCGTCGCTGGTGAAGCCGCCCTTCGTGCGGAGCAGCCCGGTGAGCGTGTCGCCCTGCAACAACTTCATCACGAGGAACGGCCGCCCCTCGTACCGGCCCACGTCGTAGATGGGCACGATGTTCGGGTGGTCGAGCTTTGCCGTCAGCCGCGCCTCGCGCTCGAAGCGCTCCATCACCTCGGCGTCGTTCACCAGGTTCGCCGCGAGCATCTTCACCGCGACGTCGCGGTCGAGCTCGGCGTCGTAGGCCACGTGGACGGTGCCCATGCCGCCTTCGCCGATCTTGTGTTTGAGCAGGTAGCGGCCGGACAGGCGCTCCATGGGCTTGCCCGAGGGCACGGTGTCGCCAGGAATCGGAACGGCGGGCCTGGGCTGCTGACGACTCCCCGCCGCGGTGCTGGGGCCTGGTGGGTGTGGGGCGGGGGGCCCGGCGGGCGGCTCGGACGGAGGTGGACTTGCCGCGCGGCGGGCCGACACCATCGTCGACGGCCCCGACGACGCGACAGGCGGCGCCACCGGCGTTCCACACGCGGGGCACGTCGCGGCGTCAGGTGGGAGCGGAGTTCCGCAGGTGAGACACGTCACAAGGGCGGGCCCAAGTCTATCCGAGGGCCTGAGCCAAAACGCGTGAAAGCCGCGCGGACGAACGGCTACAGTCCGTGCGGTCCGTATGGCTGGCTCGCCCGTTCAAGCAGTCGAGGTGCCCAGCAGCCGGTTCGGCCGCTACATCATCCGCTCGCGCCTGGGGCAGGGCGGCATGGCCGAGGTGTTCCTCGCCGAGGCCACCGACGAGAAGGGCGATCAGCTCAACGTCGCGCTCAAGCTGATGCGCAAGGGCGTGTCGGAGGAGAAGTTCGCCGACGAAGCCGACCTCATGGCGCTGTTGTCGCACCCCAACCTCGTGCGCATGCTCGAGACCGGCGCCGCGTTCGGCCGGCAGTTCATCGCGATGGAGTTCCTCATCGGCGGTGACCTGCGCGAGTTGATGGAGGCCCACCGCCGGCAGATGAAGGGCGTCCCCCTCGGCATGGGCGTGCACATCTGCATCGAGGTGTTGCGCGCGCTCGCGTACTTCCACACCGCCACCACCCGCACCGGCACGCCGCTGTCGCTGGTGCACTCCGACATCAACCCGGCGAACGTCTTCTTCTCCGGCGCGGGCGAGGTGAAGGTGGGCGACTTCGGCGTGGCGAGGTCGGGCCACATCGACATCGGGCCGGGCGAGGGCATCGCCGCGGGCAAGCTCTCGTACCTCTCACCGGAGCAGATCACCGGCCAGCCGCAGGGCCCCTCGAGCGACCTGTGGGCGGTGGGCGTGATGCTCCATGAGCTGCTGGTCGGCTACCACCCGTTTCAGGACGAAGGCGCCAGCGAGCAGGAAGTCATGAACCGCATCCGCGCGGCGAAGCTGAACATCCCCGACTACGTCGACAAGCCGCTGGCCACCGTCATCCAGAAGTCGCTGACGCCCGACGTGCGCCAGCGCTACCGCAGCGCCGGAGAGCTCGCGGGCCCCTTGTTCGCCTGGGCGCTCGACCACAACCAGCTGCCGACCAACCGGCAGGTGCAGGAGTGGCTCGAAGGGGTGCTGGGCCTGTTGGTGTGAGGCGGCCTTCCCGGGCGCGCGCGCCCATGGCACCTGCTGCGGTGCATCACCTGTCCTCGTGGCTCGGCCCCCCCGTCGCGGCGCCGTGGAGCGGGCCCGTTAGTCTCACGCCCCGTGACTCCGACCCGCTTCGTCCACGCCGAGGCCGCTGCCGAGCGCTTTGGCGCCCACCGCGCTCGCCGCATGGCGCACTTTCTCCTCGCCGATGATCCACTCGCAGACGCGGCCGTCGCCGACCTCGCCCGACGTCCACGGGGTGAACAGGAGGCGCTGGTGGGACAGCTCCTCGCCGGCGAACGCGCCGGGCTCCCGGAGTCCCTCGTCGCGCTCGAGGCCTCGTTGTCGCAGGTGCCGGTGTGGTTCGACCCGGCGCGGGCTGACCGTGGCGGCGAGGTGATTCTGCGCCACGGGCTGCTCAGTGGCTTCTCGCTCGGCTTCAAGTCGCTCGTCTCGGGCTACTGCAGCCCGGCCGGGAACAAGCCGCTCGCGTTCTCCGCGCGCCTCACCGAGGACACCACGCGCCGCCTGGGAGAGACCGCCCGCTTCGTCGAAGCCGTGTGTCTGCCGGGTGGCCTGGCGCGGCACGGAGACGGCTTCGCGGCCACCGTGCGGGTTCGGCTGATGCACGCGCGCGTGCGACTGGGCTTGCGACACTCGCCCCGCTGGCGACCGGACGACTGGGGCCTGCCCATCAACCAGTACGACATGGCTGGCACGATTCTCTTGTTCTCCCGCGAGCTGGTGGACGGCCTGCGGCAGCTGGGCGTGACGGTGTCAGCCGAGGAAGAGGCCGACCTCTTTCACCTCTGGCGGGCGGTGGGCGTGGTGATGGGCGTCGACGCGGAGCTGCTCCCCACCTGCCGCGCCGATGCCGACCTCGTCTGGGAGCTCATTCAGGCCACCGAGGCCCCGCCTGACGAAGACTCGCGGCGCCTCACCAACGCCCTCATCGACAGCGCGAAGGAACGCGGGGCGCCCGAGGGCTACCTGGCCTTCACCCGCGCGCTCACCCGGCACTTCGTGGGCCCGGTGCGCGCCGATGCCCTGGGCCTCCCGCGCAGCCCGTGGTCGCTCTTCCCCTCGCTGGTGAAGACCTTCATCCGGCCGCTCGAAGCGGCGGTGCGGCGCGTGCCCGGTGGCCGTGGCGCGGCGTTGAAGGTCGGTATGCTCTACTGGCGCCGGACGGTGGAGTTCGGCGAGGGCCACCTCACCAACTTCCCCCTGCCTCCCGTCGAGCGCTTCGCCACCTGACGGCCGCGCGGTGAGCGTCACTCGAGCAACGTCAGCACGCTCGTCGTCAGCGCGGTGACGCCCGTGTCGATGGCTCGCTCGTGGGGGGCGAACTGCGCCGAATGAAGCGAGGGCAACCCGACGCCCTTCGACGCGGAGAACGCCGCAGGGTCGACGGCGCCGACCCAGAGCAGCGCCGACGGAAAGCCACCCGCCACGCCAAAGGCCCCGAAGTCCTCGCCCGCCATGGAGCGCTCGACGGGCTGGAGCGCGGTGGGCCCGAGCGTCTGCGTGAGGGCGGGTCGAAGCCGCGTCATCAGCCCCTCGTCATTCACCATGGCGTTGGCGCCGTTCTCGATGGTGAGCCGCGGCGGCTTCGGCGATCGCCCGCCCTCGGCCTCGGCCTTCGCCAGCCGGGCGATGCCGTCCCGCAGGGCCTGTCGGGTGGCGTCGGTGTAGCTGCGCGCGGTGAGCTGCAGGTGGACCTCTGGCGGCACGATGTTGTGTTTCGTGCCGCCGTGAATGCTCCCCACGGTGACGACGGCCGGCTCGAAGGGGCTCGTCTCGCGAGCCACCAGCGTCTGCACCGCCGACACGAAGCGCGCCGCGATGACGACCGGGTCGACGGTGAGGTGCGGGTACGCGCCGTGGCCTGACGTGCCGAAGAAGGTGAGGTCGATGGTGTCGACGTTGGCCAGCGCGGGGCCGGTGATGACGCCAACGGTGCCCGCGGGCAGGCCGGCGTGGGTGTGCAGGGCGAGCGCCGCGATGGGCCGCGGAAACTTCGAGAGCACGCCGTCCTTCAGCATGTTGGTGGCGCCGGTGCCGATCTCCTCGGCTGGCTGCGCGAGGAAGACGAGCGTGCCCTTCCACCGGGTCTGCTGCTTCGCCAGCGCAGAGGCCGCGCCGAACCACGAGGCCATGTGGAGGTCGTGCCCGCACGCATGCATCACGCCGGGGGTTCGACTCGCGTAGCTGAGCTGCGTGGCCTCCTGAATGGGCAACGCGTCGAGGTCGGTCCTGACGAGCACGGTGGGGCCGGGGCCGTTGGCGAGGACCGCGATGAAGCCGACGCCACCCAGCTTCGGCGTGACCGAGTACCCGAGCGACTTCATCTTCTCGATGAGGAGCGCGGCGGTCCTGGTCTCCTGGCCGGAGAGCTCGGGTGAGCCATGGAGCTGCCGATACAGCGGCCGGGCTTCAGCGATGGCTTTCGCGAGCGCTTCGGGAGCCGGGGCCGTGGCGAGGAGCGCGAGGGCGAAGAGGACGTGCATGGCGTGCCGCTTGTGACGTGCCATCGCACGGCCTGTCCAGCGCCGTGCGTCGGCGCCGTCGAAGGTCGGCGCGCCTGCGCGAACCCGAGCGGAACCTTCACCCGCACGCTCTTCCCATCGACCCGCCGGGGGAGCTCCAGCGCCTGGCAGGCCCTGGCTCACGGCGAGGGTGGCGCCGCGAACCGACCCCGCGGTGCTCCATCCAGCCCCGGGCGACTGTCGTCTGCTCGGTGCGCAGGCGGACATCGCCTATAGCGCCTGCATGCGCGTCAACCTCGTCAGGGGCGTCGTGTTCCTCGCCGTACTCGGCGCCCTCACCGCGCGCGATGCCCATCATGTGCCCTCGGCGCTGGTGCTCGAGGGTCAGCTCGAACGACCCTGGAGCGGGACGCTCCGTTGGGACTCGGGAGGCGG
>JBILEB010000280.1:0-5528 GCA_044352295.1 Myxococcaceae bacterium
GCCCGTCCACGCCATCATCGGGCCGGATCTGAGGGTGCTGCAGATCGGCAGCGCGCTCGCGCGCGTCTGCGGTGACGTGGTCGGGCGCAGCTTCGATGCGTGTTTCGAATTCGTGCGCCCCACGCTGAGCGTGCTGGACGCGCCCACACTGCGCGCTCTGGGCCCCGTGTTCTGCCAGATCAACTGCCGCGCGAACGGGCTGGCGCTGCGCGCCGAGTTCCTGCCCGGCGACGCTGGTTGCGTCGTGATGATGGGCAGCCCTGCAGTGCTCGGTCTGGATGAACTGCGCCAGTACGGTCTCGGCCTGAACGATTTCGCCGTCACGGATCCCTCGGTCGAGTTCTTCATGGCGCTCACCACGCAGCGCGCAACGCTCGACGAACTGCACGCAGTGAACGCACGGCAGCGCGAGCAGCGCAAGGAACTTGAGCGCATCAACACCCGCCTCGAGGCCGCCACGCGGGAAGCCAACCACGCCTCCGCGGTGAAGAGCCGTTTTCTTTCCAAGATGAGCCACGAACTGCGCACGCCGCTCAATGCCATCACCGGCCTCACGCAATTGCTGCGCGACAGCGCCCGCGATGCCGAGCAGCGCGAGTATTTTGACGACCTGCGCGATGCCTCCCGGTTGCTGCTCTCGCTGATCGGACAGGTGCTGGATCTCGCGAAGATCGAGTCTGGCCAGATGACGCTGGAGCGCCAGCCCTTCGACCTGCACGACACCATCCAGAAAGTCATGCACCCGTTGCGTGCGCGCGCGCAGCTGCGGGGCCTTGTCTGCACCTGGAGCCTTGATGCGCCGCCGGGTGTGTGGCTCTGGGGCGATGCGCTTCGGCTGCAGCAGATTGCGCTGAACCTGGTGGGCAACGCGCTCAAGTTCACGCAGCGGGGCGAGGTAGAGGTGCGCGCGGTGCTGTCGCAGGGGCGCTTGCGTCTTGCGGTGCGCGACACGGGGCCGGGTATCGCAGCAGAGGATCTGGCGCAGCTTTTCCAGCCTTTCGTGCAAGTCGGGCCCGCGCAATCGCAGGAGGAGGGCTCCGGCCTGGGGCTCGCGCTCTCGCGCGAAGTCGCCGCGCTGATGGGCGGCACGCTGAGCGCCCAGAGCGAGCCTGGCGTGGGCAGTGTCTTCGTGCTGGATGTGCCCGCGGAACCCGCCCCTGCGCCTGCAGCCGTGGCGGCGCCTGCGCCCGCGGCCGAGGGGCCGGCGATCGCGCCCCAAAGCACCCTGCGTGTATTGCTGGTCGATGACAACGCCATCAACCGCATGGTGGGTCAGCGCCTGCTGCAGCGCGACGGCCATCAGGTCGAGGTGCTCGAGAGCGGCGAGCAGGCCATCGAGCGGCTCGCGCGAGAGACCTACGACGTCGTGTTCATGGACGTGCAGATGCCGGGCCTGGACGGGCTCGAAACCACACGCATCCTGCGCGGCAAGGGTCTGCGCACGCCGGTGGTGGCGCTGACGGCCAATGCGCTCTCGGGTGATCGCGAGATCTGCATCGCGGCCGGCATGACCGACTACCTGCCCAAGCCTCTCGACCTCGGCGAGTTGCGGGCCGTGGTGCAGCGCATCGCTGGCCAATGAGCGCGGGTGACCACCGCATAGGCCGTGTGCGCGTGCTCACAGGGGCGCAGAACGGCAAATACCCTGCGGGCCATTCGCTGTGCATCGACGGCACGGATGCGCGCGCCGTGAGCGACCCCTCGCTCTCCTTGCCGGCGCGCAGCGATGACCTGGCAGGGTGCGCGGATCTGGTGCGGCTGAGCCACGCGCACGCGGATCACACTGCGGGGATCGCGTTGTTTGCCGGCGCCGGTCCTCGACCATCCGCAAGCTGAGAGGAAAGCGGAGTCGAGCGACTTCAAGACGGCGACCATCGAGGGCCCGTTCTCCAGCGCCATCAGCGACGACCCGGTGGTGACGGTGACGGCGAAGGTGGTCTGTCAGGACTGAGCAGGCCTCGCGATGGCTCAGGGCGGTGGACGGACTCGTGGCTGGGATGGCTTGAATGCTGAAGGTGGTCGGCCGAAGCGCCTGGCGAAGGCGTCGCTGAAGGCCGTCGGGTTCTCGTAGCCGGCGCGCTCGGCGACCTCCGCCACCGTGTGCTGGCCGCTGCGGAGGAGGTCGAGGGTCGCGTCGAGCTTGCGGTGGCGCCAGTACGTCGCCGGGGTGAGCCCCACCTCTCGACGGAAGGCTCGGAGCAGCGCGCTCTCGCTGGTGCCGGCGGCCCGCCTCAGCGCGGCTACGGAGACGGGCTCGAGCAGATGGGCCTCGACATGCGCGACCGCCCTCGCGACGGCGGTGCTGAAGCGCTGCTGCATGCTCGCCCGCTCGGCGCCCTCGTCCCGGTCACGAAACAGGAAGTAGAGCTCCTTGAGCAGCTCGACCTCGAGGAAGCGCGCTGCCTCGCTCTCATGCAGCTCGAGCACATGCCGCTCGAAGACGTAGCGGTGGACGAGCTCGTGCACCCAGACGGTCCTGGGAAGGAGCGCGGGCTGCGCCCACCACCGCTCGAGGCGCTTCGCGTCGACGCCCAGGCCCCGGTGGGCTCGAACCATGGCCGCGACAGTCGGAGCGCCGAAGCCCAGCACGGCCACGGAGGTCACCACGGCGCCGGGTGCCACGCGCGCGACCTGGCCTCCAGGGACCACCACGAAGACCGACCGATCGACCACGAACGCCTGGTCACCGACGGCGACCCGCGCCACCGCGGACTCGATGGGCACCAGGAGCGTCGGTCGTGGGCCCCCGGTGGTCGCCTCGCTGTTCGAAGCCACGGCCACGAGCTCGAGCGTGACGGATTCACGGGGCGAGGCTGACGGTTTCACTGGGATCATCGACGGTCACTCGTATTCCAGACGTGGTGAGCAGGCGGTACTTCGACCCAGCATGTCACCCAACTCGAAATCGAAGCGAAGCGATGCGTTTGACGGCTCGTTCGTCCTCGGCGCGGTGCTGCTCCTGGGCGTCTCCTGCTCCGGCGTCGAGCGTTCGGGAGCAGCGACGGCGCCCGAGGCGAACGTGAGCTCCGAGAATCCCGCGAGCGCCGGAGAGGCCGCGGAGGAGACGCAGTTCGAGCAGGACCTGGTGACGCCCCCGCTCGCCACGGGGACCCCCTGGTCCGAGCGCGTGCTGTACTTCGCGCTCCTCGACCGCTTCGTCGACGGAGATCCCTCCAACAACACCTCCCACGGCGTCCCGGAGTGCAACCGTCGGGCTGATCCGCACGCGTTCCAGGGAGGAGACCTCGCTGGCCTGAGAGGGTCGCTCGGGTACCTCGAACAGCTCGGAGTGAACGCGCTGTGGCTCTCGCCGCTCTATCGCGGCGTGCCGCAGAAGCAGGGGGCGAACTGCGGGTTCCCGGGGTACTGGCCGGAGCTGTCGGAGCCGTACAGCCTGGCCGTTGATCCGCGCTACGGAGATTCGTCGACCTTTGACGCGCTCCTCTCGGACGCGCACGAGCGCGACATGAAGGTCATGCTCGACATGCTGGTGAATCATGCCGGGTACGGGGCGCCGCTGGTCCGTCAGCACCCCGAGTGGTTCAACGAGGCGTCGACCTGCAACCGGCGAGGTCAGCCCGACATCGACTGCCCACTGGCGGGCCTGCCGGACTTCAATCACTCCAATTCCGCCGCCGCGGACTACCTCGTCGACCTGCACCTGCAGTGGGTGCGCCGGTTCCCCATCGACGGCATCAGGATGGACACGGTCAAGCACGTCGACCCGGCGTACTTCCGGAGGTGGATCGGCGAGATGCGGGGTGCGAGGTCCGATCTCTTCGTGCTGGGGGAGCTGCTCGACGAGCACACCTTCGAGCGCTTCGGCCCCTACCTGGAGACGGGCTTCGACAGCCTCTTCAACTTCCCCCTCCGGCAGGGGTTGATCGCCAGCTTCGCCCGTGGCGAGTCGGTCGACGTGGTCGCGCAGCGAATGGCCGACACACTCAACCGCTTCGGACCGCGCCGAGCCGCCAGCCTGGTGAACCTGCTCGACAACCACGACGTGCGGCGATTCGCCGAGGAGATCCCCGCGTGGGTCCCACGGGACGAGGCGCGCCGTCGCTACGTGATGGCGATGACGGCCCTCCTGACGTTGCCCGGCGTGCCGCAGCTGTACTCCGGTGACGAGGTGGGGATGTACGGCGGCGCGGACCCCGACAACCGGCGCTTCCTGCCGGCGTGGGTCTTCAACCCGCGGGAGCGCCAGGCGGACCGCCCGGGCTTCATCGAGCGACCGAACCTCGTGTTCGACGCGACCCAGCGGCTCGCCCAGCTGCGACGTCGTCTGCCCGCGTTGCGGCGGGGCAGCTACCGCGAGCTGTGGCGCCAGAACGGGCCGTCGAACAACAACGTGTGGGCCTTCATCCGTCAGGATGGCGCCGAGGCCGCGGTGGTCGTCTTCAACAACGGCCAGCGCCCGACGGACGGCACCGTGCCCCTGTCCGTCGCGTCGGCCTTCGCGGATGGCGAGCGGCTCGTCGACGTGCTGGGGATTGCGCGGGTCGCTGACGTCACCGTGTCGGGCGGAGTGGCGCGCGTGGCGCTTCCCGCCCAGAGCGCCGTCGTGCTGGTGCCGAGGTCGCGGCCGCACCCGTTGGGCGCCCAGGTTCAGGTCCGCTTCTCGGTCGAGGCGTCCACGCGGCTGGGAGAGCGGCTCGTGGTGATGGGCAGCTCGCTCGAGCTCGGCGGCTGGGACCCCGCGCTCGCTCGCCCCCTGACACCCGAGACGTGCGCGGGCAACCGCTGCACCTGGCGCGGAGCGGTCACCGTGCCACGTGGTGCGGCCGCTGACTTCAAGTTCGTCACGCTCGGCTCGGGGCCCGCACGCTGGGAGCCGGGTCCCAACCGCAGCCTAGTCGCCGAGCCAGGGCTGCACGTCGAGACCGTCCTCCGCTGACTGGCTCGGCTGAGTCATGTTCGAGGCTCGGAGTCGGTGCAGGCCACCCGAGCCACCGCGCTGGCCGGCACTGCTGACGCCGGCATCTGGGAGCTGCGCACCGAGTGGACGCCGCAGACCTTCTCGACGCTCATGTGCTGGGCGGGGCGGACCGGATGGCGGGGCTCGCGCGGCTGCATCGGCCCGCGCTGGAGTCCGAGTTCCGCGCCGCGGCGGACCGGCTGCGCGCACTGGTGCGTGACACCTGCCTCGACACGGAGCGGAACACGCTGGTGGCGCGACCCGGCTCGAAAGACCTCGACGCGTCGTTGCTCCAGGCGCTGCCGCTGCGCTTCTTCCGCAAAGACGACCCGCTGGTCTCAGGCACCATCGACGCGGTGGTGGCCGACCTGTCCATCGACGGGTGGCTGCAGCGCTACCGCGGCGACGACGGCTTCGGCTCGCACCGCGTCGCCTTCACCATCTGCAGCTTCTGGCTGGTGCAGGCGCTGACGACGGCCGGCCGAATCGACGAAGCGCGCTCGCCGCCACGAGCATCGAGAGGAGCAGGAACCGAATCATCGTACATCCCGCGCCAGCGTGACGGCGATGCGCGTCGTGCCCGATTGGCAGATGGCGACGGTGGTGTGGA
>JBILEB010000153.1:0-18390 GCA_044352295.1 Myxococcaceae bacterium
CTCGCGCTCGAGCTCCTCGATGCGGATGACGTCGCGGGGGTCGCGCTCGCTCACGGTGCCGAGGAAGGACCACGTCGTCGCCCTCCGTGTCCAATTCGCTCAGACGCTCAACTGATCGAACCGTTCGTGAGGGCTGATCGTGGCGCTATCCACGTACGATCGACATGATGCTTCAACCTGTTCGCACCCCAACACATCACACCAGCCATCAACGTGACGGTTGCGCATGTGGTCTTACTGGCCAACCTGTCTATGAGTGGTGTGACTCCTTCAACGGGGCCGATATGCTGCCTTGCTCCTTTCCATTCCACATCAAGAGGAAGCGTCCCAAAGTCTGGCGGAAAGACCATCAATTCATTCATTCTCTTCTCCTTCATTTACTCTGGCATTTCGCCTCCGGCCTCTCTTGCCTTCCGAAGCCAGAGCAACCCAGAGCAGGCATGATCAATCATCTCCCTTGTCACCGCTGAGCTTCCGCTTCGCCTCCGTCTCACGGCCCAGCCGGCAGCTTCGCCTTCGCGGCGCGGTCCAGCATCGTGGCCATCGAGTTCTTCGTCGCGTCGCGGGACGGCCCATGCACGAGGAACGCAGGAATCGAACCACCCGGGTCGGAGAACAGCGTGTGCGTGATGCGGCTCCCCTTCTCGTTCGCCTCCACCACCCACTCGCCCCACAGCTTCTGCATGCGCACGAAGCCCTCGGGCTTCGGCGGGCCCTTTTCGTTCGTCAACCGAAAGCGCACGCGGCAGGGGCCCGTCTCCGCGGGGAAGTACAGCGAGGTGTAGGTGAAGTCGCGCCGCGAGACGATGGGCTGCGAAATCTGCTCGTAGATGACGCGCGCCTTCTCGCCGTCGGCGAGCAGCTCGTGGTGCACGATGCCTGGCCCGTCCCCCGTGCGGGTGCCCCACTCGTAGATGAACGCGCACAACGCCGCCGGCGGGTACGGCGCCGTCCGCGTCACGCGGTATTCCTGAAGGACGCTCCCGGGCACCGCGCGCGAGCTCAGCGTCACGCCGCCCGAGGTCTCCAGCACCGTGAAGGCCTCCGGGCGCTCGAACACGTCCATCGGGAACTGCGCGAGGAGCACCGACACGAGATGAACCATCATGGGCGCCACCCTACCCCGGGCTCGGCACGACTTAAGCGAACGCCGCTGCGTGAAGGCCTCCAACGCAGCACCAGCCCCGCGTGGCGCTCCCCAGCACGGCCTGCGGGGCCAGTGAGCAGCGCGGAAAGAGCGCCGCTTCGAAGCCGCCGCCGACCGCGACGAGGCGCTCACCGCAGCGCGGAAGGGGCCCCGCACGCATCGGCCGGCGTGGCGAACGTCCTCGACCTCTGGAGCAGCGCCGCGGCGAGGTCCGGGTTTCCTTCCGCGAGGTGCAGCGTCGACAACGCGGCTCGCGCCACGCCGAGGCCCTCGGGCCAGTCCCGCCAGTCCGCTTGCTCCGCGGCTTCGAAGGCCGCGCGCGCCTCGAGCGTTCGCTGCTGATGAAGGCGCAGCTTGCCCAGCGCAAACCACGCCGGGCCGTCATCGGGGTACTGCGTCAGCACCTCGACCAGCACGGCCTCGGCCTCGGGCCACGCGTTACTCCGAAGAAATGCTTCGGCAGCGTCGAGCGCGATGCGGGCATCCCGCGGAGCGAGGCGACGGGCCACCGCGAAGGCCTCGGCCGCCTCGAGGACATCGCCCTGCTTCGACGCCACCCGGCCCCGGTTTGCGTGTGAGTGGGCCAGCGAGGCGAAACGGCGCGCGGTGTCGCCGTACACGGTCGCGGCCTGGGTCAGCGCGCCAGCTTCTTCCAGGGCGGCGGCCTCGAGCGTGGGCCAGCGGACGTTCCAGGGCTCCAGCTGCTTCGCGACAGCGGGCGGGGCGAGACTGGCGGCGACGACGAGACTCATCAGCACGACCGGCGCGAGGGCCACTACGCGAGGGAGCCGGTTCTCCACCTGCGACGGCCCCAGCGTCTGCACCAGCGCGACCAGGGCCAGCGCCGTCGGCAGCGCGTTGAGGAACGTCACCATCGTCCCCGCGGCCAACCCGAGGAACAGAGCGAAGGCGAGCGGTTGCGTTCGCCACGGCGCCGTGACGCGCCACGCTCGAACGGTGAGCACGATGGCCACTCCCAACGCGAAGATGCCGACGAGGCCTTGCGTGGCGAGCACCTCAGGCACGACCGCGTGCGCGTGCAGCGCCGTGCCACCCCACTCGAAGCGCCACGCGTCGGCTTGGCGAAACTGCTGGTCGACGAGCAGGAACGAGCCAAAGCCCCAGCCACCGAGCGGGCGCTGCTGGAAGCCCTCGAGCGCCGTCTCCCAGAGCATTCGACGCGTCGGCGCCACCACGCCCGCCAGGAGTCGCTCCCACACTGCGCCTGGACCCGTCACGACGGCGCCCAGCCCCAGCGCCCCGACGCCCGCGGCGACCCACAAGCCCAGGCGCGCCGGAGCGAGCTGCTGGCGGCGCGTGAGCAGCCACGCTCCGAGCGTCACCACCAGCACCAGCCAGCCCGCGCGCGACAGCGTCAGCACACACGTCATCACCGCGACGAGGCTCGCCGCGAGGTGGAGCCGCCGCCGTCCCTCAGCCCAGGCATCCAGCGCGATGACCGACAGGCACGCCATCCACACGCCGAGCTGCGTGGGGTGCCCGAGCGTCGAGAACGGACGCAGCCCGCCACACCACCGCGCAACGGACTGCCATTCCATCGGGTCGGCCCCCACCGCCTGAAGAAGTGCCCAGGCCGAGATGGGCCAGACGGTCCACAGCAGGGCGCGGAGGTCGAGGCTCGAGCCCAGGAACGCGAACACGAGGGGAATGAACAACCCGAGGAGCGCTGAGACGGAGAGCAGCGGCTCGACCCCCATGACCGCCGTCCCGACGGCCGCGGACGCGACCACCCCGAGCACCTGCAGCCCGACTCTGGAGACGTGAGACGACCAGCCGACGAAGACACCGGCCGCCAGCACGAGGAGCTGCGGCGCCTGAAACGCATCCCGCGCGAAGGGAACGCAGGCCAGCGACGCGACGGCGAGCCAGGTGCCGCGGCGGCTCAACGCACCACGATGGTCGCGACCGCGTACCGGCTGGAGGTCACCGACGCCTGCACGAGGTAGATGCCGGGCGTGGTGGGCGCGGTGAAGGTGCCGGTCGGGGTGACGGAGCCTCCGAGCGCACGCCACGTCACCGGCGCGCCGCTCGACGTCATCGCGGTGAGCTGCACGACACCGCCGCGGGTGGTGGTCGAGACGGCCGGCGTGATGACGACGGAGGCCTCGGTGGTGGCGCGCACGTCGACGTCCGTCGAGGCCCACACGTTGTTCGCGGGATTGCGGGCATAGACGCGCTCGACTCCGACGGTGGCCGTCAGCAAGCCTGTGCTGGAGATGGTGCCGCTGGGCCAGGCGAAGAACTCGGCCGGCGTGACGCCCTGCGGGAACGGAGAGAGGTACTCGGCCGCCGTGAAGGTCTGGGTCGTCGCGGTCGCCAGCACGTAGGGCAGCTGGGAGATGCCCTCCGGGAGCAGGAAGAGCGGCTCATCGAAGTTCGTCACCGCCAGCTCGATGGTGCGTGACAACGCCGGGTTCGTCGTCGACGACGCCGCGATGCGAATGGCCGCGTCGGGGGAGAGCGCCGTGAAGAGTGACGTCGAGGGGCTCATGGTGCGCAGGGAGCCGGAGCCCGAGAGGAGCTGAAACGTGACGCCGGTATCTGGCGCTCCGACGACCCGCCCGGACAGCACGAGGGTGGTGCGACTCGGCACGGTGGCGCGCGCCGGCATCACCTCGACCGCCGCACCGCCTGTCCCACCGGCCGTTCCCGTGCCGCCCGCCGTTCCACCGCCGGTCACGAAGCCCCCGCCGGACGAGCCGCCCGAGCTTCCCCCGCCGGCGCTGCTCCCGAGGGGAAGGCACGCACCAGCGCTGCAGGCGTCGGTGATGCTGCACATGCGGCAGCTCGTTCCGCCCGAACCGCACGCGAGCGTCGACTGCCCGTTCTGGCATTGGCCCGAGCTGTCACAGCAGCCGGTCGAGCACGTCTGCACCGAGCATGGCGCGCGCCCGGGACACGCGGTCGTCACCAGGAGGGCCCCCACCACCAGAAGCAATCGCATGGCGGCTCCATGCCACGGGCACGAGGAACGGAACAACACCCGCGCATCGGCCGGCGCTACCGGCTCGACTCGACAAGCCCTCGTCCATGAGGTGAGAGACCGCGCATGACTTCGAGCGCGTCACCCTTCCCCATCGGAACCCCCGGCACCCCATGGACGAGCGTCGAGCGTGCGCAGTGGCGAGCGTCGGTGACGAAGCGACGCAGCTACGCCGACGCGGTGGTGAGCCAGCTCGAGCCGCTGAAAACCCGCTTCGAGGTCGTCTCGTACGGCACGCTCGACTGCGGCGCCGACGGCCGCTTTCCCCTCTTCCTCCTCAAGAGCCGCGCCTGGAACGACGCGCTGCCCCTCGCCATGGTGACGGGTGGCGTTCACGGCTACGAGACGAGCGGCGTCCACGGCGCGCTGCGCTTCGCCGAGCGTGAGGCGGCTGCCTTCGAGGGGCGGCTGAACCTCCTCATCGCGCCGTGCGTGAGTCCGTGGGCGTACGAGCGCATTCAGCGCTGGAACCCGGACGCGGTCGACCCGAACCGCTCGTTCAAGCCCGACGGCGCGGCGGCGGAAGCGCGGCTCCTCATGGAGGCCATCGCGCCGTTTCGGGGCCGCTTCCTCGCGCACCTCGACCTCCACGAGACGACGGACTCGGACGAGTCGGAGTTCCGCCCGGCGCTGGCCGCCCGTGACGGCAAACCGTTCGAGCCCGACGTCATCCCCGACGGGTTCTACCTGGTGGACGACACGGCGAATCCGCAGCCGGGCTTCCAGAAGGCCATCATCGAGGCGGTCACTTTGGTGACGCACATCGCGGAGCCCGACGAGAAGGGGCACCTCATCGGAGAGCCGCTCCAGTCCCGCGGCGTGGTGACGTACGACGTGAAGCCGCTGGGCCTGTGCGCGAGCCTCACGGGAGCGCGCTTCACCACCACCACCGAGGTCTACCCGGACAGTCCGCGCACCACGCCAGAGCAGTGCAACGAGGCCCAGGCCACGGCGGTGCGGGCCGGCCTGACGTTCGCGCTCTCCCTCATTTGACGACGGACACCTCGACACGGCGGTTGAGCGCGCGGCCCTGCGCGGTGGCGTTGCTCGCGACGGGCACGTCCTTGCCGAACCCCTTCGAGGACAGCCGCTTCGCGTCGATGCCCTGCTTGACGAGAAAGGTGACGACGGCCTTCGCGCGGCGGGCGGAGAGGTCGAGGTTGTAGGCGGCGGTGTTCGTCGAGTCGGTGTGGCCCTCGAGCAGCACCTTCATGGTTGTATTGGCTTTGAGCGCCGCGGCGAGCTCTTCCATCACGGGCACGGACTCGGGCAGCGGTACGTCGCTGTTGGAGGCGAAGCGAATGCCATACAACACGACGCGACCCTTCGAGACGAGCGCGCGTTCGACGTGACCCTTCTTGCGCGGCACACACTTCGGAGACGTCTCGCCCTTCGTGCCCTCCCACTTGCCGCCGAGCTCTCCGCTCTCGGTGAAGTAGATGCCCCAGAAGGAGCCGTCGTCCTTGATGGCGAGGGTGACCGTCCCGCGAGAGCCCGGCGCGCTTTCATCTGGTTCCTCTTCCCAGGACAAGCGCGCGATCCGGCCCGTGATGGAGCCAAAGAAGAACGTGCCGTTGCCCCAGTCGTAGCAGCCGAACACGTCGGAGCCCTGCTGCTCGAACCGCATCGGCCCGTAGCTGCTGTCGTACAGGCCCGAGAGGCTGCGCTGCGGCGAGGGCGTCATTCGCGCGCCGAGCAGATCGACCTCAGCGAGCTCCGTGTACTCCGCATGCCCGTAGTTCCCCGTCACCACGACGCGCGCGCCGGTCGCGAGCCGGCCCTTGAGCGGAAACAAGGCCTTCTTCGCCTGCGGCACCGTGACGGTGGCGACCTTCTCGAAGTCTTTCCCCGGGGCCTTGAGCCACAGCTCGACCGTCTTCGCCGAGATGCCGGGGTAGCCGCCCTCTTCGTTGCTCGTGTTGTCGAGGACGAGGGTGTCGAGCTTCCAGGTGCCGTCGAACTGCCAGGTGAACGAGCCGGTCAGCGTGTCCCGCGGGGAACACCAGCCCACGCCCGGGTCGCCATCGGCCAGGCGCCATGCGCTCCAACCGCCCAACTCGGAGCCATAGCTGCCGGACTCCTCGGTGAGCAGTGTGCCCTGGTCGAAGTCGAGCGCGTCGAGCGGCTCGTCCTTCGGGGCCTTCGCGGGAGCGTTCAAGACGAGCGCAGCGGTGAGGCAGAGGGAGAGCATGCGCGCGTTCTGCCAGTCAGCTCAGCGTCGAGAAAGCCCTCCTCGCGCTGGTGCCGGCCGGTGCGTACAGGTTCAAGAGCCGGTCCGCCACCCGCTCCCAGGCGAACTCTGCCGCGAAGCGAAGCCCCGCGGTCCCCAGTCGTGCCCGCAACGGCGCGTCGTCGAGGAGCTGCTGCACCCGCACGCAGAAGTCGGCGACGTCCTGGGGCACGGCCAGAAAGCCGGTCTCCCCCTGTTGCACCAGCGCCCGCGAGCCCTCGGCGTTTGCCACCACCGGCACCAGGCCCGAGGCCAGCGCCTCGAGCGTGACGCTCCCGAAGGTCTCGGTGCACGAGGGAAAGAGCAGCACGTCGGCCGAGGCGTAGACGTGCGCCAGCTCCTGCTGCTCGAGGTTTCCGAGGAACACCGCGCCTGGCATCAGCGCGGCCAGCTCGGCGTGCGCAGGGCCCTCGCCGGCGACGACCAGCATGAAGTCGTCACGCCGTTCGCGGAGCCTTTGGTACACCTGCGCCAGGGTGTGCAGGTCTTTCTCCCAGACGAGCCGACAGACACACAGAACGATGGCTCCGCTCTGGCCGCCCAACAGCTGGCGACGGCGCTCATCCGAGCGAAGCCCCGGGTTGAACAGCGTCAGGTCGACCCCCCAGGGGAGCGTCTGCACGTTGCGCAACCCCTGTGATTGCAGCTCGTGCGCAGCTGCGGGAGAGGGTGCCGTCACCACGTCCATGCCCCGGTAGAGCCGGGTCAACAGGCTCCACACCAGCGGCTCCAGCAGCGCCAGGTGGTAGTACGACAGGTAGCCCGCGAAGTCCGTGTGGTGGGTGGCCATGACTCGCACGCCACGCGCCTGGGCATAGCGCAGGGCCGCCCAGGACATCGGGTCTGGGCTGTGGACGTGGATGACGTCGGGGCGGAACGTGTCGAGCACGGCGTCGACGACCGCGTCGCTGACCCACGGCACGCGGTAGGCCCGGTCGAGCGGCCACGCCACCGACGGCACCAGCACGACCGGCACGGCGGACTGGGAGCGGTCCTCCACGTGTCCGGTGATGATCACGGCCTCAACCCCGCGCCGCTGGCACTCGGCGGCCAGGGTCAACAGCACGCGCGCGGCGCCATCGCCCTGGGTCCGCAGTGTTCCGATGATGTACGCCACGCGCACGGCAGCCTCTTTCACGACGACGAGACGCGAAGCATCACCTCGAACGCGCGGGGGCTCCTCGCGCCGGCGAACGTCTGGGACGTCACCCGCCTGGCGGGCCGCTCTGACCCACGGCGAGAGCACGTTCCACGCCAATGGTGCCTGCCCACCAACTCCGCCGATGACGCCGCTTCACGTCGGCGCGTCCCCCGTCAAAACGATGCACCGGCCCATCAGGATGAGAGCGACTGCACGAGACGGCCCCAACTCGACCGGGGCCGTGTCGAAGTCGATCGGTTCGATCGACTGATCCTCGACGGCCCTTCGAACGGAGCGCTCGAGCACCCCCGCGCAGGCGTCGGTTCGACTCGACGGGCGGCTGCTCGGCCCGACCCCCCAGGAGGTCGAGGTGACGGCGGGGCAACCGCACTACCTGGCCATCGAGCGGTCGGGGTACCAGCGGGTGGAAGAGGAGCTGACGGTGGACGGTGGCGAAGCCCGCGAGGTGACGATTCGCCTGAAGGCACTCGAGGGTCGCGCGAAGGCGACGCCGCTGCCGGTGGCCACCAACGCCGCGCCCGGCTTCCTGTCGGTCGAGACCGAGCCGTGGACGAAGGTATCGGTCGACGGAGAGCCGCTGGGGTCGACGCCGCTGTTCAAGAAGCGCCTCGCGGCTGGCAGGCACGAGCTGGTGTTCATCAACGAAGGCGCGAACGTGTCCGAGAAGCGCGTCGTCACCATCGAGCCGGGCGAGACGACGAAGCTGATGTTGTCGTTCAAGAAGTGACCACGCCACGTTGGGTGAGACTCATCGCATCGACCACCACACGGTCGTGGTGACCGCACGTCCGCCGCAGCGGCATCACGCTTCGTCATTCAGTTCACGGCTCAACACGCCCCCGCACCGTCATCATCTGGGGTCTCCGGTGAAGGTGGCTCGAACGCCTCGTCTCTCAACCGGCGAGTCTACTGTCCGAAGCGCGAGCGCCGTCGACGCGAGAACAAGAGCGGCGGCACCATCAGCCCGGTTCCGGGCCCGGCGCGTGACTCCCTCCCTCTCCTGGAGAGCCTCTCCCCCGCAGCACGGGCTTGGGCTTGCGGTCGACGAAGTACAGCCCCCAGTGCTTCTCCGGCTCATCGGGGTGGTCCGAGCCCTTCCACGGCTCGTCGAACGCCTCGAACACGAAGGTGAGAATGCCCCGCTTCACGCTCCACGCCGTGAGCGCCTCGATGTATTGCCTTTGCAGCGCCTCGTTCGCGTTCTCCGGCGGAATGCCCCGGCCGCTCGAGCGCGTCGCCCACCCGGCCTCGGTGATGACGACCTTCTTGCCCGGGTACTTCTTCGCCACGCTGTCGTAGTTCTCCTCAGTGTACGCGAGCGCGGCGTCGAGGCCCTTCTGCTCCCACTGCGGGTACGTGTGCAGCGAGATGAAGTCGACCTCGGCGGCGAGCGGCGCGAGGTGCGACTGCCACGGCACGTAGTTCTCGCAGAACGTCACCGGCTGCTTCACGCCGGCCTTCAGGGTGCGCACGTATTGAATGACGTGCTCGGTCGGCACGAGGTGGTCGGTCCACTCGACGGTGGCCTCGTTGCCCGCCGAGACCGACGAGACGACGTCCGGGTACTGGTTGGCGAGGCGAATGGCGGCGGCCAGCTGCTCCTGGTTCTCCTGCCTGTTCCGGTCGAGCACGTCGTCTGGATAGACGCCGCCCCACGGACACTTCGGGTTGCTCGACTCGGCCGCGAGGTACGCGCCGATCATCACCTTGAACGGCAGCTTGTGCTTCTTGATGAGCGCGAGCGTCATCTGCACGTGCGGGCTGCAGTCGTACATGCGCAGGTGGCGAAAGCGCGGCGCGAGCAGCTTCAGGTCTTCCAGCACCTGCGCCTCGCTCGGGTACTTCTGCGTCACCGGGCTCTGGCCCTCGCGGTAGCCGGAGTAACAGATGGCCTCGACCCGCTCGAGAAAGCCCCGGCCCTTCTTCGCGTCAATGCCAGCCATACCTGGGCCGCCCTTCCGTGTCCCAGAAACCCCAGTGAGGCCCGCAGCCACCCTCTGCCCCGGCCTTCCACTTCTCGTCCATCGCCGAGAAGGAGAAGAGGTCGAGCCCCATGGACTTCGCGATGGCGGGCGTGTGCTCATCGCCGCCGGTGCACGAGAAGCTGCGAATCCACTTCGTGTACGGGTGGATGATCTCCATCCGCGCGCGAATCTGCTCGGGCGGCAGCGGCGCGTCCATCACTCGGTTCTTCCGGGGAATCGACATGGTCAGCGCAGCTCCGTGGAGAGAAGGATGATGGACAGCGCGCGCACGGCGCCCATCCGCCCGAGGACGTCACGGCTGGCCAGAGGTCCCGCGCTGTCACCGTCGAGCCGTTCGACACGCCCGTCGGCCCACTGCACCTCGACGACCCGGCGCTCGCCCACCGCGTAGACGACGGGCACCTGACACACCGTGAACCCGAGCTGGCCGGCCTTCAGGGCCAGATGCTGCTGTGTGCCCGATAGGTCAAACCACCCCAGCTCCGCCGGCGCGCTCAAAAGCTCGGCCTTCGACAACAGCGATGGCACGAAGTGCAGCACGCCGCCGCGCACCTCGATGCCGAGCTCACCCAGCCGCGTGAGCACCTCTTCCTTCACCGAGCCCGTCATGCCCGGCTGCTGGGCGCCCGCGTGACGCGGCGTGTGCGAGTACGGGTCGTTCGGGAAGGCGCCGAACTGCCGCGGCGACTTGTTGAACCCCAGGCCTTGGCGCACGTGGGCATACGCCTCCGCGAGCGCGCGCACGGTGCCGGCGGGCGCTCCCTCACGACGGGCGGCCAGGAAGACCTCCTGCACCGCGAGCAACAGCTTCGACACCATGTGCCAGTAGATGCAGCCCAGCCCCTCGTAGCCGTACATGGTGCCCGAGCGGCCCGTGAAGCCCTTGAAGGCGAAGACCCGCTCGAAGATGGCGACGACCTGCTCCGCGGAGCGCTCCACCAGTGGCTCCCACGGGGCCTCCCTTCCCAGCGTCACCAACACCGCCCGCACGTCGTCCACCGTGCGCAGCTGCCCCGCGAAGCGCACGTCGCCGCGCAGGTCCCTGGCCACCAACCTCCCATCCCCCCGCTCCAGGAGCGTCTCGATGAGCGGGCAGCCCGCCACCTCGGCCGCCGACACCCGATTCTTCTCGACGAAGCTCGGCAGGGCCCGCTCCGGGTAGAGGAGGAAGCTCTCCTGGTCGGCGCGGAACAACGCGCTCTTGAACAGCGCGTTCACCACTTCGAGCGCTTCGTTCGCCGTGAGCAGCCCGGCGCTCAACACCGCCACCTGGCCCTCGAGCATCTCGTACAACGGCTCCACCTTCGCCTCGGTCGGCGTCAGCTCGAGCAGGTTGTACGAGTGGTACAGCCCATCGGACCGCCGGTTGGCGCGAAGCGAATGCTCGACGAAGCGCCGCGCCGACCGACACAGGCCGGCGGCCTCACTCACCGCCACGCGCACCGAGGGACCCAGGCCCGAGCGCTCCACCTGGTCGCGGTACTGCTGGAAGGCGGCCTGCACTTCGAACAACAGCATTCGCCGCTGCTGGGGCGTGACCTGCGGCTGCGCGAGGAGCCCCTCGTGCCGCGCGAAGATGGTGCGCGTCTGACTGAACCAGGTGCGCACCGCCTCGGACACCTCGGCCTCGGCCGCGCCCTCGAAGAGCCGCTCCAGGAAGACGAGGTGCCGGCGCAGCTGCGCCATCGTCACCATCGACAACCCATTGCCGACGAGCGCGTTGTTCGCGTCGTTCCACTCGGGCCGCTGGGTGTTCATCCAGATGCCACCGTCGAGTACCAGGTTGCACAGCCTGGACAGCACCGGCACCAGCAGCTTCTCGAACAGGCTCGCGCGCACGAGCGCCCCGTCCGCCGAATGGAGCAACTTCCCGTCAGCGCCCAGCGTGGCCACGCGCGCGTTCGCCCGGCGGTCGGCGTCGTGGTCGAACCGAATCGTCGAGCGCGGGTTGCGCGCCGTGTCCAGCGCCGAGGCCAGACGGTACGGCACGTCGGCCCAGACGAAGTGCCGCTGGCCCAACAGCGCCTCGAGCCGGCCGGGCTCCACCGCAGCGAACTGCTCGAGCAGTCGGCCCAGGTACACAATCTGGTGGTCGCCCCAGTAGCCGATGGTGGCCCACGGGTTGTCCTCCTCGGGCACCTCCCAGTCGATGCCGGCGCGGCTGATGCGGTACGGGTTGAAGCCGTCTGTCGTCGACGCGTTGACGAAGGTGGTGATGACGTTCTCGAGGAACGCGGGGTGGCTCGTGCAGAGCGACTCCCAGTTCTGGAAGATGTCGCGCCAGTTCCCCTGGTAGTCGACGGCTACGCTGCCGTCGGCGTTCTTCACGCGAATGGCAAAGCTGTTCCACGGCCGGCTCGGGTCACCGTGACGGCGGCTGAAGGTGAGCGGCAGGTATTCGTGCGCGAGGCGGACGAGGTCGAGGTCGCCGGTGCCCTGCGCCCACTCCCGCAGCGCGCCGATGGTCGTCGTGCCGCGCTTGTCCACGAGGCCAGCGCGCGTGGAGGCCGGGCGGTTGCGCTCGGCGACGAAGGCCGCGAAGTCCTTCCACGCCACCTGGTGGCCGGCGACGAAGATGCCGCCGCGCATGGTGTTGAAGAGGACGTTGGCCTCGTGGTGCGCGACGATGCGTGGGTCTCCCGTCGCCTGCAAACCATCGGCGCTCCCGACGATGCGACGGACCGCCAGACTCCCCGCCGCGATGTCGGCGCTCAGCTCCGCGTCGAGCCCTTCGGGACGGGCCAGCCGCGCGCGCAGGGCCTCGACCTGCACGTGGGAGCGCTCCACGTCGGCCACCAGGCGCCACGTCTTCGTCGCCTTCGGACCCAGCTGCAGCGACGCCTTCACGAGGTACGCCGCGCGCCGGCCGGTGAGCGTCTTCTCGGCGTGGACCGGCTGGCCCCGCCGGAGCGCGCCGAGCTGGTCGGTCGACAACAACACCTCGAAGGCCTCGAGCCCGGCACAGAACACCGTGGTGGCGAGCAACGACTCCGCGGCGACGGGTTGGTCGATGATGGCGGCCTGCAGGGCGATGATGCCCAGGCGGCTGGGCGCGTCGACCTCGGCGCGGGTGTACGCGTTGACCAGACAGCTCGCCGACTGCTGGAGCGACGGGTCGACCCCCGCGGGCATCAGGTCCACCAGCCCGTCGGCGACCTCGAGCGAGATGGGGGTGGCGGTGAGGTTCTCGAGACTCACCGTGCGCACGAAGCCGAACGCCTCGCTCGTCGCCCAGCGCGCGCGGAAGACAAGGCCCAGGGCCTCGTTCACCTCTTCGAAGAGCACCTGCGTGCCGGCGGTGCTCTTGGCGAGCAACCGGTGAACGCGGGGGTCGTCGTTCTCGCGTCGAAACGGCTCCCACACGACCGGTCCAACGCTCGTCGTCACCCGCACCGTCGTCTGCGGCCCGGTGTGGGCATGACAGACGTGCAGCTTGTCGTCGGTGACGTACGGAAACAACGCGCCCGCCGAGCTGCGCCGCCCGGCCGTCAGCCCCCCGCGGCTCGAGACGAAGAGCCAGTGGTCGGAGCCGCTGACGACGCTCATGAGGAACGGCGGCAGCTGGTCGACGTCGGCGATGGTGACGAACGGCTCACCGTCGACGGTCAGAAACGTCGATTCCGGTGGTGATGACGTGGACATGGGGGTCACGATGGGGCTCGTCCGTCGGCTTCCTGAGGACTTCCCCGACGGGCCCGGCATGTTTGTTCGCTGCCCGAACAGAGTCAACCGGGCTCGCGGCGCGCCTCGTCATGGACCTCACGCCACTCCTTGACGGCCGCGAGACCTTCGATGTTTGTTCGACGTCCGAACGAAGAACCCTGGAGTTCCACCGCCACATGGTGAAAGCGCATCAGAAGTCCGACGCCACCGGCGTTCGCCTCCACAACATCACGTTGGTGCTCCGCACGGTGCAGGCCGAGGTGCAGATTTCGCAGGCCGACCTCGCGCGGCGGCTGGGCCTCGCGCGCTCCACGGTGCTCGCCATCGTCGACGACCTGCTCGAGCTGGGGCTCCTCAAGGAGCAGGGTCACGGCGTGTCGGGCGGCGGCCGGCGGCCGATGCTTCTCACCCTCGACGACCAGGCGTACCACCTGGTGGGCGTCGACATCGGCGCCACCCACGTCACCGTCGTCGCGATGAACTTGAAGGCTGAGGTGCTCGCGCGGCAACACCGCTCCTTCGCGACGCGAGACGACCCCAAGGGCACGATGGCGCTCGTCGAAGAGCTCATCGCCCGGGTGCTGACGGAGTCACGCGCCGGGCGCCGGCAGGTGGTGGGCATCGGCGTCGGCGTCCCCAGCCCCGTCGACGTCCGCACGCCGGGGTACGTCTCTCCGGTCGTGATGCCGGCCTGGACGGGCGTCGACCTCGCGGCCCGCCTGCAGGCCCGCTTCGAGGTGCCCGTGCGCGTCGAGAACGACGCGAACCTCGGCGCGCTGTGGGAGGCCCGCTGGGACCACGGCGTGCACCTCGACACGCTGGCGTACGTCAAGGTGGCCACCGGCATCGGCGCGGGTCTCGTCGTCGGCGGGCGCATCTACCGGGGCGCGCGGGGCGTCGCAGGGGAGCTGGGCCACCTGCCCATCGACTCGTCGGGGCCACAGTGCGTGTGCGGGCTGCGCGGCTGTCTCAACACCGTCATCGGCACCAACAACCTCCTCGCGCGGGCGAGAGGGACGGGGAAGGGCCGCAAGCGCTTCGAGTCGCTCGACGACCTGCTCGACGCCGCGCTCGCCGGCGACGCGAGCGCCGTCGCCACCATGGACTACGCCGGCCGCCAGCTGGGCCTGGGCCTCGCCATGCTGCTCAACCTCTTCAACCCCGCGCTCGTGGTGGTGGGCGGCGACATCGGGCGCGTGGGCGACCTGTTCTTCGGGCCGCTGCGCGAGACGGTGGCGAAGAACTGCTTCTCCGAGAACTTCTCGCACGTGAACCTCGTCGCCAGCCGCGTGGGCGAGTCGGCCACGGCACGCGGCGCCGCCACCCTGATTTTCGACGAGGCCATCGAGGCCCCGGGCACCTTCTTCCAGGGCGCAGCGCGCTCCCTTCGGCTCGCCGTCTGACCCATCGAAGCCCCGCTTCAGGAGGCCGTATGCGCATCCTCACTCTCCTCGTCCTCACCTTTGGCCTGTCGGCCTGCGGCCCCGCCAGCGGACCCATCGTGAAGCCTCCCGAAGCGTGGACGCTCGCCTGGTCGGACGAGTTCGACGGCCCCGCGGGCACCCTGCCCAGCCCCGACCACTGGGTCCTCGAGATGGGCACCGGCCCCAACGGCGATGGCTGGGGCAACAACGAATTGCAGACGTACACCGCGCGGCCCGAGAACGTGTCGCATGACGGCAACGGGAACCTCGTCATCACCGCGCGCCGGGAGCGCTTCGCCAACCGCGACTACACCTCGGCGCGCATCACCACGCAGGGCCTCTACACGCAGACGTACGGCCGGCTCGAGGCGCGCATCAAGGTGCCCCAGGGCAAGGGGCTGTGGCCGGCCTTCTGGGCGCTGGGCGCCGACGTCGGCGAGGTGAGCTGGCCGAAGTGCGGCGAGTTCGACGTGCTCGAGGTGCGCGGCAACCAACCCGCCACCGTCATCGCCTCGCTGCACGGCCCCGAGTACTTCGGCGGCGGCTCCATCAGCAAGCGCTACACCCTCGAGAGCGGCACCTTCGCCGACGACTTCCACGTCTTCCGTGCCGAGTGGGACCCCTCGCGCATCTCGTTCTCCGTCGACGAGGTCGTCTTCCAGACGGTGACGGCGCGCTCGGTGCTGAGCGGCGGCCGCACGTGGGTCTTCGACGACCCGTTCTTCGCCCTCTTGAACGTCGCCGTGGGCGGCGCCTTCCTCGGCCCCACCGGCCAGCCCGACGCGAACACCGTCTTCCCGCAGTCGATGACCGTCGACTACGTGCGGTGGTACCAGCGGGAGACGGCGCCGTGAGGGGACTGACGGGGTCGAGCTCCGAACCGCTTCGACTCAGTCTCATTCCAGCGGCCAGGTGCCATTCATGAGCGAGCCCCTCGCAGGCGCACGAGACAAGATTCCGCTTCCGCAGAAGCTGGCCTTTGGCTCTGGGCACCTGGTCAACAACCTGCTGCCCGGGTCGCTGGGGGTGTTCAGCTTCTTCTTGCTCACGGCGTTCGGCATGGACCCGTTCCTGGCCGGCCTGCTGGGCGGGTTACCCCGGGCGTACGACGCGCTCACCGACCCCATCATGGGCTACATCAGCGACAACACCGTCTCGCGGTGGGGGCGCCGGCGGCCGTACATCTTCGTCGGGGCCATCAGCTCGGGGGTGCTGTTCGCGGCGCTGTGGCAGCTCGACGCCAGCAACGGCCAGACTTTCAATTTCTGGTACTTCCTGATCATGAGCCTGGTGTACCTGACGGCCAACACCATCTTCGCCACGCCGCTCATCGGCCTCGGCTACGAGATGTCGTCCGACTACAACGAGCGGACCCGGTTGATGGGGTTCTCCCAGACCCTGGGGCAGGTCGCGTGGATGATCGTGCCCTGGTTCTGGGTGCTCATCGCCGACAAGGACGTGTTCGCGAGCCAGGCAGAAGGGGTGCGGGGCCTGTCGCTTGCGGTGGGAGCGGCGTGCGCCGCGCTGGGCGTGCTGCCGGCCCTCTTCTGCCGGGAGATGGACCAGGCCAACCTGGCGTCCCGGACCGAGCTGTCGCTGCGGAACATCGTCGGCAACATGAAGGAGCTGTTCGCCAACGTCGTCAAGATCTCGAAGAACGTGCCGTTCGTGCGGCTGTGTGCGGCCACCTTCCTGGTGTTCAACGGGTTCCAGATGGTGGCGTCGTTCAGCTTCTTCATCATCGTCTTCTACCTGTTCAAGGGAGACTACGGAGCCGCGGGGACCTGGCCGGCGTGGTTCTCGACGGCCAGCGCCTTCGCGACTGCGTTCATGGTCATCCCCATCGTCACCCAGATGTCCACTCGCCTGGGGAAGCGAAACGCCTTCATCGGGTCAACGGCGCTCTCCATCGCGGGCTACATCCTCAAGTGGTGGGGCTTCGACCCCGCCAACCCCTGGTTGATCTTCCTGCCGGTGCCGTTGATCGCCTTCGGCCTGGGCGGGTTGTTCACCCTGATGATGAGCATGACCGCCGATGTCTGCGACCTGGACGAGCTGGAGAACGGCCTTCCCAGGAAGGAAGGGACGTTCGGCGCCATCTACTGGTGGATGGTGAAGCTGGGGCAGGCCGGGGCGCTGGTGGTGGGAGGCCTGGTGCTCAAGCTGTCTGGCTTCGACTCCACCGCCACCGTTCAGACGGCCGACACCATTCGCAACCTGCGCCTGGCCGACATCATCATCCCTGCTGGGACGGCGGCCATGGCCATCATGGTGATGTGGCGCTACGATCTGTCGGAGAGCAAAGCGCGGCAGATGAAGGACGAGCTGGTCCGCCGCCGCGGCGACAGGTGATGTCGCGTGATGTGGGCACGGGTGTGGACTGCGCGTCACGGGGTGTCAGCTGCGTTGGCGGCCTCGCCGCAGTGAGTCACGGCTCTCCTTCAGCCTTGGTCGCTGATCAGGCCACCTGACCGATGGGGTCCGTTTGGCTTTGGCGCTGATAATTCCCTCATGACACCGCGCATCGCCCATCGCCGCCGGGGACAGGTCGTCGTCGAGACGGCCATCATCATGCCGGTGTTCGTGTTCCTCGTGCTGGGCATCCTTCAGCTGTCGCTGATGCACCAGGGCCGCGTGATGGCGAAGTACGCCGCGTACAAAGCGACGCGGGCCGGGGCGCTGCGTGGCGCCCAGAAGCGCATGATGGAGCAGGCGGCGCTCGCGGTGCTGCTCCCCGTGGCGGGCCGTGACTCGGAGCGCGGCGCTTTCTACCCCACCAACACCGCGGGCAACGTGCGCCAGGCGTGGAACCAGCTGAGCCGAAACCAGCAGGAGGGCGGCCTGCCCATCGCCGAGGTCACCATCTGCAACCCCACGCGCAACTCGCTCCCCAACCCGGAGCAGGCCGACTTCGACGACCCGCACACCCTCACCCAGGGCCAGAAGCCGCCCGACACCCAGAACACCTCGACCCCCGGCGCGCCCGACGAAGAAGAGACCGGCGGCGGTGGCGACGAGACGTCCTGGCGCCAGTTCGACGGCAACAAGCTGATGGCGCAGGTGACGCTGTACTACCGGCTCAACATTCCCTTCGCGAACTGGATGATTTTCCGCATCGCGTACGCGGACCAGCGCTCGGCGAACTTCGACAAGCAGCGGTGGATGGCGTTCGACCAGAACGCGAGCCGCGACTCGGGCCGCAAGGGGCCGTCGGACCAACGGCTCCTCACCGCCGCCAACAACCGCCGCTACCTCATGCCCATTCGCGCCAGCTACGCGATGCGCATGCAGTCGAACCTCGTGGCGCGCGACCTGCCCACTCGCAACAACTGCAAAATCTCCTGGAGCAAGCGATGAGACCGACCTCCGCCCGTGGGCAGACGCTGGTGCTGGGCGTGCTCACCATGCTGCTCCTCGCGCTCACCACCATGGTGGGCTTCAACCTCACCCACACCGTGCACGAGCGCATTCGCATTCAGGCGGCGGCCGACTCGCAGGCCTACTCGGTGGCGGTGATGCAGGCGCGCGCGTTCAACACCGCTGCGTACGCCAACCGCACCATCGCCGCGATTCTGGTGGCGCAGACCGGCCTCCACGCGTGGCTCACCATCGGCCTCAACGACGTCTCGATGGTGCACAAGGGCGCCTCGGGCATGCGCCTGGCCGCCGTGTATGAATTGGTGATGGCGCGCTGCAAGAAGACGTCGCCGCAGCACTGCTTCCACGCCATCGAGGCGGCCTCCATCTCGGGCCGGCTGTCGCAGAAGGCCTCGCA
>JBILEB010000281.1:0-5521 GCA_044352295.1 Myxococcaceae bacterium
TCTGGCCACCACCGAGTCGCCGGTGGCGATGGAGGCGGCGAACGTCTGGCCAGCCAGCGCGTTGCCAGCAAAGTCTTGAGTGACGAGCAGGTTTTCCCGGGAATTGGGTGCCACCTGGAGGCTCAGTCCAGAGAACGTCGCCGAGCCATTGTCGGCTGCGTATGTCTGGGAGCTGCCCAGCTGGACTTCACCCGTGTCGACACGGCCGTTGCCGTTGGTGTCACGGAACAGCTTCACCGCGCTGACGCCCAGCGCATCGTTACCAGAGCCGCTCGCGCGCACCGTGACGGAGGTGACGTTCACCGCCTCGACGGAGTTGGCCACCAGCGCCAGCTGCAACATCGCAACGCCTGTCGCGCTGTTGCTTTCATTGGTGGCGCCGGGGTTTGAGACGCCCGCGAGGACCGTCAGCGCTCCGGCAGCGAGGATGCTCTTGGCAGCACCAGCGGCGGTACCCGTCGGGAAGACAGCGACACCACTCGTCACCCCCCGGGCTACCACCGAGTCGCCGGTGGCGATGGCGGCGGCGAACGTCTGGCCGGCCAGCGCGTTCCCGGCGAAGTCGTAGGTCACGAGCAGGTTTTCGCGGCCGTTGGATGCCACCTGCAGCGACAGTCCAGAGAACGTCACAGAGCTATTGTCGAACGCATACGTCTGAGAGCTGCCGAGCTGCACTTCCCCGGTGTCGGCCTGGCCGTTCCCGTTGGTGTCGCGGAACAGCCTCACCGAGCTGACGCCCAGCGCATCATTGCCTGAGCCGCTCGCGCGCACCGTGACGGAGGTGACGGTCACGGCCTCCGCGGCGCTGGCCACGAGGGCCACTTGAAGCATCGCAACGGCCGTCGCGCTGTTACTTTCGTTCGTCGGGCCGGGGTTGGTGACGCCCACCGCAATTGAAAGCGCGCCGACGACACCACCAGCTGAGCCACCACCAGCTGAGCCACCACCAGCTGTGCCACCGCCGGCCGAGCCACCGCCGACGTCTCCACCGCCGGCCACACCGCTGCCGCCAGCCACAGCGCTGCCGCCGGCCTCACCACCGCCGGCCTCACCTCCGCCGGCCTCACCACCGCCCGCCTCACCACCGCCCGCCTCACCTCCGCCGGCCTCACCTCCGCCGGCCTCACCACCTCCGCTGCCAGGAGCACCGGCGACACAAAGTCCCTGTGCACCACAGACGTTCCCAGCGCCGCACTCGGCGTCGTTCGTGCATTCACGTGCACTCAGACAGCCCGTTGCCACCGCCGCAGCCAGGCCAAGCGCGAAGGCCCTCATGGGAGGGCTCCCCGCACCACGAGCCCGAATCCGCCAGCAGTCGGGGTGACGGCGACTTGAGGCGTTTGCTCACTCGGTGCCTTCAGCCAAAAGATCAAGCCAGTGACGCCAGCAGCGAGGCCGACCGCGCCGAGCGCCGCTCCTGCCATTTGCATCGTCGTTGCAGCGCGCGCCTGCTCCGCCTCGACTGAACCGCTCCCAAACTTGAGAAGGCCGTCATCGTTCATGACCTGACGCGCTTGAATGCGTCCGATGATGTTGAGGGTTGAACCCGAGACCAGCAGGACAGCTCCACTGAGTGAGAGGACAATGCCAGTCGTCTTGAAGGGGCTCGCCTTCTCGGCCACCTGGACAACATCGACCAATGGTGGGGCTGGAGGAGGTGGAAGGGGAGTCGCCCTCAAAGGTTCGGTCAGATTCTGGTTTGGACCAATCGGAGGCGTGAGGTCCAGGTCGCTTCCGTTCGAAGCGACGACTGGTGTCAGGGCGGGCGCGCGCTCTGGGGCGAGCGTCGCGGGCTGGAGTTCCTTCATCACCCGTGCGAGCGCAACCTTCATGTGCGCCCGCCAGTCGCCTTCGCCTTCGTGATCCAGTTTCACCGACACCGGACCTGTCATCACCTTTCCATCGTTCCGAAAGATCTGACCCACCACCATCGCGGTCCCATCTTCGGAAGTCTCGATCTTGATCTGCAGTCCGAAGGGGGACGAGCGCTTCCCTGGCGCCTTCGCGGTTGACGTCCGTTTCAATGAGCCCGAGCGGGTGTCGCTGGGCGCTCGAGGAGTCGCTCCAGGCTCCCTCCCCGGTCTGGGGGACTTGATGCGCGACTCTTTGTTCGCGCCGCTCGGGGTCGATGGGAGAGCGTCCGGGGCCTGAATGAGCACTTCGGAAGGCAACTGGCCCTCGATGACTTTGCGCAGTTCTTTCGGCGTGACTGACTTCAGGGCGTCCGGACGCTTGCTCATCTCAACGGGGAGCAACTTCAGACTCCCGGCCTGCGCTTGACAGACACAGGCAAACAGAATCGCCACCGCGAGAAGCAGTCGAGTCATCGCCGGACGGGCTGCAATGCGGTTGCCAGCCAGACTCTGCCCCATGGGATCTCGAGGTTTCTCAGAGGAGTACGTCGAGACTTACTCAGGCCAGATCGGTTCGAAGTGGGGTTGGTAGATACCCACGGAATTCTCAGTTCGAACCAAACAGGCAAACAACTGACGGCTCGTCGGGGACAGGGGGGCCCCAGCTGATCCGCAGAGAACTGGACCGTCAACCGCGCTGGCGTGAGCCCCGGTGACGAGACCATGTTTGGGCTCATTGCGACGGCGGTACGGCTTGTGTGACAACCCACCAGCTCCTGACGCCTTTACTGGCCGATTCTGGTGGTTCATTTGCGCACACCCACCAGCGGGCGCCGGGGCAAGCCCATGGCTTCGAAGTTCCCGCACTCCTTTCTCCCCAGTGCCGTACCGATCTCGACGCACGCGGGTGGGACGCCGTCGACTTCGTCGTCATCTCTGGCGACGCGTGCGTCGATCACCCCGCCGGGAGCCTCTTCGCCCCGGAGCAGGTGGCTCGCCTGCCCCCCGGTCCTCAGCGAATGGTGGCGACCTCGGCCTCGTTGACCCGCGCTCCCTGGGAGCGGGTCGCCCTGGCGTACTGGTGGCGCGGCGGTGACGAGGGCTTCACGGCCGTCATCGCGGCGGCCGATCGCTCCAAGCCGTCACGGACCCGCGACATCCTCTCGGGGCAGCACCACTTCGCCTCGCCATGGCTGTGCCTGCTGACGGTGAACCCGCTCGACGTCCGCTTCGAGATGTACGCCGAGAGCCACGAAGTCCTCGCACTGAGCGCCGGGCTGGTCTGCGCCGCCGTCACGGCACGGGGGAACGTGCCGACCCCGACGTCCCTCCTCGACGTCCAGGTGCGCGCCGGGCTGGTCGAGGTCCCCCCGCGTCAGTCGGAGTGGCGCCGCGCCAGCTTCACCGCGCCGCTGCGCACGCCCGCGCTGCCCGAGTGACACGCGCGACTGGTGATGCGGGCCCGGTTTCCCGATAAGGGGCGCGCCATGACTGCGAAGCCCAGCAAGACCCTCGAGACGTTTCAGAACCCGGCCCCGGTTCGCGACTACGAAATCCTCTTCGACTGCCCCGAGTTCACCTGCCTGTGCCCCCTCACCGGCCAGCCCGACTTCGCGCACTTCAAGATCCGCTATGTGCCGGACCAGAAGTGCATCGAGCTGAAGAGCCTCAAGCTGTACCTCTGGAGCTACCGCGACGAGGGCGCGTTCCACGAAGCGGTCACCAACCGCGTGCTCGACGACCTCGTCAAGGCCTGCGCGCCGCGCTCGATGCAGGTCGAGGCGGACTGGTGGGTGCGCGGTGGCATCACCACGAAGGTGACCGTCACGCACGTGGCGCCCGTGAAGAAGAAGCGCTGAGTCGGCATCGACCCCGCGCGAGAAGAACACCCACCGCCGGTGTCCGATGATCAACGCGGCCGCCGCGGCGCGGGCCTTGCTGTCCCTCGCCACCATGGCGAAGCACCCAAAGCTCGTTCGGGTGGCCGTGTTGGCCCCGACCAAGGCCGACGCGGTTCGGCTGGTACCCCGCCTCGACCTGCCATGGATCGACCCGGCTCCCTTCGGGCTCGACAGCCCGAGCCTGCACGAGGACCTCAACTTCGCGGGCGTCAGCGGCATCGTGGCGGAGGTCGACCCGGGCCCCGGGCTGTCGACGCTCCTGCAGCACCTCGAGGCGAGCAGCCACGGCGACCTGCCGGTGTTGGTGCTGACCGACGAGACGCGCGACGCCCCGTGGTGCCACGCGTTCCGGCTCGGCGTCGTCGACCTCGTGCCGGTACGGCGCCTCTCGGAGCTCGTCCTCCGTAGCTGCTTCCTCGAGCTCGACCGCCGGCCCACGATGATGCGCGGCAACGGCGCCTACCAGGAGCTGGGGCAACTGCTCGCCCACGTCATCGTCTTCGCCCGGACCGGCCGCCTCGAGCTCAAGCGCTCTGCCGGTGCTGGCGAGGTGCACTACCGCTGGGGCCGGGTCGTGCACGCTCGCGGTGTTCCCCTCGACGACTCGGGGCAGCCGGTGTTGGCGCCCCAGACGCCGTGGACCTTCCGCGAAGAAGCCCCGCCCCCCACGGCGGCAGAAGGAGCCTTCGAGTCGCTGCCCAGCATCGAGCTGCCCCCCGTCGAGACCACCTGCGAGCCCGCGCCCGTCACCGCGGCAGACGTGGTGCCCCAGGACACGAAGGTGCTCGTGGTGGACGACGACGCCAGCGTGCTGCGCATGGTGCACGAGTTTTTCCACCGCCGCGGGTTCCAGGTCGCCGCCGCGCCGGGTGGGCCGCAGGCGCTTCACCTCCTCGCGCAGCACGCCTTCGACGTCGCCATCCTCGATATCGACATGCCGACCGTCGACGGCTGGAGCGTGCTGGGCGCCCTCCGCGAAGACGTGCGCACCTGGGACACCCAGGTGCTGCTCTTCTCCGCGCACGATCAATACCGCGAGGTGCTCGCGCGCGCCGGCCCGAGGGTTCACGCGGCCGTTCCCAAGACGTCGAAGCTGGTCGAGCTGGAGCGACAGGTCCGTGAGCTCGTGGTGCCGAAGCTCGCCGCCGTGCGCCAACTCTCGACGCGCGGCATCGACGAGACGGTGACGCTGACGGGCCTGGAGCAGGTCGGCCTGGGCTGGACGATGCTGGCGATGGAGCGTCAGCGCGTCACCGGGCTCGCGCGAGGCGTGGTGGCCCAGGCCCGCTTCGGCCTCTGGTTCGTCGAGGGGCGCCTGGTGCAGGCCCAGGCCGCGTTCAGCGATGGCCGGTGCCACGGGCTCGACGCGCTTCGGCTGGTCTTCGCCGCTCGGCCGGACGCGCTGGTGCTCGAGGCGGGAACGGTGCCGCCGGGTGAGGGCTTCGACGGCCACCCGACGGAGAGCATCCTCTCGGTCGTCGTGCAGCGCCTCGCCATCGAGCAGTTCCATCTCGGGGAGCTGGGGGAGAAGCAGGTCGTGGCCGTCTCGGTGAACGACCAGCTCTACCGGCTCTACGCAGGCGTCGTTCCCCTGGCGCATCGCCAGATCGCCCAGGCGTTGTGCGAGGCCAACATCGCGCCCTCGGCCCTCAGCGCGCACCTCGGGCTCCCACAGGAGACCATCACGCTCGTCCTGCGTGACCTCGTGCGCCGCGGGGTCATCCACCTCACCGCTGCCTGAATCGCCACCAGCGGCTCACCTCGGCT
>JBILEB010000154.1:0-18386 GCA_044352295.1 Myxococcaceae bacterium
GACGCACGTGCGCCTGCGCATCTTCCCGGACGGCGGCGTGGCGCGGCTGCGCGTGTATGGCGAGGTGGTGGCCGAGCCCCGCACCTTCTGGCGCCGCGGCAGCGTCGACCTCGCGGCGGTGGAGAACGGCGGCACCATCGCCGCGGTGAGCGACCAGTTCTTCGGCCCGCCCTCGAACCTGCTGCTCCCCGGCCGCGGGGTGAACATGGGCGACGGCTGGGAGACCAAACGCCGACGCACCCCCGGCAGCGACTGGTGCGTCATCAAGCTGGCCCGCCGCGGCGTGGTGGAGCGCCTCGAACTCGACACGCACTACTTCAAGGGGAACGCTCCGCAGGCCACCCTCGTGGAGGCGCTCGATGAAGAGATGGTGGGGGCCGACGCCGTGGCCTCGCGGCTCCGCGCGCCGAAGGGCTGGCTGACGCTGCTGGGCCTGACGCCCCTGGTACAGCACCGCCGGCACCAGCTCGAGCCCGACCGGCCGCTCCCCGTCACGCACCTTCGCGTCCACATCTTTCCCCACGGTGGCGTCAACCGGCTGCGCGTGTTCGGCGTCGCGCTCGACAACCCTTCGGAGCGCGCGGCGCTGGAGCACCTCAACGCGCTGTCGGCCGACGAGGCGAGCCGGCTGTTCCTCTCGTGCTGTGGCGCGCGGGCCTTCGCCGAGACGATGACGGCGCTGCGGCCGTTCGGGGCCGTGAAGGACCTGTTCGCCGCCGCGGAGAGCGTGTGGTGGAAGCTTGGCACCACGGCGTGGCTCGACGCCTTCGCGGCGCACCCGCGCATCGGCTCGAAGCAGAAGGGCCAGGCCCAGTCCGCGAAGTCGGCGCGCTGGTCGAAGGGCGAGCAGCGGCTCGTCGAGGGCAGCGACAAGGCCATCAAGGCCCGCCTCGCGGCGTTCAACGAGGCGTACTTCGAGAAGTTCGGCTTCATCTTCATCGTGTTCGCCACAGGGAAGACGGCGCCCGAGATGCTGGCGCTGCTCGAAGCGCGCGTGGGACGCTCGAAGAAGGCCGAGCTCGAGACGGCGGCGGTGGAGCAGATGAAGATTACGCGGTTGCGGCTGGAGAAGTGGCTCACCGGCCAGGCCTGAGGAACACGACGACATGGGCATCTCGACACACATCCTCGACACCACCCATGGCCGGCCCGCGAAGGGTGTGACGGTGCGCCTCGAGCAGGTGTTGCCCACGGGCGCCACCGAGCTCGCCACCGGCGTCACCAACGACGACGGACGCGTCAAGCCGCTGCTCGACGTCATCCCCGCCCCCGGCACGTACCGCCTGCACTTCGAGGTGGCCGGCTACTTCGCGGCGCTGGGCGTCGAGGCGTTCTACCCGGCGGTGCACATCGACTTTCTGGTGAAGGCCGTCCATGAGCACTTCCACGTGCCGCTGCTGCTCAACCCGTTCGGCTTCTCCACCTACCGGGGCTCGTGACGGCCGTGACGACGTCGCCGACCGTCACCGTGGAGCCGCTGCGCGCCGAGGCCTTCTCTCCGTTCGGCGACGTCATCTCCGCGGGTCTGCGGGCGGGGCTCGTCGCGAACCAGGGCACGGCGACGCGCTTTGACTGGTGCACCGAGCTGGTGAACGGACGGCCTCAGGCGCGGGCGAACGTGTCGGTGTTTCGCTCGGTGGCCAGGGCCCTGCCCTGCTCGCTCGCCCTGCTGGAGCACCACCCCTTCTCCACCCAGGCGTTCCTGCCGATGGTGTGCGCGCGGTTCCTGGTGTGCGTGGCGCCCACGGCGTCCGACGGCGGCCCGGTGCTCGAGGGCCTGAAGGCCTTTGTCTGCGGGCCCGGCCAGGGCGTCAACTACCGCGTCGGCGTCTGGCACCACCCCATCATCGCGCTCGAGAAAGACGCCGACTTCGTGATGGTGGCGTTCGAGGACGGCTCGCCGCAGGACTGCGTGATGCGACGCCTCGACGCCCCCGTCCGCGTGGTGGAGTGAGGACGTCGTGGGCCTCGTCGCGCGAAGGGACTTGCTGGTGTCGTTCCTCGGGGTGACGGCCGCGACCGCCGCGTGCAGAAGGGGTCCGCGCCCGCGCCACGAGGTGCCCGCCCGCTTCGTCGACGGCCTGCATGAAACAGGACATCTCTTGCGCGAGGGCACGCTGCCGACGGCGACGACCGATGAGCGGCTCGTCGACTGCCTCGTGGTGGGCGCCGGCGCGGCGGGGTTGTCGGCGGCGTGGCGGCTGCGCGGGGCGGGCCTCGAGGACGTGCTGGTGGTCGAGGTCGACGACGTCGAGGGTGGCACTGCGCGCTCGGGCCAGAACGCCGTCTCGCGGTTTCCCTGGGGCGCGCACTACCTGCCCGCGCCGCTGTCGACGAAGGGGCCGGTGCCGCGGCTCCTGCGCGAGCTCGGCGTCCTGACGGGAGTGGACGACGAAGGCCTCCCCACGTTCACCGAAGAGGCCCTCATCCACGAGCCCGAGGAGCGCATCTTCTACCGGGGCCACTGGTACGAGGGGCTCTACCTGCGCGCGGGGGCGTCGGCCGAAGACCTCTCGCAGCTGCGGCGCTTCGAGGCGCGCATGGAGGTGCTGGCAGCCGCGAGGGACGCGAAGGGCCGCAAGGCGTTCTCGGTGCCGCTGGAGCTGGGCAGCGACGACGCCGAGTTCACCGCGCTCGACCGCCTCTCGATGGCCACCTGGCTCGAGCGCGAGGGCTTCACCTCGGCGCGCCTGAAGTGGCTCGTCGATTACGCCTGCCGGGACGACTACGGCGCCACCGCGCAGGACACCTCGGCGTGGGCGGGCCTCTGGTACTTCTGCGCGCGGCAGTCGGGCGCAGGAAAGAACGAGGGCTTCTTGAGCTGGCCCGAGGGCAATGGCCGCCTCATTCGGCACCTCGCCAGCGGCGTCTCGCCGTCCCAACGCCGCCTCGGCTGCCTCGTGCACACGCTCGAACCCGTCCCCGGCTCGACCGACTGGACCGCGCACGCCGTGGATGCGGCGAGCAGAAAGCCGGTGCGACTGCGGGCCCGCCAGGTGGTGCTGGCGACGCCGCGCTTCATCGCCGCGCGGCTGGTGGCGCCGTGGAGGACGAATCGGCCAGCGTTCCTCGACGCCTTCGTCACCAGCCCGTGGACCGTCGCCAACCTCACGCTCTCGCAGCGGCCCGCGAGCCGGGGCTTCCCGCTCTCGTGGGACAACGTGCTGCACGAGAGCCGGTCGCTCGGGTACGTGGTGGCCACCCATCAGGCGCTCTCGGTTCGAACGAGCGGGCCCACGGTGCTGACCTGGTACTACCCACACGACGGCCACGACCCGGTGGCCGAGCGAAAGAAGCTGTACGGCACCACACCGGCCGAGTGGGCCGACGTGGTGATGGGCGACCTGTCGCGCGCGCACGTGCGCTTCGACGAAACGGTGGAGTCCATCGAGGTCATGCGGTGGGGCCACGCGATGGTGCGGCCAGGGCCCGGGTTCCTGTGGGGGCTCGAGCGGCAGGCAGCGCAGGCCTCCCTCGGAAATTCGCTCCACTTCGCCCACTCGGACCTCGGCGGCCTGGCGCTCTTCGAAGAAGCCAACTGGCACGGTGTGCGCGCGGCGGAGCAGGTGCTGACCGCCCTGGGCCGCGCTGGACCGTCCTGGCTCGACGCCGAGTCGTGATGTAACCACTGGTCACATTGAGGGCTCGGGAGAGCACTGGGGCAGCGAACCCGCAGTGGAACGACGAGCGTCTGTTGTACCGTCGCGGCGTGACGCCTCAGGCTCCTGCTCCACCGGTCAACCCCGCCTCGCTCGACCAGGGCCGACGTACGGCCGGCTGTCTCTTCTACGCGCTGGGCATGCTGGCGGGCGCGGCGCTCCTCTTCTTCACCTTCTTCGTGCCAGCGGTCATCGGTGACGACCCGGGCCGCGAGCTGGGCGGCATGTTCACCGGCGCGTTCCTCGCGCTGCCGGCGCTGTTTCTCTACGTGTGGATTCCGTGGATCGTCGACCGCTTCGACCCGGAGCCCGTGTGGACGCTCGTGGGCGCGCTGGGCTGGGGCGCCATCGCGGCGTGTGGGTTCTCGGCCGTCATCAACTCGACCCTCGGCGCCATTGGAACCGAGCTGGGCGGCCGCGAGCTGGGCAACGTCATCTCGGCCTGCATCAGCGCGCCCATCTTCGAGGAGCTCTTCAAGGGGTTGGGCGTCGCCGGCATCGCGTTCTTCCTCAAGCGCGAGTTCGACGGCGTCGTCGACGGCATCATCTACGCGTCCTTCGTCGCGCTCGGCTTCGCGGGCGTCGAGAACGTCATCTATTACGGCCGCGCCGCCATGCAGGACATGGGCAGCACCGGCGAGGCGGGCGCGCTGGTCGGCACCGTCTTCCTGCGCGGCCTGCTCACGCCGTGGTGCCACCCGCTCTTCACCGCGATGACGGGCCTGGGCTTCGGTCTGGCGCGCGAATCGACGAAGGGCTGGGTGAAGGTGCTCGCGCCGGTGTCGGGGTACCTCGGGGCGGTGGTGCTGCACTCCATCTGGAACACCGCCGCCACGCTGTCGGGCATGCTGGTGGTGGTGATGTTGCCGCTGTGGCTGCTCTTCGTGTCCGGCTTCTTCGTGGTGGTGCTGCTGCTGGTGCGGCGGAAGGGGCGCATCATTGCCGACCACCTCAAGGACGAGGTGCTGACCGGCCACCTCACCGTGCCGGAGCTCCAGCTCGTCACCAGCGCGTTCTCGTGGTGGCAGGCGACCTTCTCGTGGGGTGGCGCGCCGGCCCGGCGCTTCGTCGAGGTGGCCTCGCGGCTGGCGCTGTCGAAGTGGCACTCGCGGCGCGCGGCGCAGGGGCACTCGCAGACCATCAGCGGCGCCTTCGTCGCCCCGCTGCGCAAGGAGCTCAAGCAACGGCGCGACGAGATGGCCCGCGCGCTGGGCCGGGCGCTGCCGCAACCCGAGCCCTGGCGACCGACGCCGGAGCAGCCCCGCCCGCCGTGGCTGTGAGAGGCCTCGTGTGGGTCAGCGGAATGACGAGCGGCGCCCGTACACCCGGCCACCGCCAAACCCGTCGACCCACACCCATTGCTGCCGCGTTTCGGAGTGCCCGGCGGTCTGCACGGTGACGTACTGCCCGCGCTCGCAGCGCTGCTTCCACGGCTGGCGTGGGTGCGCGCGGCAGGTGCCCTGAACCCACACCTGCTGCGTCCCGCCGGCCACCCACTGCTGGGTGGTGCGCAGCTCCCACTGGCCTTGCGTCCGCAACGGCGCGGGCCGGGGCCCACACGAGGGGGGCGTGGGCTGACCGCCGAAGACGACCGCCGGCGCTGGCATGACGGGGCCGGCGCCGTGGTACTGGGCGAAGGCCCCGGAGGCGGTCAGCACGGCGAGGAGCGTCAGCGTTCGGGTGGTCATGGCTCCGTCGACGGGGGCCCGACGCCCGGCATTCACCACCTCAGGCGGCGGCCTTCTCGCACTCCGTCGCGCACTTCTGACACGACTCCATGCACGCCTTGCACTCGGCGTGGTGGTTCTGGTGCTTCTTGCAGGCCGCCTCGCAGTCGCGGCACACCTTCGCGCAGACCGCCGCCAGCGCCCTGAGGTGCGTGGAGTTGAGGCGGGTGAGGTCGGTGAGCGCGCGGCACATCGGCAACATCGCGCGCACGGTGCCAGCGCACTCGGCCATGGACTTGTCGCCGGTGGAGAGCGAGCGCACGCAGTGGTCGAGGCAGGCCTCTCCGGCCTTGAGGCACTCGAGCGCCGCCGCGAGGAGCGTCTCGTTGATGACCCACGCCGCCCTTGGCTCGGCCTTCGCGTCCTTCGCGGGCGCCGCCGGCTTGCCCTGCGCCAGGGCCGACAAGCCCATCACCGCCACGCCGCCTGCCGCCACCGTCACTGCGTCACGTCGAGAGATGCTCATGGTTTTCTCCTGGGAAGACTGCGTCCGTCGACGAGGGTCATACGGCGGCTCTCCGAGCGCGAGGGCGAAAAGAAACGAAAGCCGTTCCCCGCGTTCGAAACGGCGTGCGCCGCGTCAATCCTCAGGCCCGCGCGGCCTGGACGAGCGCGCGGTTGCGCAGATGCGCCACCATCATGAGCGCGGCGCCGCCAAGGGAGAGCACCGTCTCGAGCACGCTCTCTTCGAAGGCGAGCGCCGCGACGGCGAGGAGGGAAAAACCGAGGCCCGCTAGCAGCACCACCTCGAGCCGCCGGTGAACACGAAACCCCGGCCAGAAGGCCCACAGGGCCACCAGCGCCACCGCGCCCAGCAACACCGGGTGAAACCCGCCCAGCACCGAGGCCGCCGCCGGGGCCGCCGACATCAAAGCGGGCATCGACACGCAGTGCACCATGCACACGCCCGACAGCACCGTGCCGAGCAGGTCGGACTTCTCAGGCGTGGTGGGGGCGGGCGTCACGAGGGAGGCGGTTAGTCCCGGCCCGGCCGTGATGCAAGCGGGTGGCAACAGCCCTCTGGTGGAGCCTGCCGCCCTCAGGGCATCGGCTCGATGACGACGTCGACGACGGAGTTGAAGGGCCCGCGCGACTCGGTGGGCAGCCGCAGCGAGGTGGAGGGGTGGAACAGACCGTTGGGACCGTCTTCCCCGTCGGCGAGCGCGCGCAGGGCGCCCTGCACCATCGGCCGCGCGAAGAAGGCGCCCGCCGAGACGACGTGCACTCACCGGCCGAGGTAAGCACTCGACTTCGTTCGAGCCTTCGGACGAGGCGGTGTCTCCACGCGTGCCCAGTGGAGCGCGGCGGCCGCGCGTCAGCACCCCTGATTTCGAAAGCCACTTCTCCGGCACGTCCGCAGTACGGTGTTTGCCTTCTTCGAGGCCTTTGATGACCCGACACCTCCTCGCCCTCACCGTGCTGTCGACCGCCTGCGCTGGACCGGCCTCGAAGGCCGAGCTGCCCGTGGCGAAACCGGCGAAGCCCTTCACCACGTCGTGGCACCGCGACGTTCAGCCGCTCGTCGAGGTGCACTGTCGCACGTGCCACACCACTGGCGGCATCGGCACCTTCACCCTCGACACCTTCGAGCAGGCGCAAGCGGTGGCACAGGCCATGGCGTCGTCGGTGAAGCAAGGGCGCATGCCGCCGTACCCCGCCTCGGCGGACTGTGGCGGGCCGTTCGTCGACGAGAACCGGCTGACGCCGGCCGAAGTGGCGCTGTTCGAGACGTGGGCGGAGGAAGGCGGGCCCGAGGGCAACCCGGCGGACGCGAAGGTGGTGATGCGGCCTTCGCCCGAGGTGCTCGCGAGCGTCGACCTGACGCTGGAAGCGCAGAGCCCGTACACCCCAAAAGGCACCGACGACTACCACTGCTTCGTCTTCGACCCGCAGCTCACCGAGCCGCGCTTCATCACCGGCTACGAGGTGGTGCCGGGCACGCGCAGCCAGGTGCACCACGTCAACCTCTTCTCGGCGACGCGGGCGGAAGCGGTGGCGCGGGACCAGCGGGAGGCAGGCGAAGGCTACACGTGCTTCGGGAGCTCCGGGCTGCCCAGCCAGAACATGGTGGGCGCATGGGCGCCGGGCGCGCAGGTGGTGAATTACCCGCGCGGCACGGGCATTCAGCTCGCGCAGAACCAGGTGCTGGTGCTGCAAATCCATTACAACGTGAGCGCGGGCATGCCGAAGCCCGACCGCACGACGGCGCGGTTCTCGTTCGCGACCCAGGTGGTGCAGGCCGCCCTCGTCATTCCCATCGCAGACAACCAATTCACCGTGCCCCCGCGGGTGACGAACTTCACGCCGAGGAACCACCCGTTCCCGCTGGTGAACAACTTGAACTTCGGAGGCCAGCCCATCACGGCCAGGCTCTGGGGCCTGGGCGCGCACATGCACACGCGGGGAACGCGGGTGACGGTGTCGCACGACTCCGGCTGCGTGCTGGACATTCCGAGGTGGGACTTCAACTGGCAGCGGCAGTTCTTCCGCAAGACACCGTTGACGGTGAGGCCCGGCGACACGCTCACCATTTCCTGTACGTGGACGAACGAGACGGACACGCCGCTGCGGTGGGGTGAGAACACCGAAGACGAGATGTGTATTGCGTTCTTGTACGTGACGACGTCGACCTGAGCGTACGCGTCAGCCCGCGGCGAGGCGCTCGGGCCAGGGCGTGATGGCCTTCGAGAGGTCCACCACCGTGAGCTGTCCACCGGGGCCACCGGTCATCCCCGCTGGCAGGTAGTCGGCCTCGCGACAGGTGAAGACGAGCACCTGCGTCTCGAGCGCGGTCTCGAGCAGCTTCTTCCGGAACCACGACAGGCGCGCCACGTCGGTGTGCACGAGGTGGTCGTCGAGGACGAGCGGCATGTGGAGGTGCTGCGCCAGCGCCAGGCGCACCAGCGTCGCCAGTTGGTCTCGCGTCCCGACGGAGAGCGCCGCCACCACGTCATCCCCTCCCGTCGCGGCCGACGTCACGCCCACGCGCTCGAGCTGCAGGTGCGCGTCGAGGCCCACCGTGCCGTAGCGCCCGCCCGTCAGCTCCGAGAACGTCGAGGTCAGTGGGCCCGCCAGCGCCTGCCCGAGGTGCGCCGTCTGCGAGTTCTCCGCCTCGCGCAGCGTGTCGCGCAACACCAGCCACGACTTCGCCTCGAGCTCGACCTGCTGCTCCTTCTGCTTCGCCAGCGTGAGGGCTTCCTCCAGCTGGGCATGGCGCTCGCGCACCGAGGGGCCGGCGAGGCGACCGAGAATGCCCTGCTCCGCGGAGAGCCGACCGAACGCCGCCTCGCGCTCCCGTTCCGCGGCGGCGACGACGTCCTCCGTGGATGCCACTTGCGCCGGGGTCACCTGAGGCAGCGCCTTCACTGGCGCGAACCGGGCCTGCGCGGCCTCGAGGGCCTGGAGGGCGGTCGCGCGGTCCTGGGAGGCGACGAGCTCCGCCTGCGCGGCCGCACGCGTCTTCGCCTCCACCGCCTTCGCCTGGGTCTCCCGCAGCAATGAGGTGGCCGAGCCCTCGTGCGCCTGCGCAGTCTGAAGTGCCTTGCGCGCCTGCTCGAGCGCCGCCTCGGCGGCCTTCACCTGCGTGCCCCGCGTCGTTTGCACCGCCTCGACGCGCGCGGCCGTCTCGGCCAGCGTCGCCTGACACGCCGCCAGTGCCTGCTCACGCTCCGCCAGCCGTGCCGCGGCGTCACCTGCGGACGGAGCCCCCAACGCCTCCAGCGCTACGGTCGTCGCGGTGACTCGCTCCCGGGCCGCCGCGAGCGACACCTCGGTGCGCGACACCGTCTCGCGCGCGGTGGACTCCTGGAGCCGCGCTTCATCGAGGAGCCGGGTGGCCTCTCGTTCCCACTCGTCGCCCAGCCCGGGGAAGGCCTGCTCGATGACGCCGAGCTGTTCCTTCGGAATGCGGTCGCGCTTGCGGACGAGCTCGTCACGAGACACCGCGCTCGTCTGCTGGGCTTCCCGCGCGGCCTGGTCGCGCAGCACCGTCACCTCGCGGGCCTTCGCCTCGAGCGTCATCCGCCGGCGCTCCAGACTGGCGCGCTGGTCGCGACGGTGGGCGACGGCCTCCTCGAGCTCCTCGATGGAGGTGACGCCAGAGTCCGCGAAGACGGGGAGCGCCTCCTTCTTCCAGCGCCGCGACAGCAGGTCGGCCATCGCGCGCTGCTCCTTGCGGCCCGACGAAATCTCGATGTCGACGAGGTGCCCGAGGGAGAGCCGCACCCGGCGCTCGGCGTCGATGAGGCGCTCGGCGGTCACGCGCGCTTCTTCCACCGGCGCGTCGTCATCGACCTCGACGTGCAAGCGCAGCGACTCCTTTGGCTTGACGACGACCGACAGGCCACCGCCGGCGTGCGCGTCGGCCTCCCGCTTCTTCGTCCACAGGTCGCGCAGCTTCGCGACGACGGCGCCCTCGGGGAGCTTCGTGACCTCGAGCGCTGCGACGTCACGCTCGAGCGCGCTTCGTTCGTCCTGCACGGCTGCATCGAGCTGCGCGGCCTGCTGCTTCAGCTCGTTCGCGCGAGCCACAGCGGACTCGGCGCGCGACACCTCGGCTTCGGCGCGGCGCACGTGGCCGAAGTCGAGCAGCCAGGTGCTGAAGAGCGCGCGCTGGGCGGCCTCGGCGAGGCGGGTCTTCGTCTTGGTGAGGGTGTCTTCGAGGGTGGCGCGCTCGCGGGTGGCTGACTGGAGCGCGGCGGTGGCGGCGAGCCGGTCCTTGTGGCGCTGCACGTCACGCCTGGCGTCATCACGCTGCGCCAGAAGCCGCGTCACCTCGCCCGACAGCTCGGCCTGCCTGGCCAGGAGCTTCGCGCGTTCGAGCTCGGCGGCGCGTTCGGCGTCTCCACTCTGCGCGCGGGTGAGCTGGGCCTCGGCGTTCGAAAGCGCGCGTCGGGCGGCTTCGACGGCGGCCGTTGCCTGGGTGTGCGTCACCTCGACCTGCTGGAGCGCCGCGCCCGCCTGGGCGGCCTCGACCTCGAGCTGCTTCGCCTTTGCGACCTGCTCGTCGAGTGAGGCGAGGTGCGCTGTCGCCACGGTGACGGCGCGCTCGAGCTCGGCGCGCTGTGCCGACGAAGCCTGCGCGGCGCGCACGGTCTGAAGGAGCGTCAAGGCCTCCTGCTCGCGCGCAGTGGCGGCGTCGAGCTCGGCGCGCAGGAGCCCGAGCTTCTCTTCGGTGGCCCTCGCCTCGAACAGGTCCTTCTTCACCTGCTCGAGCTGCTCGGTGAGTGTCTTGACCTCTTCGCTCACGCGCTTGAAGGGGGAGGTCGCGCCACGCTTCTGCTGGCCGGTCGGCGTGAAGTAGGCGCCCACCTCGGCCTGCGCCTGCGTGAGGACGGTCTTGAAGAGCGGGTCCTGCGCCAGCACGGAGAGCACCTGGGTGAGGTGCTGCCGGCCGGACTCGCCCGGGTCGCCCTTGAGGCTCTGCCCGAGCAACGCGTCGACGCCGGTCTGTTCGCCGAGGAGCGCGTTGGCGAGGAACGTCGTCGGCATGCCCTTGACGCCAGCCTTGCCTTTGAAGTCGGGCGCACCCCAGCCGAGGCGGCGACGCACCTTCTCGTCGACCTCGCGGGCCTTCGCCGAGAGCGTCCAGGTGGCGCCGTCCTTCGAGGTGTGCAGCTCGGCGGAGTCACCGAACACCTTGCTGATCCGCCAGCGCAGGCCCGTGTCATCGCGGAAGGTGAGCACCACGCGCGGCGTCTGGCTCGAGTACCAGGGGCGGTAGGCGTCGGCGTCGCTGGACGAGGCCGGGAGGAGCAGCGCGGCGCGCAGGGCGGTGACGAGGGTGGACTTGCCGAGGTCGTTGGGGCCGTGGAGCACGGTGAGGCCCGGCCCGAAGGAGACCTCGGCCTTCGCGATGGCCATGAAGGCGGACACCTCGAGGCGCTCGAGCATGAGCGTCATGCGGCCTCGGGAGGTGACGGTCGACGAAGGACACGGCCAGCCATGCGGGTGACACCGTAGCGCCGGGGCTGGGAGTTGCATCACTGGACATTCCGTCGTCCAGCGAGCCAGACCGGCAGTGGCCGAGGTCTTTGGCGGCGACCGGTTGAGGCGGAGTGGCTCCTGCAGCCTGCCGCGCGTTTTCTCCTCCATCTAACTCGCGTTCCGCTCTCCCACGTGGGGGTTTTCATGCGTTCGTCTTTCGTTCTGATTCTCCTGGCGGCTGGGTGTGCCAACGAAGCGCCCATTCCCGATGCGGGCGCACCGCCGCCCCCCGTCGACTCGGGCACGCTCCAGCCGCCTCGCCTCGACGTCTTTCCAACGCGCGCCGCCGTGCAGGTTCGCCAACGCCAACAACTGGCGGCCCTTGTCACCGGCCTCGATGATCCACGCGTCGTCTGGTCCCTTGATGGGCCGGGAGGCACCATCAGCGCCGAGGGCCTCTTCGAAGCGGGCGAGACCCCAACCACCGTGGTCGCGAGGGCCACGTCGCTTGCCCGACCCGAGCTCTCTGGTACGGCGACGGTGACCATCACCGAGCGACCGACCGTCAGCGGGGTGCGGGTCAGCCTGACGCCCACCAACGCGCGGCTTTCGGTACGCGCCACCCTTCAGCTCATGGTGACCGTCACCGGAGCAACAGAGCCTGCCGTTTCGTTCTCTGCGACGGGTGGCACCATCAGCGCGACCGGCCTCTTCACCGCGCCCGACGAGCCGGGCTTCGTCACGGTGCGCGCGACGTCGGTGGAAGACCCCACCCAATCGGCCACCGCGACGCTCATCATCAATGACCAGGTGACGGTTGCGGTCACGCCAGCGTCGGCGGCCCTCGAGCTGGGGAGCCAACAGCGGTTCTCGGCCTCGGTGATGGGCGCACCCACCAGTCGCGTCATCTGGTCCACGACCGGCGGGACCATCACCGATGGCGGTCTGTACTTCGGCACGACGGAAGGCGACTTCCTCGTCACGGCAGAGAGCGTCGCCGACCCGATGCAGCGGGCCAGCGCGATGGTGAACGTGTCACCCATTCGTGTGCAGGTTTCTCCGGCGGCCCCGACCCTGGACGTGTCGGCCAGCCAGCAGTTCTTCGCGCAGGTGAGTGGAACCGCGAACACCGCGGTCACCTGGACGGCGACTGGCGGCACCATCGACACCAATGGCCTCTTTCTCGCTGGCACGGTCGCCGGGCCCTACTCGGTCCGAGCCACCAGCGTGACGAACGGCACGCGCTTTGGGCTCGCCACCGGAGTGATTCGACCCGTGACGGTCGACGTCACGCCCGCGATGAGTGCGCTCCGAGTGGGCACGACGCGGCAGTTCCAGGCCATCGTGCGGGGCAGCGCGAACCAGGCGGTGACCTGGTCCATCGAGACACCCGGTGGCGGAACGATTTCTGCGACTGGCCTGTACACCGCGCCTGCGACGCCCGGCGTCTTCACCATCAAGGCCCAGAGCACTGTCGACGCCACCGCCTTCGCAACCGCCGTCATCGCGGTACAGACTGCGCCCATCATCTCGGTGAGCATCACCGCGCCGACGACGACGCAGACCGTTGCGCAAGGTGGGACGCTCCAGCTTGCCGCCAGCGTGACGGGGACCCCGAACGCGACGGTGACGTGGACGTCGACGGGTGGCTCCATCTCGAGCGCTGGGCTCTTCTCGGCCCCCGTCGGGCCCGCCGCACCGGGTACCTACACCGTCACGGCCACCAGCCAGGCCGACCCGACCCAGTCCGCCAGCGCGACCGTCATCGTTCCGCCCATCACCGTCGTGGTCACGCCGATGGCCGCTACGCTCGTGGCGGCGAACACCACCAACGCCACCCCGACCTCCAGAACGTTCATGGCCACTGTCACCGGCGCGGTGAACTCGCAGGTGACGTGGTCGGTGCTGGAGTCAGGCGGTGGCTCCATCGCGAGCGGAGGCACCTACCAGGCGCCACCCGTCGCAGGCATGTACACGGTTGTCGCGCGCAGCGTGGTCGACCCCAGCGCACAAGGTACGGCACGGGTCACCGTCACCCCGGTGCCCGTCGTCGTGTCCATCTCGCCAAGGAACCCCACGGTCGGCCTGGGCTCCATCACCGCCTTCAGCGCCGCGGTGGCGAACGCCGTCAGTCCCGGGGTCATCTGGTCCGTGGCCGATGGAGGCGTCGGCGGGCGCGTCGATGCGCAGGGCAACTACACGGCACCGCCCCGCTCCGGCATCGACACCGTGGTGGCAACCAGCCAGCAGGACTCGACTCGCAGCGACAGCACCCTGGTGACGGTGTGCAACTCCGGTGCGGTCTGTGTCCCCACGAACGTGTGCCGCACCGGAAACATCAACTGCTCGGCGAGCGGCGGGCCCACCTGCGTCGAGACGACCTCGAACGCTCCCAACGGCACCGCCTGCGGGCAGAACCAGGTGTGCAACGCGGGCGTGTGCTCGACCTGCATCGCCGGCGGGAGTTGCACGTCACCCGACCCCTGCGCCGTCGGCGTGACCTCGTGCACCACCGGAACCCCTCGCTGCGAGAGCGCGGGCGCCAACCCGGCACGGCCCAACGGCTCCAGCTGCAGCCCGACCATCAACGGGCTCTGTCAGGACGGCCGCTGTCAGTGCGCGGGGAACGCGACGTTCGTCTTTGGTGACTGCCAGACGTGTCCAGCCTTCACGGACTCCACGGTGAGAGTGGACGCGGACCCGCTCCGGGGCGCGGACAACGCATGCTGCGGGCGAACGGCCGTCTCCGGGCTGGGCGGCCCCTGTCTCACCATCACGCAGGCCCTCGAGAACGCCCAGGGCTCGTCGTGGACGATTGCGGTCACACCCGACATCGTGCGCAACGTCAGCGCCTCGGAGCAGTACCCCATCGAACTGTCGCGGGGCGTCAGCATCAACCTCTCGAACGCCTTCGTACCCGGCCGCGCAGGCGTTCCGGTGTTCGTGGTGAAGGACGACTCACCGATGACCAACCTCTCGTCAGGCACCCTGGGGGTCAACAGTGCTCGAGTCCCCTCTGGCGCTTCGGCGGGGGTGCGGGTGTTCTCCTTCGACGGTGGAACGACCCCAAGCGTGACGCTCTTCTCGGTCCTCATCGAGAACACACAGGACGGGGTGCAGATCGAGTCCGGAGGTCGGGCGAACGTCTTTGGCAACGGCATGCGCTTCGCTCGAATCTCGAACGCGGCGGTCTCGTGCCAATCGACGCTTCGGCCAGACGCCGGCGCGCAGGTCTCTCTGTCGGCTTCGGTCGATTCGGCGCGCTATGGGCTCTTTGCGTCCAACGGGTGCTCGGCGACTGGCGGCCTCAGCGCTGGCCCGAACATCAGCGGGCCCTCGCCCTGCCCGCTCCCACGGCCGTTCGAACATGGCGTCTGGCTGGAAGGAACGGCCCAGGCCTCGCTCTCAGGCATGACAGTGACGTGTGCCGCCGTCGACGCCATCTCGTTGCGTTCGAACCCGCTGCTGCCCGTCAACCTGCCTTCGGCCACCATCTCGCAAGTCAGCCTGCTTCGAAATGGCTGCGCCGGCGTCTACGCCGAGGTCGGCCGCGCAAATGTGCAGAACACGACCATCCGGAACAACCACTTCGGCGTGTACGCCTCGAGTGCACAGGGCAGCACAAACCCGGTGCTCGCGCCCATCAACCTCAATTCAGGGCAATTCACCCGCAACACCATTCTGTGCAACCGAGCCCAGACCGGTGGAGCGTGCAGCGTTGGAACGTTCGCGTCTCGCGGCTTCGATGTCTTCAACAACTCCGGCTTCGTCATCGACGCGAGCAACACGGCGTGGGGCTTCGTCCCCATCGGGCGCTGCGACTGCGACCCGACCCTGACGAGCTGCAGCTGCGCCGGGGCTGCGTTCGGCTTGCTCACGCCCCCTGACGGGTTGGCCATTCTGAACGCCCCACTGTTGGCCGGAAGTCCCACGCAGCCGTCGGTCATCACCACGAACTTCTCGCTCTCGTCGAACCCGGTGTGCCCATGAAGCGGCTGTGGCTGGCGCTGTGCGCCGTCGTTTCGTGTACCCCTGTGCCGGGTTCGAGCTTTGACGACGAGGGGCTCTTCGCTCCGACCATCGCAGATGCCGGCTCGCCGACCGCCGACGCCGGCCCCGTAGACTCGGGCAGCGTTGACGCAGGCGGTCCTGATGGTGGGTCGGTCGACAGTGGCCTCGACGCAGGCGACGTCCTGGACGGGAGCGTCGACGCGGGCACCCCACCCGACGGAGGTCCGGCCCCCGCACTGTCGCCGTACGTCGAGACACCCTTCATCGACCAGGTGACCTTCCTCGCCGCGTCACAGGGGGCTGACGCCGGCTTCGAGGCCGAACGAATCGCCGTGGTGCGGGGCCTGGTCCGGACGAGGGCGGGCGCTCCGATGCCGATGGTGCGGGTGACGTGCCTCGACCACCCCGAATGGGGCACGCGCCTCACCGACGCGGCGGGGGCCTTCGACTTCGTCGTCAACGGTGGTGGCGCCCTGGTGTTCTCCTACGAAGCGCCGGGACACCTCACGGTGCAGCGTCGAAACGAGGTGCCGTGGAACGACTTCTCGTGGCTTCCCGACATCGTGATGACGCCCGTCGATGTCCGAGCGACGCCGATTCGGTTCGGTGCGATGGCGACGCAGCTCCAGGTGGCCGAGAGTTCGCCCTCGACCGACGACGCTGGCACTCGCGTGGCGCGGGTCTTCTTTCGCGCTGGAACGCAGGCCACGGCCGTCTCACGCACGGGAGTTCGGACGCCGCTCGCGTCGGGCACCTTCCGCGCCACGGAGTACACGGTCGGTCCGACAGGGCCTGCGGCGATGCCAGGTGAGCTGCCCGCGACGACGGCCTACACCTACGCCATCGAGCTGGGGTTCGACGAGACCCAGGACGCAGCGACGGTCGAGTTCGACCGTCCCGTGCTCTTCTACGTCGACGAGTTCCAGGGGTTCCCGGTGGGCACTCGCACGCCGGTGGGCTTCTACGACCGCGTGGACGGCCGCTGGGAGCCAGAACAGAACTCACTCACGTTGAAGGTGGTTGGAGTCGCCAACGGCCTCGCGGAGCTCGACGTCACTGGCGACGGACAAGCCGAGACGGCCATGGCGTTGATGGCCGAGGGCATCGAGGCCGAGGAGCGCGCCCAGGTGGCGCTCCTGTGGCCGGTGGGCAAGACGCTCACTCGCGCCGCGCTGCGACACTTCTCTCCCGGAGACATCAACGGCCCACCCGTGGCACCCGACCCGAACGCCACGCCACCTCCCTTTTCGGCGAAGCGGGCGAACCAGACGCGGCGGCCGAACTGCCAGGCCGGCAGCGTCATCTCGTGCGAGCGCCAGGGGTTGGGGGAGTCGATTGCGCTCACCGGCGTCCCGTTCGTGCTCGAGTACTCGAGCGAACGAAGCGTGGGGTACCGGCCACCGGTCATCATTCCGCTGACAGGGCCGGGCCGTCCCCCCGGGCTCATCAGCGTCGTCGTCGAGCTCGAGATCGCCGGCCAGCGACATCGCTTCGTTCGCGGCTTCGCGCCCAACGATGAGTTGATCTTCACCTGGGATGGACGTGACGGGTACGGCCGGCTCGTCGTCGGCCCACGGACGTTGCGGGGACGAACGGGCTACGAGTTCCCCATCAGCCCGGCTCCAAATGGTGATGCGTCGCTGCGGTGGGCCCGGGTGGTTGGCATTCCCCAGTCCGTCGTCTCGGCTCCTGTGCAGAGCAGCATCATTCTGTGGAACGACTGGAACCTGGTGCTGGGCGCCTCGGGGCAACCGCCGGCCCAGTTCGCGGGCTGGCGGCCAAGCGCCATGGAGCCGTATCGCGAAAGCACATTGGCGCCAGCGCGCCTGGTGACGCTGGCGGGTGTCGGGCTGCGCTTCACGGGGGCGGGCGGACCTCCGTCACGAGCGGCGGTGGTCCCTGTGGGCGTCGCGGCCACCACGGGCACTGGGTTCGTCATCACGGACTCGGCGACGAACACGCTGCGAGAGGCGGCGACGGTCGTCACCACGCTCGCCGGGGCAGGCACCAGCCTCGCCGATGGGCGCGCCCTCGACGCGCAGCTCGACGTGCGGCGGGTGCGGCGCGGGCCAGACGGAAGCCTGTACCTCATCGATGGGAATCGCGTGCGCCGGGTTCGGCCGTCGGGCGCCATCGACACGGTGGCAGGGCAAGCCGGTGTGGCGGGCTTTGCCGGCGATGGCGCGCTTGGCATCGGCGCGCTCCTGAACACGCCCAGCGGCCTTGCAATCGCGCCGGATGGGACCGTCTTCATCGCCGACACGGGGAACCACCGGGTCCGGCGGGTCTCTGTGGCAGGCATCATCTCCACCGTGGCGGGCCTGGGCACGTGCGGCGACACCGGAGACGGCGCGCTGGCGACGCTGGCGCAGCTCTGTCAGCCCGACGACGTGGTGGTGCTGCCAGGCGGCGTGCTGGCCGTGTCCGACCGGGGCAACCACCGCCTGCGGCGCATCGACAGCGCGGGCCTCATCTCGGCGCTGGCGGGGACGGGGACGATGGGCACCTCGGGTGACAATGGCCCGGCGTTGGCGGCGCAACTGCTCTCACCGGGGGCGCTGACCTTCGACGGGGTGGACGCCCTCTTCGTCGCCACCAGCGCGCGCATTCGTCGCGTGCGCCTGTCGACAGGCATCATCGACGCGTTTGCAGGCAACGGCGCGATGGCCACCACGGTCACGGACGGCGTGCCGGCGACGAGTGTCCCGTTGGGGACGGTGACGGCGATGGACTGGACGGCGTCAGGCTTGCTGGTGGCGGACTCGGCGGCAGAGCGAGTGCGGCTGGTCCGGACGACGGGCCTCATCGACACGGTGGCGGGTGCGGGGCCCGGAGCCGACGGCACCGGAGGGCCTGCGACGCGAGCGCTGGTGGAGACTCCCGTCGGCCTCGCCTTCGGCGCGGACGGCACGGTGTACGTCAGCAGCGGACACGCGGTGATGAAGGTGGCGCCTGACGGGACCTGGCAGGTGGTGACGGGGCGGCGTGACGAGGCGGGCTTCTCGGGCGACGGCGCGGACGCGCGAGGGGCACGGCTGTCGTCTCCAGACGGGTTGGCCCTGGC
>JBILEB010000282.1:0-5507 GCA_044352295.1 Myxococcaceae bacterium
CCCGGTGGGGGAGCGGCTCTCGATGACGGCCAGGACACACGCGAAGTAACGCTACCGTTGCTTCCTTCCGGACCTGGCGGGGTTCACGGCCCCGCGTTGCCCTGACCAGAAGTACTCTCGGACTCTATCAGCGAAAGGCGTTCAGCGGAGAGGGTGGGATTCGAACCCACGAAACCCTTTCAGATTTACACGCTTTCCAGGCGTGCGCCTTCGACCGCTCGGCCACCTCTCCAGGGTGAGGAAAACGGACAGAGTAGGATTCGAACCTACGATACCGTTACCGGTATGCCTGATTTCGAGTCAGGTGCCTTCGACCACTCGGCCATCTGTCCAGCTCGTGCTGCTATTCACTTGTCCTGTCGCTTCTGCCGAAGCGCCTTGAAGAACTGGGTCAATTCGGCGCTGCATTCCTCGGCGAGTACGCCGTTCGTCACCTCGAGCCGGTGGTTGTGTCGGGGATCCCGGGCCAGGTCGTAGAGGGAGCCGACGGCACCGGCCTTGGGGTCTGACGCGCCGAACACCAGCCGTGTCACCCTCGACTGCACCAGCGCGCCGGCGCACATCGCGCACGGCTCGAGCGTCACGTAAATCGTCACGCCCGAAAGCCGCCAGGCGCCGATCGTCTCGGCCGCCCGCCGCATCGCCACCAGCTCAGCGTGCGAGAAGGGATCCTTGTCCATCTCCCGCCGGTTGAGCCCGGTGCCGACGATGCGCCCGTCTTTCACCGCGACCGCACCGACGGGGACTTCGCCAAGCGAAGCCGCCTGTCGGGCCAAGTCGAGCGCCTGACGCATGAACGCCTCGTCGAGCACCCCTTGACCTTTCAGGTTGCCGTCAGAGCTGTCCATCGGATCAAGAGGGGTGATGCGCTCCCTGGAGGATTCGAACCTCCGGCCTTTGGATTCGTAGTCCAACGCTCTATCCAGCTGAGCTAAGGGAGCTTTTCTTCCACGCCACCGTCTTGCGGCAACCCGTCTTCTTGCGACTGGTGCGGAGAGAGAGGGATTCGAACCCTCGATACCCTTACGAGTATACAGGTTTAGCAAACCTGCGCCTTCAGCCTCTCGGCCATCTCTCCACAACGAAAGCTGTCAAAGAACTGCGACCACCACTCGGAGCAGGAAGGATTCGAACCTTCGGAAGCCTTTCGACTTCGGCGGTTTTCAAGACCGCTGCCTTCAGCCACTCGGCCACTGCTCCCTGACCGACAGCCCCACCGACATCCTCCAGACTGCGGCGGCCCCTCGCCCCTGACGCCGTTCGGGCCGTCATGAGGGCGCCCCTGCTATCGCAAGGCCCACAGCGACGCAACGGGCTTTTCGAAGGCGGGTTGATCAGCTCACTGGGGGCGGATCTCGGTCAGGCCGCCCATGTACGGGACGAGCACCTCGGGCACCTTCACCGAGCCGTCCTCGCGCTGGAAGTTCTCGAGAAGGGCCACCACCGTGCGGCCGACCGCGAGGCCCGAGCCGTTGAGCGTGTGGACGAGCTGCGGCTTCTCGCCTGGTGCGGGGCGGAAGCGGATCTTCGCGCGGCGGGCCTGGAAGTCCGAGAAGCAGGAGCAGCTCGAGATCTCCCGGAACGCGTTCTGCCCCGGCAGCCACACCTCGAGGTCGTACGTCTTGGTCGAGGCGAAGCCCATGTCGCCGGTGCACAGCAACATCACGCGGTGGTGGAGCCCCAGCTTCTCGAGAATCGACGCCGCGTCGCGGGTGAGCTGCTCGAGCGCCTCCATCGACTGGTCCGGCCGGGCGAACGTCACCAGCTCGACCTTGTGGAACTGGTGCATGCGAATGAGGCCGCGCGTGTCCTTCCCGGCGGAGCCCGCTTCGGCGCGGAAGCACGGCGAGAACGCGCAGTACTTGCGCGGGAGCGCTCCTTCGAAGATCTCGTCGGCGTGGAAGTTCGTGACGGGCACTTCCGCGGTGGGAATGAGGAAGAGCTCGTTGTCGCCCGCCGTCTTGAAGGCGTCGTCCTCGAACTTGGGCAGCTGGCCGGTGCCGGTCATCGACTGCCGTGACACGAGGTACGGCGGGAGCACCTCGAGGTACCCCTTCTTCGTGTGCTCATCGATCATGAACGAGACGAGCGCGCGCTCGAGCCGTGCCAGGGCCCCCAGGGAAAACGCAAAGCGGCTGCCAGACACCTTGGCCGCACGCTCGAAGTCGAGCAGCCCGAGCTTCTCGCCGATCTCGAAGTGCTGACGTGGCGTGAAGGTGAAGGTGGGCTTCTCACCGAACGTGCGGGCGATCTGGTTGTCCTCGGCCGAGGCGCCCTTCGGCACCGACTCGTGGGGCACGTTGGGCGTGTTCATCATCAGCCCGCCGAGCTCCTCTTCGAGCGTCTTGAGGCGGGCCTCGGTGTCCTTGATGACCTGGCCCAGCTGCTTCATCTCGGGCCCCAGCTCGGCGCGCTTGGCGGCGTCGGTCTTCATCACCTCCTGGGCCTTGTTCTTCTTCGCCTGCGTCGTCTCGAGCTCGACGAAGAGCTTCTTGCGCTCGGCGAAGAGCTCCTTGAACCGCGAGAGATCGATCTTCCCGCCCCGCGCCTCCAGCCGGGGCACCACGGTGTCGAAGTTCTTCGCTACGAAAGTCAGGTCCAGCACGGCGTCACTTCCCCTCGTTGAGCAGATCGTTCATGTCGTCTTCGACGACCTTCTTGGTCTTCTCGTCGTCGGTGGACACCGCGAGGTACTGCTTCCACGCCTCGACGGCGTCCTTGTTCTTCTTGAGGTCCTTGAGCAGGTACCCGAGATCCTTGAACGCCTCGGCGTTCGACGGGTCGACCTTCGTCGCTTTCTCGTACCACTCGACCGCGTTGTTGTACTGCTTGGGGCCCTTCTCGCGATACGCGTTGGCGAGGCGGGCGTAGGCGTACTTGAGCTTCGGGTTGTCAGGGTCGTTCTCGATCGCCTCGTTGTACGCCTTGATGGCGCCGTTCCAGTCGTCGAGCTTGGTGTAGGCGTCACCGAGCGCGGCGCGGGAGGTGTTCCGGGACGGGTCGACGGCGAGCACCTTGTTGAACGATTCGATGGCCTCCTTGAGTTGACCGCGGTCGACGTAGATGCGGCCCATCGACTCGAGCGCGTCGCCGTACTTGGGGTCGAGCTCGAGCGCGCTCTTGAACTCGGCGATCGCCTCTTCGTTCTTCTTGGCGTCAGCGAGGATGCGCCCGAACCAGTAGCGGTAGACGGGGTTCTTCCCGTCGCTCTCGAGCGCGCGCCTGATGGCGTCGATCGCCTGGGAGTGGTCGCGCGTCGCGTTCTTCACCCGTGCCATGTAGAAGTTTCCGTCGGGGTGGCTCGGCTCGGACTGCAGCGCGCTCAAGAGGTGATTCAGCGCGTTCGACAGCTGGTTCTGCTCGAACTCGACCGCGCCGAGCGTGACGACCACCTGGGTGTTTCGCGGCTCGTCGTCGCGCGCCTGCTCGAGCTCCTTCACCGCCTCGGCCAGCCGCTGCAGCTTCCACAGCGCCATGCCCTTCTGCAGCCGGCCGCCCTTGAGGCGCTGGTTCAGCTCCAGCGCCTTCTCCACGTGGGACAGCGCCAGGTCGGGCTTGTCCTGCTCGAGCGCGACCTTGGAGAGCCCGCGGTAGGCCTCACTCGAGAGGGGGTTGAGCTCCGCGGCGTCCTTGAACTCCTTGCCGGCCCGCTCGAACTCGCGCTCGTTGAAGGCGAGCTCGCCCATGCCGACGTGGAGCGCCGCGTTCTTCGCGTCCTTCTCCAGTCCCTGCTCCAGCACCGGCCGCGCGTCGTTGTAGCGGCGGAACCGGACGTAGAGCCGCGAGAGGTAGAGGTACGCGTCCGCGATGGTGGGGTCGGCGGCGATGGCTCGCTTGTAGCCGTCCTCCGCGGCCTTCGGGTCGTCGAGCGCGTCGCTCACCCGGCCCGAGAGGTACGAGATCATCGCATTGCCCGGGAAGCGCGCGTTCGCGCTGGCCACCGCCTTGGTGGCTTCGTCCATCTTGCCCAGGAGGATGAGGGTGGTCAGGTAGCCTTCGGCGTACTCGAGGTCGTCGGGGCTCGCCGTCGACGCGTCGCGGAAGAGCGGGTAGGCCTTCTCGGGCTGGTTCAAGTTGGCCAGCACGCGCGCCATGCGGCCCTTCGCGAAGGCGTTCTTCGCATCGGCCTTGAGCGCCTCTTCGAAGAGGGGCAGCGCCTCCTGCAGCTTCGAGTCGAGCACCAGCATCTCGGCCTGGAGCGCCAGGGCCTTGCCGAGCTCTGTGGGGCCCATCTCGGCCTTCTTCTCCTTGGCCATCAGCGGCGCGAGCACCGCCTCGCCCTTCGCCTTGTCCTTGCGGACGACGAGGAGGAGATCGGCGAGCTCGATGCCAGAGGCGACGTGTTCGGCGTCGGCCTCGATGGCCGCTTCGTAGCGGGTGACGGCGTCATCGAGCTCGTTCTGCTGCCGGTGCAGCATGGCCAGCGCATGGAGGGCGCGGGCGCTGCGGGGGTTCTTCTTGAGGATCTGCTCGTACTCGCTGCGGGCCTGGCCGATGGCCTTCTTCGCCAGGTAGGCCTCGGCGCGCAGGTAGAAGAGCTCGAGATCGTCCTGGTTCTCCTCGCGGGCCAGCGCGTCACCCACCAGCGCGAGCGCGCCCTCGGCGTCCTTCTTGACGAGCGCGCTCCCGGCGCGGGCCTTGAGCACCTCGGGGTGCTTCTCGCCGAGCAGCTCGATGTTGAACAGCTCTCCGTCGGCTTGCTCCACCTCGCCTGGCGCGGCGGCGCCGTACTTGCGATTGAGCGCGTAGACCACCTGGCTCCAGACCGCCCGGGCCTCGGGGTACTCCTTCACGGCGAGCGCCTGATTGGAGAGGTCGCGGCCACTCTGCAGCGCCTTGTAGGTGTCCTTCTGCAGGCCGGCGCGCGCCTGCGCGAGGTACCCGAACTCGCGCGTGTCGGGCTTCACCCTCGCGGGGAAGAACCTCTTGAGGAAGAAGAAACCGTAGGGCGTCGCGACGCCCGCGAACACCCCCGCGCCCAGCACGCCTGCGACGAGCACGCCGGCGAGGATGTAGGGCACCCGCTTGATGAAGGGCACCGGCGCCTTGCTCTCGACGACGGCGACCGCCGCCATGCGGCCCTCGTAGAGCTGCTTGAGCTTCTCCATCGAGGGGCCCTTGGGCTTGTCCTCGACGGCCGGCAGGCCCAACTGCGTCGTCGAGCGGCCCGGCGCCTCCATCAACTTCGCGATGACGGCCTGGAAGGCCGGCTCGCCGCCGATGGGTTGCCAGGACTCGGCGTCGACCGAGACCTCTTCGTTGCCGAGCAGCTGGGCCTCTTCGAGCATCTTGACGATGACGCCCTCTTCGAAGGGGCCGAACACCTTGCCGCTGCGCCGCTTGATGTGGAAGCGGCGCGTCTGGGTCGGAGCCTGGGGGGCCCCGGCGTCCTTCGCGGTGTCGTCGATGAACGACAACATCTCGAGTCCGTCGGCGGGACCGGCCGGCTTGTTCTGGGCCGGGGGCAGCGGCGCCGAGAGATCGGCCTCGAGATCGTCGCCCCGCTT
>JBILEB010000155.1:0-18305 GCA_044352295.1 Myxococcaceae bacterium
CCGCGCTGTCAATCGCCGCAGACGTCGACATCGGGTCGTTCGTGAAGATGCCGGTGGTGCCCGACGCTCCACCGTCAAGGCTGAAGATCTCGAAGCTCTTGTAGTAGCAGCTTCCATCACACCCCTCGCTGAAGGACAGGGCGATGAATCGCGAGTCAACGGGATGGAAGAACAACGTGCTGCCTTGCCGGAAGGCGGTTCGCTCGGAATCGGCGGGGCGCTGGGCAAGGAAGTCGGCCAGGCGGTTCCACCGCAGGTCCCGGGAGTTGTACTGGTCGTGCACGACGACCGCGTGCGGAGCGCGCAGTTCGACCGCGACGCCCGACGGCTCGTGGAAGTCTCGTCGCGTCGGGGCGTTGGGTTGGTCCGAACCCAGCGTGAGGTCGACCACGGCATCGACCGGCGTGCCGAGTGCATCCGTTCGCGACGAGGCTGGCGTGCCAGCAGGCGTGAGGGCGGGCTCCTGGCTGCACGACGCGAGACACACGACAACCAGTGACGACAGTCGATTTCGCATGGAGACCAGGGGCCAGAGCAGACGCACGCGAAAGTCTACGCGACGGGCGCGACGACGCGATCAACCAGCGTGTGTCGTCTCACTTCAGGCGTTTCCCTACATGAAAGTCCCTGGAGACGAGGGACGCGTGCCGTCACGCAGCCGCCACGGAGGCCTCGCGGGCACCTCGAACAATCTCGGCGGCAGGCCTCACGCAGGTGGGGGCGCAGCAGCGAATGGGGCCAGCTGGCCTCTCATGGACCGAACTCGACCCGTCACCAACGCCGCGCACCAGGCCTGCACCGACGCTCCAGCCCACGCGAGCGCTCGCGGTCTCGCTCAGCGGCGTCGTCGTCCCAGCAGCCACGCCAACGCACCGACGAGCACCCCCGCCCCGCCGCTCGAGCCACACCCGCACCCGGCTGGCTTCGACAGGCCGACCACGATGACGTGCTCCGCTGGCGCGCTCTCCACACTCCCGTCCGACACCTGCAGCCGCACCGTGTACCGGCCGGGCGTCGCGCTCGACAGCGTCGCCATCGGCAGCGCGTCTGCGTCCAGCGCTGGCATCGCTCCGGTGGGGAAGCCCGTCAGGGCCCAGCGGTAGGTGAGGGCATCTCCGTCGGGGTCGCTCGAGGTCGCTCCACTCAGCGCGATGGGTGTGCCGGTTCTTCCTGTCGCGGGGGCGGTGATGACGGCGACGGGCGCCTGGTTGGTGGCGCGCTGCACCACCACCTCCACCTCGTCTGCTTCGCTGGGCGCCTCGGCGTCCCACACCGTCAGCTCGAAGCGGTAGCGGCCTGGCACCCGCGGGGTGAATCGAACGGACGCGGCGAACGCGTCGATGGCCATGGGCGGGCCGCTCACCTGCTGCCAGACGGGCCGCAGCACGTCGCCGTCCTGGTCCACGGAGCCCGCCGACGACAGCGTCACCTCGGTGCCGGGGCTCGCCTGCACGTCGGCGCCGGCGTTGGCCGTCGGCGCGCGGTTGGTGCCGCTGGTGACGATGACGTCGACGAAGAGGGGCGTCGAAGCGCTGGTGGGCGACGGTTCCCGAGCGGCCACCACCGAGAAGCGCAGCAGCCCGGGGCGCAGCGCGGTGAACGAGGGCCGCGCCGTCGTCTCGTCCGTCAGCACCACCGGCGGCCCTCCCACCTGCGTCCAGCGGAACACCAGCCGCGTGCCCGTCGGGTCGAAGCTTCCGCTCGCGTCCAGCCGCACCACGTCCGCCACCCGCACCGGCGGCTGCTTCGCCACCGCCACCACCGGCAGCCCGACCCCCACCACCACGTCCTTCGTGTCGCTGCCTCCCTGCGCCGTCGTCGCCGTCACCCGCACCACCCCACCCGCCATGGTGGTGAAAACCGCCTGCGCCGAACGAGAGCCACTCAGCCGCCCCTCTCCACTCACCACCTGCCACACGTACGAGATGGGCCTGCCATCGAGCGTGAAGCTCCTCGTCGCGTCCAGCGCGATGGGCTGGTTCGCCAGGCCCTGCACTTCGCCCGGCACGCGCACGAAGACGGCCGGGCTCTCTCCCACCACCACCACTTCACTCTCCACCGTCGACTTCACCCCGGCGGGGTCTGCGGCCTCGTGGGACAGCTTGAAGACGCCAGGTGCGGTGGGCGTCACCGACAGCTCCGCCGTGCCCGTTTCTCGCACGTTGCCGATGACAGTGGTGCCCGCCCACGTGTGCGTCAGCGCCTCCCCGTTGCTGTCGTCCGCCGCCCTCGCCCGCACCGTCACGGCCGTCCCCGCCGTCACCACCAGCCGCGGCGTCCACCCGGCCCACGGGCCCAGGTTGGTGGTGGTGAGGGTGACGTCCAGGAGCGGGGCGGGCGTGACGCCAGCGATGGCCTGGAACTGGAACGTGCGCGCGCCGCGCTCGACGGCGAAGTACCGGGCGGTGGCCTGCGTCGCGTCTTCCAGGCGCGCGGGCGGGCCGCCGTCCTGGCTCCACTGGTAGCGCAACGGCCGGTAGAGGGAGTCCGAGGCCAGGCCGCGCAGCAGCACCCAGCCCGGCGCCACGTCTCCACTCACCGTCACCAGCCCCGCGTCTGGCGCGCTCCTGGAGATGTCGATGAGCACCTCGTCTGTCCCTCTCGCCGTCCCGTCGAAGGCCTCCAATTCCAACGTGTGCAGGCCCTCCGCGAGGCTGATGACGAGCGTCACCCCCGTCCCCAGCACCATGCCTCCCTCTCGCCACGTGAAGGACAGGTTGTCTCCGTCGGCGTCGGTCGACGCAGCCGCGCTCACCGTCACCGCCGTCATCGGCCCCGTCGGCACCAACGCCTGGTCCGGCCCCGCATTCGCCGTCGGCGGCGAGTTGAGGACGTCTCGCGGCTCCGTCACCACCTCGGCGCCATAGTCAGTCCCGTCGAAGGGCGACAGGCGCGCCCGCCAGCGCTGGCCCCTGGTGGTGGCGGCGGCCGGGAGCATGAGTTGATCGTTGAAGGCCCCCTGCGGGGAAAAGCCTGAAGGGGTTTCGAGCTCCCACCTGATGCGGGGCGCTCCCGGCGGGTCGAGGTCGTCGTCGCTTGCGGCCCACGTGACGGCCAGGGCGTCGTCGGTCCGTGCGCTCAACGGCAGGATTCCCGCGTCACGAGCGACGGGGGCGGTGTTGAGGATGGTGACTGGCGCCGAGCGCGCTGGGTTTCCGATGCGCCTGCCGTCGTCCGGCGTCACCTCGAAGACCCAGACCTCACCCCGCGTCGTCAACGCTGGCGCAACCATTCGCCCCGTCAGCCCGGGCAGCTCGACCCCGTTCTTCAACCACCGGATGGCCGTGTTCTGCTCTGGGTCACCATCCGGGTCCGTGTATCGATAGGTCCCGACGAGCGTGTCGTTGGTCCGGGCAGGTGACGGCGTCACTCCGGCGTCGAGGGCCACTGGCGGCCCGTCGCCGAAATACACCGATAGCACCAGGCCGGATGATTCCCGCGAGTAGAGCGCCCCGTCTGCGTCGAGCGTGACGACGTTGCTTCCTCGGGAAGGCGCAAAGACAGTACACGACACATACGGAACCGTGCACCGCCGAATCGCACCAAAACGCTCTCCCCAGAACAGCGTGCCCAGGGTGTCGAAACCAAAGGCGCCCTCCACGTTGAGGAATCGGACGTCATCAGGGACCCGGTCCGCCGGGAGTGGCCCGTCGAAGCGCAGGAACCGTCGTTGATTGCCGAAGGCGTGGTCGACCACGAAGAGGCTGGACCCGCCGTCGGGAAAGAGTCGTCCCGCCAGTCCCGGGACATCACACAGCGTCCCCGGACTCGGAGCGGTGCACCCGACCTGGTCGACGGTGGTGCTCGAAGACTGGCCGAAGACGGCCGAAGCCGCTTCTCCGGTCGTGAAGGGCGGGTCGAACCACAGGACCCGTCGGTTCGTTGAGTCACTCACCACCAGGGCCCCATTCGGCATGAAGTCGAGTGCACCCGGAGACCAGAAGCCACCCGCATTGACGCCAGCGTCGCGGTTGGCCACGTTTCCAATGAAGTCGCTCTGACCAAGAACCGCATCGGCCACCAGGTCGCCACCCGGCGAGAATGGTTGGTTGAAGATGAGGACGCGGTGGTTCCGGGCGTCGGACACCGCGACGCGACCGCTCGAGTCCACGGCGACATGGGTCGGCTCGTGAAACCGCTGGTCTGACGTCCCCGGCCGGTAGTCCTGAAAGGTTGGTTGCCCCAGCACCGCGTCCGCAGGTGCACCGTTCTGGAGGCGCCGCACGTTGTTCCACACCAACACCCGGTGGTTCAGCGTATCGACCGCGTAGAGCCGATTCGGGTTCACACTTCGGTCGATGGCGAGGCCACCGCGGCCACCGAACCCCGAGGCCTTGACGCGATTGGGTGCGCCGAGGTCGTGGCGGTCCTGGCCGACGAGGCCCGACGTCTCGAGCAGGGTTCCACCGTCGAACCGGATCGTCACGAAGCGGTTGGCGTTCGTCTGCGTGACGAGGACTTCGCCGTTCGGCAGAGCGGTCAACTCCGTTGGGCTGGCGGCTCCACACGCGCGGTCGACCAGGCCCCCATCACACCCATCTGCCGTGAACGAAGGCTGGCCATACACGGCCACGGCGGCGCCTCCATCGGCGCGGAACGCGAGGACCCGACCGAACTGTTCGTCCCCGACGTAGACCACCCCACGTGAGGCGGTGAGCGAGACGGGACGGCCCAGCGACGCAGCCGTGGGGAGCGGTGGTGAGGACTCGAACCCATTCGGGGCTCCGAGAACGACGTCGGGCGCTTGACCTGTGACGACGTCGGTCGTGCGCCACCCCAGCACGCGTCGGTTGTCGGCATCGAGCGCCCACAGCGAATTCGGCGTCGTCGAGGTGTCGATGGCCAGCGCCAGGACGTTGGAGACGCCGGTCGGCTCCAGCCCATTCGCGGAAGAACCGACGAGGGTGGTCTGGCCAAACACTGGCCCCGAGGGTACGGCGCCCGTGGGTGGAATGGGCGCCGCAAAGCGGACCACCCGGTGGCCCCGAGCCGAGACCACGAAGAGCGCGCCAGCCGTCGAGGCCGCGGCAACGGGTCCCGGTTCCGTCACGAGCGCAGCAGGGCTCTCGCCGTCGACGAAGGGTGGGTCGAAGCGATGGAGCCTGTCGCGGTTCAAGTCCAACGCCCAGACGGAGCCGCTGGGTTCGACGGCCAGCGAATCGATGGAGAGCGTGCTCATGCCTCCATCCCTCAGGGCGCCAAGCACGACGGTGGCCGAGTTCACGTTCACCGAAGCGGGCCAGCCTCCGTCCGGGAACCCGGTGAACTCCAACACGCGATTGGGACCGGTCAGGTACACCCGGTCTCCCAGCGTCGCGACTCCCGCGCCGACGCAGAACGGCGCGCAGCCACTCGAGGTGAGGTTCGCCGGGCCAAAGACCGTCGTCGCGGTCGTCGAAGGCCAGGCGGTCGGGCCCTGACCTGGGAACCGAACGACGCGGGACAGGTCGCCTACGAAGAGGTCACCGGCGCTGCTCACCGCGAGGGCCCCCACAGGCCGAAGGCCGGTCGCCGATGGCCACGGCTGGCACCCGGCGCTGAAGGTCGGGGTGCCCCACACTGCCGTCGCGGCCGGCCCGTTCGCCACCGGCCGATCGAAGCCCAGGACCCGGCACCGGGTGTTCCAGTCATCCGCGACGTACAAACGCCCCGCGGAATCCACGGTGAGCGCCCTCGGGCGACACAGTGAAGTCGCCGACGGAGTCCCAAGGCACGGGCGCTCCGTGAAGTCCGGTTGTCCAACCACCAGGTCTGCCGGGCGGCCGGACGCTCCACCGTTCGCGTCCAACCACACCAACACGCGGTGATTCTCGGTGTCTGCGACGTACAATCTGTTTGGCCTGACGCTGGTGTCGAGGGCCACCCCTGACGGGGCGAGCAAGCCGCGCGCGTCTGTCCGGTTGGGGCGGGTGGCGCTCAGGTCGGACTGACCGAGCACCACGTCGGGAGGCCCGGAGATGTTGGTGTAGGATGGCCGTCGGCTGATGCGCCCCACTTCCCCCAGGAAGACCCGGCCCTGACCGTCGATGGCAGCCGAACGCACCAGGAGAGTGTCTTCGCTGAAGAAATTGCTCGTGAAGCTGACGCCCGCGTCATCTGCGAGGATTTGCACCTCTAAACCGTATGAGCACGAGCTGTCACAGGACGACTCGCTCGAACCCAGAAAGAAGCGCCCATCGGAGGGACTGACAGCCACGACCGGATTTCGAAACGCATTGCGGACCTGGTCTGCCGGGCGCTGTGCCAGGAAATCACTGAGCCGCGCCCACTGGAGGTCACGTGAGTTTCCCAGCTCATAGGACAGCACGCGATGGGGTGGGCGTGGGTCGACGACGATGCTGCGCGGTTCGTAGAAGTCTCGGTCGGTTCCCGCATTCAGTCGGTCCGAGCCAAGGTTCACGTCAACGACTGCATCGAGCGGGGTTCCAAGCGCGTCAGTCCTGGAACCGGTCGCCCCCGCCGGCCCCAACGACTCCTCGCTGCTGCAGCCCGCAAGGCACACCACGACCAGGAAGCCGAAGCGATTTGGCATCGAGACCAACCACGCGAAGAGGGAAACTCTCTCGACAGCCTACGCGACCAGCGACCGTCGGAGTTCGATGCCGCGTGTCGTACCTCCTCATTCCCTGTCGTACATGAAGGTCTCGGTGCTCGAGCTGAAGCGGCCATCACGAAGGCGCCACGAGCGCACGGACACGAAGACCCGGCTGGCCCCCGTCACCTCGAACAATCTCGGAGCGATGGCCCGGGGCGTGACGAGGTGGCCGAGCGTCGCGTGCCGGTTCGCGAAGGTGGCGAGCGCGCGGCGAACGTCGTCGGACTCCGGCGCGAATGGGACGACGGGGGTCCCATCGAGGCGTTCGACGGGGTCGGTCCAGCCGGGCGGCGGCGGCACGAAGACCTCGACGCGCTCCGAGCCCGAGGGGCGTGGCGGCACGGCGTACATCGCGAACGACATCAGCTTCCACGGGTCGACGTCGGCCACGCGGTGCAGCACGAGGGGCACCACCGGCCAGAGCGCGACGGCCACCACGAGCCCCGAGGCCACGCGCTTCATCGCCGCGCTCCTGCGAGCGTCGGCATCACCCGCACGGGCACCTCGAGAATCTGCCGGTACGCGAGCGCCACCAGCATCACGGCCACCATCACGCCGAGGCGGCCGAGCCGTCCCACCCGCGGGGGCGCCACCACGAGTGAGAGGTTCACCAACAACAGACAGAACACCCACTCGTGCGCGACGTATTGAATGCCAAGCGAAAGCCCCACGAGGAGCCACCAGGCCCGCGCCCGCGCTGGCGGAAACAGCACCACGGCGGCTGGCACGAGGAGCTCCACCAGCCACACCACGTTCCCGAAGACGCGCAGCGGCCCCGACAGCGTGAGCGGCCCCGCGCCCGGCGCGTACGTCACGCTGGACAGCCGCGAGAGCTCGTCGGCGGAGAGGAACGGCTCCAGCGCCAGCCGCACGTCCACCCGCCCCACGGCCAGCCACGCGAGCGCCTCGCCGTCGAACCACGCGCCGTGCAGCACCTTCGTCACGCCGCCCCACCCCAGCGCCAGGAGCGGCAAGGCCACCAGCGAGGCCGTCAGCTGCCGGCGCTCGTCCGCCTTCGACGGGTCGAGCAGCACGAAGAAGAGCGACGCGATGACGCCGAGGTACTGGTGGTTGGCGGTGGTGGGGAACAGCTCCAGACACGAGGCTGCGCCAGCCACCGCCACCACCGCGAGGCCCACCCGCACCCGCCAGACCGCGAGCCCCACGCCGACCGCCTGGAGCGTCAACAGCGGCCACCAGCCCACCTCGGCGAGCCCCTGCCCGAGCTGGTGAACGGCGTGCGCGATGGCGACCGCGCGCAGCGTCGCCTGCGTCGGGAGCGACGGCGCGAGCGACGACAGCCGCTGGACCCACCCCGCGCTCAATCGACCCGCAACAACACCGTGGCTTCGTTGACCCGCCGCGCGTCGATCTGCACCACCGCGGCGGCCGTCGTCACCGCGCGGTCGCTCCGTTTGCCGGTGACGAGGAACCGCACCTGACTGCCCGTCCGCGGGCCCGGGTCGACGCCGAGCGTGACGGGGAACACCTTGCCCTCGAGGGGAAAGGGCGTCTCGTCGAGCGCCGGGCTCCCGTCGGGGAGGAAGGCCGCCACGGTGACGGCGTCGAGGTCGGTGGGCACCGTGAGGCGCCCCGTGGGCCCGGCGGCGTCGATGGTGAGGAGCACCACGCCCCTGGCTTCACACCCCGCGAGGAGCACGGCCAGCAACACCGGGATGATCCGCGTCATGACGAGCCACACGTTACATCAGCATGTGCACTGGAGCGGCATTTTGGGCCCACGCCCCGCATTGACCCCACGGCACATTCGGCTACAGGGCCGCGCATGGGACTCTCCATCGGCATCGTCGGCCTGCCCAACGTGGGCAAATCCACCCTCTTCAACGCCGTGTCGAACGCAGGCGCGCTCGCGGCCAACTACCCCTTCGCCACCATCGAGCCCAACGTCGGCGTGGTGCCCGTGCCCGACGAGCGCCTCGAGAAGCTCGCCGCCATGGTGAAGCCCGAGAAGACGCTGCCCACCACGCTCGAGTTCGTCGACATCGCCGGTCTGGTGCGCGGCGCCTCGAAGGGGGAAGGCCTGGGCAACCAGTTCCTCGCCAACATCCGCCAGGTGGACGCGGTGCTGTACGTGCTGCGCTGCTTCGTCGACGACAACATCACCCACGTCGAGGGCAGCGTGAACCCCTCGCGCGACAAGGACACCGTCGACACGGAGCTGTGCCTGAAGGACCTCGAGACGGTCGAGAAGCGCCGCGACAAGACGCAGCGCTCGACGAAGGCGCCGGGGAAAGAGGGCGAGCTGGCGAGGGTCGAGCTGGCGGTGCTCGACAAGCTCAAGGCGAAGCTCGACGAGGCGATTCCGGTGCGCGCGCACGGCCTGTCGGACGACGAGCTCGAAGTGGTGCGCGAGCTGTTCCTGCTGACGTCGAAGCCGGTGCTCTACATCGCGAACGTCGCCGAGGCGCAGCTCGCGAAGGCCGACAGCGACCCCTACGTGAAGCAGGTGATGGACATCGCCGCGAAGGAGAAGGCCGAGGTCGTGGTGCTGGCCGCCGCGCTCGAGGCCGAGATTCAGCAGCTCCCGCAGGAAGACCGGCCGTCGTTCCTCGAGTCCGCGGGCCTCACCGAGCCGGGCCTGAACAAGGTCGTGCGCGCGGGCTACAAGCTGCTGGGCCTGCAGACGTACTTCACCGTCGGCCCCAAGGAGTGCCGCGCCTGGACGATTCGCAAGGGCTGGAAGGCGCCGGCCGCGGCGGGCGTCATCCACTCGGACTTCGAGAAGGGCTTCATCAAGGCCGAAGTCATCAGCTGGAAGGACCTGCTCGCCTTCGGCAGCGAGTCGGCGGCGCGCGAGAAGGGCATGCTGCGCATGGAGGGCAAGGAGTACATCGTGCAGGACGGCGACTGCATGCACTTCCGTTTCAACGTCACCTCCTGACAGGCTGGGGCCTGAAATGCCGCTGAAGCTGTCATTCCCGTCGCGCGCGCACCTGTGGGCCGAGGTGGTGATGTCACGGGGAGACCGCGTCTTCGTGGCCACGGACGAAAAGCTCGAGACGGGCAGCCAGACGGGCCTGTCAGTCGAGGCACCCGAGCTGCACACCAGCATCACCTGTGTCGTCACCGTGCAGGGCACCCGGCCCTCGACGCCCACCCTCAAGAGCGGGGTGTGGGTGAAGGTGGACGAGGCGACGGTGGCGCGGCTGCAGAGCCTGCTGGGCGCCGCGTCGAAGGACGAAGACAAGCAGCGCGTGACGGGCCGCGCCGAGCCCCGCGTGGACTGTGACTTTCCGGCCCGGGTGATGTCTCCGCTCGTGGTGACGGAGGGCCGGGTGAAGTCGATTTCGCCGCACGGGCTCACCCTCAAGGCTGGCTTCACCACCGCGCCGGGCAAGGTGTTGAGCCTCACCGTCACCCTCCCCGACGGCGACGCGATGCTCTCGGGCACCGTGATGTGGATTCGCACCGAGCTGCAGCTGTGTGGGCTGCGCCTCATCGGGCTGGACTCCATCACCGAGGTGCGGCTCGAGAAGACGGTGACGTCGATGTGGGCCTCGAAGGCCGAGGCCCTGCCGCAGACCGGTTACACGGTGGTGGTGGCCGACGACGACCCGAGCATTCTCGACTTCTTGACGCGCGTGACGACGAAGGCCGGCCACCGGGTGGTGCGCACCGACCGCGGCGACAAGGCGCTGGAGCTGGTACGGCAGGAAAAGCCCCAGCTCGTCTTCCTCGACGTGTTGATGCCGGGGCTCGACGGCCTCGAGGTGGCGAAGGCGATTCGCACCGACGCGACCCTGATGGGCACCCCCGTCGTGTTGCTGTCGGCGATGGGAGAAGCGCGGCTGGCCGATGCGGTGCGCTCCTCGGGCGCGACGGACTTTCTCACCAAGCCGATGAAGCTCGAGGCGGTGCGTGGGTTGATGGCACGCCTGCTGCCGGTGGCCGTCGGGAAGCGGTGAGCCCCCTCGGGGAAAGCGTCTCGGACCTGGCGCTCCCCAGCGGCGTCAATCCCATCACCTGAGGGAGCCCGCCGCATGACGGCGCGAGCACCTGGGCGAGGGCTCGTAGACCGCAGTGGGTCCCCGCTGACGCCCCGATGGACGTCAGGTCGGAGCTCAGCGTGAGGTGCTGAAATCGACCTCATCGGTGAAGCGGCCGGACATCACCTCGACCAGCCGCGGCATCTGCTTGTTCGGGTAGACACCCCACGCTTCCTCGGTCGCCAGGGTTCCGTCGCCGTTCTCGTCCACGAGCGCCATGATGAGGTACTGACCGGCTGGGGCTTCGACGCGATACGAGCCATCGGCCGCGACGTTGGCCTGCGAGACGGGCTCGAGCGTGTCATCCGCCAGGACCCGGGCGACGACGACGGTGCGAGGCGGAAGGCGCGGCTTCCGAAGTCGGAACGCGATGGGCGTCTCGGCGCCGGAGCCCTCCACGACGAACCTGGCGTTGACGTCGGCGTCACTCGTGATGGTGCCCTTGTACTCGATGGTGATGTCGATGCTGCGGCCGGCCGCGAGCGGCAGGGGGACTGTGTCAGCGCTCCAACTGAAGTTGGAGATGAGCGCGTGATTGGCGAGCAGTCGCACGCCGATGGGCGCATCGCCCGTATTCATGAGCCGCAGGGTGTTCGTTCGGGTCGCTTCGTTGAAGACCAGCGCATCGGCGCTGATCGTGAGCCGCCCGGGTCGTGTGGTGCGCGGCGCGATGGTCTGCATCACCCGAAGCGCATCCACCGCTCCCGCACCACAGGCCATCGGGCAGTTCGGAATGGGGCTGACGTTGGCCCGCAGGGTCGCGACGACCTGCGCGTGCGTGAGCGTGCGGTTCTGTGACTTCATCAGCGCGACGAGCGCAGCGACGTGCGGCGTGGCCATGCTGGTGCCCTCGAGGTACAGGTATCGCCCATCTCCGACGGTCGAGAGCACCCCATCAGGCTCGCCATTGCCGTCGTCATCCCGGTCGACGGCACCGCCCGGCGCCGAGATGGTCACCTCGCGGCCGTAGTTCGTGGAGCCGGTGGCCCGACCCCGCAGGTCGAGCGCTCCGATGCAAATCACGCCAGCGGCATTGCACGGCTGCACGGTGGCCGTGTCGGCGTCATCGTTGCCTGCCGCAACGACCACGATGGCCCCCGCCGCGGCCGCCGAGGCGATGGCCGTGCCGTAGGTTTGCGAGCCGGTTCCGGTTCCAGCCAGGCTCATGTTGATGACCCGCACCGGGTTCTGGTTGCGCGGAAGGCCGGGAACGGCTTCCCCGACGGCCCACGTGATGCCCGTCGCGATGTCGAAGCTGGTGCCGCCTCCGCGACCGAGGACCCGCACATGGAGGACCCGCACGTTCGGCGCTCCACCAACAACGCCGAGCCGGTTGTCGGTCACGGCGGCGATGGTTCCCGCGACGTGGGTGCCGTGCCAGCTCGAGCCGCGTTGCTGCGGTGGCACCGGGCCCATCACGTCCGTCAGGTCCAGGTCACGACCGTCACCATCGGCGGCCATCATCGGGTCGGAGATGAGGTCGATGCCCGGCAGGGTGTTCGCCGCGAGGTCGGCGTTGCTGCTACTGCCGGTGTCGAGCACGCCCACCACCACGCTCGGGTCGCCGCGGGTGATGTTCCAGGCGAGGTGCAGGTTCATCGCGCGGTAGTGCCACTGCTTGTCGTACATCGGGTCGTTCGGCGTGATGGTCGGTTGGGCCACGAAGTTCAACTCGACGAAGCGGAAGGCCTCGGCCGAAGTCAGGGTCAAGATGGCGGCTTCGAGGACGCTCCGGGCGGTCGGCTCGCCTCGCTCAGTGCAGTGGATGCGGTGCAGGCGCTCCGAGCCCCAGCCCCCGTGAGTGCACCGCAGCCCCGTCAGCGCCTTGATGCGGTCGAGCACGTCGGGAGCGGTCAGCACCTGATGCGTCCCGATGACCAGGTCGCCTGGAATCGACGCAGACTCGAGCGGCTGCTTGCTGCCGTGGCCCTTCACGGGCTGGGACGCCTCGGGGGCGGCGATCGTCTGGGCCGAACTGCTCGAGGCGAACACGCGCACGACGCCCCGCACCGTTCCGGGCGCCGGGCCCACCAACCCCACCAAACCCCCTGAAACCACGACCTGGGTTCAGCGCATCTCAGGGCCCGGACGACAGGCGGACGTTCACGAGACTCGGGGTCACTTCACGGGCTTCGGCAACCGGCAGAACCCTCGTTCGCGTGGGGCGGACGTCGTCCCGAGTGGCATGCAAGCACAGCCGCTCGAGCACGAGGAGCATCGCGAGAGGAGGGCAAGTCGCATGGCGTTCATCGGCGGCGGGCCTCCGGGAGGCCGTCGTGGGGCCCCAGCTCACGCTTCGGCACGTCGCTCCACCAGCCTTCACCGAGGCTCGCGTTGCGCTCGGGGTTGAGGGGGTAGTGCACCTTGAACCGCCGGCGGGACGGCTCTCCGACGACCAGCAGGCGCACGTCCGCTTCGGTGTTGTTGATGAGCGTGTGCGCAATGCCCGTGCCGCTCGGCCAGCCTACCGCGTCGCCCGGCTGCAGCCGATGCAGGTGCCCGTCCTGCCAGAGGTCGGGGGTGCCCTCGAGAACGAAGACGAACTCCTCTTCGCTCAGCTCCGCGTGCGGGTAGCTCGTGCGGCGGCCCGGCGGCAGCACCTCGTGCCCGATGCCGATTCGGAACAGGCCCAGCTTCACCGAGAGCCTGGCCGTGAAGCCGAGCCGCTCATCGTCGCCCGGGTAGCCCGAGTCATCGACGTCCTTCACGTCCTGCCAGTGCAGCACGTTCGCGGGTCGCGTCATGGGCGCACCATAGATCGCCCATGAATGGCGGGCAGGTGTGCACCGCGGTCACGCGGCTCGAGGCCCGGCTGGGCGTTCACTTTCGGTGGCCAACCTGCGGCAGGAGCGCCGCCAGCCGGACTCCCGTTTCCACTGCCCGCCGGTTGGTGCACGACGGGCACCACCCTCGTCCCTTGCAGCTGAACGCCACCAGCCGTGACGTCTCGCTGTCCTCGCACACCACCTCCACGAAGCCGTACCGCACCTCCCCGCACCGCTGGTACGCCTCCGCCTCGCGCCTCACCCGTCTGGGGATTGTCTCGCACGCCGCTGGCCAGCCCTCGTCGAAGGCGCGCCGCACCACTGACTGCTCCGGCGCCCGTCGCCGTTCCTCCACCGCCCCACCCACGAGGCCTGCGTACTCCCAGCCCCTGACACCGCTTGACCCTCACCCCCACTCCCCCTGCGAGTCACCTGCCTTCAGGTGCCCGGCTGACCTTCTCGAGCCAACGCTCGAGTTCGTCCGTCAGACGAATGGTGAGGGTGTGTGTCAGAGACGGTGCGGTCGTGATTCAGGTCGACCCTCGAACGGGCTCGGTCGCGGTGCTGAATCGGGATGAGATGTCGGTCAGCGTCTTCTCAGCCGCTCGTCGGGACGACTCCTGAGGACATCCACCACCAGCGAGAGGTTGTCAGTGACCATTGACCGCGACCTGGCGTTGTCGCCACGAGCCTCGGTTTGGAACCATCTCGATGCTGGCATGCGAGTCATCGAATGGGCACGCCCGGCAGACCTGGGCCGTTGGCCTCGACAGACCCAACTCGAAGAGCAGCGCTGGTCTGTCGAGCACGCCGCCTGGGCAGCAACCGGCCACGAGTGGAGCGCGACGGAACTCAAGCCGGAGGACTGGTGGCGTCGGTGGTTAGCGCCTCGGAGAGGACCGCTCCCGACCTTCGTGCCCGAGGGCGTGTTCCTCTTTCTCGGAACCGTCCGAAACCGACGTCGCCTCGAGCTTGGTGACTGTGACGATGCGAACCCAGACCAATGGGCGCCTGGACGATTTTCCATGCAGCATCAGTGCGCCGGAGCAGCCATGGCGCAGGCGGTGCTCGACGGTGCATTCTTTCCCATCCGCAACGATGACACTTCGCTGCTTGCACAGGGATTGAGGCGTCTGACCGGGCCGTACGAGGTGAATCAGCTCAGTGAGCTCGCAGCCAGCGCCGTGGGAGACCAGCGCAGCCGTCGCGGCCTTCTTCTTCTCGCCGCGGGCCAGGCTCCACTTCAGGAACGGCGGCGTCACCATCGTCGTCACGATGACCATCACCACCACGGCCGAGAACACGCTCGCGTCGACGACCTTCTCGCCCTTGATGCTGAGCCCGGCGCCAGGCCAATGAAGTCGGCCAGCCACGACAGCAGGAAACAGAAGGCCAGACCGAACGCCAGCAGCACCATGCGCACGTTCAGCTGCGAGGCGATGTGGAACATGCGCGGAGAGACCCAGCGCCCCGTGACCAACGAGCCCGCCAGGAAGCCGATGGCCTCAAGCACCTTCGCCACGTCTTCACGCTGCGCCCAGAATGAGTCGCCCTCTTCCAGCAACTGCCCTTCGAGGGCGTCAGGGCTTCAGTCCTCATCGACAGGTGTTGAACCCGGAGTCGAGGCGCAGGGCGAGCCAGAACTCACCACACCCAGCGACGACGGTGTCGACGAGAATCTGGTTGTCACCCTCTTGAAGGAGCGGCTTGAGGTCGACGTTCACTGGATAGCTCCAGCTCGTCGACAGCTCGCACGCCTGGGTGCCGTTCCAGCACCCGTGCGGACCGCACAGGGCAACCGTGCCGTTCACACGAACGGTGACCCAGTCGTCGAAGCCGAGGTGATAAATCCGCGCCTCGCGCAATGCCCGCAGGCTCGGGACCCTGACGTTGTACGAGCGCGAGAAGGTGCTGCACCCGCTGCACCAATAGTTGTCGCCGATGGTGCCGAAGATCCACGCGCTCGGGTCCCCTTCGACCTGGTACGCAGAGATATCGGCTGACGCAGGGTCGACGCGGATACACGCCGGCACGCAACTCAACCCGTTCCCGATGAAGCCCTCGTTGCAGGTGCAGGAGGTACCGGAGGCAGAGAGGGTCGCGTTGGGGTCGCAGAAGGCGCGCGGCCGGCACTGCCCAGAAGGGCCCCAGCGCACACACACTGAGCTGACGACGGGCGAGGTGCCGTTCGCAGGAACGAGGGTGAGCTCGAGCTTCAGGAACCGGCCGGTGGGCAGACAAATCAGCCCGGAGTTCGACTGGAACGAGACGCTGCCGGAGAGCTCGGGCAGCTTCCGCTCCGGATCGAGCAGGCCGTTCCACCAGTCGACGTTCGCGAGGGCCGCCGCCGAGGCGGCCGTCTTCGCCCGGACGAGCACCGCCGTCCCCGCGGGCTTGAGGGTGGTGAGGTCGACCTGCTGCCACGCCGCATCGACGACCTGGCTATCGATGACGACCGTCCAGGTGCCCGGCGCGCTGGTGGTGGCGCACAGACGCCCGGCGGTGCACTGCGGGTTGAGGTTGGTCCCCGACGCGGTGGTGTCGACGGCGATGCCTTCGTTGAAGGTCGACCGGTCGGTGAAGCAGCGGCTTAACGAGCAGAAGAGGCGGCACCGCCCTGGTTGGCCACCTGGGCCGTCCGGGTCGCAGCACGAGAGCGCTCCACACTCGGCGTTGCTGCTGCAGCCGCGACAGCGTCCAGCGACGCACGCCAGGCCTCCCTGACAATCGGCTGCGCTGCAGCACTCGATGCCGGCATAGCAGGCCCCGCCGCAGCACTTCGAGCCCCGGCCACACTGCGCGTCCGCCGTGCAGCTCGAGCACTCGCTGCCGGAGCACACCAATCCGTTGCAGTCCGGCGTGGCGGCGACGCGCCCGTCGGGTGAGCAGCAATTCCCGCGCTGGCACCCGCCGTTGCAGCACACCGACCCGCGCGGACACTCGCGGTCCTCAGCGCAGGCCTCACAGGAGAAGGCCCTGCAGACGCGGCCCTGACCGCATTCCCGGTCGAGACAGCAGTTGCCGTTGACGCAGGCACCGCCGCAGCACCGCTGGCCGGCGCTGCACTCGGCGTCGCTCTGGCAGAGCCCGCACAGGCCCGAGGGGCGACAGGTCTGCCCGCCAGGACAGTTGGCGGTCGAGCAGCAGTTACCAACCTTGCAGCTCCCGTTGCAGCACACGCTCCCTGGCCCGCACTGGGCGTCGTTCGCGCAGCGGGCGCATTGACCCTTCAGGCAAAGCTGCCCGCCGCTACAGTCCGCGCTGGAGCAGCACTGGTCCGTCGTGCACGCCCCGGCGCAGCAGCGCCGCCCTCCCCCGCAGTCGCCGTCGGCGCGGCAGGCGCCGCACTGGCCCGCTCCGCAGACGTACTGGCCACAGTCTCCGGACGCACAGCAGTCGCCTGCCTTACAGGCGCCATTGCAGCAGACGCTCCCGTCTCCGCATTGACGGGAGTTGGTGCAGGCTGAACACCGATTCGACGAGCAGACGCCACCTCCCGCGCAGCGGTCCCCGGGGCAGCAGTCGCCCTGGGCACACGACCCGCTGCAGCACACGCGCCCGGGACCGCACTGCGCATCCGAGGCGCACGATTGACACGCAAAGGCGATGCACTGAAACCCGACGCCGGCGCAGTCGGCGTCGTTGCAGCACTCTCCGTTGATGCAGCTGCCGTTGCAGCAGACCTCGACAGAAGCGCAGTCAGCCTGGCTGCCGCATGCCTGGCCGGTGAGCGCAGCGACCTGCGGGAGCGCGGACACACACGTTCCGTCGGCGCACTCGAGCACCGGCCCACCGGGCGTCGAGGCCACGCACGCACCGCTCACGCAGCGCTCACCTTCGCCGCACTCCGCGTCGGTCCGGCAGGAGGCGCAGCGCCCGGCCCGGCAGACCTGCCCTGCCGAGCAGTCGGCGGTGGCGCAGCACTCGCCCGTCCGGCAGAGGCCGCTGCAGCACACCTGTCCGGCGCCGCACTGCGCAGCGCTGTCGCACGCCTGGCATCTGTGCTGTCGGCAGACGCGCCCGAGGCACTCGGACGTCTCGCAGCAGTCTCCGGGCGCGCAGGCGCCGTCGCAACAGCGAGCGCCGGGCCCGCAATCGACGTCGAGCGCGCATCGGGCCGTTCCACACGAGCCGAGCCCCGAAGCGCAAGCGACCTCGCCGCCACCGCCCGCCCCGCCGCCCATCCCTGCGTCGCCGACGCTGCCGACGCCACTGCCCGCCATGCCGTCCCCCTGCGCCGAGCCGCCGCCCATGGAGTTCTGCGTCGAGCACTGCCCGCTCATGCACGCCTCGCCGGTGCTGCACGTCCGGCAGTCGCTACCGTCCGTGCCGCAGGCCGCGATGGCGCCGCCCGGCTGGCACGCCCCGTTCGCGTCGCAGCATCCCACCGCGCAGGGCGCAGGCCCACAGCGACGCACCGGCGGGGTGCACGAAAAGAACGCTGACGACATGAGCGCGATGAGAGCGACGAGGCGAATGAAGTTCACGGGAATTCCCAGGGAACGACGAGCCACCCTGGGCAGTGCCAGAGCGTCCAGCAGGCGAAAGGCTACGCGATCGGGCGACGGCTGGTCGAGGGATGTGCGGGGCGTGCTCGCGCTGGTCGAGGAGCGCGGAGCGGAGCCCACGGAGCCGCTCGGGGGCGATCCGAGCGAGGAGGCGAGTCATGGGTGCACGTGAGTCGCGATGGGAAGCGACGGGAGTGTCCTGAAAGCCGGGGTCGCATCTGTTCGAGGAGGACTTCGAGCCGGTGCTGGTCAGTGACGGCGGTGACTCGGCGGGTATGTGGATAGCGCCACGATCAGCCCTCGCGAACGGTTCGATCAGTTGAGCGTCTGAGCGGATTGGACATGAAGGGCGACGACATGGTCCTTCCTGGGCACTGTGAGCGAGCGCGACCCCCGGGACATCCGCATCGAGGAGCTCGAGCGCGAGAAC
>JBILEB010000156.1:0-18252 GCA_044352295.1 Myxococcaceae bacterium
TCGTCGAACCATCCGGTCCATCGCGGCGCGCCTGAAATCCGGTGGGGCTCACGAGCGTAAACGTGCGAAACAGATTCGGGCGCTCCACCGCAGCGCGGGCCACGAACTCGCAGCCCAGCGACACGCCAAACAGATCGATCGTCCGGCCCGTGCGCTGGAAGAGCTCCTCACTCGCCAACAGCACGGCATCGGTCATGAGGCGCGGGGTGTAGAGGCGATCGCTCCGCTCACTCGCGCCGAAGCCCGGCAGATCCGGAGCGACGACGTGCCGATCGATCGAGAGGGCGTCGAACACCGGCTTGACCTCGTACGCGTTTCCGGCGGCATTCACGGTGTGCACGAGGAGCGCCGGTGGCCGCTCACCCAGGTTCCCCGCGCGGTAGATCTGCACGCGGCCAATGCCAGCCGCTTCGAGGGCCACCGTCTCGGCAGGCAAGGACGCGATCACCCCATCTCCTTGCGCCCGTCAGGCGCGGGACGCAACCAAAGCCATCGGTCAGCCGCCCGATGCTCGAGGGCGGCGCAGGGGACATCGTTCCAACATGGTCCGTTGGAGCCTCACCTTCGTCCTCGTCGCCTCAGCTGCCTTCGCGTTCCCCGATCCACATCGGGCCGCGCGCCTGCTACTGACCGACGAAGGGTGGAATCTTCAACCCGCGCCGCTCTCACCGACCGACCCGTCCCCACCGCCGAGGCTTACGGTTCGGACAGGACCGCAGATGATGGAGGCCGCCATCCTCGGGGCCGAACCGGCGCGGTGGGAAGTCGGGTACCTGTATCTGCTGGGCTGGTCTGACGTGCCGGAAGACCAAGCCTGGGGCGAGGCGATCCTGGCGATGGCCCCGCCCTCGGAACGCGCTCGCGTCGCCTACGCCGTCGGCAGTGCGATCTATCCGCGTGAGGAAGCCCGGGCGCTCCCGCTGCTACAGGAAGCCCAGGAGGCTGGCGTGGTTCGCGCGCACACGACCCTGTGCGCCCTCGCGCACTGGCAGTTTTCGCGTCGTCCTCGGCAGCTCGACGCGGGAGCCCGTGCGCTCCGCATCGCCAGACTCCGCCCTCCCATGGACGTCGCGGAGTGCGCCCTCGCCGAGGCACGCCTCGCCCAGCTCGAGAAGCGATGGAACGACGCGTGGGTGTTGGGGACGGCCGCCGCGAAGACGCTGCCGACGACGCCGGACTGGACCCAGGAGCGACGAGCCCTTCATGGGCTTCGCGTCGTTGCGGCGCTGCAGAGCGGGCAGTTCGCGAAGCTGACGCCGGCCGAGTTCGACGAGCTGTTCGTCGCGCCGGTGGCGCAGCTCCCGGCGATCAAGGGCACCGTGTACGGGCTCCTGGTTGCGTTCACCCTGCTCGTCTGGGCGTGGACGTGGTGGACCCGCGCTCGACCGGTCGGCGTCTGGCTGGCGCTGACGTGGACGTGCCTGCCCCTCTTCGCCAACGGGCTCGGCATGATCCTGCCCCTCGGCCTGCCGTTCGGCGCGACGTTCGATCGCTGGAGCGGCGCCTTCCTCGGTGCCGCCATCGCGCTGGTGGGTCTCGCCCTTCGGCGCATGCCGCTGCCTTTCGGTGCACTTCGCTTCCACGTCACGTGGAGGCACGCCCTGGGCCTGCTGGGACTCGTCGTGGGCATCGAGCTCGTCGCCGAGCTGCACGGACGGGTGTACGAGGCGCTGTTCGGGGTCCCGATTCAAAGCCAACTCATCCTCGGAATGCTCAAGGTCGACGGCTTCGGGCCGCGCGTCGTGACGTTGCTGGCCGTGGCGCTCGCGGTTCCCTACGCCGAAGAGGTCGCCTTCCGGGGCTTCCTCTATGAGGGCTTTTCGGCGCGCTGGGGCGCAGGAGTCGCGGTCATCGGCTCGGCGGTGCTGTTCGCGCTGGCGCACCTCGAGCCCGTCCAGCCGTTCTCGAAGGTGCCCACCATTCTCGTGATGGGGCTGATCCTGGGCGTGCTTCGCCACCGCTCAGGACACCTGGGCCCTGGGGTCGCGTTGCACGCCGTGAACAACGCCGTCGCGACGATGGCGGCGTGGTGGTGGGCGTGACGGAGCCTCAGGCCGGTTGCTGAACGGCCGGGCGCTCGGCGGGCGTGATGGCCGCGGGCGCCGAGGGCTTCTCGAAGTTCACGCTCAGGGCGATGACGTGGGCGGCGAGGAACCCGACCACCTCGAGCCCGAAGACGACGGCCGCCGCGGGACCGGGCGCCAGGCCCAGGTACTTCGCCGAGTCGACGATCACCGTGCCGAGGAAGCCTCCAGCGCCGAAGGCGATCGCCTGCGCCGCGCCCCACAGTCCCATGCGAACGCCTTCTCGCGCCCCGCGCCCCTGACTCGCCAGCGCCATCATCGAGCCGATCGCCGCGATGCTGAACACGCCGTTCGCCAGGCCGAGGAGGAACACGTTCGCCTTCACCGGCCACGGCCCGTTCTGCAGGCCGCCTGCGACGAGCCCCGCCATCGCAATCGCCGACGCCAGACATCCACCAACCACCCACTTCTTGAGGCTGGCCGCCGGCGTCGATCGCAACAGCGTGGTGGCGAGCGCGACGAGCAACATGCCCGCGAAGACCCCGCCGTGCTGGACGCCAGACAGCTTCGTCGACTCCCCCGGAGAGAACCCGAAGTGCGCCCCGGCGAACGGCTCGAGCACCAGATCCTGCGCGCTGTACGAGAGCATCGAGACCCCCACGAAGAGCGTGAACCGGCGCGCGTCGCTCTCGGCCCACACCTGCTTGAGCGCCTCGCCGAAGCGGGGCTTTTCCTCGGCGGTCTCGGCGGGTGAATCGTGGTGTCCCTCGAGGCCCCAGATCGCGATGAGCGAGAGCAGGAACGCGAACAGCGACACGCCCGCGGCCACCTGCACCAGACGCAGCGGCGAATAGGGATCGAGCAGCTTGCCCGCCGAGCCCGCGGTCAGCGCAAACCCGAGGATCATCATCATCCAGACGATGGTCGCCGCCGCTGCCCGCCGCTCGGACGCGACCCGTTTCGCCATCAGCACCAGGAGCGAGGTGCCCGAGGCCGACACGCCTCCACCGATCAACGCGAACCCGACGGCGCCGATCGCGAGGCCCAGCGCGAGGTTCGTCTTCATCACCGCCGTTCCAGCCGCCGCCGCCACGCCTCCCAGCGCCAGTGTCGCCATACCGCCGATGATCCACGGCGTTCGCCGCTGACCCACGTCCGAGCCGTAGCCCATGCGAGGACGCAGCATCTGCATCGCGTGGTGGAGCGTCACCAACGCCCCCGGGATCATCGCGGCCAGCCCCACCTCGACCACCATCACCCGGTTCAGCGTCGAGGTCGTCAGCACCACGATCGCCCCGAGCGAGGCCTGAACCAGCCCCAGGCGGAAGATGCTGAACCAGCCGAGATCGTTGGATTTCATGAGTCTCCTTGGTGGCTTTCGACGCTACGAATGACGCTTCATGGCGTCAATCCAGCGTGACAGCCTGATGACCTGCGCAGGGTTTCATGATGCTGTGCGCACTGTCAACCCAGCTTGACAGTCGGAACTGGAAGGCAGATTGTACAAACCCAGAACGGGCGCTGGAGCCCTGGAGGCACACCTTGGACCGACAGATCCCCGCGTTGCTGAGGACCATCGTGACCAGCGCCTTCGTGCTCTTCATGCTCGCCTCGGCGCACCTGGTGATGGTGGTCATCAACGCGGCCGAGCACCGGTGGTCGAAGCCTGATCCGCACGCCGGGTTGACCGCGCGGCTGTTGACGGATCGCCCGGTGGCCGAGGAGCTCGGGCTCGCCCTGAAGAAGGCGCGCTCGGTCGAGGCACAGCAGGCGCTCATCACGGCGATGGCGATGGTGGAGTCCGGCCGGCCCCTCGAAGTGCGCACCCTTCCGGTCACGCCGTTCCTCGGCTGGGTCGCGGTGGGGCTCACGCTGCTGGGCTTCGTGCTGGTGTGGGCGACGTCGCGGGTGCAGAGCGACGCGGCGCAGTCGATCCTCGGTATCTTCGGCGGCAACCTGATCTGGACCGGCGGCGTCGAGTACGGCCTCACCATCGCCGCGCGCACCTTCGGGCTCGGCAAGGCGCTCACCGTGGTCGATGGCCAGGTGGTGGCGATCTACGGCGAGTACGTGCTGCTCAAGTACACGTGGGGCGCGATGGCGCTGATCATCGGCTACCTCGTGTTCCTCGAGGCCTCGCGCTGCCCCATCTTCCTCTGGTGGCGCGAACGCGTGCCCACCATGCGCGGCCCCATCGCCACCGGGCGCATCGACAACTACGGCCCGCGTAGCGCGTTCCAGTACACGACGACGGTCTGGGCTTTCTACCTGCTGCTCCTGTGGGCCTACGACGAGAACGTCTTCGGCGTCCACGGCCTCTTCACCCGCGCGGTGCTGCTGCTGTCGGTCGCTGGCTCGATCTACTGCGTGCGCCGCCTGCACCAGCACACCGGGTGGGGTCCATCGGTTCGCTACGCGGTCGGCGCGATGATCATCGTCTGGACGCCGATCGAGATCGTCGGCAAGTGGGGCCTCTTCAAGGAGCCCTGGCTCATCCTCCAGCCCGAGTCGATGATCGTCTTCTTCGGCGGCCTCGCGCTCGGCACCTGGTGGCTGTGGCGCGCGCAGAAGCGCACCCCCGTCGTCAGCAAGCCCATGTCCCAACCCCCCGAGTCCGCGCTCGCCTGAAGCGCTCTCCTGGAGGTCCGTCATGCCGTTATTCCCCTTCTCAGCCATCGTCGGTCAGGACGAGCTGAAGCTGGCGTTGCAGATCGCGGTCGTCGACCCGGGCATCGGTGGTGTCCTGGTCTTCGGCGATCGCGGCACCGGCAAGTCCACCGCCGTGCGCGCGCTGGCGGGCCTGTTGCCGAAGATGCGTGTCGTCACCGGCTGTCCGTACCAATGTGATCCGGCCAGCGATCCGGCGCGGTGCCCGTCGTGCAGCGTCGCGGCGAATCGTTCGGTCAGCGAAGTCTCCGTCCCCGTGGTCGATCTGCCCCTCGGCGTCACCGAGGATCGCGTCGTCGGCGCCCTCGATCTCGAAGCGGCGTTGACCCGCGGGGAGCGCAGCTTCTCACCTGGCCTGCTCGCGCGCGCGAACCGGGGCTTTCTCTACATCGACGAAGTGAACCTGCTCGCCGATCACGTCGTCGATCTGCTGCTCGACGTCGCGGCGTCGGGTGAGAACGTGGTCGAGCGCGAAGGCATCAGCGTGCGGCACCCGGCGCGCTTCGTGTTGATCGGCTCGGGCAACCCCGAGGAGGGCGAGCTGCGACCGCAGCTGCTCGATCGTTTCGGACTGTCGCTCGAGGTGAAGACGCCGACCGAGCTGGCCGTGCGCGTCGATGTGGTGAAGCGCCGTGCCGCGTTCGAGCGCGACCCCGAGGCCTTCCTGGGGCAGTACCGGGCCCACGAGGCGACGTTGACCGCCCGGCTCGACGACGCCCGGCGCCGGCTGCGCGAAGTGGTGGTGTCGGACGCGGTCGTGGAGCGCGCCTCCACGTTGTGCATCGCCCTGGGCACCGATGGGCTGCGTGGCGAGCTGACGCTGGTGAAGGCGGCCCGCGCGGCCGCAGCGTTCGAGGGCGTGGGCGAGGTGTCCGACAAGCACCTCAAGCTCGTCGCGCCCCTCGCGCTGCGTCACCGGCTGCGTCGCAACGTGCTGGATGAGGTCGGCTCCGCGGTACGGGTGGAGAAGGCCATGGCGGAGGTCTTCGCCGCGTGATGCCCTCCGCCGACGAGCTCGAGGTCCGATGGCACGACGCGCTCGTCGCGGTCGAGCTGCTCGGCGTCGATCCCGTCGCGCTCGGAGGGCTCCTCGTTCGCTGCTGGCCGGGGCCCGTTCGCGATCGGCTGGTCGAGTTCGTTCGCGCGGTCCTGCCCGACGGCGCGCCGATGCTGAAATTGCCGGTGCACGTGACGGAGGATCGGCTCCTGGGCGGGCTGGCGCTCGCGAGTACACTGAGGACTGGAAAGGTGGTCGTCGAGCGCGGCGTGTTGCCGCAGGCCGACGGCGGGCTCGTTCACCTGCCCATGTCGGAGCGCCTCGAGCCGCTGGTGGCCGCGCACCTCTGCGGTGCGCTCGATCGCAAGCAGGTCGTCCTCGAGCGCGATGGCCTCACCGAGTTCCTCCCCTGCCGCATCGCCGTGCTCGCCCTCGACGAGGGCCTCGACGGAGAACGCACACCCGCGCCGCTCGCCGAGCGATTGCCAGTGCACGTCGATCTGTCGTTCATCCCGCCGCGATCGCTGCCTGACACGGCGCCGCGGATGGACCGGGTTGCGCGCGGTCGTGAGCTCGCCTCGCAGGTCACCATCGCCGACGGGTTCGTCGAAGCCCTGTGCGAGGCCGCGCTGCAGCTGGGTGTCGAAGGCCTCCGTGCGTCGGTTCAAGCTGTGGCGGTCGCGCGACTTCACGCTGCGCTCGAGGGTCGCACCATCGTGGAGGCGGATGACGCCGCCGCCGCCGCCCGCCTCGTGCTGGGCCCACGCGCGACCCACATGCCGGCTCCGCCTCCCGATCAGAAGGCCCCCGCTCCGCCACAGCCCGAAGCATCCGACCAGGCGAATCAGCCGCCGCCACCACCTTCTTCGGGTGAGGACGAACAGCGCGCCGAGCGCAGCGACGCCCAGGACGTGGGCGAGATCCTGCTGGCCGCAGCGGAAGCCACCGTGCCGCGCGACGTGCTCGAGCTGGCGAGCGGTGGCCGGGCGTCACGAGTCGGGCCGAAGAGCGCTGGACGTGCCGGTGCCTCCCGGGCGTCGACCCGTGGCGGGCGGCCCGCCGGAGCCCGCGCGGGCGTGCCGCAACCCGGAGAGCGCCTCAACCTCGTCGAAACGCTGCGCGCTGCCGCGCCCTGGCAGCGCCTTCGCCGGACCCTTCGACGCGACGCCCCCCGCCGCGTCGAAGTCCGGCAAGACGATCTGCGCGTGTCGCGCTTCGTCCAGAAGATGGAGAGCAGTGTCATCTTCTGCGTCGACGCGTCGGGCTCGGCGGCGTTGCAGCGCCTCGCCGAGGCCAAGGGCGCGGTCGAGCAGGTGTTGGCCGATTGTTACGTTCGGCGCGACCACGTGGCCCTGGTGGCCTTCCGTGGCCAGACGGCCAGGCTGCTCCTCCCGCCGACCCGCTCGCTGGCTCGGGTGAAGAAGTGTCTGGCCGAGCTCGCGGGTGGCGGTGGCACTCCGCTCGCCGCCGGCATCGAGTCGGCGCTGACGCTCGCGCTCGACGCCCGCCAGAAGGGCCGCACGCCGTTGATCGTGATGATGACCGACGCGCGCGCCAACGTGGCGCGGACGCCGGCCGGGAAGAGCCCCGACGACGACGCGCTCGCCTGCGCCCGTCACGTGCGCGCACAGCAGGTCAAGGCACTCTTCCTCGACACCTCGCCGCGCCCGCGCCCGAAGGCCCGCACCCTGGCCGACGCGATGGGCGCGACCTACCTGCCGCTGCCGCGCCTCGACGCCCGCCGCGTCTCAGCGCAGGTGCAGCAGCTCACGAGGGGGCCTGCATGACGGCCGCCCCTCGACCCGCTCGCGCCGCGCCGACGATCCGCTTCGTGCAGACGGGCGCCGTGCGCTGGTGCGTCACGGAGCGTGGCGAGGGCCCCGTGGTGCTCCTCGTTCACGGCACCGGCTCCTCCGCGGAGTCCTTCGACGGCCTCGCCATGCGCTTTTCCGACGAGGGCTTCCGGGTGATCGCGCCCGATCTTCCGGGACACGCCCGCACCCGCGTGGGTCGCCGCTTCGTGCCCGACCTTCCGTCCATGGCCGCGGCGCTCGGCGAGCTGCACGAGGCGCTCGAGGTGACCCCGGTCGTGATGGTGGGTCACTCCGCCGGCGTGGCGGTGCTGGTGCGGATGGTGCTTGACGAGTTGGTTCCGGCGCCGGCGCTCCTGGTGGGGCTGGCACCGGCCCTGCGTCCGCTGCCCGGCGTTGCAGGCATCGGCTTCCCGCTCGCGGCGAGGGTGCTGGCCTCGAGCGGGCTGACGGCGCGTCTGGTGGCCGCCACCGCCGGCGCAGCGGTGGAGCGGATGATCGAACAGACCGGCTCGCGGCTCTCGTCCACGACGCTCGGCCACTACCGCCGGCTCGCCCGCCAGCCGACCCACCTCGAGGGCGTGCTCGCGATGCTCGCGCACTGGAACCTCGAGGGCCTGGAGGCGGAGCTTCCGCGGCTGTCGACACGCTGCCTCTTCCTCGCGGGCGCCAACGACGCCGCGATTCATCCCGACGCCCAACGCGCGGTGGTGCGCCGCGCGCCCAATGCGTCCTTCGCCTGCCTCGACGAGGTGGGCCACCTGCTCCACGAAGAGCGGCCCGCGGCCGTCTTCAACGTCCTCGCGCCGGCCCTTGCCTCACTCCGTCGTCCGTCCTCCCCCGTCACCCTCGCTTGATCCGCAGGAGAGCCAAGTCATGAGCACCCGCCTGGAAGACGCGCTCCACGCCGCCATCGCCCGCGCCGAGAGCGAGGCCCCGCCGAAGCTCGCGAGCGCCCTTCGCTACGCCGTGTTCCCCGGTGGGGCGCGCGTGCGTCCACGCTTGTGTCTCGCCGTGGCGCAGGCGTGCGGTGATCGCAACCCGGCGCTGGCCGACGCCGCCGCAGTCGGACTCGAGCTCATGCACGGCGCCTCGCTCGTGCACGACGACCTTCCCTGCTTCGACGACGCGCCGACGCGCCGGGGCAAGCCGAGCGTCCATCGGGCATTCGGTGAGCCGATCGCGGTGCTCACGGGCGATGCGCTGATCATCCACGCGTTCGAGGCGCTCGCGCTCGCTGGAGCCGCCACCCCGTCCCTCCTTGCGCCGATGGTGCTCACCCTCTCTCGAGCGGTGGGGGCTCCGAAGGGGATCGTCGCGGGCCAGGCCTGGGAAAGCGAGCCTGCCGCGCCCCTCGAGGCGTACCACGCCGCCAAGACCGGAGCCCTCTTCACCGCCGCCACCGCGCTCGGCGCACTGTCCTCGGGAGATGACGGTGCACGCTGGCAAGTGATGGGCGCACGCCTCGGCTCGGCCTACCAGGTGGCCGACGATCTGCTCGATGTGGTGGGTTCGGCGATCGCTCCAGGAAAGCCGGTCGGACGCGATGAGTCACTCGATCGTCCGAACGCCGTTGCGCGCCTCGGCGTGCAGGGCGCCATTCAGCGACTGGAGCGCCTGGTCCAGGAAGCCATTGATTCTATTCCTGTCTGTCCGGGGCGGAATCACCTCGTCGAGCTCGTCCACCACATCGCCGAGCGTCTCGTTCCAGTGGCATTGCGCGCCGCCTGAGTCACCCTCACCCCACGAAATCGACACGGAACGCTCAAACCCCCTTGCACATTCGCTCAAGCTTTGTCTAAAGTGTCCACTCAGCTTGACGCGCCAAAGAGACAACTCATGTTGACGCCTCTCAAAACCACCGCGGTCGTCTTTCAGGCGCCTGAGCGCCTCGAGCTTCGTCAGCTCTCGCTCACCGCGCCTTCGGCCGAGCAGGTCGTGGTGGACATCGAGTGGAGCGGCATCAGCACGGGCACCGAGCGCCTCCTGTGGACCGGCCAGATGCCGCCCTTCCCTGGACTCGCCTACCCTCTGGTGCCGGGCTACGAGTCGGTGGGTCGAGTCTTCGAGGTCGGCCCTGCGGTGACGGGCTTCCGCGTCGGCGATCGCGTCTTCGTTCCCGGAGCGAACTGCTACGGCGAGGTGCGCGGGCTCTTCGGCGGCGCGGCCTCCCGCGTGGTGGTGCCCGCGGCCCGCATCGTTCGGGTCGATGAAGCCCTCGGCGAACGAGCGGTGTTGCTCGCCCTGGCTGCGACGGCTCGGCACGCCCTCGCTGGCGGAGCTCCCGCCGACCTGATCATCGGGCACGGTGTGTTGGGCCGACTGCTCGCCCGCATCGCCGTGGCCCAGGGTGGATCGCCGACGGTGTGGGAGAAGAACCCGACCCGCGCCGAGGGTGCGACCGGCTACCGCGTCATCAGCCCGGACGACGATTCGCGCCGGGACTACCGCGCGATCTACGACGTCAGCGGAGACGGGACGCTCCTCGATGCGCTCGTCGGCCGGCTCGGCCGCGGCGGTGAGATCGTGCTCGCGGGCTTCTACGATCGCCTCTCGTTCGCCTTCGCGCCCGCCTTCATGAAGGAAGCGCGCCTGCGCATCGCGGCCGAGTGGCAGCCCGCGGATCTCGCGGCGACGCTCGAGCTGGTGAACGACGGCCGACTCTCGCTCGACGGCCTCATCACGCACCGCCACAACTTCGACGAAGCCCCCAGCGCGTACCGCACGGCCTTTGGGGAACCCACATGTCTGAAGATGCTGCTCGATTGGAGAAACGCTCGATGACTGCTCCCGCTCTCGATCCGATGTCGCAGCTGAAGACCTCCCTCCGCGCCGAGGCCGCCGTCGAGCCACCTCCGGTGTCCACGGCCAAGCCCAGCAAGGAGACGCAGATCATCGCGATCTACGGCAAGGGCGGCATCGGCAAGTCGTTCACGCTCGCGAACCTCAGCTACATGATGGCGCAGCAGGGCAAGAAGGTGCTGCTCATCGGGTGCGACCCCAAGAGCGACACCACCTCGCTGCTCTTCGGCGGCAAGGCGTGCCCGACGATCATCAACACCTCGTCGAAGAAGAAGCTCGCGGGCGAAGAGGTCAGCATCGGCGACGTTTGCTTCAAGCGCGACGGCGTCTTCGCGATGGAGCTCGGCGGCCCCGAGGTCGGCCGTGGCTGCGGCGGGCGCGGGATCATCCACGGGTTCGAGACGCTCGAGAAGCTGGGCTTCAACGACTGGGGCTTCGACTACGTCCTCCTCGACTTCCTGGGCGACGTGGTGTGCGGCGGCTTCGGTCTGCCGATCGCGCGGGACATGTGCCAGAAGGTCATCGTCGTCGGCTCGAACGATCTGCAGTCGCTCTACGTCGCGAACAACGTCTGCTCGGCCACGCAGTACTTCCGTAAGCTCGGCGGGCACGTCGGCGTCGCCGGCATCGTCGTGAACAAGGACGACGGTACGGGTGAGGCCCAGGCCTTCGCCGAAAAGGTCGGCATTCCGGTGCTCGCGTCGATCCCCGCGAACGAGGACATTCGCCGCAAGAGCGCCAAGTACGAGATCATCGGCCGTCCCGGCGGCCAATGGGGCTCGCTCTTCGAGCAGCTCGCCAGCAACGTCGCGACCGCGCCGCCGATGAGCCCCAAGCCGCTCGATCACGAGTCGCTGCTCGGGCTCTTCGCCTCCGACACGGTGGGTCGCGACGTGGTGCTGCAGCCCGCGACGCTGGAAGACATGGCCGGCCCGCAGGCCGGCAAGAAGCACTCGCTCGAAGTCGTCTACGACCCGGCGGTGTGAACCCATGAGCGAGCCCACCACCACGCTCCCGGTTCACCCGACGCAGCCTGCTCCGCAGGTGGCGGACGGCGCGGGCTGCCACTCCGGCAAGGAGAAGCTGCGCGCCCAGGCGTCCGCGGCCGGCAAGGCCGAGGTGCTCGCGAAGTACGCGAAGGACTACCCCGTCGGGCCGCACGATCAGCCGCAGTCGATGTGCCCGGCGTTCGGCTCGCTGCGCGTGGGCTTGCGCATGCGTCGTACGGCGACGGTGCTCTCGGGCTCGGCGTGCTGCGTCTACGGGCTCACCTTCACCTCGCACTTCTACGGCGCGCGCCGCACGGTGGGCTACGTCCCGTTCAACAGCGAGACGCTCGTCACCGGAAAACTCTTCGAGGACATCCGCGAGGCGGTGCACCAGCTCGCCGTGCCCGAGCAGAACGACGCGGTCGTCATCATCAACCTGTGCGTCCCCACGGCCTCGGGCGTTCCGCTCCGACTGCTGCCGAAGGCCATCAACGGCGTTCGCATCATCGGGATCGACGTGCCGGGGTTTGGCGTCCCCACGCATGCCGAGGCGAAGGACGTGCTCGCCGGCGCGATGCTGAACTACGCGCGCCTCGAAGCGCAGGAGGGCCCCGTGCAGGCCCCGCGCGCCGGTCGCTCGACCAGGCCGACGGTCACGATGCTGGGCGAGATGTTCCCCGTCGACCCGGTGTCCATCGGCCGCATGCTCGAGCCCATGGGCCTGGCGGCGGGCCCGGTGGTACCGACGCGCGAGTGGCGTGAGCTGTATGCGGCGCTCGACTGCGCGGTCGTCGCGGCGATTCACCCCTTCTACACGGCGTCGGTGCGTGAGTTCGACGCGGCCGGGCGCACGGTCGTCGGCTCGGCCCCCGTCGGCCGCGACGGCACCGAGGCGTGGCTCGAGCGCATCGGCCAGGCCTGTGGCATCGCGCGGGAGAAGATCGACGCGGCGAAGAACGCGGTGCTGCCGGCGATCACCGGCGCGCTGGCCGCCAAGCCCATCAAGGGCCGCATCACCCTGTCGGGCTACGAGGGCTCCGAGCTGTTGGTGGCGCGGCTGCTCATCGAGAGCGGCGCCGACGTTCGGTACGTCGGCAGCGCCTGCCCGCGCACGCCGTGGAGCGACGCCGACCGCGAGTGGCTCGAGGCGAAGGGCGTCAAGGTGCAGTTCCGCGCCTCGCTCGAGCAGGACGTCGCGGCGATGCGGGAGTTTGAGCCCGATCTCACCATCGGCACCACGCCCGTCGTCCAGGCGGCGAAGGAAGCCGGCATTCCCGGGCTGTACTTCACCAACCTCATCTCGGCACGGCCGCTCATGGGTCCGGCGGGCGCGGGCTCCCTCGCGCAGGTCATCAACGCGGCGCTCGGCAACAAGGCGCGCTTCGATCAGATGAAGTCGTTCTTCGAGGGCGTCGGCACGGGCTTCACTGCGGGCGTCTGGCAGGGCGTGCCGAAGGACCGGCCCGAGTTCCGCAAGGCGCAGCTCGCCGCCATCGAACGCAAGAAGAAGTCCGAGGAGGCCATCGGATGCTAGTGCTCGATCACGACCGCGCCGGCGGCTACTGGGGCAGCGTCTACGTCTTCACGGCGGTGAAGGGCCTGCAGGTCATCATCGACGGTCCCGTGGGCTGCGAGAACCTGCCCGTCACCTCGGTGCTCCACTACACCGACGGGCTGCCGCCGCACGAGCTGCCGATCGTCGTCACCGGGCTCGCCGAAGAGGAGCTCGGCCAGAAGGGCACCGAGGGCGCGATGAAGCGAGCGCACCAGGCGCTCGATCCGTCGCTCCCCAGCGTCGTCGTCACCGGATCCATCGCCGAGATGATCGGTGGCGGCGTGACGCCAGAAGGCACGGGCATTCAGCGCTTCCTGCCGCGCACCATCGACGAGGACCAGTGGCAGAGCGCCAACCGCGCCATGCTCTGGCTGTGGCAGCAGTACGGGCTCAAGAACGGGAAGATGCCGAAGGCCCGTGCGCGCGCCGAAGGCGAAAAGCCGCGCGTCAACATCATTGGCCCTTGTTACGGCTACTTCAACACCTGGTCCGACCTCGCGGAGGTCCGCCGGCTCGTCGAGGGCATCGGCGCCGAGGTGAACCTCACCTTCCCGCTCGGGAGCCACCTGCTGGACGTGCCGAAGCTCGTCGATGCCGACGTGAACATCGTCATGTACCGCGAGTACGGCCGGCTCCTCTGCGAGGCGCTCGACAAGCCATACCTCCAGGCGCCCATCGGCCTGCACAGCACCACCAGGTTCCTGCGCTCACTCGGTGAGCTGCTCAAGCTCGACCCGGAGCCGTTCATCGAGAAGGAGAAGCACACCACCCTCAAGCCCATGTGGGACTTGTGGCGCTCGGTGACACAGGACTTCTTCGGCACCGCGTCCTTCGGGATCGTCGCGAACGAGACCTATTCGCGCGGCATACGGGCCTTCCTCGAGGAAGAGCTCGGACTGCCCTGCCACTTCGCCGTTTCCCGCAAGCCGGGCGCCAAGACGGACAACGCAGCCGTGCGAGAGCTGGTGCAGAAGAAGACGCCGCTCATCGTCTTCGGCTCGTACAACGAACGTATGTACCTGGCTGAGGCGAACGCCAAGGCCATCTACATTCCTGCCTCGTTCCCGGGCACGGCAATCCGACGCCACACGGGAACTCCGTTCATGGGGTACTCGGGCGCCTCGTACCTGCTCCAGGAAGTCTGCAACGCGCTGTTCGACGCGCTCTTCCACATCCTTCCGTTGGGCTCCGAGCTCGACAAGGTCGACCCCACGCCGGCGCGGCTGCACGAAGAGCTGCCGTGGGACGAAGCGGCCGAGCACTCGCTCGACGCGGTGTTGCAGACGCTGCCCATCTTGACGCGCATCTCGGCTGCCAAGCATCTGCGCGACGCTGCCGAGGCCGCCGCCCGCAGTTCGGGCGCCGAGCGGGTGACCCCTTCGCTCGTGGCCCTGGCCGCCCAGAAGACGTCGATGGCTGCACAGGGAGGTGTCGCGTGAACGACGACAACGGCGTTCCCCTCTTTGGCGCTGCGCTCACTGGCGGCCTCAGCTCGCCGTTGACCGCGAGCTACCCCTTTTCGTTCGCGGCGGCAGCCGAGTGGCTGCGCACGCGACTCACCAGATCAAACACCCCGGTGACCGAGGCCCAGGCCTCTGCCGAGGTGACGACCGTGGAAGCGCTCGTTCCTGGCTTCGACAGACGCGCCGTCAGTCGGTGACGGTAATCCCAGCCGTGCGGGATGGGCACGGGAGCTTCAGTGGAGGTAGCACAATGGCGGACGAGAAGAGCTCGCCCTCGGGCCTGACCGAGGCGCAAGCAAAGGAGTTCCACGGCCTGTTCGTGACGAGTTTCCTCGTCTGGCTGGCCGTCTCGGTGGTGGCCCACATCCTGGTGTGGATGTGGCGTCCATGGTTCCCCGGGTTCAACCAGACCAGCATGATCGACACGGCGCAGTCGGCTTTGTCGATGCTGTCTTGAAAGGATACAATCAATGCACAAGATCTGGATGTTGTACGATCCGAAGGCACTGTTGACCGCGGTCATGTTGTTTGCGTTCTCCATGATCATGATCAACCACTTCTTCGTGTTGAGCAGCGACCGCTACACGTTCCTCAACAACAACAGCGGCGCGAAGATGGACAACCGCGCGGCTCTGCCGTCCAAGTAAGAGAAGCAAAGCCACGAAGCGACGGACGGCTCCCGATTTCAGGAATCGGTGCCGTCCGTCGCGAGTGTGCAACACATCACCGCGTTCTTGACGTGACGTTGGGAGGACACCATGGCCTTGTTGAGCTTTGAAAGACGCTACCGAGTGCGCGGAGGCACTCTCCTCGGCGGCGACTTGTTCGATTTCTGGGTGGGGCCGTTCTACGTCGGCTTTTTTGGCGTCACGAGCGTGTTCTTTTCAATCATCGGGACCGCCCTGATTCTCATCGGTGCGTCGATGGGCCCGACATGGAACCTCTGGAAGATCAACATCGAGCCGCCTCCCATCGAGTACGGGCTCGCGTTCGCACCGCTGCGCGAGGGCGGCATCTGGCAGCTCGTGACGATCTGCGCGATCGGCGCCTTTGTGTCATGGGCACTCCGCCAGGCAGAGATCAGCCGCAAGCTGGGAATGGGGTACCACATCCCCGTTGCCTACGGCGCGGCCATCTTCGCCTACGTGACGCTCGTGGTGTTCAGGCCGCTCCTGATGGGCGCCTGGGGCCACGGCTTTCCGTACGGCATCTTCAGTCATCTCGACTGGGTGTCGAACTTCGCCTACCAATACCTGCATTTCCATTACAACCCGGCCCACATGATCGCGGCGTCGTTCTTCTTCACGACGACCCTCGCGCTCGCCCTGCACGGCGGCCTGATCCTCTCGGCTGTGAACCCGCAGAAGGGCCAGACCGTGAAGACGGCCGAGTTCGAAGACACCTTTTTCCGCGACTTCCTCGGCTACTCAATCGGCGCGCTCGGCATCCACCGCCTGGGGTTCTTCCTGGCGCTGAACTCCGGTCTGTGGGCGGCGATCTGCATCGTCATCAGCGGCCCCTTCTGGACCAAGGGCTGGCCGGAGTGGTGGAACTACTGGCTCAACCTTCCGATCTGGAACTGATTTGCACACCGGACGACCGACATGATCCAATACCAGAACATCTTCACGCAGGTACAGGTTGGCGCCCCGCCGGACCCGGGCGCTCCCACCAACTCGCCGCGAGACGAAAAGGCCTTCCGAACGAAGCCCTTCGGCCTCTCGAAGATCATCGGCTGGTTCGGCAACGCGCAGGTCGGCCCGATCTACCTGGGCGGCCTGGGCATTCTGTCGATCCTGCTGGGCGTCACGGCCTTCGAGATCATCGGGCTCAACATGTGGGCCTCGGTGAACTGGAACCTCAAGGAGTTCATCCGCCAGCTCCCGTGGCTCGCCCTCGAGCCGCCCCCGCCCTCGTACGGACTGCGCTTCCCACCCCTGCGAGAAGGCGGCTGGTGGCTCATCACCGGCGCGCTCCTCACGACGAGCATCCTGCTCTGGTGGGCCCGCACCTACCGCCGCGCGAGGGCGCTCGGCATGGGCACCCACGTCGCCTGGGCCTTCGCGGCCGCGATCTGGCTGTACCTCGTGCTGGGATTCTTCCGTCCCTTGCTGATGGGGAGCTGGGGCGAGGCCGTTCCGTTCGGGATCTTCCCCCATCTCGACTGGACGGCGGCGCTGTCCATTCGTCACGGGAATCTCTTCTACAATCCCTTCCACGCGCTCTCGATCGTCTTCCTGTACGGCTCGGTGCTGCTGTTCGCCATGCACGGGGCCACCGTGTTGGCGCTGTCTCACCTCGGCGGCGAGCGCGAAGTCCATCAGATCGTCGACCGGGGGACCGCCGCTGAGCGAAGCGCGCTGTTCTGGCGCTGGACGATGGGGTTCAACGCGACGTTCGAGTCGATCCACCGCTGGGCGTGGTGGTTCGCCGTGCTGTGCCCCCTCACGGGCGGCATCGGGATTCTGCTCACGGGTACTGCCGTCGATAACTGGTACCTCTGGGCCGTCGAGCACAACTTCGCGCCGCAGTACCCGGCGGCTTATCAAGCGTTGCCTGACCCCGCGAAGCTTCCTGAGAACGCGCGGTTCGAGGTGACGCCATGAGCAACTGGATGAAGTTCACAGGGATGATTCTGACCGTCGTGTTCGGCCTCGGGGTCGCGTTCACCTTCAAGCGGGTGGAGACGTACCAGCATGGCTACCCTGGCGTCGGCATGGAGCTGGTCGAGGACAACAAGGCCCTGACGGCGAAGGTCAAGGCCAACACCGTCCCGCCGGCCCTGCCGCAGGTCCCGCAGGGCGGTCCGCTGTCGGTTGACACGTACCAGAACGTCAAGGTGCTCGGGCACCTCTCGGTCGGCGAGTTCGGGCGCACGATGGCCGCGCTCACCACGTGGGTCTCTCCGGAGCAGGGCTGCGCGTACTGCCACAACGTCGCCAACATGGCGTCGGATGAGGTCTACGCCAAGGTCGTCGCTCGCCGGATGATCCAGATGACCATGCACATCAACCAGGACTGGCAGACGCACGTGAAGGGAACGGGCGTCACCTGTTACACCTGCCACCGCGGTCAGCCGGTGCCTGCCAATATCTGGTTTGACTCGAGCGCTCCGAAGGTGGACGACTTCGGCGGCAACAACGACTACCAGAACGTTCCGTCGGGCCGCACCGCCACCGCGTCGCTGCCCAACAACGGGTTCGAGGTCTTCCTCAAGGGGAACGCCAACATCCGCGTCATCTCGGAGCAGTCGCTCCCGAACACCAACCGCGCGTCCATCAAGCAGACCGAGTGGACCTACGGGTTGATGATGCACATGTCGAACTCGCTCGGCGTGAACTGCACCTATTGCCACAACACCCGCTCGATGGGTGAGTGGCAGATGAGCCCGCCCCAGCGCACCACCGCCTGGTACGGCATCCGCATGGTGCGGGATCTCAACAACGACTACCTGATCCCCCTCACCGATACGTTCCCCGACTACCGCAAGGGCCCGCACGGCGACGCGCCCAAGCTCAACTGCGCGACCTGCCACAACCAGGCCTACAAGCCGCTGCTCGGTGTCTCGATGCTCAAGGACTACACCGTGCTGGCCGAGGCGAAGCCGCAGCCCGAGAAGAAGCCGGTGGAGCCTCCGCCGACCGAGGCACCAGCGCCGACGGAAGGGGCGGCACCGACGCCTCCCGCTCCGGCCCCAGCGCCGGCGCAGTGACCTGACGGTGCGCGGCCCCAACGGGGTCCGCGCCTTCATCTCCCTGCGGGGGCGCTCACCAACCAGAGCGCCCCCGCTTTTCGTTTCGATGGTCTGGAGTGGACTTCGATGGCGTCACGTCTCTGCGACGAGCAGCCGGGTCAGCATCGGGCGGCGGGTGCGGACGAGGCGCGCACGACGGAAGCCGGCCTTGAACACCATCGCCTCGAGCTCCTCGGCGGTGCGCGCGCGG
>JBILEB010000157.1:0-18232 GCA_044352295.1 Myxococcaceae bacterium
AGACATCAGGCCCATCGCTCGCTCGAGCTGCGATTGGCCGAGCTCGGCGGCGACGAGCGATCAGTGGCCGCCCGCACCGAGTTTCTGCGCTTCCAGGCCCATGAGCTGCGAGCGGCGAAGCTGGTCGCTGGCGAGGAGCCCCTGCTCGAGGCTGAGCGGCGCAAGCTCGCTGGCGCCGCACGACTAATGGAGTCGGCGCGCGCGGTAGATGACACCTTGAGCGGGCGTGAGGGCAGCGCCACCGAGCTGATCGGCCAGGCGACCCATCGGCTCGTCGACATGGAGCGGTTGGACCCGGCCGTCAGTGGGCTCCGTGAGCGCCTGGCGGCCGCCGCGGCTGAGCTGGACGAAGCGTGTCGGGGCGTCTCCCGGTATCTCTCCGGGCTCGACCTGGAGCCGGGTCGGCTCCGCGAGGTCGAGGAGCGGCTCGATCTCATCAAGGCGCTTGCGCGCAAGCACGGCCTTCCCAGCGCGGAGCTCCCGGCGCGGTTGCTGGCGCTCGACGCCGAGCTCGACGACCTCGAGCACCGCGCTGAACGACGGGCGGAGGCGATGCGGGCGATCGAGGTCAGCCAGGGCGAGCTCGCCTCCGCAGCGGCCGTGTTGACGGTGGCCCGGCAGGCCGCGGCGCGGCGTCTCGAGGAAAGGGTTGGGCAGGGGCTGTCGCGCCTGGCGCTCAAGCACGCCCACCTGTCGGTCGAACTCGCAGTCGCCGAGCCCGGTCCGTTCGGGGCTGACTCGGTTCGGCTGCTTTTCTCGGCGAATCCGGGTGAACCGCCTCGGCCCCTGGCCCGAACGGCCTCCGGCGGAGAGGCCTCACGGGTCATGCTTGCGCTCAAGGCGGTCCTCTCGACGACCGAGGCCGTCAGTGTCTCGGTGCTCGACGAAGTGGACACCGGGGTGAGCGGTGCGGTGGCAGACGTGGTGGGGCGGCTCATTCGTGATCTGAGCAGCTCGCGTCAGGTGCTCTGCATCACCCACCTGCCCCAGGTCGCGGCGCATGCTCAGCAGCACCTGCGGGTCTCCAAGCGACTCGCGCAGGGGCGAGTTCGCTCCACCGTCCAGACGCTCACGACGATTGAGGCACGGGCCGACGAGCTGGCGCGCCTGTTGTCGGGCTCCGAAGTGACCCGCGAGGCCCGCGCCGCGGCCCAGGTCTTGTTGTCCTCGGCCGCGGAAGGCCAGACACCGCGTGGGGCCAGACGCAAGTCCCATGTGCGGGCCGTGCGTGAACGGCGCACTGCGTGAATTTGCTTCCTTGCCCGATCCCGAACCCCTGCATAACCTTCGCGCCGTGTCGAAGACCGCTGGCGTGCGACTCAAGGCGTTGTCGGCTGGCCTCACCGATGTCGGCCGGAAGCGTTCTCACAACGAAGACAGCTACCTGATCGACGACGAGCTCCAGCTGTTCGTGGTCGCTGACGGCATGGGGGGCCACGCCGGTGGCGGCACGGCCAGCCGGATCGCCGTGGAGACCATCGACAAGGAACTGCGCGGCGTTCGCACGTCTCCGACCAGCCCGTTCAAGGCGGAGACCTCGCTCCAGGACTCGCCCTTGCCCGACTTCCTCCGGGCCGCGGTCGAGAAGGCCTGCTTCGAGATCTACCGCGCGGCCCAGGAAGACCCCCGGCTGGCCGGCATGGGCACCACCGTCATCAGCCTCTGCGTCCAGCACGAGCACGCCCTGTTCGCCCACGTCGGCGACAGCCGCGCGTACCTCGTTCGGGGCGAGCTCATTCAGCAGATCAGCGAAGACCACTCCCTCGTCAACGAGCAGATCAAGGCTGGCATGATCACGCCAGACGAGGCGCGGCACTCCCGGTATAAGAACATCATCACCCGGTCCGTGGGCTTCGAAGAAGAGGTCCAGGTCGACGTCATGGGCATCATGCTCAAGCCCAACGACTCGTTCATCCTCTGCTCCGACGGGCTCGCAAATCTCGTCGAGGACAAGGAGATCTGCGAGATCGTCGCCAGGTCGGAGCTCAAGGACGCGCCAAAGAAGCTGGTCGACCTCGCCAACGAACGCGGCGGCGACGACAACATCACCGTCATCTGCGTGCGTATTGTTCCAGCCTGACCGGCCGTTCAGCGGCTCGCCACCCGAAACGGTACGAGCGCACCTGACGGGAGAAGCTGGGGTGATCGTGGAAAGTTGATTTCCTGTTGCACTGGAACTCCGCTTCGGAGAAGGTGCCGCGCCGTTTCACCTCCCGTCGTGAGGTCCGCCAGTTGGCCAACGAGAGCTTCACCCTCATCGTCGTCCCGGACCGCCAGTCGGAGGTTCGCCGCTTCCGCCTCCGCCGCGCGTGGATCCTCCAGGCTCTGGGCGCGATCGCGTTCTTGATGCTGGTCGGCGCGGGCATGGTGGTTCACTACGGCACGGTCGTCACCGAGGCGCAGGAGAATCCGGCGCTCCGCGATGAGAACCTCAAGCTCAAGAGCGAGATCGCCGTCATTCGAGAGCAGTTGGCTCACGTGAAAGGCACGCTCGACCGCGTCGAGCTGTTTGACCAGAAGCTGCGCGCCATCACGCTGCTGAGCGATCCGCAGCGCAACCTGGCGATGGGTCCGACCGAGGTCGCGCCCACGCCCGGCAGCGGCGACAACCAGTTCGTGCGCTCGACGGGCCAGGAGTCGCCCGCGGCGCTCGCCGCCAAGCTCGACAAGCTCTCCGCCGAGGCGACCCGACAGGAGCAGAGCCTCCAGGAGCTGCAGGCGTTCTTCGCGGGCCAGAAGTCACTGCTCGCCTCGGTCCCCTCCGTGTGGCCGACCCGTGGGTGGGTGACCAGTGACTTTGGCTCGCGCGTCGACCCGTATACGAGTGAGCGGGTGATGCACGCTGGCATCGACATCGCCGGGCCCCATGGGAAGGAGATCATCGCCCCGTCGGATGCGACGGTCGTCTTCGCGGGCCTCGAAGGCGGCTATGGCAATGTGATCGTTCTCGACCACGGGTACGGCATCAAGACGCGCTACGGACATCTTGCGAGCGTGAAGGTGAAGCCAGGCGAGCGCGTGAAGCGGGGCGATCTCATCGCGGCCATGGGCAACACCGGCCGCTCGACCGGGCCGCACCTCCACTACGAGGTTCGAGTCAACGGCATCGCGCAGAACCCGCGCAAGTTCATCCTCGACGACTGACGCACCCCGGCTGGTACGAGCGGCCGTGGTCGCGCGGGCCCGCGCATCGTCAGCCCCGTCGAGCGACACGCTCGCCAGCCTCGAACCGAAGGACGAGCTGCTCGAGCACCTCGACGCGATCGCCCGGCACCAGGGCCGCGTTGAAGAATTCCATGCCGTTGATCCGCACGTCGTCGCTGCGAGGGGCGCCATGGCGCCAGGTGAGGAACCACCGGCCGTCGTGGAAGGCGAAGTCCCAGGAAGGCCACGAGTCGTAGCGTGGCCAGGACGGCCGCTCGAGCAGCACCTTTCGCGGAAAGACCCGGATCCGCAGACCCTCGCGGAGCTCGATGGCGCCAGCGTCGAGGCCCTCGAGCTCGAGCGTGTCGGCCGCCGATTCCACCAGCAGCCGCCCATGTTCCGCCGAGTCGAACAGCGGGCCGTGGCCGAGGCGAGGCAGCCGCTCCCGAAGCTCGGCAGGAGGCACCACCATCGGTGGGGCTGCGACCAGGCCGAAGTGAAGGCGCGAGACCCATCGGGGCCATGGGAGGGCGAAGAGCTCCCGGGCGAGCCGGGGGAGGTCGCTGTCGGGCTCGAGCCGTGGAAGATCGATCGCGACCTCGTCGAGGAAGCGCGCAGCGCGTGAGGCGAGCACCTCGAGCAGGGCCTGGCGCCAGGGAACGGCCGCGGTCCACTCCGGTCGGCTGACCGAGATGCGGCGCAGGAGGCCATGGTGCCAGTCGGTGCCGATCCACGTGTGAGGCGCGACGGGGGTGTTGGTCCGGCGCCCCAGCTGCGCCGCGATGCGTTCGCCGAGGGGATCGCCGTGATCGAGCAGGTGATCGGCGAGCACTCCGAAGTGCGCCGCGTGGCTCCAGTCCTCGACGGCGCGCCCCTCCAGATGCTCGCTGCGATGCTCAGGCTCGCTCCGCACCGCCAACCCTCCGCCCGGGCCCCACAGCACGTCGTCGTCCTCGAGGAGGAAGCGCGTGGCGCGGGGCACGAGGATCTCCTGGCTGAGCCGTCGGCGCACGCTGATGGGCAGCCCGGTCGTTTCGAGCAGCAGGCCATGCTCTCCGCGCGCGAGGCGGGCGTCGGCCAGGCGGGGCTCCTCGCTGGGCGTCGACGAGAGGGGCGTTGCCTGGAGCAGGCGGAACATCACCCGTCATCGTGCTGGGCTGCGGGCGCGCGCGCCACTGATACGCAAGCACGCATCCGGAGCGTCGACCCTCACCCGACCACCGTGCATGCTGTCGATCAGGTCCTACCTGATGCGGTTCGAAGGTCGTTGGGGCCTCGAGCCGGCGCTCTCACCATGGCAGGTTGCTGTCCTCAGGGCGCTTTCGCGCCGAGCGCCCGTGGCGGTCGAAGGGGCACAGTTCGTCATGCTGGTGGCGCAGAACCACGAGGCGCCCAGGCCGCCTTCGCTCGAGGGGCAGCCGCCCGGCGACTGCTGCTGGTGTCCGACGACTGGCGGGGCTGCGCTCGAATGGGACGGCTGCGAGACCTTCCGGGCGCCAGCGGAGTGGGGTGCCTTTCTGACGGAGCGGTTTCTGGTTCCGTGGGGCGTCGCGTTGACAGGCTCGATCCGGTGGGTGGGGGAAGACGGCGCCGAGGGGCTGCTCGTTGCCAACGGCCGTGGGGTGACCTTCGAGGATGCCGAAGGCTCCATCACCGATCAGGTCTCGGTGTGGCTCGACGTGGCCGAAGGGGATGAGCCGGCGGGCCATGCGGTGGCCACTCGAGCGCTCGTTTGCGCCGGTGAGGCCGCGCCAGCGCTTCAGGCGCGTGTCGTCGACGTGTTGCTGCGGCACCTGGCCGGCGCGCACCGGAACCTCGTGATCGAAGCGCTTGGTGCGCTGGGGCCCGTGGCTGTGGCGGCCGTGCCTGCGCTCGTGGCGCTGCTCGCACACGAGAATCCACAGACGCGGTACTGGGCGACCTTCGCCCTCGGGCGAATGGGGCGGTTGGCCTCCGTCGCGGTGCCTGGGCTCGAGCGCCTCGTCGGCGACCCTGAGTACGGCCCGCGGTACGGCGCGCTCGACGCCTTGAAGCGGATTGCCGCCGATCGGACCAACGTCGGAGGGTGACCTCAGCCCTCACACACCTTGAGGGCGTCGGCGATGCCGGCCTGACCTGCGAGCACCTGACAGGCTCCCTTGCGGAACGACTTGCTGTCGTTTTTCTTGAGCTTCTCGGCGACCGGCGTCTTCAACTGGGCGGAGCACCGCTTGGTGACGAGGGTCGTCATTTCGTCGAGCCAGCTCTCGTAGTCGATGACGTCGATGACGACGTCGATCAGCTTCGGGTCGGCGCACACGGCGTCGCCGTCGCGCTGGAAGGCGAGCTCGTAGAGCGGCCAGGCGCTCGAGGCGACGAGGCGGCCGAGGATCACGTCCTTTGCTATCCGCTGCGCCAGACCTTTCGTGGCCGAATCGGCCTCTGCGAACTTCTTCACCTTCGGCACCCACTGCTCGTCACCCGTCGAGTGCCGGTAGTTGCTGTACGTCCAACCGAACGCCTTCACGCCAACGTCGGCCCGCTTCTGCAGGTAGGCCGGGGACTTCTTGAGCGAGGGGAAGGCCGCGAGCTGGTCCTCGATGGCCATGAGCGCATACTCGCCGGAGCGCCCGTCGGTGATCTCGACCTTCTCGAGCGCGGCGACGTTGGCCTTCTCGGTGAGGGCCTCCCACTCGGCGTCGCGCTGGGCCGGGGGCACGTCTTTCAGCCGCCCCAGCATCTCGGCGTAGTTCTGCTGCTGATCGAGGGCACGCAGGTCCGCCATGGCGGGCGAGGAGGAGGCCGACGGGGTGGTGGCGCAACCGACGACGAGGAGGGCCGGCAGGAGAGCTCGGAGCATGGTGTGCGGAGGATGCAGCCACGGGCCGCGGCGTGCAGTGGAATTCGGCCCACCCGTGTCGTCTTGCGGCGAGGTCGACGAGTGGGCCGCAGCTCGGCCTCGGCGCGGGCGACGCGTGGGGACCCGGCGATGACGTTGCCGCCCGAGGTGGCGTTGTCGGGACGTACGCACGACCTCCACGCGCTCCAGGAGCAATCGCGGTCCACGACCCCCGCGGCGCGAGCTCGGGTGACATGTACGCCGGGCCGATGAAGGCTCCGGTGCGCGTGAGCCGCGTGGAGATGTGGGTCGAGTCGAGGCGACGCGCACGTTCAGAACCTGGTGGGTGGTGTCGCCAATGCCATCGCTTCAACGAGGACGGCGAGTCATGCGGGGTTCAAGACCATTGCTGCTTCTTCCGTGCACCCCGAGCTTCACTTCATGCACCAGCGGGGAGCGCGCTGCGCCCAGTCGAGCGCATCCACGCTGTTGGCCGCACGACTTCATCGCGGGCGGCCCGGCGGAGGTCGAGCCAATCTCTGCCGCGTTCTCAGGATGGTCGACCTCGCGAAGGCCCGGGCCTTCGCGCGAGCGTTCGCGAACAACGAGGCGGCACTGCCAGCGCCACTCGAGCCGATCAACGCGGGTCAGGCCCGGGTCTCTTCTGACGAATCGATCCGAGGTGCTCGGTCGGTCCCCGAAGCGCGAAGTCTTGGGAACTTCGGAAGGTGGGTCGTGAGGTCCTCCGAGGGTTCGCTCCGCCATGGCCAGGACGCTCGAGGTCGCAACCGTGCTGACGCATCGAAGCGCTGTCAGCCCTTCACCGCTCCCGCGGTGAGCCCGCCGACGAGGTAGCGCTGGAGCGCGAAGAACAGCGCCATCACCGGCGCCGAGACGATGAGGGCTCCGGCCGCGAAGTGGCCCCACTCGGTCTTCCACTCACCGACGTACTGCTGGAGCGCGACGGGCAGGGTGAAGCGTGCTGCGTCGTTGATCAGCGTGGCGGCGAGGATGAACTCGTTCCAGGCGGTCATGAAGCTGAACAACGCGGTGACGGCGAGCGCGGGCCGGGCGAGTGGGAGCACCACCTTGACGAACACCTGCCAGGGCGACGCGCCGTCCATCACCGCCGCTTCTTCGAGCTCGCGGGGAATCGTGTCGAAGTACCCCTTGAGCATCCACACGCAGAACGGCAGCGAGGACGTCGAGTAGACGAGGATGAGGCCCGTCCACGAGTCGAGCAGCGACAGCTTCTGCAAAAGCGAGAACAGCGGCACCAGCATCAGCGTGGCAGGAAACATCTGCGTCACCAGCAGCGTCTGCATGCCCGCGTCCTTGCCGGGGAACCGGAAGCGCGAGAGGGCGTAGGCGGCGGTCACCGCGAGCGAGAGGCCCACGAGCGTCGTCAGGCCCGACACCACGACCGAGGCGAGCAGCTGCCGGCCGAACAACCACCGCCCCTGCGAGTCCGACGCGCCGATCACGTCGCGGAAGTGATCGAACGTGACGCTCTCGGGAATGGGGCTGACCGACAACGAGAGCGCCTGCGTGGGTGAGAGCGCGAGCTTCACCACCCACAGCACCGGGTACAGCGCCACCACGCACGCCAGCACCAGGCCGACGTGAATGAGCGCCGTGGCGAGCCCTGAGCGCTTCACGCCGCCTCCGGGCCCGTGAGCCGTCGGGTCAGCCGGGTCCAGCCGAGCAGGACGAAGAAGATCAGCACCGAGTACGCCGCCGCGAAGCCGTACTGCTCATTGCGCTGGAAGGCCCAGCGGTAGGCCTCGCTCACGAGAATGTCGGTGGCTCCACCCGGCTCGCCGCCCGACACCAGGTAGATGATGTTGAACATGTTGAACGTCCACACCGAGCCGAGGATCACCGAGGGCAGCAGCGCTGGCTTGAGCAAGGGCAGGGTGATGCGGCGGAACTGGGTCCACTTCGAGGCGCCGTCGACTTCGGCCGCCTCGTAGAGATCCTGCGGGATCGACTGCAGCGCGCCAAGCGACACCACCATCATGAAGGGGAAGCCCAGCCAGGTGTTGGTGATGACGTTCGCCGCGAACGACGTGGAGAACTGGGTGAACCAGCTCACCGGCTCCAGGCCGAGCGCCGCGAGGAGCCCGTTGATGGCGCCGAACTGCCGGTGGAACATGCCCTTCCACATGAGCGCGGTGATGTAGTTGGGCACCGCCCAGGGGACGATCAGCAGCACCCGGTAGACCGCGCGCAGCTTGAGCAACGGGTCCTTGAGCAGGATCGCGAGGAACAGCCCGATGCTCACGTGGAGCGCGACGTTCACGAAGGTCCACGCGATGGTGACGACGAGCGTGAACCAGAACGAGAGCGGCTCGGTGAGGCGGTAGCCCTTCGAGGTGAGGATGTCGACGAAGTTGGCCAGCCCCACGAAGGTGTAGTCACCGGCCTCGTGGTGGAAGAACGCGAGCGAGATGCCCACCGCGAAGGGGATGACGATCAGCACCGCGATGCCGAGGGCTGCCGGCGCCACGTAGGCCAGGCCGCGCGCGGTGTCGGGGTACCGCTGGGCCCAGCGCACACCGCGCAGGCCACGCACCTGCCAGCCGACGAGGCCCAGCACGCCCAGCACGAGCAGACCGATCCACGGGACGGGCGAGCTCGACTCCGGCTTCTCCCGGTTGAGCGCGCGGTAGCGACGTTCGGCGAGCTTCCCCGCGTCGCCCGGCGCGACCTCACCCTGCAGGACGCCCCGGAGCGCGAGCTTCATGGGCTCCCACACCCGGGCCATCTCGAGCGTGTTGGGCGTCGGGACGGCGCGCGTCGCGACGTCCTTGAAGGCCGCGATCGTCGGATCCGCGAGCACCTCGGGCTGCTCGTACGCTGCCACCTCGGCGGGGATCTGGCGGCCGGGGTTCACGCGCAACAGCGTCGCCTTTCCGAGCGACAAGAACTTCGCGAGCGCGTGCGCCTGCTCGGGCTGTTTCGTCTTCGCCGACACGAGCGCGGCCTCGACCCCCAGAAACGGCATCAACGGCAGGCCGGTCTCGCTCACGGTGGGGAGCGGAACGATGCGGTACGCCACCTGGGGTTCGATCTCACCGGTGAACCAGGGCCCGGAGATCACCATCGCCGCCCGGCCATCGTTGAAGAGGGACTTCACCAGGGCGCCCGACACCTCCTGCGGCATGAAGCCCCGGTCCTGGAGCGACTTCACGAAGGCCAGCGACTTCGCCATGCCCGGCGTGTCGAACGAGGCGCGGCCGGTGTCGTCGAAGAGCCTGGCGCCGAAGCCGAAGACGAACGGCGCGTGCAGGTAGAAGTCTCCCGCGGCGTAGGCGAGTCCGAAGCGGGCCGCTTTCGCGTCGCTCAGCTGGGCCATCGTCTCGATCCACGCCTCGGTCGTCGCCGGAGGCTCCTTCACGAGCGCTGTGTTGACGAACAGCGCCAACGTCTTGAGCGAGAGGGGGTACCCGTAGAGCTCGCCATCGACCTCGAGCGCCGCGACGGTGCTGGGGAAGTACCGTTCCTTCTCGAGGCGCGAGGTGGTGGGCGCGACGACCTTGAGGCGGTGAAACTGTCGCAGCCGCTCGTGAGCGAAGATGAACACGTCGGGGCCCGCTTCGTGCGGGATCGCGCTGGTGATCTTTGAGGAGAACGCGTCGTACGGCACCGACAGCAGCTCGACCTCGACACCGGTCTCGGCCGTGAAGGCCTTCGCGGCCGCTTCGATGGCCTGCTCTTCCCCACCGCGGTACGCGTGCCACAGCTTGAGCGGCTCGGCGTTCACTCCGGCGCTCACCAGCAGCAACAGCCACACCACTCCGCCTCGCATCAGCGGCGGGCCTCGGGGTGACGCAGCGCGCGCGCGCCGTCTGCCGAGAAGACGTGGACCACGTCTCCCGATGGTTTCACGCGCACCGTCTGGCCGACGTCGACCGACACCGAGCCATCGAAGCGCGCGGCGAGCGGGCCAGCCGCGGTCTTGAGGAACGCGTAGCCGTCGAAGCCGAGCCGCTCGACGGCCTCGACCTCTCCTTCGAACGGGCCGTCTCCAGACACCGTGAGATCCTGTGGGCGAAGGCCGACTTTGACCTCGCCAGCCACGTCGCCCATGGCATCGAGGCGAAACCCTGCCCCGATGAGCGCCGCACCCTCGCGTCGGGCATCAAAGAGGTTCATCGACGGTGAGCCGAGGAAGGTCGCCACGAAGGTGTTCTCCGGCCGGTGGTACAGCTCGAGCGGCGGTCCGAGCTGTTGGAGCACGCCCTTGTTGAACACCGCGACCCGCGTCGCCAGCGTCATGGCCTCGACCTGATCGTGGGTGACGTAGATCATCGTCACGCCGAGCTGCCGGTGCAGCCGGGCAAGCTCGCCACGCATCTGCACCCGCAGCGCCGTGTCGAGGTTGGACAGGGGCTCGTCGAAGAGGAACAGCCGTGGACGGCGCACGATCACCCGGCCCATGGCGACTCGCTGGCGTTGGCCACCGGACAAGGCCTTGGGCTTGCGCTCGAGCAGGTGTGACAGCTCGAGCATCTTCGCGGCCTCGGCGACGCGGGTGTCGATCTCGGGGCGAGGCACCTTCCGCAGCTCGAGCCCGAAGGCGAGGTTCTCGCGCACGGTCATGTGGGGGTAGAGCGCGTAGCTCTGGAAGACCATCCCCACGTCGCGATCTCGCGGAGGTACGTGGGTGAGCTCGGCGCCGTCCATCAGCACCTGCCCCGCGTCGACCTGCTCGAGGCCGGCGATCACCCGCAGCAGGGTCGTCTTGCCGCACCCCGACGGGCCCACCATCACGAGGAACTCGCCGGGAGCCACCTCGAGGTCGACCCCCTTCACCACCGGGTTATCGCCGTAGCTCTTCCGGATCCCCACGAGTCGCAGCCCAGACACGGCGGAGAAGGTACCCGAGCCGGCGCGTGGGGCTGACTTTTCTTTTCGGCCGCCTGGGGCCGTCGAATGACACGGCGCTTCAGCGGCGGGGGCTGTTCGCGACGAGGCGCCTTCTGGTACAGCCCCGCGCGCCGTGAACTGCTCTCGCACTCTCCCGATGCGTCACTTTGAAATTCTCTTCGTCCTCCTCCTCGCCCAGGCGTGCAGCCCGACGACCGGCGCGCGCCTCTACGCGACCGAGGATCGCGCCCCCTCGCTCGACGCCCGCGCGATCGAGAACCTCGAGCACATGGGCCCGACGCTCATCGACAAGGGCGTCAACTTCGCCGTCTTCTCGGAGCGGGCCGAGCGCATCGAGCTGCTGCTCTTCGACAACCCCGAATCGAGCGTGCCCACGCGGCAGTTCCCGATGAAGCGCTTCGGCGACGTGTGGAACCTGTACGTCGAAGGCATCGGCCCCGGGCAGCACTACGGCTTCGTCGTGTGGGGCCCGAACTGGAAGTACGACCCCTCGTTCGTGCCGGGCACCATCAATGGCTTCCAGGCCGACGTAGACGCCGACGGAAACCGGATGAACCCGAACAAGTTGTTGTTCGACCCCTATGGCAAGGCGCTCCATCGGGATCACGACTGGTCCAAGGGCAGTGTGGCGACCGGCCCCAAGCGCACGGAGTCGACGTACGCCGCCGCGGCGAAGTCGGTGATCGTGAAGAGCAAGTACGTGTGGAGCCAGAACGAAGCAACGTGGCGCGACCAGCGCATCAAGGGCGAAGCGCCGGGCCGTCGCTGGAACGACATGATCGTCTACGAACTGCACCCCAAGGGCTTCACGGCCAGCCCGGCGTCGGGCGTCGAGCACCCGGGGACGTGGCGCGGCCTCGGTGAGAAGGCGAGCTACCTCAAGGATCTCGGCGTCACGACGATCCACGTCATGCCGCCCTTCGAGAAGCCCATCGACGGCGGCTACTGGGGCTACTCGACGCTCTCGTTCTTCATCGCCGAGAACACCTACTCGTGGAAGCGCGACGCGGCGAACGCGGAGATCATCGACGAGTTCAAGTGGATGGTCGATCAGCTCCACCAGAACGGCATCGAGGTGATGCTCGACGTCGTCTACAACCACACCGGCGAGGGCGGCTTTTGGCGGCAGAAGCTCGAGTTCGACTTCAACCCCGATCCCTGGGTGACGCAGACCTCGCTCACCAACGTGGATCCCGAGGAGGTCGTCGGCCTCTTCACCATGCGCGGCTTCGACAACAACGCGTATTACGGCCTCGATCCGAACAACCGCAAGCGGTACTGGAACAACTCGGGCGTCGGCAACCAGACGCGGCCCAACAACAAGCCCTTCCGTCGGTTGATCATGGACTCCCTGCGGTACTGGGTCGACGAGATGCACGTCGATGGCTTCCGCTTCGACCTCGCGCCGGTGCTGGGCGAGCGCGACCAGGAGTACTGGGCGTGGGATGAGCCGAAGAACACCGTGCTGCAGGACGTCGCCGACGATCCGGTCCTCCAGAAGTACAACACGCGCATCGTGGCCGAGCCCTGGGCCGCGGGCGGATACGATCTCGGCAAGTCGTTCAATGGTCCCAACGGCAACGAGTTCGCCAACGGCTTCGGCACCCGCATCGGGCTGTTCCCGGCGTCGACGACGAAGCCCGGCTTCGGCTGGGGCGAGTGGAACGGCCGCTTCCGCGATTGGTGGCGCGCGTTCTGGAACCGCGACGAGTTCAAGCTCAACAGCCGTGAGGTGAAAGACGGCGGCTTCTTCCTCACTGGCTCCAACGACTGGTTCCGCTGGAACAGCCGCAAGCCGTACCACGCGTATAACTTCATCACCGTGCACGACGGCTTCACGATGTACGACCTGCTCTCGTACGACAACAAGCAGAACGGCTGTGGGCCGCTCAACCCGATCTGCTGCACGGAGCCGAACTCCTCCTGGTGCGAGAAGGACTCCGGCGAGAACAACAACCGCTCGCGAAACTGGGGCAACAACGAGGCGATGAAGCGGCAGATCATGCGCAACATGTACGTCGGCATGTTGGTCAGCCACGGCACGCCGCTGCTCTGGGCCGGCGACGAGTGGATGCGCACGCAGCTGGGGAACAACAACGCCTACTCGACGCGCGCCGACGTGCCTGAGAACTGGATGGACTGGGGCAGCTATCAGTCGAAGGACGAGCGGCACCGCATGCACGACTTCGTGAAGAAGATGATCCGCTTCCGAAAGGACCACGGGTACGCGCTCGCGCCCCTGGAGTACGGACCCGCTGGAGCCCCCGGCACCGCCGCGCCGTTTTCCTGGAAGAGCCCGGCCAACAGCGACGCCGTCGACTGGAGCTCCAAGCAGCTCATGCTCCACTACTTCGACAAGACGAAGGGCCCCGAGATCGCCATCCTCATCAACGGCGAGACCTTCGATGTGCCCTTCACGCTCCCGCAGGGACGGATGTGGACGCGGGTCGTCGACACGCAGTCGTATTGGGATGAGCCCTCGACGCTCACCTCGATGAACCTGCCGGGGCGCAGCTCGAACAACGTCTGGCTCGACTCGCCGACGCCGGTGAGCGGGGCGTACACGCTCAAGCCCCGATCGATGGTGATCCTCGAGTCCAGGTGATCGAGGCGGTAGAACTTCCCAGCCTCACTGGAACTGCATGACGCAATGCGTTTTGCATCCGATCAACCGTCGCGCGATGACCGTCACAGGTCTCGCTGCACCCGGGGGAAGCCATGACCATGAACAGCATCGAGTTCTTCGTGAACCGTCGGCCCGGGTACACCCAGGCCCGGAGCCACACACGGGTGCCAGCCTCGTTCCCCGTTCGTGTCGTGAACCCCACCTCCCTTCGCCTTGCGGACGAGGCGCGCGACGTGAGCGAGGCGGGCGTCGGCGTCTCGACGCGCCACCCGCTGTCTCCGATGACGCTGGTGTCGCTCCGGCTGGAGTTGTCCACCACGAGCGAGCCGATCGAGGTCCTCGGCCGCGTGATGTGGAGCACGGACTCGGCCATGGGCCTTCGCTTCGAGCAGCCCGACGAGCGCCTTCGTGCTGGCGTCGCCCGGCTCCGCGCGGCGCTCGAGCGGCTGTGACGCGCTGACGCGAAAAAACGGAGTCGCCTCGTCGACGGGTGGGGTATTGGACCGCTCTGCGTGAATCGACTGCTCTTCGCGGGACTCCTTGTCGTGTGTCAGGTCGCGCTCGCCCAGGCGCCCGACAGCCGTTTCAGCGCTGGTGGCTACTACCGCATCAGCGCCCGGCCGGACTTCCAGGGTGGCAATGGCCGGCTGGGCTTCTGGAACCTCTACGGCCGCTTGTTGAACGAAGGCACCTACGCGGCGCTCGAGATGAAGCTCGATCTGCTGCAGGCGCCGCCGGGCACGACCGAGATCTGGGCGAGCCTCCACGCCCGCCTCGAGGGCGGCACGGTGTCGACCGCCGACCCGCTCAACGGCTTCTTGAGCAGTTTCCGTCTCTCGCAGTTGTACGCGCGCGCCGGCAACATCCTCGCGCCGAACCTCATCTGGCAGCTCGGGACTCAGCAGTTCTTCTTCGGCGATCTCGGTCTCTACGACTTCCGCCCCGCGCAGCTCTTCGAAGACACCATCGGCTTGTCAGGCCGCTACCTGTCGGAGCACCTCGATCTCCTCGTCGCCATCGGTGACTCGGGCTTCTCCTTGCGCGGTGCGCAGTACGTGCCGGTCTTGACGGCCGGCGCGGCGGCCCGCGTGCACGTGAACGATCACTTCGAGTTCGGCGGTGGCGGGCAGATCGGCGTCGAGCCCTTCATCGCCGGTAACCGGTTCTCGTCCTACGTGACGCCGAGCGTGAAGTACGAGGACTTCGCGCGCCGCGAGGTGCTGCGCCGGTTCCTCGAAGAGAACCCGGGCATGTTCGATCAGTTCCCGCAGCCGCAGCAGGCAAGCAGCCTCAACGTCTCGTGGCGCGGGGTGGGGTACGTCGGCTTCGGCGGCTTCGGGCCGCTGCGGTGGAACAACTTCTTCGCGCGCTACCAGCGCCTCCACCCCCAGAACTTCTACAGCGACACCTGGAACGGGCAGTCGGTGACGGTCTACGCCGCTGATCTCACGCGCGACCGCTACTCCTTGGTGCTGGGCGACGAGATGCAACTCGGGCTGATCCCCGACCGGCTCGATCTCGTGCTCGCCGGCCTCTACGGGAGCGACCGCGACTTTGCCGACCTGATCACCGCGACCGAGGCGAACCGCGTCTACATGTCCACCGTGGCGCGCCTTCAGCTCTACGTGACGCGCGTGGTGCACGTGTTGCTCGAGGGCTCGGTGGCGCACGAGCGCTCGCTCAACGGCAACCTCTTTCGCGGGCAGTACAACTCGATCTTCCGCTCGTCACAGGGCCTGCCCGATGCGCGCGGCCTCGAGTTCGGCGATCAGAACGTTCGCAACACGGTGCAGGTGAAGACCGGCGTGGTGCTCAACCCCACGGGCCCGGGGATCTACACGCGCCCGTCGATCCGCCTGCTCTATGGCTTCCAGTACAGCACCATGCACGCCGCGTTCGGCAACGCCTTCGCGGAGCGGCTCGATCAGTTCAACGTCTTCAGCCCCTCGCAGACGCTCGCATGGCATCACCTCATCTCGCTCGAGTCCGAAGGGTGGTTCTGATGCGCGCCCGGTTCGTGCTGGTGCTGCTGTGTGGTTTCGCGCTCTCGTGCATGCCGAAGGTGCCGCGGCAGCGCCTCGAGAACGCCACGCCCATTCTCGTCGGGTACATCGTCGATCCCACCTACGCCGGCGAGGCGACGACCGCGCCCGACAAGCTCAAGGACGCGATCGCCCGCACGCTCGAGGAGCGAAACCTCTCGGTCGTCGAGGTGCCGCTCGAGGTCCTCAAGGGGGAGCGCATCACCGACACTCGCCGCGCCGCGCTCGAGGCCCAGCAGCCCGACGCGCCGTACGCGCTGTTGATCGAGCTGCGGGTGCACTTCTTCTCGCAGCTCGACGGCCGCTACCGCTGGGAGGTCGGCACCGCGCTCACTGCGTCGAAGAAGGGCGGCGTCACCACGAAGGACGCCTTCGAGGTGCCCGTCATCCTCGTGTACGACCACGAGAAGCAGCGCGCCGCGATGAACGCCGCCTCGCAGGACATCGCGATTCGCTTGGCGAGCTTGATGGATGGCCTGTTGGTGAACAACAAGGCGCCCTCGACGCCCGCGGATCCCTCGGCGCCTGCGTCGTTTCAGCAGCCGCTCATGCCCGGCCAACTCGTGCCGACGAAGGCCAAGCCGAAGGACGCGCCGAAGGAAATGCCGAAGGAGACGCCGAAAGACGCTCCCTCCGTGGCGCCGACGGGTCAGCGCACGACGCCCCGGTCGATCTACTTCGTGATGGTCGACCGCTTCGCGAATGGCGATCGCAGCAACGATGGAGACGCCGACCCGACCGATCCGCAGGCCTTTCATGGCGGCGATCTCGCGGGCCTCACCTCGCAGTTGGACTGGCTGCAGGGCCTCGGCGTCGACACCCTCTGGCTGTCGCCCGTCTTCCGCATGCGCACGGCGAAGTGGCATGGCTACGGCGCGTTCCACGGCTACTGGACGTGGGACTCGACCACCATCGAGCCGCGCTTCGGCGACGAGGCCGCGCTGGTGGCGCTGTCGGACGAGGTGCACCGCCGGGGCATGAAGCTGATCCTCGACGTCGTGCTCAACCACGTCGGGCCCGAGGCGCCCCTGGTCGCGCAGAAGCCCGAGTGGTTCCATCGCAAAGGCGGCATCACCGATTGGAACGACCCCGTCCAGCTCACGACCTTCGACGTGCATGGGCTGCCCGATCTCGCCACCGAGCGGCCAGACGTCGCACAGCACCTCGTCGAGACGTCGCGGAGGTGGCTTCGACCGCGCCCGGCTTGACGGGTTTCGACTCGACGCCGTCAAACACGTCCCGCTCGAGTTCTGGGCGGCCTGGAATGGAGCGCTGTCGAAGCACGCCGGTGGGGTGACGCTCCTGGGCGAGATGCTCGACGGCGACCCGGCCGTCGTGTCCCGCGCGTGGCGCGAGGGCGGCTTCACCGCGATGTTCGACTTCCCCCTCGGGTTCGCGATGAACGACGTGTTCTGCCGGGGTGAGTCGCCCACGAAGCTCGCCGCGATCCTCGCGAACGATCGCCGCTACCCTGATCCCTCGAGCCTGGTCACGCTGCTCGACAACCACGATCTGCCCCGCGTGATGAGCGCGTGCGGCGGCGAGCAGGACCGCGTGCGGCAGGCGCTGGGTTTTCTGCTCTCGATGCGAGGAGTCCCCTCGTTGACCTGGGGCACCGAGGTGGGGCTCGACGGGCCCAAGGAGCCCGACAACCGGAAGTCGATGCGCTTTGGCCCGCACCCGCTCAAGGACGACATCACCTTCTGGCTCGAGGCCCGGGGTCGCCACGTGGCGCTCGCAGAAGGCGTGCCGGTGGTGCTCTCGGCGTCCTCCGACGGAGTCGTCATCGGCCGGGTGACGCCGTCACAGCTCGCGGTGGTGGTGGTGGGGCGGGGTGGGGTGCGGCCGCGGGTCGAAGGTGCACCGTGGGACGCGGCCTCGGTCGAGCTCTCGCCCCCGCGACCGCTTCGTCGGTCCGACGTGGGGGTCTTCGTGTCCGACGTGCGCCCCAATGCCTTTCGCGCCCTCTTCACCGCGGCGGACGCCCAGTGGCGGCGCGGCGGCACGACCCGGTCGATCACCTTCGAAGGGCCACCGGACACCCTCGTGGTCGGCAGCGGGCCCGAGCTGGGCGACTGGAACCCGGCGCGCGCCCGTGCCCTCCCGGTGACGCTCGAGCTGCCCCAGGGCGCGGTCTTCGAGTTCAAAGCCGTGCGTCGGGACGGGGCGCGCGTCGTCTGGGCAGACGGAGAGAACGGGGTGCTCTTCGTCGAACCCGCAGGGCCGTCCCGCGTCACCGTGCGGGCCGCGTTCCCGGCGCGTCGGTAGCCTCGGCCTCCGCCGCCGTCCCCGTCAGCTGAAGCCGGGGAGACGCTCGTCGATGGATGCCTGCGGGCCAGCAGGTGTCGAACATCGGCAAGCACGGCGAGAAGCTCACGATCCTCCCGGGGTCATCAGCTCCCTGCGTCGTGGCGCCGGCGACGACGGGCCCGAAGGTGCGGACCAGCGGCATGCGCGGCGAACCCGCCGGTCGGCTGCAGCCAGTGCATGCTCGGCAATGGCCGCGCGATTCCCCGCAACGACCGCTCGGAGCTCGCCCGGATCAACCAGTCCCGGGCTCAGAGATCCGCATCACGTCCGAAGGCCCTCAGTAGATGTTCATCGGCTGGCGCCGCCCCCGAGGGATGAAGCTGGGGAGGCGAGACGATACTATCGCGACGCGATGACGGCGCAGAGGTCGGTACACGACTTGGTGCGATGGAGCCCGAT
>JBILEB010000158.1:0-18140 GCA_044352295.1 Myxococcaceae bacterium
GCTCGGGACCGGCACCAGCTCATCGGGATCCGGAGGCAGCTCCAGCCGAGGTCCCTCGTCGGCCGGGGGATCGACCGAGGGGAGGGCCAGGGGCGTGATGGCGACGACCTCGGGGTCGGTGATCGCAGCGCGTCGGGGCTCCGTGGAACGCGCGTCACGCTCGTCCGGTGGGAGCTCGAGCGGGCGGGTGGTCGGCTCTGGCGGCAGGTCGAGCGGCGTGGCAGCCGGGGCCTCGACCTGGGTGAGGGCGAGGCGGGCGATGATCGCCTGCTGCTGCGGCGACATCAGCGTGGTGCGGCGGTTGTCGACAGCTGGCGGCGTCCACCCGCACTGAGGACACGCCGCGGAGAGGGCGTTGGTGAAGGCGCGGGAGCAGACAGGGCAGACGACCGGGCTCGACATGATCCGTGGAGGCTGCGCAGCGTATCAGCGGCGTGGGGAGGCGTCAGATCACCCGTCCGCGCAGCTCCGGATGCGGACGGTGGATGAGCTCGGTGGCGACCAGGAGCGTCGGCTCCACGGCGGCCGCGGCCCCTTCGAGGGCGGCTTCGACGTCGTGCTGGAGGCCGCCGAGCGAGAAGGTGCCCTTGCCGCCGATGCCTTTGGCGAGGTGGAGCGCCGTCAGGCGGACCTCGGCCCGCTTGAGCGCGGCGTCGGCGGCTTTGAGGGTGGCCGCGATGGTGTGCAGCTCCACCAGCCCGAGCGCGTCATGCGGGCGCAGGGCCCCGAAGCGGCCGTCGAGGCCGGCGATCACCGCTTCGGCGACGTGGGGCAGGAGCAACCGATCGAGGATCCGCGAGCCACCCGTTTCGGCTCCTGCCGCGAAGGACTCCTCCACCTCGGCGACCGGCCCGGAGAACACGAGCAGGTACTTGCCCGGGCTGACGGCCTCGGCGATGGCGATGCGCACGCGCGCCTGCTTGAGCACCGCGTCGGCCACCACGGGCCCGCGCGCGAGCGACTCGAGCTCGAAGAGTCCCAACGCGGGGCCTGGCAGATCGAGCGGCACGTCGTCCCGGGGGCGCTTTCAGATGATGCGGAAGGAGTCCTTCAGCGTGCAGCGCCGTTCGCGCGTGAAGCTGATGGCCGTGGTGAGGCCCTCGCCGGTGGGCGAGGCGATGGTGAACGAGGTGTAGCCCTCCCCGGTCATGCCGAGGCCCGCGAACGAGGGCCCGTTCTTCACGAAGATCGACGTGTTGATCACCTTCGCCATCGCCGAGAGGTGGTCGATGTTGGTGCTGTGCATGGTGGCGGTGTGGCCGAAGCCGTGCTCCGCCTGGAGCGCCGCGGCGATGCAGTCCTCGATGGTCTTGAGCCGCGCGAAGCCGATGACCGGCATGAGCAGCTCGGCCTGGATGAACGGGTGCGTCGGGTCGACCTCGGCGAACAACAGGCGCGTTCCGGCCGGAACCCGCAGCCCGGCGGCCTCGGCGATCTTCGTGGCGTCCTTGCCAACCCAGTCGCGGTGGGCGTGCCCGTCGTCGACGACGAGCTTCTCGAGCCGGTTGATGGCCGACGAGGGCACCTCGAACGCGCCGGCCTGCACCATGTGGCGCTTGAGCTCGTCGGCGATGGAGGCGACCGCGAAGACCTCCTTCTCGACGATGCAGACGATGTTGTTGTCGAGGGAGGCGCCGTCGACGATGTCCTTCCCGGCGCGGGCGAGATCGGCCGTGTCGTCGACGACCGCGGGCGGGTTGCCGGGTCCCGCGGCGATCGCGCGCTTGCCCGAGTTCATCGCCGCCTTCACCACGGCGGGGCCACCGGTCACGACGATCAGCCGGATCGCCGGGTGCTTCATGAGCGCCTGGGCCGACTCGATGCTGGGGCTGCCGAGGGTGACGACGAGGTTCGCCGGGCCACCGGCCCCGACGATCGCTTCGTTGAGCTTCGAGATGAAGAAGGTGCAGACGCCCCTGGCCGAGGGGTGGCAGTTGAAGACGACCGCGTTCCCGCCGGCCACCATGCCCAGCGCGTTGTTGATGATCGTCTCGGTCGGGTTGGTCGACGGCGTGATGGCGCCGATGACGCCGAACGGCGCGCGCTCGAGCAGCATGAGGCCGTGATCGCCCGAGACGGCCTGGGGCTTGAGGATCTCGAGGCCCGGCGTCTTGTTGGCGCACAGCAGGTTCTTCTGGATCTTGTCCTTCACGTTGCCGAGGCCGGTCTCGTCGACGGCCATGCGGGCGAGCTCTTCGGCGTGGCGGCGCGTCGTCTCGCGCATCGCCTCGATCACCTTCTCGCGGGTCTCGACGCTGGTGCGCACCCACTGCTGTTGCGCGCGGGTGGCCGCGGCGCCGGCGCTGTCGAGGTCGTCGAAGATGCCCGGGCGCCGTGACACGACGGCGGGGGCCTGACGCGAGGGGCTGGCGGCGGAGGTCATCGAGGGAGCCTTCGCGAGGTCACCCGACAGTCGCCGAACGACCTGCTCCACGATGGCGTTGATCTGCGCTTCGTTCATCGCCGCACCGCTCCAGTCCCGGGCGGCTCTCGATCACCTCGGAGCCGTGCCCAGGGTCACTTCACGTACGTGAGGGTTCCGCCGACCTCGAGCTGATCGACGATGGCCATGATGACGGCGTCGACCGGCCGGTCCTTCGTCATCTCGGTCTGCCGGGCCGAGGAGCCCGAGGCGTAGAGCACCACCTCACCGACGCCCGCGCCCACGGCGTCGACCGCGACCACCAGCGACGACGTCGGCTTCCCCTCGACGTCCAGGCCGCGGACGATGAGGAACTTCGAGCCGTCGAGCGTGGGCTCCTTCCGGGTGGACACCACGGTGCCCACCACCTTGCCGAGCAGCATCGGGGGCGCGCTCCGTTACTTCTGGCCGGACTCGGCTTTGGCCTGCTCGATGCGGCCGAGCGGCAGGACGAGGTCGATGTTGACGTGCGGGCGGGGGATGACGTGCGTCGAGACGAGCTCGCCGACGCGCTCGGCCCCACGGGCGCCGGCCTCGATGGCCGCCTTCACCGCCGCGACGTCACCGCGGACGATCATCGTCACGTACCCGCCGCCGATCTTCTCGTAGCCCACGAGCTCCACCTTCGCGGCCTTCACCGCGGCGTCCGCGGCTTCGACCATGCCCACGAAGCCCTTGGTCTCGATCATTCCCAGTGCGTCAGCCATGTGCGTTCAACTCCTGAAGGGTCCAGCGGTGAGGAAAGGTGATGACAGGTAGCTTACTTGTCCTTGAAGGCCGGCGGTTCCTTGCCGGTGATGGACTGAATGGCGGCGATGGCGGCCTGCGCGGCGGAGTCGATCTCCGACTCGCTCCCCGCCAGGTAGAGGCGGCCGAAGGCGCCGAACGTCATCACGTCGACGAGCTTCACGTTGGCGGCCTTCTCGGCCTCGTTCGCGGCGAAGGCGGCGTAGGCCGCAGGCTCGCACTCGAGGATGAAGAGGGACTGGCCGGGCTCGATCATCGAGCCGAAGCGGATCTTGTCGAGGATCATCGCGTGCATCGGCTCGATGGCGCGGATGACGGTGTTCGAGACGATGCGCGGCTTGAGCCGGTCGGACTCGGAGACGCCCATGTGCTGGAGCACCGCCTCGCCGGCCGAGCGCACCTCGCCCTTGTCGTCGGAGTGCAGCTCGAGCATGCCGTAGGCGCGCTCGACGACGAGGGTGGCGGGCTGCACGCTGGTGGCCTTGAGCGCCACGTCCATCAAGCGGTGAATCGCCATGCCCGGCGCGATCTCCATGAAGAGCGAGGCGACGTAGGGCGTGGGAAAATAGCCGCGGCAGGTGGTGCAGATGTGCGCGGCGAGCTGCGGCTGAAGTGAATCGAGAAAGACGTAGGCACGAAGCGAGGTCGACAATGCCCCTCCGGCAACCGACGAGGAAACGACGCGGTTTGTAGGAGACGCTCTCCACGATGACAAGCACGGCGAGCGCCCGGCCGGTGGTAGCCTGCGTCATCCCCCCTGCGGCGATGGAGGCTGTCCCGGTGGCACACGGCGACCACGGTCACTCCCACGAACACGAGCATGAGCACGTCATGCCCGACGGCTCGACGTACCGGCACCAGCACGCCCACGAGCATGGCCACGGGCACGACCACGGCGCGGCCCACACCCACGTCGATGGCAGCGGGAAGGCCGTGACGCACAGCCACGCGCACGATCACGCCAGCCATGAGCACGGCGACCAGGGCCACGAGCATGAGCACGAACACGAACACGTGGACGCGAGCGGGAAGGTGACCCGCCACGCCCACCCGCACACGCACGGGCATGGACACGGCCATTGAGTGAGGGCCGGTGAGCGTGTCAGACCGCGCGCCGTCCATGCCGCGGTCGTCACGCTGGTTTCTCGGCTCCACGCTGATCCTTGGCCTGTCCGTCGTCTGGGTTCGACCGGGACCGACGCTGCTGCTCGGCGGAGACGCCGGCTGTTACGCGCGCGTCGGCCGGGAGCTCTCGGAGCGGCCGATCTCGACGTGGCTCGAGCTGACGCTTTCGAAGGAGCCCTTCTTCGAGCACCCGCCGCTGGGCTTGTGGATCACCGGCGCGGTCGTCTCGGTCGCCGGTCCCTCGCCTGAGGCGCTGGTCGGCCTGGCGCGGGTGTACGCCTCGTTGACGCTCCTGGTATTGGCGGCGGCGGCAGCGCAGCTCGTCTCCCGTCGCGGGACGATGACGGAGCCGCTCGATGGACCGACGCTCGCTGGCTTCACCGTGCTCGGTGCGTTGATTCTGCCGGGCTTCCTGTACGAGTCGCAGATCGCAATGCTCGAGGCGCCGTTGGGGCTCGCCCTCGCCCTGGGACTGTGGGCGCTCACCGGCATGCTGCGCACGACCGCGACGGAGGCTCCCGGCGTCCCCTGGGGCGCGGTGGTCAGCTTTGGCCTGTCGGTGCTCCTGGGTTTCTGGGTGAAGGGGCCGCCCGTCGCGGTGCTGCTGGGGCTGCTCGGTGTCGCGGTCGGGTTGCGGTGGGTCCCGCTCCGCGTGGCGATCGCCGCGATGGTGGTGGCGGTCGGGGTGGTGGCGATCAGCACGCTGGGGTTCGACGCCCTGCGTGGCCAGGCCGGACTGGGACCCTTCTTCGCGCGGTACTTCGAAAAGCAGGTCGTGGCGTCGTTCACCGAGGGCCGCCACAACCCTGATCGAAACCCCTTCTTCTATGTGCAGCCGACGCTGAGTTGGTACGGCCCGGCGCTGGGCGCGTTGGTCCTCGCACCCGTCGCGCTGGCGCTCAGGGCCCGCGTGAGGTGGCTGCGCCGCGTGCGGGTCGAGGCGATGGTGCTGGGCGCGGCGTTGTGGCTGGGCGTGTTCGTGGGCTTCAGCCTGCCGGTGCAGAAGTACCAGTGGTACGTGCACCCGGGCCTCGTCGGCGCGGCGCTCCTGGTGGGCTCGGTGCTGTGCCTGGTTCCCGCGCGGGTCGACCGCTGGCTGACGGTCGCGTGCGTCCTCGTTGCGCTCCTGTGGCCGCTCGTCCGGCTGGTGCCCTGGCAGTCTCGTCTGACGCCCAACCAGGCCCACACGGCGGCGCTTCAAGCCGCTCGCGGCCCTGGGCCTGGCGACATCATCGAAGACTGTTCCCCGATGGACTGGTGGGTCTCGGGGCACCTGATGGGCTTCTTGTGGGACGCGAAGCGGGTCGACTGTGGCCAGGTGGCGGCGTGGCGCTTCGATGGCGCCAGCCTGGCGAGGCGCTGAGAATGCGCCCGGAGCGAGGCCGTGTTTCAGCGCCGGTCCGGTGTTCGTCGCTTCCAGCTCGCAGCGAAGAGCAGCGGCGCGAACAGCACCACCTCGACGGCGACGACCCACAGTCCACGCGTCGACAGCATCCCAGCGCCGATGGGCGCGACCGGGATCGGCCGCCATGGCCAGAACAGGCGCTCGGTCGAGAAGGGAAACAGCAGCGCACAGCCGAGGCCGCCGTCGGTCAGCATGTCGAGGGCCGGGTGCGAGAGCACCACCAGCCCGACGAAGCGCGCGAGCCGACCACTCCGGCTCAGGCCACAGGCCACCAGCCCGCAAAGCGCCGCGAAGGCGACGGAATGGCTGGCCCCGCGATGGCCAAGCGGCGCTTCGTAGGGGATGCGCAGCACGAACGCGATGACGTCGGCGTCCGGCAGCAACGACAGCGCCGAGAACGCCACCATCCACGGCAGCGGGCGCTCGGGGCGGTACAGGCGCCCGGCGGCCAGCCCCACCGCGATGTGCCCGAACGAGGCCACGATCCCTCCAGACGACTCGGGCGCCGACTCCGCGAAGGAGCCGACGCCCAGGACACCTCGACGCCCGATCCGTTACTGGCTGAAGCCCTCGAGCATGTAGTGGGCCTCGATGCGCTTGAGCGCGAGGATCATCGCCGCGCAGCGCGTGTCGACGGGTTTGCCGATGCAGTACGCGCGGCTGTCATGCATGTCCGAGCGGCGCGGGTTGTTGCGCGAGATATCGCGGATGATGCGGTAGTTCTTCTTGAGCGCGTGCTCCAGGCGCGAGTCGACTTCCTTCTCGGTCCAGGCCTCCATGCGCTTGTTCTGGATCCACTCGTAGTAACTGACCGTCACGCCGCCCGCGTTGCAGATGATGTCGGGGATCATGTCGATCTTCCGCTTCTCGAGCACCCGGTCGGCCTCTGGCGTGGTCGGGCCGTTGGCGCCCTCGGCGACGACCTTCACGTTCATCTTCTCGGCGATCTCCGCGGTGATCTCGCCGCCGAGCGCCGCCGGCATCGCGATGTCGGCCTTCACCTGCCAGAAGTCGGCCTTGCTGATCGACTGCGCGTTCGGGTACCCGAGGACCGAGCGCTTGAGGTTCTTCGGGTTCTCGTTGACGTACTTCATCAGCTCGACCGCATCGATTCCTTCCGGGTTGTAGATGGTGCCGTCGGCGTCGTTCACCGCGAGCAGCTTGGCGCCCATGTTCTGGAGGATGACCGAGCCCCATGAGCCCACGTTGCCGTAGCCCTGCACGATGAAGGTCTTGCCCTTCACCGTCTCGCCACGGTCCGCGTAGTAGTCCTCGATGGTGTAGGCGACGCCCTGGCCGGTGGCCTTGGTGCGGCCCTCGGAGCCGCCGATGCGCACGTCCTTGCCGGTGATGACGCCGCGCTGGTTGTGCCGCTCGCGTTCACCGTCGGAGAACTGACGCAGGTACAGCGCCATGATCTCCGAGTTGGTGCCGATGTCGGGGGCCGGAATGTCGATGTTCGGCCCGACCAGTGACTTGAGCTTGTACATGAAGCGCAGCGAGATGGCCTGGAGCTCCTCACGGCCATACTGGCGTGGGTCGAGCTGGATGCCGCCCTTGCCGCCCCCGAACGGGACGTCGGCGATCGCCGTCTTCCACGTCATCTCGGCCGCGAGCGCCTTGAAGAGGTCGAGCGAGACCTCCCGGTGGTAGCGAATGCCACCCTTGTACGGGCCGCGCGCCTGGTTGTGCTGCACGCGGTAGGCCTTGAAGCGCTGAATGTCGCCGGGCACGAGCTGGTAGACCTGCCCGTCCTCGAGGCGCAGGTGCCCGCTGCGAATGTTCACGTCGCTGCCGAGCAGCGCCTTGCCGTTGAGGATGATCTTTCCGTCGGCGAGGCGCTCGAGGCCGTGGGCGTCACGGACCTTGGTGACGGCGAGATCGGCGAACGTGCGCGCGCCATCGGGCGTCACGGGTACGAGCCGGTCCTTGAGCTTCGTCGTCACGTAGAAGATGTGCTCATAGTCCGGCTCTTCCAGCTCCAAACGTACGCGGCGGTCGAGCGACATCGCGTCGGCGGCGCGATGAAAGATCTCCATCGCCTCGGTGTAGATGGTCTTGCGCTGCTGGCCGGGGTTGGCCACCCGCATGAAGTTCTCTTCAGCCATGTCCGATTGCTCCAGGGAAAAGGCCCCGACGCGTGGTTCGAGGGGGCCGAAAACGCGCGGGAACCGTAAGGGCGAGGGTGGGGGTGCGGGAGCAAAAAGCGACGCCACGCCGCGTCAGTTCCACCTGCGCAACGCGCTACGCACCACGAGGCGCGACTGACACCGCTTTGACGCGGCGTCCTCACTCACGCGGACGACGTTTGTGAGCGAGGCCGGAGTCGATCTGAAGAAGCGTGAGCGAAGTCGGAGTCGAACTGAAAAGAACAGCCCCGGACCTCGTTGGCGAAGTCCGGGGCTTCAAGTGATGTTCGTGGAGCCGACGCCCGGGTTTGAACCGGGGACCTACTGATTACGAATCAGTTGCTCTACCGCTGAGCTACGTCGGCGAGTCGCGCGGGAAGTACCACAACGGGCTTCGACGTCAACGCCCTGTGGAGGCTGACGTCCAGGCGATTAGCGTGCGCGATTTCGCACGACAGCCGTTCTGGTGGCGTCGGCGCTGGTGGAAAAGGTGACCGCGACATCGGGGTCACCGTCTGCGTCGACGTCTCCCACCGACACCGACAGGCGTGTGCCCATGCCGATGCCTTGACGGAACTCGGAGAACGCCCAACTCCCCCGGTTGCGGCGGACCACCACGTCATCCGACGCCGTAAAGAAGACGTCCGGCACGCCATCGAGATCGAAGTCGCGCACCTCGACCGCCGACGCACGTGGGGCCGGGAAGGAGAGCCGCTCCGCGAACGCGACGCCGGTATTCTCGAGCAGCTTCACCTCCATGCCCACGATCGCGGCGAGATCGACATCACCGTCCCCATCGAGATCGCCAGCCGACACCGCGCGTGGCGGCGCAGGCAGGGACAAGCCTCCGTCTCTCGCGAAGAGCGGCCCCAACAGCGGCTGGAGCTGATCGCCGTCGACCGCGAAGACATCCCCCAGCCCATCGCGGTTGAAGTCGCCCACGCCCACCACCGACGCGCTGGGCATGTCGACCCGCCGCACGCCTCCGGCTTCGAGTGAGAAGACGCTCCCGCACCCCGCGGCGATGGCGAGATCGCGCGTCGGGCCCGCCTTCACCACGCCCACCAGCGCCGCGCCGGGACACCCACCGTCCAGCTCCCGCAACGAGAACGTCTGCCCCGTCGAGAGGTACGCATCGAACGCGCCGGTGTCGTTGACGGCCGCGACGTCCAGAGCGCCATCCTGGTTGAGATCGGCCGCGACGCAGGCGATCGCCGTGCGCTGAAACGACAGCTTGCGGCTGGTTGCGCCCGCGAAGCCCTGCACCGGGTTCCAGGGGAACAGCTCCACCCGGTTGCGGCTCGGCACGGCCATCACGAGATCTGGCACGCCCAGCGGCGTCAGATCGGCGACCACCGCCGGTCCTCCATTCGGCGTCGACAGCTCGGGCGCGGCCTCGAGGCCCTGGGTGAGGCAGTTGGCGGTGTCGAGCTGGCAGTCGTCGCCGCAGCGGTTGGCGCCCCAGGTCGTGCAAGCCGGAACGCCGAGCATCCCATCGCACCGCTCCCCCGGGTCGAGCGCGCCGTTGCCGCAGCGCTTCGTGCACAGCGTCTTCACGAACCGGCAGGCCGCGCAGGTGAGCTGGCCCTGCTCGAAGCCCTGCGTCTGACACGTCTGATCCGCGAGGTTGGAGCCGTCGCACTCTTCGCCTTCGTCGACGACGCCGTCACCACACATCGGCATCGGAGGAGGGGGATCGATCTGACGGGTGCTCCCGCCACGACACGCCGGGAGCAGGAGGAGACAGAGCAGGGGAGCCAGACGAAGCATCGCAAGGCGGCAGATTGCCCCGGCTTTGGGGCAGAATGCACGCCATGGCGTCGCCGAAGTGTCCGACCTGTGAAAAGCCGCTGGGGCGGCCCGAAGAGAACCGCTCCTTCCCATTCTGCTCGGAGCGCTGTCGCGCGATCGATCTCGGCAAGTGGCTGGGCGAGGAGTTCCGCATTCCCACACGGCAGATCGAAGAGGACGAAGACGGCGGCACGCCGATCGCGCCGCCACGGCGGCCGTTCGACGCATGAGCCTCCTCTTCACCGGCGGCGTCGCGCTCGCGTACACCTGCGGCGTCATCGGCCTGCACCGCCTGGCCGTCTACCGTCGCCGACAGAAGGCCGACGGCTTCCCCTCGCTGCGCTGGCTCGACTGGGACTCGGTGCTCTCGGGCGTCTGGCCGGTGCGCGCGACGACGCCGGATCCCACCCTCATCGTGCCCGATGACGGCCCTGCGCCGCTGGTCTTGTCCGCGCCGCCTCCGCCGGGCCGGGAAGCGGGCCAGCTGCTCCTCCGAGAGGTGCTGAGCGCCCGGCCCGTCGACGAGCTCGACCTCACGCGCGCCGGCTTCAGCGGCGGTGAGGCGCGCTGGCTCTCCTGGTTGTCCGAACGGCGAACGAACGTGGAGCGAGTGCTCGAGCGGCTCGAGACCCAGGCGCCTGCCACCGCCGCCGAGGCCTACGTGCATGAGTGGTTGGCGTTGACCCATCGCGTGACACCGCTGTCGGTCGAGTGGCAGGTGTACGCCTCGAAGCGCCGCCTCAACCTCGCCATGCGCCGCTTTGGTGACGTGCCCTGCCTCTTCTTCGCCCGCGCGCTCGCCTCGTCGCAGCTCGGCTTCACCCAGTCGGTGCTCGACGATCTCGGCCGCGCCGTCTTCTTCTCGAAGCAGGCGCCATTCTACGTCGAGGCGGTGCTGGCCATGCCCTTCGTGCAGGAGGCACGGCCTCCGCTGTTCCGCGCGTGCCGCGACGCGAAACGCCCCGAGGGCGAAGATCGTTTGGACGAGGCCGCCGAATCGGGGTGAGATGACCGCCGATGCCGGAGTCGCTGCTCGCCTGGTTCAATCGCTTCACCGACGACCCGAAGAAGCTCGAGGGGCGGCTGGCTGGCCGGCCGGTGCTGCTCTACGAGCCGCCCGAAACGCCGCCGCACCAGACCGGTGACGACGAGGACGACGATTACCAATTCCGCACGCAGTCCGGCATCGCCGTGCCCGCCATCGGCGGTGGTGAGCCGTTGGCCGTGATGGTCGAGAAGACGAAGGACAACGCGTTTCAGCGCCGGGTGACGGTGGGGCGCACCTCGAACAACGACATCGTGCTCGATGACGCCTCGGTGTCGCGCTTCCACGCGTGGCTCCAGCAGGAAGAGGGCGGCGCCTGGTCGATCGTCGACGCCGGCAGTCGTAACGGCACCCAGGTGGGCGGGAAGAAGATCGCCGCCAAGGTGCCCTTGCCCCTGCAGAACGGCCTCAAGGTGCGCGTCGGCGTGATCGAGCTGACCTTCTACACCGCCGACGGCTTCATGAAGATGCTCAAGTCCCGCGCGGGCTGAAGCCCTCTTTACTCGAACGCCAGCGCCCGCTCGAAGTCGGCCCGGTTGCTGGCGGCCTCGAGCGCCGTGTCGCGGGTGATGACGTTCTGCTTCATGAGCGTCGCCAGCGTCATGTCGAAGCTCTGCGTGCCCAGCAGGTCGTGGTTGCGCTCGAGGAAGTCGGTGATCTCGTGGGTGCGGTTGGGGTCCTTGATGAACTCCACCACCGAGAGCGTCGACACCATGATCTCGGCCGCCACGGCGCGTCCCCGGCCCGAGGCGTGGGGGAGCAGCCGCTGCGAGACGGTGCCGCGCAGGTTCTCGGCGAGGCGGTTGCGCACGCCGGTCTGACCCTCGGGCGGGAACACCCCGATGATGCGGCCAATGGTACGATAGCAGTCCTGGGTGTGCACGGTGGACAGCACGAGGTGGCCCGTCTCGGCCGCCTTGAGCGCGATCTCGATGGTCTCGGTGTCGCGCATCTCGCCCACGAGGATGACGTCGGGGTCCTGCCGGAGCGCGGCGCGCAGGGCGGCGCCGAAGCTCGGCGTGTCGGGGCCGATCTCGCGCTGGGTGACGCGGCTGAAGTTGTCCTGGTGGACGAACTCGATCGGGTCCTCGATGGTGACGATGTGTTTGCGGTAGTGCTGGTTGATGTAGTTGACCATCGCCGCGAGCGTCGACGTCTTGCCTGAGCCGGTGATGCCGGTGACGAGGATGAGGCCGCGCTCTTCCTGCGCGAGCTTCTCGAGCACCTTGGGCAGGCCCAGCCTGGCGAAGTCGGGCACCGCCAGGGGAATCGAGCGCATCACGGCGCCGAGGTGGCCCTTGTTGCGGAAGACGTTGGCGCGGAAGCGGCCCACGCCGTCGAGCGCGTACGAGGTGTCGAAGTCCTGCAGATCGTCGACCATGCCCTTGTAGCGGCTGTGGCGCAGCAGGTGCGAGACGATGCGGCTGGTGTCTTCAGGCTGGAGCGCCGGCACCTTCACCGGCAGCAGCTGGCCGTTGACCCGGAGCGCTGGCGCGGCGCCCACCTTGAAGTGCACGTCGCTGGCGCCGTTCTTCACGGCGGCCGTCAGGAATTGGTTGAAGGTCGCAAGTTCCATGGAGTCGTCGTCCTCACGTCAGCGAATGGAGACCTGCATGGCCTGCGTCTTCGCCAGCATCGAGGTGGTGCGTCGCAGGCGGTCGGACAGCGTGCGGCAGAACGAGCGGAACACCTTCACCGCCAGCTTGTCGTCGCCCGACAACAGGTGCTCGAACCGATCGCGCGGCATCTTCAGCAGCCGGCAAGGCCCCACCGTCGTCACCCGCGCGCTGGTGAGCAGATCGTCGATGAGCGACATCTCGCCGAAGAGGTCTCCTTCTCTGAGGCGGCCGATCTCCTCGGCGTGCGAGTGCGTGCCGTCCTGGTTGGCGTCGCGCGTCACCCGGACCTCACCCTTCGCGATGACGTAGAGCGCGTCGCCGAGCGCGTTCTCTTCGATGACGATGCGGTCACCCGGCAAGTCGACGTACTCGATGATGCTGCCCAGGCGCGTCGTCTCGTCGAAGGTGAGCTTCTGGAACAGGTGCAGCTTCTGCAGCAGTTCGACGCCCTCGAACTCGCCAAAGCCGGTCAGCTCGAGCTCCATGGGACCTCCCTGAACGGAAAACGGGCCAGAGCGTCGCACTTGCCGGGCGAACGCGGTACACTTTCCCTCTTTCAAGGCCGGCCTTCAGTCGTATGGGGCCCTCTTCGTGTCTCGCTCTGGCGCCATCTTCTTCATTGTCTTCCTGAGTCTGGCCGGTCTCGCCTGTCGGGGGCCTTCGGCGCAGCTCACCGCGTGCCCGTCGTGTCCCGAGGGGCTCATCTGCGACACCGCAATGGGCGTGTGTGTGCTGCCGCCAATGGCCGACGGGGGCTGCCGGAACTCGTCCGCCTGCGAAGTGCCCACGCCGGTCTGTCGCCTCGGGGACGGCCGCTGCGTCGCCTGTCTCGCGGATGCCGACTGTCCCCGCGGCGCCTGCGACACGCTCGCGGGCACCTGCGTGGCCAGCGCGGTCGAGACCTGCGCCGCCTTGTCCAGTGTGATCGACCTCACGAGCGGCACCTTGCGGCTGCGCGGCACGACCGCCAGCTCGATCGATGACACGGCGCTGAGCTGCGCCATCCCCGGATCGGTCGGGCCAGACGTGGTCTACGGGATCCGCCTCTCGGAGCGGCGGCGGCTGTCGGCCACCGTGCGCGCGCTCGACCCCGCCTCGGGATTCCAGCCGGTGGTGGGGCTGCGGCAGGACTGCGCGCGCGCGGGCAGCGAGGTGGCGTGTGCGTTCCCCGGCGTGGGTGGCGATCGCGCGTCCCTCGTCGCCGACGGTTTGGCGCCGGGCGCCTGGTTCCTGTGGATCGACGCCGAGAGCGAGGTCGGCGGCGTGTTCGAGCTGGATCTCTCGCTCGACCAGGCCCCGCGGGTCGACAGCTGCAGCGCGCCTGGTGTCCTGCGTGGCTCGGACGTCATCGATGTGTCCGGCGACACGACGGGCCTCGCCGACGATCTCGCGCCGGCCTGCGGAGCCCCCGGCGCGCCCGACGCGGTCTACCGGCTGACGCTCGATCGACCGAGGCGCGTGAAGCTCGAGGCGCTGGGCCTCGGAGGCTTCCGGCCGGTGCTCTCGCTCCGGAGCGCGTGCACGGACACCAGCTCCGAGCTGGCGTGCGCCGCGGGCCTGGCCACCACCTCGACCGCGACCCTCGAGCTCCCCTCGCTGGAGGCGGGGGACTACTGGGTGGTCGTCGATGGGCCCGCCAGGAACGCCAGCGCCGGCCGGTTCCAGCTCCGGGCGCTCTTGACCGATCCCGTGCCAGCGCCAACGAACGACACCTGCGCCACCGCGCTGGAGCTGGAGCCTGCGCTGTCCATGACCGGCACCGTGTCGGTCCAGGGAGACACGTCGCGCGCGAAGAATGACGCCACGGGCTGCGAGGGAACTGGGCCCGAGCTCGTGTACGCGATCGATCTCCCTGGTGCGCGCCGCATGCAGGCCCGGGTGACGCCGTTGTCGGGCTCTCGTCTGCACCCCGTGCTGTACCTGCGCCGCGCGATGATGTGCGAGTCCTCCGTGGCCCGCGAGCAGCTGGCGTGCACCGCCGCAGGTCAGGCCGGCTTCCCAGCGCTGCTCGACGTTCCGGGGCTCGAGGCGGGCCGCTGGTACCTCTTCGTCGACGGCCGCCTGGGCACCGTGGGCGCGTTCGATCTGCAGCTCGAGTTCTCCGCGCCGCCGCCAGCCCCGGCCAACGACTCCTGCATGATGCCGACGGCCCTGGCGCTCTCGTCCGGCGTGACGACGCTGCCGATGGAGACGACGGTGGGCGCGGGCCAATCGGCCTTCACCTGCGCGACACCCGCCACGAGCGCCGACGTCGCCTACACCCTGACGCTGGCGAGCCGACAGTCCGTAGCCATCGACGCGAGGGCCCTGACGGGCAGCCCCTTGCTCCCCGTCGTCTCGCTCAAGCCCCAGGGCCTGTGCGCACTCACCGCGCCGTCGCCGCTGGGCATGAGGTGCGGGGTGTCGGACGATCAGGTGCCAGACCGCGCCGTCGCCGTCTTCCCCGCGCTCGATCCCGGCACCTACACCGTGTGGGTGTCCGGCGATCTCCAGACCCAGGGCCCGTTCTCGCTGCGCGTGCAGACGGGACCACCCGTGATGCCGGCTTCGAACGATGTCTGTACGACGAGCACGGGCACGACCAACTTCGGCTTGAGCGTCGGGTCGAGCGCGGTGGGAGACACCCGGGGCGCGACCCACACCACCGAGGGCCGCTGTGGCTTCGCGGCTGGCGCGAACGGCGAGTTCGGCGCCGACGTCGTCTACACGCTCCAGCTGGCGCAGCAGGGGCCGGTCACCATCACCGTCACGCCCGAGCCGATGGGCGGCGAGCTGCTGCGGCCGGTCGTCTACGTGCGCGGCGGGGCCTTGGCGAGCGCCTGCACGACGGCCGGAGTGAACCTGGGCTGTCAGGCCGCATCCGACTTCGGTCAGCCCACCTCGCTCACGCTGCCCAACCTCGCGCCGGGCCTGTATTCGATCTGGGTCGATGGGGCCGGAACCTCGGCGGGCCGCTTCACCCTGTCGGTGCGCTGACGGCTATTTCAGCCGGAAGACGCCCACGGTCGCGCGCTCGAAGCCGGTCGCCTTGAAGAAGGCCTCGATCTCGTCCGTGACGGCGCCGAAGGTCTGCACTTCGAGCCGCTTGACGCTCAGCACCTTCGCCCGCTCGACGGCCCGCTTGAGCAGCTCCCGGCCCACGCCCTTGCGGATCCACGCACGCGCGACGCCGAGCTCGTCGATGCTCGCCGCCCGGCCGCCCACCTTCAGCAGCGGTCGGTGCGACAGGCTCACCACGCCGATCACCTTGTCGTGCGTATCCGCCGCCACCAGCACCTCGACCTCCGGGTGGCTGATGATCCAGGTGAAGGTCTGGCTGTCGGCCCTGGCGCCCGCCTCGTTGAGGATCGACACGATGCCGGGCGCATCGCCGCGGCGGGCGGGGCGCACCTTGAACGGCAGGGCTTTGGAGTCGCCGACTGGCACGGGTGCGCCGAGTGTAGGCCCGGCCAGAGGGATTTCCAGAAACCCCCCCCATCCTTCCCGTCATGGGACCGTCAGACGTCGACCAGAAACACCTGTACGGCCTGCTCGAGCAGCTCCTTCGACAGCGACGGCGCGACGCCCCGGTACCGCGCCGTATCCCGGACGAGCTGAACGAGATCGCGAGGATGGCAGCTGCGGAGGTCCAGGCTGCGGGGCTTGTAGACGTGCTCGAACAGCCAGCTGACGGCCTGCTCGACGTAGGGCACGCCCGAGGCCTCGCACACCCGCCGGAAGATGGCGCGGTACTGCGCCTCGTCGGGGTTGCCGACCTCGATCTTGTATTTGATGCGGCGAAGGAAGGCCTCGTCGACCAGCTCCTTGGGATCGAGGTTGGTGGAGAACACCACGAGTTGATCGAACGGGATCTCGAACTTCTTCCCCGTGTGCAGGGTGAGGAAGTCGACGCGCTTTTCGAGCGGCACGATCCAGCGGTTGAGCAGATCCGTCGGGTGCACCTTCTGCCGCCCGAAGTCGTCGATCAGCAGCATGCCGCCGTTGGCCTTCACCTGGAACGGCGCCTCGTAGAAGCGCGCGGTCTCGGAGTAGACGAGATCGAGCGTCTCGAGGGTGAGCTCTCCGCCGACGATCACCGACGGCCGGCGGCAGACCTGCCAGCGGTGATCCATCTCGAACTCCATGCGCCGGCCTTCCTGGTCACGGCCGAGCTCGAGCGAGACGGGGTGGTGCACCAGTCGGTCGAACACCTTGACGATCTGCCCATCGATCTCGACGCAGCCGGGAATGAAGGCCTCGCCGCCGAACATCGCGCTGACGGCCTCTGCGAGCGACGTCTTGCCGTTGCCGGGCGGCCCGTAGAGGAAGAGCGAGCGGCCCGAGTTCACTGCGGGGCCGAGCTTGTCCACGATGCCGGGCGGCACGACGAGGTGCGCGAGGGCGAGCTCGAGCTGCTTGCGGGTGACGACCGGCAGCTCCTGCGTCTGCTGCTGAATGAGCTGGTTGTACTGCTCGATGGGGACGGGCGCGGGCCCGATGTAGGTGGTGCGCTCGAGGGCGTCGCGGGCGTACTCGCGGCCCTTCTCGGTGAGGAGGAAGTCGACCGAGACGCGCCCGAAGCCCTTGCCGCCGCGCAGATCGACCAGCTTCTCCTGCGCCAGGAAGTCGATGACGTGCTCGACGACGCCGGTCCAGGGCAGGCGAAGCTCGTCGGCGAACGCGCCGCCGGTCGCGGTGCCCTGGTAGTACAGAAAGCGCAGGCCGATGTCGGACAACAGGCTCATGCGCAGGCCGGTGTCCTCGACGGATTTCGGCTCGGCCGGCGCGATGTCGAGCAGGCGCGGGTTCTCGAGGCTGAACGGGTTCGGCCGGCGATCGATCGGCGACTGGGGGTGTTCTCCCGTCGGCGCGGCGCTGCGGTCGACGCGGAGATCGCTGGTACGCACGGGCTCGGGCGCGCTCCGGGGGCGGCGGGACGTCATGTCGGGGAACCCTAGCAGGCAGGGCTCCGCGGTCAGGGCTTCGACTCCTCCGGATCGTCCGCGCTCGCGCCCGGGGCCCGGATCACGAACTCCACGCGCCGGTTGTTCGAGCGCCCCGCGTCGGTCTTGTTGGTGTCCGCCGGTCGATCGGGTCCGAAGCCACGGGCCTGCAGCCGCGTGCCCTCGACGCCCTGGTGAATGAGGTAGTCCTTCACCGAGTTGGCGCGGCGCTGCGAGAGGCTGATGTTGTACTCGCGCCCGCCCTGCGAGTCGGTGTGGCCCTCGACGCGGATGAGCTGGATCTCCGGGTGCTCGCGCAGCACCTTCGAGACGTTGTTCAAGAGCGGGAACGAGCGCGGGAGGATCGTCGCCTTCGCCGTGGCGAAGAAGACCTTCTCTTTGATGAGGAGCTTGTCGCTGGTGATGATGACGAGCTGACGCTCCTTCTCGGGGCAGCCCTGGTTCGACGCCGGGCCCTTCACCTCGGGGCAGTTGTCGAACTTGTCCTCGACGCCGTCGCCGTCCTTGTCCTTGACCGGGCAGCCCTTGTTCTCCTTCTGGCCCGGCTCGTCGGGGCACGCGTCATCGGCATCGAGCACGCCATCGCCGTCCCGATCCTTGAGCGGACAGCCCTTGTTCGCCATCGGCCCGGGCTCGGTGGGGCAGTCGTCCTTCGAGTCGACGAGGCCATCTCCGTCGGTGTCGAGCTCGGCCACCTTCACCACCGGGCAGCCCTTGTTCGCCGACGGGCCCTTCTTGCGGGGGCACTTGTCGTCCACGTCGAGCACGCCGTCGCCGTCGTTGTCGGGGTCGGGGTCGGGGCAGCCATCGGAGTCCTGGAAGCCATCGACGTCTTCGGCCTCGAGGGGGCATTGATCGAGGCGGTTGACGATGCCGTCGCCGTCGTCGTCGAGATCGGGGCACTGGGCCGGCGT
>JBILEB010000283.1:0-5438 GCA_044352295.1 Myxococcaceae bacterium
CCTTCGGTCTCCCCGTGCGCAGCCCCAAAACCCTTCCCCGCAGCCCGGCGGGCCCAAACGCCCCCTCGACGACCTTCCCGTTTTCAGCTTTGTTCGACTTCTTCTTATCGTGAGCTTTGTCCACGAGAGCGGTCAGGAGTTCGCGGACCTCCTCGAGATCGTCGCCGCCGAGCGCGGCCTGCGTCGCTCGATCGTCGAGAAGGACGACTGGGTCACCCACGCGCTGTGGGCGCTCTCCGTCGGCGGGTTCGAGGTCTGGTTCAAGGGCGGAACGTCGCTGTCGAAGGGCTTCGGCCTCATCGAGCGGTTCTCCGAGGACCTGGACCTGAAGGTCGAGCCCGGCGGCGTGACGGCGCTACCTGCTGTGTTGAACTGGAAGAGCGACGGCGCCAAGGCGACCGCGGAGCGCCGAGCGTACTTTGAGGCGTTGAGCCGCGCGTTCACCGTGCCGGGCTGTAGGGTCGCGCTCGACGTCGCGTCCATCGACAAGGCCTGGCGGGGCGCGAGTCTGCGCGTCGCGTATCCGAGCGTGTACCCGGGCGAGCTGCCGCCCGAGGGCTCGGACCACATCCTGCTCGAGGTCGGGAGCGCGCGCGTGACCCTCCTCGAGAAGCTCGACGCGCTTCACCGCCGCTTTCCGAACGAAAAGGCGGCCCCCCAGACCTTCGTGCGTCACTACGAGGACGCCGCCCGGCTGGCCCTCGGCGCGGGTACGCTTCCTCCGCTCGAGGGCTACGCGGACGTGCGTGCGCTCGCGGACGAGATGCTGGCGCAACGACAGTTGGTCGGGATGCCGAGCGCCGACGACGTCGCGCTCCTACCGCGCGACGACGAACGCTGGAAAGCGATCCGGAGCGCCCATGCTGCGATCGAGCCGATGTTCTGGGGCCCGCGCGTCTCGATCGACGACGCATCCGACGCCATCCGCGGTTGGGTGGCCCGGGAGCTGGGATGAGCGCCGCTCCATCCGACATCGCACGCCTGCCGATGTTCCGTACGCTCTCGCCCGCGACGGTCGAGGCGCTCACGGCCTGCGCGGTCGAGCATCGGTTCCGCGCCGGCGATCTGCTCCTCGAAGGCGGCGCACGCGCCGAGTGGCTGCATGTGCTCGTGCACGGCCTCGTCCGCGAGTTCTACGTGACCGCTGCCGGGGACGAACACACCCGCGTGTTCGTTGCGGAGGGTGGCGTGACCGGGTCGATCCTCGACCTTCGCTCGGGGGCGCCGGCGGTCACTTGGATTCAGGCCCTGGAGCCGACACGAACGCTCGCGTTCCGATTTGCCGAGTTCAACGCGCTTGCGACGAACCACAGCGATCTGGAGGCGCTCGCGCGACGTTCGGCAGAGGCGCTCGCCATCCGAAAGACGAGGCGCGAATACGAGATGCTCGCTCTCTCGGCCGCGGACCGCCTGAACAGCTGGCGGGCTGAGAACCCGGGCCTCGACGAGCGGATCACGAGGCGTCTCTTGGCGTCCTACCTCGGGATCACCCCCGTGCACCTCAGCCGCATTTCCGCCCGCGTTCGACGGCGCTCTACGGAAGGTCCTTGAGAAAGGGTGCGACCGCCGCGTTGAAGGCGGCGCCTTCCTCGAGGAAGGGGGTGTGACCGGAGTTCTCGAAGCGGACGATCGTTGCCCGAGGAATCGAGACGATGGCTTCGCGATTGCGGCTCCACTGCACGAGGCCGTCGCGCATGGCCCAGCCGACGAACACCGGCAGTTGCAAAGATGGAAGCCCCGGTCGCAGGTCGGCGTCGGGCTGCGCAAAACTCGTCCACGCCTCGACGAGCCGTGGTGCGCTCTCGTAGCCCGCGGCGACGATGTCGTCGCGACGGGCCGCTGCCTCGGCGCCGAGGAGGATGTCGGCGTAGTAGTCGGCGAACCAATCGCGGAACCGAGCTTCGCCGGCAACGCCGCGCCGAAATCTCGAAATGAGGTGGTCGATGAAGAGGCCGGCGAAGAAGCCGCCCGGATCGAGGCCGCCGGGGTTGCAGAGTACGAGCGCGCGGACCCGCGTGGGTTCTTGCTGCGCAAGGATGATCGCCGCGGCGCCGCCGATGGAGTTGCCGAAGAGGATCGGGCGTTCGAGGCCGAGTGCGTCGAGTAGACCGGGCAGCAGCGAGGCGTAGCGACGGGCGCTCGCCGGCTGGGCGTCCTGACCCGACGCGCCGTGGCCCGGCCAGTCGACGGTGATGATGCGAAAACGGTCCTGGAACGCCGCCTCGAACGCGGCGAAGTCTCCACCTCCGTGCCCGACGGCATGAAGACAGACAATCACGGGCTTCGAGCTCGTGACATTGCTGTCGTGGACGGCGAGCGACACTCCGTCGATCACGATGACCCGACGAGGCTCCGGCACGGCGAGCGCGAGGCGGCGGGGAGGCGTGGGTTCGAGCTCGGCGCGCGTCAACAGACGCACGGGCGCGCAGCCGACGAGGCCGGCACAGACAAACAGCCATTGGATCCCGATGCGCATGATCCTCGGATACGCCACCGTCCTCGGGCCGCGCATTCACATGGGTTAATGTCGAAGCATTCGAGGCCGACGTACCTTGTCGACATTCCTCGCGACAAGGTGACCGAGATGAACGAATCGGCCCCGACCAAGCGGCACCGCCTGTCTCTGGGCGCCGGCCCGCTACACATCACAGAGCTCGGCCCGCCGGCAGCGATGCCCCTCGTGTTCCTGCACGGCGTTCTCGCGAACAGCACCCTCTGGACTCGCGTCGCCACTCGCCTCGCCAATGACCATCGGTGCCTGCTCCTGGACCTCCCGCTCGGCGCGCATCCGGAGCCGATGGCCGCTGACGCCGACCTGTCACCGTCAGGGGTGGTGTCGGTCGTCATCGATGCGCTCGACATGCTTGGCATCGAGCGCGCGGTCCTCGTGGGCAATGACAGCGGTGGCGCGCTCTGCCAGATGATGGTCGCCTCACACCCGCACCGGCTGAGCGGCCTCGTGCTCACGTCGAGCGACGCCTACGGCACGTGGCTACCGTTCATGTTCAAGCCGCTCGAGCTCGTGGCCTTCGTACCGGGGCTCCTGCGCATCGTCGCGCGGCTCCTCCAGTGGCCTCCGCTGCGGCGCTCCCCATTTGTGTTCGGCTGGCTGTCGAAGCAAATCACCGCCGAGGAGAGTGCTGCGTTCGTGAAGCCTCTGGCTCAGGCGCATTGGGCGCGGCGTGATTTGGGCAAGTTCCTTCGCGGCATCTCGCCGCGACTGACGCGACGCGCAGCGCAGCGCTTCGCGGATTTTCAAACGCCGGTGCTCGTCCTGTGGTCGCGCGACGATCGGTTGCTGCCGCTGCGGCTCGCAGAACGTCTTTCACGAGACCTGCCGCGGTCGCACCTCGAAGTCGTGCCGGATGCGTATACCTTCTCGCCGATTGACGCCCCGGAGGCCGTGGCACTGGCCATCGACCGGTTCGTACGGACGTTGCCCTGAGATGCGCTGGTCCCCAGCATCGGCCGCGCATAGGCGATTCGCATGGAGCGCCGCCCACTTGACCTGACGCCACTCCTTCGAGACCGACGCACGGACGGCTCGTGCCCTCGTGGAACATCAACCCTGCCGCTTACGCCTGAAGCGCCCAGGCGACAGGCCTGTCGTTCGCTTGAACGTGCGCGCGAACGCGGGCTCCGACGCGTAGCCCGTCGCGAGAGCGACCTCGGCGACGGAGAGATCCGTGCTGCCGAGCAACTTCGCGGCGCGGCTCATACGCCAGTCGATGAGGTATTGCCGCGGTGACACTCCGAGCCTCGTGCGGAAGCGTTCCGCGAGCGCCGAGCGTGACGAGCCTGCGAGGCGGGCGAGTTCTTCGACGGTCCACTCGCGAGCGCAGTCCCGATGAATCGCCTCGAGCGCCAGGCGGAGTCCGCGGTCGCCGATGCCCCGCAGCAGATTGGCCGAGTGCGCGCCCGTCAGTTCCGGGCGCAGGGCTTCGACGACCAACGCCTCGCCGTAGCGCCGCACGAGGAAGTCGCGACCTGCGTCGGTACCGCCGATCTCCGCGGCCAGCTGCGTGGCGAGGCTCCACGCGCCGGCTGCCCGCTCACGGGTGTGGACAACCGCCTCGGGGAGAAACCGCAAGAGGCTCGTCGTCCATCGGGCCTGCATCCTGAAGGCCACCGTCAGGACGGTTGCGCGAGCGGGACCCACGCCCAGGTGAAGCCTGGCGCCCACGGTAGCTGGAAGCGGAGGCAGCTCGGTGACCGAGAGAAGCCGACTCCCCGGGGCATCGGAGACGGAGTGGGGGCGGTCCACGGGAAGGACGAGGATGTGGCCCGCGTCGAGCGCGAGAGGAGTCTGCCCCTGGACGGCTGCGCTTGAGGGAGGCGGAGACCTCGTGCGGCTGGTGGGCACGGGGATCGGCGCGCGTGCTCGGGTGCTGTTTGACGGACGGGTGGCCGAGTTCGTTGCGATTCGGCATTCCGGGGCCGAGGCGCACGTCGAAGTCCGCACGCCGGCGCATGAACCGGGCCGTGTGGACATTGAGTTGCTCAACCACCTTCGGCTCCTCGAAGACCGGCGTGCTCGTCAGCGCCCAGGCCTCGAGCAGGTTCACGAAGCGCAACGACTTCACCGGGTCGCGCTCGCCTTTCCACTTGAGCCACACCACCAGGCTCGCGTGGTACGCGTTCTCCTCGAGGTTGAGCGCCTCGACGTTGCGCAGGTACCCGCCGACCTGCACGCGCTCGGGCTCGGCCGCCGCCTCCCGCGCCACGCCGAGCAGGATCACGAGGCAGATCAACCGCATACGAGGGACAGTGGGGCTCCCGGCCGACGTCGTCAATCATCGTTGAAGGTCTCGGTGCAGCCTCAGTCGCCCCGGGTGCCGACGGCTGACGAGCTCGCCCGCGCCATCGGGAAGCTGCTCGAGCATCGCCACGAGTGAGGCGCCGCGCGCCGCTCATCGACCCGCACCAACCCGCCGAAGAACCCCGCTGAGCCCGGTCGACGACCGCTGGTGCCGTGCCGGCTCACCTGCCGGAGCGAGTGCACGATTGCACCGCGGCCCACGAGCCGTGTCAGGGGTGAGGAGTACACGCCGCTGTCATGGGCGAGGTGGGGGAGGAGCGACGGCAGGCTGCGCAGAAGTCGATGTTGAGGGAGGCCTTCCGGCGAGGCTGGCCGTCGGTGGCCGACTGGGTACCGAAGCGGGTGCGGCGCGAGGCGTTGGCGTACGTCCGCTGCGGCGACGCGCGCTACGGCTTTGTCGAGGTTTCCTGCGACGACTGCCATCAGTCGAGGGTCGTGGCATTTTGCTGCAAAGGCAGGGGGTGGTGCCCGTCGTGCACCAACCGTCGCGCGGTGGAGACGGGAGTGCGACTGGCGGCCCTGTTGCCCTGGGTGCGGCACCGGCAGTGGACCTTTCCATGAGAAGGCCGCTCCGAGTCAAGCACCCGGCCCCGCGCTGTGGTCGTGCGGCTGAAGGCCG
>JBILEB010000027.1:0-51839 GCA_044352295.1 Myxococcaceae bacterium
GGTGGCACGAACGCTCTCCGCGAGCCCGGAGCCGCTCTCCCGTGACGTCGTCTTCGTCGCGTTCTCGGGGGAAGAGGCGGGTGTGCTGGGCTCCTCGGCGCTGGTGGCCGCGAAGCCTCCGTGGCTCGAGGGCGCGTGGGCCATGCTCAACCTGGACATGGTGGGCCGGCTGCGAATGAACGAGCTCGCAGTGCTGGGCGCGGAGTCGGCGCCCGAATGGAAGGCGCTCGTCGAGACCGCCTGTCAGGTCGCGCGCATGTCGTGTTCGGCGAGCGGTGATGGCTATGGCCCGTCGGACCACATCAGCTTCTATTCGGCGGGGGTGCCTGTGTTGCATTTCTTCACTGGCGCCCACGGCGACTACCACAAGCCATCGGATGTGCCCGGGAAGGTGAATGTCATTGGCGCCGCGAAGGTGAGTGAGGTTGTCACCAGCCTCGTGCGCGCGTCGAAGGACACGACGTTGACGTACACGAAGTTCCCCGCGCCGGTGCGTGGCGACGCGCGCAGCTTCAATGCCTCCCTTGGCACCGTGCCGAACTACGGCGGTGGACTGCCGGGCGTGAAGGGCGTGTTGCTGGACGACGTGCGGCCCGGCGGTGGCGCAGAGAAGGCCGGCATGCGGCGCGGCGACGTCATCGTGAAGCTGGGCCGCTACGACGTCGGCTCGGTCGAGGACCTCATGTTCGTGCTGACGCAGGCGAAGCCGGGCGAGACGGTGAAGGGCGTCATCGTGCGCGACGGCCAGCGCGTTGAGCTCGAGGTGACGTTCCAGGAAGGCAAGCGGCGCTGACGCGGTGACGGAAGCCCGACCCACCACCGATGGACGAGGGCCCACCGGTGGTGCGAAGCGATGGCTTACGTCTCGACGGACACGTCGCTGAAGCCCGCCAGCTTCCCGTCGCGCGTGCGGCCGACCACCATCTCGACGTACGAGCCGGCGTCGCTCGTGAGCTTGCCGCCGGTGATGGCCTTGCCCGCAGGGAAGTTCGCCGAGATGAAGCTCGCGTTCGAGTCGCCCTCGGAGATGGAGACGGCCTTGTCGCCGAGCGGCTTGATGGCTCGACCGAGCTTTGCCGCCGTGAGGATCCCTCCGCCCCCGTCGTCGCCATTCGTCTGGGTGGCTTCAGGGTCGTTGGCCTGCCACGTCACCACCGCGCTGCTCTTCGCGTCGAAGCGTCCACTCCAGCCAGAAGGCGCCGAAGGGAATCAACGACGCGACGAACGCCCGCGCGAGCTGCGAGAGCTTCCACGTGCCCTCCGCGGCGACCCAGCCCAGCGCGAGGATGAACAGGACGAACAGCACCCCGTGCGCGCGGCCGAGAATCGCCACCGCTTCGGGCCGCCCCAGCCCGTACTTGAGCGGCATCGCGATGAAGAGCAGCAACAGCCAGGACAGACCCTCGACGAGGCTGATGGCGCGGAAGAGTTTGAGGGGCATGGCGGGCTTGAGTGTCGTCGAGGGCGCCCGCGCGCAACTGGACTGGAGCCGCGCCTCGCCATTGCGGCGTGTCGGGCCGCAAGACGTGCGGAATCTGACGGGTCGGCTGACGGCGACATCCGCAGTCAGGAGTCGCGCGTCACCGGCAGCGTCCGAGGCACGCCGCTCCCCGTTTCGGCCACGGGCGAGCGGGAGCTGCGCACGATGACTGCGGGAGACCGGCGGCAATTCGACGTCAGCACCGAGCAGGGCCGCGCGGACTCCCAGGCGTATCTGCGCGAACAGCTCACGCCGCCGCTCATCCCCGGCGCTGCGGAGAGCGGGCCCATCACCCGGGTCGACCTCCAGCAGCGTGGCGCCCTCACCACGCCCCGCTTCCTGCCCATCGCCACCGGAGCGAGGGCGCTTTGGCGTTGGATTCCCTTCGAGGTGCGCCGAAGGCACCGCGGTGCGCGCCATTCGTGACGCGCCTTGATGGCACCACTATGGTGCGCGCCCCTCGCAGGGAGGCTCCGTGAACCAACTCACTCCGCGCGCCATCGTCGTCGGCATGCTCATCGGCGCGGTCATGTGCCTGTCGAACATCTACGTCTTCTTCAAGACGGGCTGGTCGATGGGCGTGACGCTCACCGCGTGCATCCTCGCGTGGGCCGTCTTCAAGGGCCTCAACGCCGCGAAGGTGACGAAGGAGCCCCTGGGCATCCTCGAGAACAACGCGCTCACCACCGTCGCGTCCGGCGCGGGCTTCATGACCGGCGGCGGGAACATGGCGGCGTTCGGCGCGCTGCTGATGGTGACGAGCGACCGCCCGCCCTCGATTCCCATCATCTTCTGGTTCGCCACCATCGCCGCGCTCGGCGTCTTCGCGGCCATTCCCATCAAGCGGCAGCTCATCGACGAAGAGAAGCTCCCGTTCCCCACGGGGACGGCCACGGCCGAGACGCTCAAGTCCATTCACGGCGCAGATGCCGGCGGTGACGTCGAAGGCTCGAAGAAGGCCCGCGCGCTCGCCTGGTCTGCCGCGTTCGGTGCCGTCATCGCGTTCCTGCGCGACGCCAAGGCCACGTGGATGCCGTTCAACCTGCCCGGCGCCATCGAGCTCCCCGTCACGCTCGCGGGCAAGGCGCTCAAGGACTGGACGCTGGTGCTCAAGACCGAGGTCGTCCTCATCGCCGCGGGCGCGCTGATGAGCTTTCGCACCGGGTGGTCGCTGTTGCTGGGCGGTGGGCTCACCTACGTGGTGCTCGCGCCGACGTTGCTCGAGACCGGCGCCATCACCGGCACCGGCTACAAAGCCATCGTCGCGTGGACGCTGTGGCCCGGCGCCGCGGTGCTCGTCGGCAGTGGGCTCACCACCTTCGCGCTGGACTACAAGAGCGTGCTGCGCAGCTTCTCGGGCCTCACCGCGATGCTCCCCGGCCGCGCGAAGAAGCCCGTCACCGAAGTCGACCCCGAGGAGTGTCCCGCCTGGTGGTTCCCCGTCGGCTTCCTCGTCTTGAGCCCCGTCGTCATCTTCCTGATGGGCTGGCTGTTCCAGATTCCGGTGTGGGCGGGCCTCATCGCGGTGCCGCTCGCGGTGCTGATGGGCTTCGTCGCCGCGCGCGTGACGGGTGAGACCGACGTGACGCCGACGAAGGCGCTGGGGCCGGTGACACAGCTGCTCTTCGGCGTGATGACGCCGGGCAACCTCAGCGGAAACATCATGTCGGCGAACGTGACGGGCGGCATCGGGCTGCACGCGGCGGATCTCCTCACCACGCTGAAGACGGGGAAGCTCCTCGGGGCGAGCGCGCGGCAGCAGGCGAGGGCGCAGTTGTTCGGCGTCGTCGCGGGCGCGGCCGTCGTGGTGCCGGCCTTCAACCTCATCATTCCGGACCCGTCGGTGCTCGGCGGAGACGCGTGGCCCGCGCCGTCGTGTCTGGTCTGGGCGGGCGTGTCGAAGGCGTTCGCCAACGGCATCGGTGCACTCCCGGAGTCGGCGCGGACGGCGGTGTGGGTGGGGCTCCTCCTCGGCGTCGCGTTGGCGTTGGCGGAGCGGCTGGCCCCCAAAGCGCTCAAGGCGTTCATCCCCTCACCGTCGGGCGTGGGCATCGCGATGGTGATTCCCGGCAGCAACGCGGTGGCGATGTTCGTCGGCGCGGCGATGGCGGAGTTCCTGCGTCGCACGAAGCCTCAGCTCGCGGAGCGCCTCGTGGTGCCCGTCAGCTCCGGGCTCATCGCCGGCGAGAGCCTCATGGGCATCGTCGTGGCGCTGCTGGTCGTCGCCGGCGTGTTGAGCCGCTGAGGAACTACCGACGAATCACCGCTCGTGCGCGGGGTGGCGGGTTCCTCTCGAGCGAGCCGTCCGGGAGGCGCTCGCGAATGCCCGTTCAAGGCGTGCAACCATGGCGTACGCGTCGCCGAGTTCCACGCCCCGCCGCTGGCCCCGGTCGACGAGCCGCCGCCGTGAGCCGCCACCGGCAGCGGCGCTTCTCGGCGAGCGGGCGCATCTTCGACGGGGCTTCCTCAGCGGCGTTTGGAACGTTCGGATGAGGCGGACTGCGGCGCCATCGTCGACGTGGGCTCCGCGGCCTTTGGGGCGGCGCCGAGCACTTCCCGCTGAACGAACAACGCCATGCGCTCGAGGCTGGCGGCGGTGATGGCTCCGGAGAGTTGCCACGCCGAGAAGACGGCCGCGATGAGGAGGCTCAGCGTCAACGCTGCCCGAACGCCGAGCCACACCACCGCGCCGCCGAGGCCGGGTTGACGGTCGAGGAGCGCCGCTTCGAGGGGACCCGCCGCGGCCACCGCCACGATGCACAAGGCGCACGTCACGGCAAAAGTGATGAGCGCGGGCTGGAGGAGCAGCGAGCGGAGCGTGCGCTCCCGAAGGGTCCACACCAGCGCACGGGGTAGCTGAAGCACCGCCCAGCCGAACGCGCCGAGTGCGTGACGAGGAGGACCGAACGAAGGTCGTGGCATCGAGCGAGGAGGAACAGGCCGGGACTGAACCTTCTTCCGGTCTCAGGCTTCGTCGTCACCGTCCGGGCTCGATGGCGCTTCCGGTGAGACGAGCGCCGTCGCCGCCAGCACCTTGCGTCGCACGGCCTTCGGCGAGAGGTGCTGCGTGTCGGCCACCGCGCAGCTCACGTACGCCAGGTCCGCCAACGCTCGCAGCGCACGGGCCCTTCGTTCCGGGCTCTTGGCTGACAAGTCATCGGCCGACTTCTCCACGAACGCCTTCGCCAGCGACTCGAACAGGTACACCCGGTTCTCGATGGTGCCGTCGTCATCCGTCTCGGGTTTCGCCATGGCTGACATTGGTGCACATCTCGTCGACCGCTCCAACCCCCGACGCAACGCTTGCGCGACGAACGGCTCCCGGCGCTGCGAGCCACGGTGGCCCACGCGATGCAATCGCGCGCGGCCATGCCACGCACCAGGAAGACGAAGGGCTCGACTCGAACAAGGGGGAAGTCGAAGAAGTGGGTGTACCTGTTCCGCGAAGGGCGCGCGTCACAGAAGGCGCTGCTTGGAGGCAAGGGCGCGAACCTGTGTGAGATGACGCGGCTGGGCCTGCCCGTGCCGCCGGGCTTCATCGTCTCGACGCAGGCGTGCAACGCGTACTTCGAGGCGAAGGGCTTCCCGAAGGACCTGTGGCCGCAGGTGCTCCACGCGCTGAAGGCGCTCGAGGTGAAGACGGGCCGCGTCCTCGGAGACCCCGTCTCCCCGCTCCTCGTCTCGTGCCGCTCGGGCGCGAAGTTCTCGATGCCCGGCATGATGGACACGGTGCTGAACCTCGGCATGAATGACGCCGTGGCTGAGGCGCTGGCGAGCCGGCCCGGCCTCGAGCGCTTCACCTGGGACGCCTACCGCCGCCTCGTGCAGATGTTCTCCACGGTGGTGCTGGGGCTCTCGCATGAGCCGTTCGAAGCCGAGCTGGCCGCGCGACGCCGTGACGCAGGCGTGGAGAACGACTCGGGCCTGGGCGCCGAGACGCTCCAGCACGTCACGCGGCGCTTCCTCGCCATCGTGCACGAGGAGACCCACCAGCCGTTTCCGCAGGACCCGCGCGAGCAGCTCCGCCTCGCCATCGAGGCGGTCTTCAAGTCGTGGAACGGCAAGCGCGCCATCGACTACCGGAACGCCGCGGGCATTCCGCACGACCTCGGCACGGCGGTGAACATCCAGATGATGGTGTTTGGCAACACGGGTGAGCGCTCCGGCACCGGCGTGGTGACGACGCGCAACGTCTCGACTGGAGAGAAGCAGCTCGAGGGCGACTACCTGCTCAACGCGCAAGGTGAAGACGTCGTGTCCGGCACGCGCACCACCAGGCGCATCACGGCGCTCGCCGAAGACATGCCCGAGGTGGCGAAGGCGTTCTCGAAGCACTGCGACACGCTCGAGCGGCACTTCCGCGACGTGCAGGACGTGGAGTTCACCGTCGAGGACGGCACGCTGTGGATTCTGCAGACCCGAGACGCCAAGCGCGCCGCGCGGGCCGCCGTTCGTATCGCCGTGGAGTTGGCCCAGGAGAAGCGCATCTCGCGCGATGAAGCGGTGCTGCGCGTCACGCCCGAGCACGTCGACTTCTTCCTCCACCCGCAGTTCGACCTCGGCGCGCGGAAGGCAGCGCTCGAGCGGGGAGACCTGCTCGCGAAGGGCCTCAACGTGTCTCCCGGTGCGGCCACGGGCGCCATCGTCTTCGACCCGGACACCGCGGAGCGCCTGGGCCGAAAAGAGAAGAAGGCCGTCATCCTCGTGCGCGCCGAGACCAAGCCCGACGACGTGCACGGCATGCTGGCCTCGAAGGGCATCCTCACCTCCCGCGGCGGCCGCACCAGCCACGCGGCCCTCGTCGCGCGCCAGTTCGGCAAGCCCGCCGTCGTCGGCGTCACGGCCCTGGAGGTCGATGTCGAGGCAAAACGGATGACGGTGAAGGGCCGCACCTTCCAGGAAGGCGACGTGGTGTCGCTCGACGGCACGACAGGCGAGGTCTTCGCCGGCGAGGTGCCGACGATGGTGCCCGAGTTCGACGACCCGCACCTGCTGACGCTGCTGAAGTGGGCTGACGCCGCGCGCACCCTGGGCGTGTGGGCGAACGCGGACTCCCCCCGCGATGCGGAGCGCGCCCGACGGTACGGCGCCGAGGGCATCGGCCTGTGTCGCACCGAGCACATGTTCTTCGAGACCGAGCGGCTGCCCATCGTGCAGAAGATGATTCTGGCCAGCACCGAGGCCGAACGAGACGACGCGCTCTCGCAGTTGCTCCCGATGCAGCGCGCCGACTTCACCGGCCTGTTCGAAGCGATGAATGGACAGCCCGTGACGATTCGGCTCATCGACCCGCCGCTCCACGAATTCCTGCCGAGCCACGACGAGCTGCTGCAGGAAGTGACGGAGCTCGAGACGCGCCAGTCGTTCGAGGGCGTGAAGGTCGACCCGCTGGGCCTCGAGAGCCGGCTGTCGAAGCAGAAGCGGCTGCTCGCGGCGGTGGAAGGCATGCGGGAGCAGAACCCGATGTTGGGGCTGCGCGGCGTACGTCTGGGCATTCACCTGCCGGGCCTCGTGCGCATGCAGGTGCGGGCCATCTTCGAAGCGGCGTGTGACTGCCAGCGTCGCGGCGTGAAGGTGTACCCGAAGGTGATGATTCCGCTCACCTCACTGCGCAGTGAGCTCGCCTTCGAGCGCGCGTTGCTGGAGGAGGAAGCGAAGACGGTGATGGCCGAGCAGAAGCTGAAAGTCCGCTACCAGTTCGGAACGATGATCGAGGTGCCGCGCGCGGCGGTCACGGCCGACGAGATTGCCGAGCTGGCCGAGTTCTTCTCCTTCGGCACCAACGACCTCACCCAGACGACGTTCGGCATCAGCCGCGACGACGCCGAGACCGGCTTTCTCCTGGAGTACCTCGAGAAGCGAATCCTCCCCGAGAACCCGTTCGCCACGCTCGACCAGGCCGGCGTCGGCGGGCTCATGGCGATGGCGGTGAAGAAGGGTCGACAGGTGCGTCCAGGCCTCGAGGTGGGCATCTGCGGCGAACACGGTGGGGACCCGAAGACCATCGCGTTCTGTCACCGCCTCGGGCTGACCTACGTGAGCTGCTCGCCGTTCCGGGTGCCCATCGCCCGTTTGGCGGCAGCGCACGCGGCGCTGTCGTGACGCCTCAGGCGGCCTTCGCGCGCTCGGCCTCGCGCACCAGACGCCGCCACTGCGAGAGCTGCTCCCCGCTCAGGGCGAAGGGCTTGAGCTCGATGATGCACCCATCGTCCGCGGCGCTGCACGACACCACCGTGGCGCTGAAGGTGAGCGTCTGGACCTCGATGGTGACGAGGCGGCGCTCCGTCTGGGGGACCGAGCCCTTCATGCGCAGGGCGGACTCGGTGGCCTGCAGCAGCCGGTAGGGGTCGCGCTGGTCCTTCTTCACCACGGCGAGCTCCACGTCGAGTCTGGGCGCCGACGCGGGAACGGCCGACGGCGCAGGCGACACGAGGCTGGGCCCAGGCTTCTGCTCGCTCGGCACGTCGAGTGACTGGAGCAGCGAGGGGAGCTTCGGCACCAGTCGCTGCAACGCCTCTCGCTCCGGCGTCGACAGGCCGATGCGGCTGGGGAGCGTGGCGGCTTCGAGGGAGGGCGCGTCGAAGAGCTGCGTCGACAGGTCATCGGTGAGCGCGACCAGCTCGACCAGCGTCGGGTGCTCACAGAACGAGGTGTCGTCGTCGTGGTGGCGCATCACCACCTCCTGCAGGAACGCCGGCAACCGCCAATCGGCCGCGAGCGCCATGCCGAGCTCGACGTGGTACTTCTGCGCCTGCCATTCCCACTGCGCGGCGTTCTGCGGCCTCACGCCCGGGTGGAGCTGCAGAATCACCTCGAAGGTGCGGTAGGCGATGGTCTCGCCGAAGTCGTGCAGCAGGCCCGCGAGGAAGGCCTCGCCCGGGTCGAGGGCGCGAAGCCGGGCGAGCTCCTGGCTCAAGAGCGCACCCACGAGGCTGCGCCGCCAACTGTGCCGGCGCATCGCCACCAACGGCCCTTCGATGGACGCCTGGAGCCCGAGCGTTCCGGCGATGGCGATGTTGGAGAGCTCCGAGGCGCCGACGCGCGAGATGGCGTTGGGCAGCGTCGTGATGGGCGCGCTGGCGCGGAAGAAGGCCGAGTTCGCGGCGCGCAGCACGTGGGAGGCCAGCGCGGGGTCTCCTTCGACCAACCGCACGAGTGCGTCGAGGTTGTAGTTCTCCGAGGAGATGAGGCGTTGCAGTTGGAGCGCGACACCGGGGTACGTCGGCAGCTCGATGAGCTTGGCCTTGATCAGTCGAACCACTTCGGCGTCGAGGTCGAACGGGAGGTCGAGCAGCTCCATGGCCTTTCAATAAAGGGCCGCTACTTTGCTTGCGCGCCAGAGTTCTGACGCTCCCATTCGCCTTCGGGGCGCCGGCTGGACGACACTGAAGCCATGACGCGCGACGAGTTCCGTGAGGCGTTGCTGCAGGTGATGGAGCGCAAGGTGCACTGGGCCTGGCCGCGCTTCACGGACGGCACGGTGGCGAAGTCGAAGCTCCACGTGCACCTCGAGCAGGAATACGCGGTGTACGTGCGTGACTTCCCGGTGCTGGTGGGGCGCGCGTACGTGCAGTGTCCGATTCCAGCGGTGCGCCGCGAGCTGGCCGAGAACCTGTACGAAGAAGAGACCGGCGGGCTGCACGCGGGCCGGCCGCACCCGGAGCTGTTCCTGGAGTACCCGAAGGGCCTCGGGTTCGACGTCGCGCGCTTCGAGGTCGTGACGCTGCTCCCCGCGGCGAAGGCGTACCGGGCGCGCCTCGATGACGCGACGCAGGCGAAGGGCTGGAGTGTGGCGGCCGCGGTGGTGACGCTGTTCCTCGAGGGCACGCCACACGAGCGCGCGGTGTTCGACCCGTCGGCGCCGAAGCGTCCTGAGCCGCCGCTGGAGGAGCACCCGCTTGTGAAGCACTACGGCCTGCCGGTCGAGTCGCTGGCGTTGACCAGGGCGCACCGCGGCGTGGAGGGCGACCATCGCCTGGCCGCGTGGCGTGTGATGCTCGACCACGTGCCGGACCCCGAGCGGGCCGAGGTCATCACGGCGATGGAGCAGGTCCTGGCTGGGTGGCTCGCCTACCGGGATGCCGTCGCCGTTGCCTGTGGCCTCGCTCGATGACGATCTCCGAGTTCACCGTATTGCTGGTTCCTGGGGCGTCGGACGGGGGCTGGTGTTGGGACGAGCTCGGCCGAATCCCGTCCAGGGACAGCGAGTGGTCGCTCGTGCGCGGGCCGGCCGGCGACGTCTGGGCTGCGACTGCGGACCGGCTGTGGCAGTGGCACACGGCGGCTTCACGCCCCGGCCACCTCCGGCTGCCGAGTCGCGGTCGCTGCGCGTCACCGCAGAGGGGCACCGGGCGTATCGAACGCTGGGCGGCACCAACCGCGCCGGCCTCGTCAAGGCGCTCGGCCACACAAGCCGTTCGTTGAGCCGTGTCAGGACCCTTCCCCTTTGTCTCACATGGTGGGAGAGACGGCGCCCTCATGACCGGTCCTGCCAGTGCTGCGCTCGATGCGCAGCGGCTCGAGCGTCTGCTGTCCTTCCTCGGCGCTGCTGACAGCGGTGGCTACCGGCGCATCCACGTTCGGTTGCAGTCCTTTTTCCGGTGGAAGGGCCTCTCCGACGGCCCAACGCTCGCCGACGAGACGCTCGACCGCTCGGCCCGCCGACTCGCCGACGGCGAGGTGCGCACCGAAGCGCCGATGGCCTTTCTCCTGGGGGTCGCGCGCTTCGTGGCCCTCGAGGCCCAGCGCAAAGAGGTGCAGGTGCGCACCGCCGAGCAGGGCGCGCCGACGATCGACGTCACTGATGAACAGGCGGAGGCGCAGGTGCGCGCGCTCGAGGGGTGTCTGGAAGGACTCGTCCCGGCAGAGCGAACGCTCGTCCTCGCGTATTACCGGGAGGCCAGCGGCCGGGCCCGCATCGAGGCTCGCCAGCAGCAGGCGACCGACCTCGGCATCGGCCTCAATGCCTTGCGAATCCGGGCGTTTCGATTGCGAGAGCGGCTGGAGCAATGCATCGCGGCCAAACTCGCTGAAACACAATCCCCCGGGACGCCACAGGAGGGCGAATGACGACCGTCGATGCCGAGCGCGCCTTCTCGTACCTCCTGGGGGAGCTCCCCGACTCGGAGGCCTCTCAGCTCGACGAGGCCGCCCTGGGAGAAGCCGAAACCCACGAGCTCCTCGAGGCCTTCGAGGCCGAACTCTTCGACGCGTACCTCGACGCGGCCCTCTCCGGCGACCGGCGCGCGCGCTTCGAGCAGCGCTTCCTGTCGACCGCGACTGGCCGGGAGCGGCTTCGGCGCGCTCGAGCGCTTCGTCGGGTGGCTGCGCAGCGTGTGGAGTCGACCGACGTCTCCTGGTGGCAGCGGCTCACTCGGCTGCTGACGGTGCCGCGGCTCGCGGTGGGTGGCCTCGTGGCTGCGGCGTTGGCGCTCGTGGTGGCCTGGCCGACGGCGCCCTCGGAAGCGCGCGTGTCACTGCGTCCCGACCTGGTGCGCGCGGCCGGTGAAGCTCGCCGGGTCGAGGCGCCTTCGGCGAGCGCCACGTTGGTGTTCGAGCTCGCCCTCGAGGACGCGCCGGCTGCCTCCGCGTGGACCGCCTCCGTCTCGGGCCCTGCCGGGTTCACCTGGCGGGGGACTCCGGTGCGCGCAGACGCCGTCGCCGCCGAGGTGAAGGTCAGCGGCGTGCAGTGGACCTCAGGCCGCTATCAGGTGTCGCTCACCTCTGGCGCCGAGACGCTTCAGTACGAGGTGGAGGTCGTGGTGCAGTGACGCTTTGCGTCCCGCCCCGCCGTCGAAGACGCTCGCAGCCAATGCGGCGCGTCGCGAGTGTGTCGGTCGTGGTGCTGCTGGCCTCGTGCGGTGGCGCCAATCGCCTCGAGCCCGGCGTGCCGGTCGAGCGCACGGCAGCACCGACGCCGATTCGACTCCGGCTTCCAGGAGGGCCGGTGGAGCTCGCCGTCGCGCCGTCGGATGCGCGCAGCCAGGTGTTCCTCGTCGTTGGCGACGCGAGGACCCGCCTCGTCGAGCGCCCGGATTTTTCGCCCCATCGCCTCGCCTTCGAAGACGGGAGCGCCGTCGAGGTGGAGCTGTCCTGGCCGGCCGACGCGGTGACGTCGAGCTCGACCGTTCGCCTCGAGGCCACGACGAGCGCGCCCGGTTCCAAAGCTCCCGCGTTCGACCGCGCCTTCGTGAGCGCCCTCGCGCGCACCAGTCCGCCCACGGCCGAGGGGCTGTCGACCAGCGCCACCGAGCTGCTCTCACTCGCCGAAGCGACGACGGCGGATGCGGCCAGGGCTTCGGTGGCATGGCTCACCGCCGCGACGTTCCTGGCGCGCACCGGTGAGCCGAAGGCCCGAAACGCCTTCGAGAAAGCGCTCGCCTCGCCCGTGCCGTTGACGCAAGCCGCAGCGCACCTCGGGCTCGCGCACCTCGACCAGCAGATGGACGCTCGGTTCGACGCGCGGCGACACCTCGAGGCCGCCGCGGCGCTCGCGAAGGACAACGCCCGCCTGCGCGGCTGGGTGGCCTGGGCCGAGGGCGAGGCCATGGCGGAGCGCAGTGAGTACTCCCGCGTGCTGGCGCACCTGCCGCCGCACCTCGAGGTGGCGCGCTCGCTCGGCGACGACGCGCTGGCGTCGATGCTCCAGGCAGCCACCGGGTGGGCCTGGAAGGAGCAGGGTGACCGCGCGAAGAAGGTGGTGGCGTTCGAGGCGCAGGCCGTTCACGCCCGCCGCACCGGAGACGGACACTTCATCGGCATCGCGCTCCACAACCTGGGCAACATCCACTCGGAGGAAGGGGAATGGGCGAAGGCGCTCCCGTTCTTCGAGCAGGCCGTCGCGCAGTTCCGCGTCGTCGGAGACCTTCGCGGGCTGGCCTTCAGCCTCGACGCGTCGGGTGAGATGGAGTCGACGCTCGAACAACCCATCGCCATCGAGCACCACCGCGAGGCGTACGAGCTGCGCAAGCGCCTGGGCCACGTGCGGGGTGAAGGTCAGACGCTGGTGTCGCTGGGGAGTGCGCTGACGCGGCTCCACCGGCCCCATGAGGCGTTCGAGCCGCTGCGGGGCGCCGTCGAGGTCTTCCACCGCATCGGCGACACCCAATGGGAGGCCTACGCGTGGTTCCGAATGGCCCGCGCCTCGCTCGAAGCGAAGCAGTTCGCTGACGCCACGGCCCATGCGCGGCAGTCGCTCGCCATCGCCGAGTCCGTGCGGGAGCGCATCGCCAGCGACGACCGGCGCGCCTCGTACACCGGCACGGCGACCGACACCTTCGACGTGTGGATCGCCGCAGCCATGGCGCAGGCGCAGGTCACTGGCGAGCGCCGCTGGTTCGGCGAGGCGCTGGAAGCGTTCGAGCGGTCAAGGGCCCGGTCGCTCCTCGAGGTGGTGCTGCGCATCGACGCTGACCGCCCGGCCGAAGGCGGGTATCGCACCCAGGACGACGCCCTGCGTGCGCGCATTCGAGCCCTCGAGTTCGACCTGCGGCGGGAGCGCGCGAAGCCGATGTCCGAGGCGCTCGAGGGGCTGGAAGCGACGATGCGCGACGCGCTGGCCGAGTACGAGGCCCTCGTCACCTCCATGCAACGCGCCGACAGCCGCGCCGCGCAGCTCGCCTCGGTGCCGCTGGCGACGCTCGACGAGGTGGAGCGGCTCGCCGGCCCTGACACCCTCGTCGTCGAGTACGCGTTCGGCCGGAAGTCGTCGTGGGCGTTGGTGATGGGCGGGGGCGCTCCGCCGTCAGCGCATCGGCTGCCGGACCCCTCGCTGGTGCGGTCGCTGGCGCAGAGCCTCGTCGAGGACCTCTCCGCCCGAAACCAAGAGGTGGGTGACGAGTCCGCCGCCCAGCGGGCCCAGCGCATCGCCGCCGCGGATGCGAAGGCCGAGGCCACGCGCGTGAAGCTCCGTGAAGCGGTGGTGCCGTTCGGGGACCGCCTGGCTGGAAAGAAGCGCCTCGCCGTCGTGGCGGATGACTCGTTGCAGCTGGTGCCGTGGGCAGCGGTCGTCTCCGACGTGGCGCTGGTTCAGGTGCCGTCGGTGTCGGTGGTGCTGGCCCAGCGGCGGCGCCTCAGCACGAAGGGGCCCGCGACGAACACGCTCACCGTGGTGGCGGACCCGGTGTTCGGTGAGGACGACCCGCGGCTCCCACCGACGGACGCCGGAGTCCCCGAGGTACGCGGAGGTGCGACGTGGCGGCGGCTCCCGTACTCGGCGTCGGAAGGCGAGGCGCTCGCGAAGCTGGTGCCCTCGAACCAACGGCGCGTGCTGACGGGCTACGACGCGAGCCGGGAGAACGTACTCTCGGGCGGCCTCTCGGGCGCGCGCATGGTGCACTTCGCGACGCATGGGGTGCTCGACCTCGCGATGCCGGAGAAGAGCGGCCTGGTGCTCGCGCGGCGCACGCCCGAGGGGAAGACGCTCGAGGGCTTCCTCTCGCTCGCCGACGTGTATGCGTTGAGGCTCTCGGCGGACCTGGTGACGCTCTCGGCCTGTGAGACGGCGCTGGGCTCGGCGCAGCGGGGTGAAGGCCTCATCGGACTGGCGCGCGGGTTCCTCCATGCCGGCGCGCGCTCGGTGGTGGCGAGCCTGTGGAAGGTGAATGACAAGGCCACGGCGCTCTTGATGGAGGCCTTCTACGAGGGACTGTTGGTGAAGCGGCTCCCGGCGGCGGTGGCGCTGGTGAACGCGCAGCGGACGGTGGCCGCGATGGAGCGATACCGGTCGCCCTACTTCTGGGCGGGCTTCGTCCTCGTGGGCGACCCGCGGGAGTGACGTCGCCGTCAGCGGCGCGTCACCTCGACGCTCACCACCTGCTCGTACTGGCCGTATTGCTCGCGGTTGGCGAAGAGGGCGAGCTCTCCTGACGCAGGAATCGGACAGCGGACGTCCACCGGGTCGGCGTTGGTGGTGGCGCATTCGGTCTTCCGGCCGAGCGCGTCCTTGAACGTGACGATGAGCCAGCGCTTGCGGGGGTTGAGGAGGCGCACGGGCATCACCTCCGCCGACTCCACCGTGACGCGGCTCGGCCAGACGAGCGTGAGGCCGTGCACGGCGATGCCCGGCCGCGTGAACGGCTGGCGCAAGAACGCGCCGCGGGTCAGCGGCACCGGGAGCAACTGCCATCGCGGGTCGTCGGGGAAGTGGCTCCACACCGCGACGTCGGGCGGGATGAAGAGGTATTGGGTGCGGTAGTGCGTGCTGCGGCCGCGCTCGTCGACCGGGTCGTCCCAGGTGGCGTCGATGAGGTACCAGGCGCCGTCGACCTCCACGGCGTTCCACGCGTGTCCCACCGGCGCCGCGGCGCCCGATTGCTCCCGCACGTCGCCCGTCACGTAGACGATGTGGTCGCCGGTGAGCTGGCCGAGCGCCACCAGCGTGCGTGCGTAGCCCTCACACACGGCCACGCGGTTGCGGAAGACCGACTCGGCGTCCTGCGCCTTGCGCTGGCTGGGCACCGTCGAGGCCTGGTCGTATTCCAGCCGCGTCACCACCCAGTCGTGGAGCGCTTTGACGCGGCGAAAGCGGTCGGGCTCGCGCGAGGCGATGTACACGGCGACCGCCGCCAGCGAGGTCTCGTCGCCCGGGCGCATCGCTTTGACGAGCGGCGAGACTTCGGCCTTCCACGGCCAGTGGGTGCCGCCCGTCTCCACCACGCTGGGCATCGGCGGGGAGGAGGGCACCGGGTCGGGCGCGTCGGACTCCCGCAGGCGGGCGATGGAAGGCGTCTGGCCCGAGCCGCGGGAGGAAGAGGACCAGCCCGTATCGTCGCCCTCGGTGAGCTTCGCAGCGGCGCTGGCGGTCGGCTCGTCGTCGTCGTCGGTGAGCTTCGTCCCGTCCGGGTCGTCGAGCTCGTTCAACTTCGAGGCCTTCGAGCTGGGGCGCGGGGCGAGGCCTTCGCGGGCGGCGCGCTCCTGTGGGGTGAGCTGGCGCCACCGGGCTCCGGAGCCGGAGGGGACCGTCGTCGTGGTGGGCGTCGTGCGTCGCGGGTCGAGCTGGGCGAGGGCCGAGCGGTCTGCCGCGGTGGCGAACGGGTTCGGGTTGGCCAGCTCGTGGAGGCCCTCGAGGCCCTGGGCCAGCGCGAAGGCCGCGGTGCGCAACGGCTGCGCGCGGTCGCCCTCGGGAAGGAACCAGTCGCCGCGGGTCGAGAGCGCGGCGAACGTCGTCTTCGGGAAGGCCGCCACCATGCCGATGAGGAACACCAGTCCGATGGCGAGCGTGCGCAGGCCCAGCCGCGTGACGACGGAGAGCGACCGCTTCGGCGCGACGCCGAATTGCTTCATGCGGCTGTGGCGTTGTCGGAAAGCCCGAGAGGCGCGCCACTCCCACCACAGCGGCAAGGCGGGGAAGAGCAGCAGGCCCGCGGCCACCGACGCCTCGGGCGGGCCACCGTGAAAGGCCACCAGCGACGAGGCGAGCCACACCGTCAACGCCGGAACGGCGACGAGGAGCAACGACGAGAGGAGCGACGCCAGGCCGCGAAGCATCGGGACAGTGTCGTCACGAAGCAGCCGCGCCGCCATTGCTCGTTCGCGCCGTCAGGGTGCAGTACGAGGTGAGCGCATGGTCGCCTTCGTCCTCGTCCTCGTGGTGTCCCAGCATGGCCACCCGCGTCCCGCGACGTCGGGCGTCGACGCCCAGCTTGCCGAGGTCGCCGCCATTCACGGTGAGGCCGGTCCGTGGGCGGTCGCCGGGTACCGCATGGGCCGCTTCGCGCTGCAGACGCTGGGCTTACCGCCGCAGAGTCACGAGCTGCGCGTGGTGCATCGGTCCCCGAAGACCCCGCAGTTCGCCTGCGTGGCCGACGGTGCGCAGGCCGCGACGGGAGCGAGCGTGGGCAAGTTGAACCTCGCGCTCGAAGAGGCGCCGCTCGACCAGCTGACCACCACCTTCACGAACGCGAAGACGGGCGCGAGCGTGACGTTGAAGCCGGCCAAAGCCTTCGTCTCGCGCTTTCTGAACGCGCCGCGGGAAAAGGCGCTCGAGAACGCTCGCGCCGTGCTGGCGCTGAAGGACGCAGAGGTGTTCGAGGTCGTGGCCCAGATCGCCGCGAAGGAGGAGCCAGGCCTGCGCTCACCGCCACCCCAGCCGGCTCGCCAGTGACGGGTCGTCTCGCGTTCGCCAGACGAACCCATCGAGCACGTAGTGGGTGGTTTGCGGCAAGGACAACAAGGGAACCAAGAGCGTGAGCAGCCCCGCGCCGAGGTCGAGGCCGGCGTCTCCGAAGAGCTGCGGCCGCTCGTGCCATACCAGCGCGTCCCAGAGGAACTCCTCGACGAACGCGAACACGAGCAGCGCCCCGAAGAACGTGGGAACGCCGAAGCGAACGAGCGCTCCGAGCGGCCCGTAGCCTCCCTCGGCGTGGCGGCCCTTCGCGTACGTCCACAGCAGCGCGAGGTAGGGCACCCCGTGGAGCGTCACGTTCATCACCGTGAAGGCGAAGTCATCGCGCGCCAGCACGATGCCGCCGAACCAGGTCACCCAGGTGGCGCCCAGCAGCAGCAGCTTGCCGACCGGGAACGCGCCCGTGCGCCCGACGAGCTGCCGGCCCAGCCACGCCACCAGCACCACCGCGTGCACCGCGAGCGCGACGTCTCCCACCACCGGCGGAAGGCCCGAGACGAAGTCGTGCTCCTTGAACCACCAGAACGCTCTCGGCAGGTGCGCGTGCCACCACACCACCGGCCCCAGCGTCGCCGCCCACATGGCCAGCCGGTCGAAGCGCAGCGTCGCCTCGTCGTCCTTCGCGCGCCGGCCGTAGAGCGTCATCCACCCCACCTGTTGGCGGATGAAGTGGAAGACCGCCACGTAGGCCAGGCAGCGCCAGAAGAACGCCGCCGACACCGCGTGGGCGGCCACCGAGAGCCCGAAGGCCACCAGCGGCGCAGCGGTATAGAGGAGTGGCCGCCGGCCGAGCTCCTCGCGGTCGAAGTACACGCGGTACATCGTCGCCCACACGTGCGCGACGTCGATGCCCACCACGAAGACCACCCACACCCACAGCGGCGCGTCTCCCCAAAGCCCCATCGCGCGGCCGCCCAGCACCACCAGCGCCGAGACGAGGGCGCTCCCGGCGAACACCGATACGTCGACGGCGGGGCTGAAGAGCCAGCGGGACACGGCGGTCTGTACCGTGGAGCACTCGGTTCGGGAATGCAACGCGAGGGTTGGTCCGTGCGCTAGACCTCGCCTCCTTCGTGGAGGACCCATGCGCCTGCTGACCTACGACGGCCTCGCTCTCACTGGCTTCGAAGCGCCGATGGAGCGCCTCCAGAACGCGCTGGCCCAAGACGACTTCCGCGCCGCGGGCCTCAAGAAGCTCGAAGGTGGTTACTACCGGGCGAAGCTCTCCGACTCGGCGCGCCTCATTCTTCAGTTCGTCAAGACGGGCTCCGAGCGCGCCGCGCTGGCGCTCGAGCTGCTCCCGAACCACGAGTACGAGCGCTCTCGTTTCTTGCGCGGCGTGACGACGGTGGATGAAGCGCGAATCGACCCGCCCGAGGAGCCCGTCGCGGAGACGCCGATTCGGTACCTCCACCCGACCCGCACCACCTTTGCGCTGCTCGACAAACCGCTCTCGTTCGATGACGCGCAGGCCGCGGTGCTCGAACATCGCCCGCCGCTGGTGCTCGTCGGTTCGGCTGGGAGCGGCAAGACGGCGCTGCTCCTGACGCAGCTCCGAAGAGCGTCGGGCCGAGTCGCCTACGTCACCGAGTCGGCGTGGCTCGCCCAGAGTGCACGAAGCATGTACCTCGCCCACGCGTGGGACCCCGGAGAGCAAGAGGCCGACTTCCTCTCGTTCCGGCAGTTCCTCGACAGCGTGTCCGTTCCGCAGGGTCGCGCCGTCACGTTCCGCGACTTCCGGAGCTTCTTCGAGCGGCATCGCGCGAAGGTGCGCTTCACCGATGCGCATCGGGTCTTCGAGGAACTTCGCGGCGTCATCACCGCCGAGCCGAACGCCCCGCTGACCCTGGAGCAGTACCTCGCGCTCGGCGTGAAACAGTCGTTGTACTCGGAGGAAGAACGTCGGGCTGTCTTCGAGCTGTACCAGCGATACCGCGAGTTCCTCTCGCAGGGCGCGTTGTTCGAGCCCAACCTCGTCGCCCACGCGCTGTCGGCGAAGGTCTCACCCCGGTACGACTTTCTGGCCATCGACGAAGTGCAGGACTTGACGCCCGCGCAGCTCCAGCTCGTCCTCCGCAGCCTCACCGCGCCGGGCCAGTTCGTTCTCGCCGGTGACGCGAACCAGGTCGTGCACCCGAACTTCTTCAGCTGGGCCAAGGTGCGCTCGCTGTTCTGGGCCGGGCTTGCGAGCGTGGCGACGTCCACCACGGCCGCGGTGCTGCGGGTGAGCTACCGAAACGCGCGCGAAGTCACTCGGGTCGCCAATACGGTGCTGGCCCTCAAGCACGCCCGCTTCGGGTCGATCGACCGCGAGAGCAACGTGCTGCTCGAGGCGGTGGCTGGGCCGGAAGGCGAGGTGCGAGGCCTCACGTCGGCTACCCAGGCGGTCCGGGACCTCGATGCGAAGACGCGGCGCAGCACCGCGGTCGCCGTCGTCGTGCTCCGGGACGAGGACAAGGCCGAAGCCCGCAAGCACTTTGGGACGCCGCTCGTCTTCTCGGTGCTCGAGTCGAAGGGGCTCGAGTACGACAACGTCATTCTCTACCGGCTCCTCTCGTCGGAGCGGCGCATCTACGCCGAGCTCGCCGAAGGCCTGACCCGCGCAGACGTCGAGGTCACCTCGCTCGACTACGGCCGCGCGAAGGACAAGAGCGACAAGACCTCCGAGGCGTACAAGTTCTTCGTCAACGCGCTCTACGTCGCGCTCACCCGCGCGCGCCTCAACGCCTGGCTCGTCGAGGACGACGCCACCCACCCGCTGCTCTCGCTGCTGAAGGTGCCCTTCGACGGCGCGCCAGCCATCGGCCAGGTGAAGCAGGCCTCGGTCGAAGACTGGCAACGGGAGGCCAGCCGGCTGGAGGCGCAGGGCAAACTCGAGCAGGTCGAAGCCATCGTCAGCCAGGTGCTCAAGCTGACGCCGACGCCATGGAAGGCCCTGGATGAGGCTGCCGCCACCGAGTTGATTGGCCGAGCGCTCGACCCGACGGGCGTCTCACGAAAGGCCCGGGAGCAGCTGCTCGACTTCGAGACGATTCACCCAGACGTCTACACCGAGTGGGAGCTGCAGAGGGTTGGGTTTCGCACCATGGACGAACAGAAGAGCCAGCGGCCCGCGGCGCGGACCCGCCTGCTTCAGGACTTCTCGAGCAAGAAGCTGCGCGTGGTGCTCGATCAGACGGACAAGTACGGGGTCGAGTACCGGACAATGCAGGGACTGACGCCGCTGATGGCCGCAGCGCTTGCGGGGAACCTCGAGCTCGTCGATGCGCTCCTCGGCCGCGGCGCGAGCCGAACGGCCAGAGACCCCTATGGCCTGCAGCCGATGCACCACGCGTTGCGCGCGGCCGAGCACGACGAGACGTTCGCGCGCACCCGGCTGGCCTCGATGTGGGACCGCCTCGCGCCCGAGTCGTTCGACGTTCGCGTCGACGACCACCTCCTTCAGGTTGGGCGTGAACAGGGTGAGTTCATCGTCTTTCAACTGTTGCTGTTGCGCCTGTGGATGAGCCAGGGGACCCGAAGCGGCGTGCTGATGGGCATCGGGACGACGGAGCTGCTGCAGCACATCGAGCGTCTGCCCGACAACGTGATTCGGGCCTTCCGCACCAAGCGCCAGTATCTCTCGTCGATGTTGTCGAAGAACGAGCGCGCCAGCACCTCGCCGTACTCGCGGCGGCTCTTCGTGCGCCGACAGCACGGGCACTACACGTTCAATCCGGACCTCGCCGTCTGGACCCCGACGGGCGGTGACGCCGGGGCGTGGACGCCCATCGAAGCGCTCCTGGGGCTCAAGCTCCGCTGTGCGCCCATGGCCTTTTTCGCCGCCACCCTCGACCGGCTGCGAAAGGGCTGACCGGTTGCCCAAGTCCGCGGGAACACGCTGCTCCCACCTCTCGTCACATCGCTGTGGCCGATCGGCCCGGTTGGGAGTCTTCTTCGCACCGAGGGCATGAAGACCCCAGGTGAGCAGATAGCGGCGGCGCGGCGAGGAGACGAAGCCGCGTACCGGGACTTGTACCAGCGCTACCGGCCGGCGGTGGTGCGTCTTCTCGAAGGCTTCGCCACGCTCGACTTCGACGAGCGGGAGGACATCGTGCAGGACACGTTCACCCGCGCCTTCAAGTCCCTCGACAAGCTCGCCGCCGACAAGGCGTTCGAGGCGTGGCTCCTCACCATCGCGCGCAACCGGGCGAAGACGGCCCTCTCGAAGCGCGCCTCGGAGCACGACACCATGGCGAGCTTTTCGAAGGAGACCCTCGACGCCGTGCCGCCGTTCCCGGAGTCCCTCACGCTCGAGGTGGACATCGGCGTGGTGCGCGACCTCATCGGCCGGCTGCCCGAGGGCCCCGAGAAGGACACCGTCTCGATGTTCTACCTCGAGGGCCAGCTCACGGCCCGCGAGATTGCCGACAAGCTGGGCGTCGGGAAGAGCGCCATCACCATGCGCCTCGAGCGGTTCCGCGCGCGGGTGAAGCGCGAGCTGATGCTGCGGGTGTTGGCGGGGAGGGTGGCGTGATGCACCTCGACGACGCCTCGTTCCAGCGCCTGCTGAAGAACCCTGCGGCTGAGGCCGCGCTCCTCGAGCACCTGAAGGCCGGCTGTGACACCTGCGACGACTTCCTCGCGGCGCGGCCGGAGCTCGATGGCGAGACCGACCGATTGCTGTTGTCGCTCGCGCCGAAGCAGGCCCCGCTCGACGAGCTGGGCTGGCGACGGCTGCGCTCGAAGCTCGTTCCCGCGCGTCGGGCCCCGGCGGCGGTGCTGGCGATGGCGGCGGGGCTCGCCGCGGTGGTGGGCGCGGGGACGTTTGCCCTGGGCGGGCGCGTCGACCCGGTGACGGCGCCGGGGGTGAAGGGCGATGGGCGGCTGCTCCTGGGCGTCGAGGCGGCGAAGCAGCGCACCGACGGCTCCTTCGAGGTGCTGCGGACCGATGACGTGGTGTCGCCGGGTACGGTGCTGGCGTTTCGCGTGACGTCGCCCGTCGATGGGCCGGCGCGGGTGTTCCTCCAGCGGGCGACCGAGGTGCCGGAAGAGCTCGCGCAGGTGCGGGTGAAGCAGGGCGCCGCGCAGCTCGAGCAGGAGTCGGGGCTCTTCGGCGTGAACCTCGAGGACGAGCGCGGGGCCGTCACCATCTGGGTGGTGGCGAGCGACACGCTGTTCGACGTCGAACAGGCGCTCTCGGCCATCGCGGGCAAGCCGTCGTCGCTGGTGGTGGGCCGCGTCGCCGTACGCGTCAACCCGTGAGAGGCAGATGAGCGACGGGCGAACGCGTCACCGAGTGCTCTTCGCCCGACGCGAGCGCGCCGAGCGCAGCCCAACTCGAACGGAGAACGCGTGAGGGTGGCCCTCCTCGCCAGCGTGTGGTGTGCGCTCTCGTGCGCGAGCACGTCGCTCGAGAAGGGCGCGTCGGTGGTGCAGTTGTCGAAGGCGCAGGTCGACCCGGCCTTCGAGCCCCGCCGCTTCGCACTGGTGGTGGGCATCCCCGGGTCGATGGACGAGCGCTGGCGGCCGCTGCGGTACGCAGTGAAGGACGTCGATGATGTCTCGAAGGTGCTGAAGGACCCGTTCGCCGGCCGCTTCACCGTCGTGACGTCACTCATCACGAAGAAGGACACCACGAAGCAGGGCGTGCTCTCGGCGGTGAAGAATCTGGCGAGCCAGGCGACCCGGCCCGACGACATCGTCGTCATCTACATCTCGGCGCATGGCACCCTGGCGCGCGATGGGCGCGGAGAGCTGGGCCGCTACCTGGTGACGAGTGACGCGAGCTTCTCGAAGGTGGCGCAGACGGCGCTCTCCATCGAGCAGCTGCAGCAGGCCTTCGCCGAGGTGCCGTCCAAGCGGCGCGTGCTGGTGCTGGCGACCTGTCACTCCGGTGGCGGCAAGTCGTTGCTCTCGGACGAGATGCAGAAGGAGCTCGCCTCGCTCAAGGGCTTCAAGCCGCTGGAGGAAGTGAGCCGGGCCTCCATCGTGTTGTCGGCGAGCGACTTCGGGGAGCCGGCGCGCGAAGACGAAGCGCTCAAGAACGACGTGTACACGCACTTCCTCGTCGAGGCGCTGGGCGGGCCGGGCGACCGCAACGGCGATGGCGCGGTGACGGCGACCGAGGCGCACGACTTCGCGCGGCGCAAGACGTACGCGCACTCCAAAGGCCGGCAGCGCCCCTCGGCGGAGCTCGTCGAAGTGGGTGCGGACCCGGTCATCCTCTCCGGACGAATCCAGCGGGAAGGGCGGCCCGAGGTGTTCTCGTACGCCGCGCGGCTCGACGGCTTCGCCCTCAAGGTGGACGGAGAAGAACGTGCCGAGCTGCCCGGCGGCGCCGCGGTGACGCCGGGCAAACACGTCATCGAGCTCACGAAGGGGACCGACCTCTTCCTCAAAGAAGAGGTGTCGCTCGAGGTGGGCCAGCGGCTCGACGTCGAAGACCTCGTCTCGCGCAAGGAGCCCGCCGTCTCGGTGTCCGCGCTCTTCGGCGGCTTCGGGTTCTTCGACCAGCAGAGCCGCAACGAGGTGCTGCCGGGTGGAGCGACGCTGGGCGCGGCGCTGCGCATCGAGCGGCTGTTCGGCGGTCGCTTCGCGCTCGAGGTGGACGTGGGTGGGCTGGGCGGCACCACCACATTGGACCTCGGCTCCGCGCCGGTGCCGGTGTCGTGGACGAGCGTGCAGGGCGGCGTCTCTCTGGGCTGGACGTTTCGATGGCGGTTCTTGTCGTTCTTTGTGGGTCCGCGCGTGGCCGGGCTGTGGGTGCAGCGGTCCTTCTCCGTGGCGACGTTCTCGGGCCGTCAGTCGGCGTTCACCTTGATGCCGGGGGCGTGGGCGGGCTTCGCGGTCTCGCTGGGGCGGCGGTGGGAGCTGTCGGCGCACCTGCAGCCGACGCTGTCGGTGTTGACGGTGGATGGGCAGTTGCGGGCGATGGGCTTCGTGAGCGGCTGGGCCGCAGTGGGGTTCAAGTTCTGATGCGCGCGCTCCTCGCCATCGTCGTCGTCGGGCTGCTCGGGTGCGGAGGGCTCTCCAATGATCCGCTCCGTCGCGGCATCGTGCGAGGCACGCTCGAGAAGCCGACGCCCGAGTCCGCGGTCGTCATCGAAGAGCTGCCGGAGTTCCTCGCGCGGCCCGACCAGAACGGTCGCTTCGAGTTGGTCGATGTCCCGCAGGGCCCGGTGACGTTGATCGTGCTGGCGAGTGAGTCGAACGCCGACCGCGTTCCGGTCAAGGTGCTCGGCGGGCAGGTGACCGAGGTCGGCGCGGTCGGTGGACGGGCGGGAGCGCTGGTGACGGTGCGATTGACGGCGCCCGAGAAGTACAGCCTGGCGAAGGCGACAGTGACGGTGCGGGGGTTGCCGGTGGAGCGCTCGCTGAAGACGGGTGTGACGGCCGTGACCGTGCCGCCCATCGGGTGCTTCACGTTCGACCTCTCTGCTCCGGGTCTTGGGCAGGCCACGCAGCGGCTGTGCGTCGAGGGCGCGACCCGCTACGGGGTCGACTTCGCCCTGACGGAGCCTGACGGGACGGCTGGCCGGGAAGGGTGCTCGGTGTCGGGCTGTGCAGATCAGTTCGTGTGCAAGGCCGATGGCACGTGTGGGTGACCTGGATGAGGCTGGCCAACTTCAGGCCGCGTCCGGATTGTTCTGACAGTGAGCATGGCCCGAAGGCTCGCGCCGACCCCGTTGGTGGTGATGGCGGGTGGTGCTTTCGCTGCGCGGGTCGAGCCGGCCGGAAGGTGCTTGAGGTTCGACGGCGACTGCTCCACGGTGCGCTGAGCCTTGACGCGCCGCCGGCTTCCTCTTCTCCTCACGGTGCTCGTCAGCCTGCCGTCAGTTGGCACCGGGTTTCTCCTCGACGACTGGCTGCAGCGGGCCGTCGCCCGGGGTCAGCTCACCTTCACCTCGAAGCTCGAGCTCTTCTCGTTCGGCAGTGGGCGCCCCGAGGAGTTGGCCCTGCTCATCCACCGCGGGCCGTTCCCGTGGTTCAGCGTGCCGGACCTCAAGCTGCGCTTCTTCCGCCCGTTGTCCTCGGCGCTCATCCTCTTCGACACCACCGTCTTCGGGGACGCCGCGGTGCCGCAGCACCTGCACTCCATTGCGTGGGCGGTGGCGATGACGGCGGTGGCGGTGCTGCTGTACCGGAAGCTCGTACCGGCCGTCGCGGTGCTGGCCGGGTGTGCCTTCGCGCTCGACGACGCACACGCGTTGCCGACGATGTGGCTGGCGAACCGGAACGCGCTCGTCGCCGCGACGTTCGTCTTCCTCGGGCTGTGGCTCCACGTGCGGTGGCGCGAAGGAGGCTCGAGGGCGGCCGGGGTCGGTGCGCTCATCAGCGTCGCGGTCGGCCTGTGCGCAGGCGAAACGGCGGTGGCGTGCCTGGCGTACGTCGCGGCGTACGAGCTCATCGGGCGGCGAGACGCGCTGATGACTCGGGCCCGGGCGCTCGCTCCAACCGTGGCGCTGTTGGGGTTATACGCGGTCGTCTACAAGTGGACGGCCTCGGGCGCGCGCGGCTCGGCGACGTACATCGACCCGGTGAGTGAGCCGCTCGTCTTCCTCTCGCACGCGCCGGCGCGATTTCTGGCGAACCTCGGCTCGCAGACCTTCGGGCTGCCAGACCTGTGGCTCACCCTTCCGCTGACGCAGCGGTTCCTCATCGGCTCGGGCGTGTTGGCGCTCCCGGTGTGGTTCGCGGCCTGGCGTCGATGGGCGCCGCAGGACGCGGAGGAGCGCCGCACCCTCGCCTGGCTGTCGGTGGGTGCCGTGCTGTCGATGGTGCCGACGCTGGCGACGTTTCCGGCGGCGCGGCTCCTCACCGCCGCCTCGCTTGGGTTGGCCCCGCTGGTGGCGACGTTCCTCGTGAACGCGTGGCGGGACGTGGGCCTTCGTCGCGCGGCGGGCGTCTTCTGGCTGGTGGGCTGTTTCGGCTTGGCGTCTGCGCTGGCCTGGCTCTCGTTGCCCGTCGCCTTCCACGCGGTGGGCACGCGCACGGTGGCCGCGGTGCGGGCGCTCGACCTTCGTCCCGACGAGCGCGTGGTGCTGGTGTCGAGCACCGAGTTCGCCGCGGCGGTCTACGGCGTCCCCATCACCTTCGAGGAGGGCCTTCCCTCGCCGAAGACCTGGCACATCTGGTCGATGGCGCAGCACGCGGTGGCCCTGCACCGCACCTCGGAGCGCCAGGTGGAGCTCTCCATCGTCGACGGCGCGATGCTCGACTCGGTCTTCGAGCAGAACTTCCGCAACCCGACCGCCGCGGTGCCCGTCGGCCTCCAGGTGCCGCTCGAGGGACAGCGCCTCACGGTGCTCGAGGTGAACGAAGGCCGGCCGGTGCGCGTGCGCGTCGACTCCGAGCTGCCCCCCGAGGCGTTCAGCTTCGTGTGGTGGAACGGCGCGGTGCTGGAGCGACTGCAGCTCCCGGTTGTGGGCGAACGTCGCGTGCTGCCCCGCGTCCCGACCATCTTCGAAGCACTGCTGACGGGCGCTCAGGTCGAGTGACGGTCGAGCCCGCAGGACACGCCGCGCTCGGTTCTCCTGGCGCTTGCCTTCCATCCTCTGCACCACCGGATGGAAGAGCCCGCGGCGCCCCGACGGTTCAGGTGACGTTCAACACCTGAAACAGCCGCACGAAGTCCTCGACGGGCAGGTCGAACACCCCGTCGTCGACGCCGTCCCCGCGCGGCTCTCCGCTCGCCCAGGGGTTGCGGAGCGTCACCAGCCTTTGGCCATCTTCTTCCTTCACGCCCACCACCGAGTAGGCGTGGTTCGCATAGAGCCCGGTGTTCGTGTACCGCGCGGCCTCGGCCGACCCATACGTGCCCGCGGACATCGCGCGCCGCTGCTGCTGGCCCGCCGCGAGGGTCGAGAACACGTCATCCACCGCGCGGCCCGACAGCCAGTGCTCGACGTTCGGCCGGCCCAACACCTCGGTCTGGAGTTGCCCGACACTGCCGCCCTTCGCGGCGACGTCGTAGCTGCCCTTCCAGGTCGCGTAGGCCTTCTCCACCAGTGGAAACCAGCCCTCGAGCTGGCCTGTGCCGTCGCGCTCGGTGGCGCTCCCGTACCGGGGCCGGCCTGCGGTTCCGTACAGCTCGCGGTCGACCACCACCTCGTGGGGCGTCAGCGTGGCGGCGTCGAAGAAGCGCACCGTCACCGTGCCGTCGGGGTTCGGTCGGACCAGGTCGTCGATGGAGCTTTTGTCGGCGAACGCCACCGCCGCCAGGCCCGCGGGCACGTAGCAGTTCCCAATCTGGCCCTGTTTCGGGTCGCGGCCCGAGGCGCCGTTCACGAAGAGCTCGCCTGCGTGTTCGAAGCGGGAGGTGCCCTCTCGGGCCACCGGGTCCGGGTCGACGATGGCGCCGCGTGGCGGAAAGCCCGGCGCCGTCAGCGTGCCCGCGACGAAGGAGAAGTCGGTGTTGCCCGCGCCGTCACTCACCGCGATGGCGATGGCGTCACCGGGCTGGCCTCGCAGGGTCACCGGCGCGGTCAAGGTGGCGTGGTCGCCCATGCGCACGTCGACGGACTCTCCGGTGCGCTGGTTCGAGAAGCGCACGGTGGCGAACGGCTCGGTGAAGGGCAGGTCCTTCGAAGCGGGCAGCAGCGCCAGGGTGCCTTCGGGAGCCGAGCGCACCAGCAGCCGCTTGAGGTTGACGAACGCGGCGCGCGGGTCGGGACGCCCATCGCTGGCGACCGTCGTGAACCAGTCGCTCGCCCGCCCATCGGCACCGCGCGCCCGCACGCGCACCACGTCGCCCGGCTGCGCGTCACCCATGAAGACCGAGAACCGGCCTCGCGCGTCGGCCCGGCCCAGCTCCACGCCATCGGTGACGCGCCCAAAGCCGGTCGGGGCCTGGCTCAGGTTCACCGCCTCGATGACGGCGCCCGGCATGGCGAGGCCTTCGAGCGCACCGGCCTTCGAGACGTCGAGCTGAAGCCCCGGCGCGTGCGCGTCGAGCGACGACCGGCCCACGAGCGCCTCGAGCAGGTTCCGCGCCGCGGGCGAGAGCGTCATCGTCGAGGCGTCCAGCAAGGTGGCGACGTCGGCGCGTTCATCGTCGTCGAGCCCGTCGGCCACCAGGGCCAGTTGATCGGCCCGTGACAGGCCCGGCTTCGTCAGCGCCTCGAGCATCGCCGAGGACTCCGACGGCGTGCGGTCGGCGAGCTCGGCGAGGAGCTGCAGCACGTCCCGGTCGGACACCGCCGTGCCCTTCGCCTGAAAACCGAGGGCGACCCGCTCCACGCCGCTGTCTCTGATCCGCACGGGGCACACTCTTGAGGACGAGCGGCGGTCTCGGCAAGGCCCTGTCTGCGTGAGTCAAACAAAAAGCGTCTGCTCCCCCGAACATGCGTGACGAGCACTGCTTCTGCGCACCTCGTCCGTTACAGTCGCTGCTCGATGGACGCGCTGGTCTTCCCGAGTGACGAGGCCCTGCAGGTGGCGCTGACGTCGGGTCTCATCCCCGCCGAGCTGCAACGCGCGCCCGCCCGGGTGGGCCGAACGAAGGAGGGTGAGCTGCTCGTCTCGCCCAGCGTCGCGGTGCCGGCGAAGGCGAAGAAGGCCCTGCTCGCGGCAGGCGTTCTCGAACGACCGCTGCCCGCCCCCCTGGTGGGCCAGGTGTCGTGCTGGGCTGAGGTGCTGCCGCCGCGCCGCATCGGAGAGCCCGACGGCAACCCGGGCCTCGTCCTCTTTACCGTCACCGGCGAGAGCACCTTGCTCGACCTCGCGGGCGAGCTGCTCCGACTGGGCTGCGACCGCCAGGAGCTGCGCGCGCTCGACGGCAGCCAGGGCCTCGTCGCGCTGGTGAAGGTGGTGGAGCCGCCCTGGTTCGTCCTCTCGCGCGCCCTCGACCACCTCGACGGGCTGCGCGCCTTCGTGCCCACGCCCGCAGGCCAGGACCGCATGTGGACCGAGGTCGGCTGGGAGCACCCGCTCGACGGCGCGCTGTCCGTCGAAGCCAACCAGCTCCTCTTCGTCACCGCCGAGGGCGCGTGGTGGCGCGTGCCCACCGGGGCGTGGACCGACGTCGACCAGCTCGTCGAGGCCGACTCGCTCCCCACGGCGACGCTGCGCAGCGCCGAGACCGACCTTCCCCGCATTCCCGTGACGCTCACGCTGGCCCGCGCCGCGCGCGTCGAGGTGCCGACGCTCTTCGTGCTGCGGCCCGTCGAGCACCAGAAGGCCCCGCGCGAGCAGGTCGAGGCGCTGGTGCGTGGCCTGCCCGAGGCGCAGCTCGAGAACGTGCTCTTCGCGGTCTCGGGTGACGTCGTCGTGTTGCGCGCCCGGCCAGGACGGGAAGCGAACACCGGCGCGCTGCCGGGCCAACCCTTCGCGCGCATGGCTGACCTGCAGAACCTCTTCGTGCCGGTGGGCCTCACCGTCGAGCCGCCGCTGCGCCGCGACCGCCTGCGAAGCTGGCTGGCGCCCGACGCCGACCTCGTCACCTGGCTCGAGGGCTCCGGCCAGGGCTTCACGCGCCACGCGCTGCCCGAGAGCGCCTTCCAGCCGCTGGGGGACTGGGTCGACTACGTCATCGACGGCGCCGCCGAGACGCTCGACGCGTGGGTGCGCTCCGCGGTGTTCGAGCTCGAGCCCTTCCTCGCCGCGGATGAGGCCGCGCCGTCCGAGCGCCGCGACAGCCCCGAGCGGGACGAGGAGCAGAAGCAACGCACGCGCGCCCGGCCGCGCACCGAGGCGAGGCCCGACCGACCGTCTGCCGCGCCGCCCGACCCGGTGCGCGCCCCGGCCGTCGTCGCCGTCGAGGTCGCCCGCACACCCAGTGAGGTGGAGGCGCTGGTGTCGCGCGAAGAGGCGGCGTTCCTCGAGCTCGAGGCCCGCGCCGACTCGCCCGAGCGGCAGCAGGCCTGGGCCCGGCTCGCCGAGCTCTATGCCCGTGCGCAACGTCCACGGGATGCTGGCATGGCCTGGGCGCACGCGGTGTGGGAAGCCCCGCTCGACAGCATCGCCCCGCTCGCGCGCCGATGGGCCGAGACGACGGGGACGCGGCTCGACGCGGTGATGGGTGAGAAGACGCCGAACGTCGACCAGACGCGCGCGGTGGTGGCGCACCTGCTCGCCCAGGCCAGCACGCCGGCGTCGGGCCAGGTTCGCCTGGCCGAGGCCTCGGCCTTCTTCGACCGCTTCGACGACGACCTCGACGTGCGCAGCTTCTGGTTGGCGCGCTTCGCCCTGTCCCGCCTGGCGGGCGGTGATGCGCTGGGCCTCGCGCGCGCGAGAGACCGGGTCCTCGCGCGGTTGCAGCGAGGGCTCTCCCTCGATCGTGACGTGCCGAGGCTCATGCGCGTGACGGGCGCTGCGGCGGGTGGCGCGGGCACGGAGCGGGCCCTGCGCGTGTCGGCCCAGCTGGAGGGTTTGCTCAAGGCCTTCGACGAGACGCCGCGAAAGCGCTCTCCAGTCGAGGCGCCGCCGCACCTCACCCGCGCCTACGTGGGCTTCGAGTTCGCCTGGGGCTTCGCGCGACTGGGAGCGGCCGACCGGGCGCGCGCGCTGCGAGACCTGTCCTTGTCGGTGCTCGAGAAGGTGTCGGCCACCACCGACCCGAAGGACCAGAACGCGCCGGTGCACCGCTACCTCATGCGGGCGTTCTCGGCGCGCATCGACCAGGCGCTCGAAGGCGTGTCACCTGAGACGCCGTTGGGCGCGGAGATCAACGGGCAGCTCCCGTCACTCGAGCCCTTCCAGCGGTACAAGGTGGACCGGCTGCGGCAGTTCTCCAACGTGCTCGAGCCGCAGGAGCGCCTCGACGCCACCACCGACTTCTTCCGCGCGCACCAGAACCAGGGCGCCGAAGAGCTCGCCGCCTTGCGCGGCCTCAAGGACCCGGCAGAGCTTTTGCGCGGCATCGAGGAGCGGGCGCGGGTGGCGGGTGACGGAAACCTCCCGCCAGAGGAGCGCGCGCGCCTCATCGACGGACTGCTCGACTTCCTGCCCAGCGTGCCGGAGTCCCAGGCGCTCCCGCTGCTGCAGCGCTTCGTCGCCCTCGCCGATGGCCTGCCCGCGAAGCTGCGCGCGTTGCTCTACGAAGACGCCCTCAAGGTGGCGGGCCACTTCGGTCGCACCGCGCTGGTGAAGCAGCTCGTCACCTCGCTGGGACGTCTGTTTTCGGAGCTGGGCGTCGACGGCATGGCCGAGCTCGGCTCGACGCTGGTGGCGGGCGTGCGCTCGCTGCGGCGGGTGGGCTTGCGCGACGAGTCGACGGAGTTGTTGCAGCGCGCCTCCTCGGTGCTCAAGGGCGAGGACACGCGGACCCTCATCGCGCGGCTCGGGCTGGCGGGCGGCCTCGCGTACCTGGGACAGACGGCGCAGGCGCAGCCCATCATCGACGACGCGCAGGGCCGCTTGTCGCGTGGAGAGTCCGGGCTCATTCCCGTCGACCGCCTGAAGCTGACGCGCTCCACCGCGCGCGCGCTGGGCCACCTGCCAACGGAGCTCGCGCTGCCTGGCCTGCTGCGTCTGGCCCAGCAGCTCCCCTGGGTGACCGACGCCTTCAACACCAACAGCCACTTCTGCCTCTCGCTGGTGGACTTCGCCGACGCGCTCGTGCTCGGCCACGTGGGCGACGACCTCACCTTGAACGAGGCCACCCGCCGCTTCCTCGAAGAAGACGAATACCTGGTGCGCCGCCGCGTGCACCGCGATGTCGGGGCCGTCGCCTGACGCCTGAAAGAACCTGGACACCATGACTCAGCTCCCCGTGAAGGACCCGCTCGACGCCATCTCGGACTTGACGCTCGAGCAGCTCTCCGCCGAGGCCCAGTCGCTGCGCGACCGCCTCAACCGGTTCCGCGTCGGCCTTGGCCGTCACTTCGTCGACAAGCAGCCGCTGGTGGACCTGATGCTGGTGGCAGCGGTGGCGCAGGAGCCGCTCTTGCTCGTCGGCCCGCCCGGCACGGCGAAGTCCGACCTCGTCATCAAGTTCAAGGACGCGCTGGGCCTCACCGGCATCGACTACTTCGAGTACCTGCTGACGCGCTTCACCGAGCCCAGCGAGGTGCTGGGCCCCATCGACATCAACGAGCTGCGCGGCGGCAAGTACCTGCGCCGCGAGAAGGGGAAGCTGCCCACCGCGCGCCTCGTCTTCCTCGACGAAATCTTCAAGGCGAGCTCGGCCATCTTGAACGCGCTGCTGACCGTCATCAACGAGCGCAAGTTCTACCAGGACGGCGTGCCGGTGCCGGTGCGCCTCAAGGTGCTCTTCGCGGCCACCAACGAGATTCCGGAGCACAGCGAGCTTGGCGCGCTGAAAGACCGCTTCGCGCTCAAGGCGGCCTGCCGCTCGGTGCAGGAGACGCACTTCGTCGAGCTGCTCGACGCGGGCCTCGAGTCGATGGTGAACAAGGACCTCAACCGCAAGCCGTGGGTCGAGGGGCACGCCTCGCTCGAAGACGTGATGAAGGGCCACCGGTACCTCACGCTGCTCATGTCGCGGAAGGAGCCGCGCGACCGGGAGCTGTTCTTCCGCGAAGAGGTGATGCGCGAGTTCCGCCGCGTCATCCGCACGCTGGTGCGCGAGGACGAGGTCTTCGTGTCCGACCGCAAGCTCATCAAGCTGTACCGGCTGTTGCGGACGCGGGCGTGGATCGTCCACGGCGGCGCGGTCGAGCGGGAGGACCTGCAGCTGCTGGCCTACCTCGGCGAGACGCGCGAGGAGATCGACCTCCTCGAAGAGAAGGTGCCCCGGCTGCTGGGCCTGGGCTGACGTCTCATGCACCAGGCGGTGAAGCTGCTGCTGGGGCTGGGGTTGTTGGTGCCGGGTGTGCTGCTGCTGTTGCGGGCGCTCCACCTGGCGCCGCCGGGGCTCGAGGCCATCACCACGTTCCTCTTCGGAGGGACGCGGCTCTTCGCCCCGGTGCCGGCCGTGATGACCATGGTCGGTGGCGTGCTGGTGGGGAGCGTCGTCGTCTCGCGGGCTTGATGGCTGGGCGCCGCTCGTCAGCCTGCGCGGGCGGCCTTGAAGCGCGTGGCCATTCCGTCCAGCAGCGACTCGAGGCCGAGCCGGAACAGCTCGTCGGCGTGCGAGTTACCGAGGAAGGGGTGCGCGACGGCCAGGGCGGTCAGCTCGCGCGGCAACGTCTCGGCCCTGGGCTCCTTGCCCTCGGCGGCGGCGATGTCGCTGGCCAGCTCGTTCAAGATGCAGCCGTTGGCCCAGTTCGCCACGGCCCGGTACACCTCGACGGCCTGCTGCGCGGACAGCCCCTCGGCCATCAACGCGAAGACGATGCGGTCGATGAGGATGAGGGCCTTGGGCGTGGTGAAGCGCCGCATGCCCAGCAGCGGAAAGGCGTTGGGGTGCCGGCGCGAGATGGCCCGGTAGTCCTGCGCCATCAGGAGGGCCCGTCGCTGCCACCCCTCGGACGTTGGCGCGGGCACGACGAGCTCGAGCACCAGCAGCTCGGCGACGGCGTCGAGAATCGCCTCCTTCGACGGGTAGTGCTTGTAGAGGGCCATGCCCTCGACGCCGAGGGTGGCGCCGAGGTTGCGAACGCTCATGTCCTCCATGCTGTGCTCGTCGATGAAGTCGAGCGCCGCCCGCGCGATGCGGTCCGGGTTGAGCGGGTCCTTCTTCTTGCGCTTGGGGAACTGTTTCCGAGCCGCCACGACGGGTCACCGTAGACTGACGTCAGCCAACTCGTCAGGTTCTTCTGCTGCCAGCGGACGGCTCTGAGTCAAACGTCAACGCTGTGCGGCTCGCAGGCGGACGAAGGCCACCCGTCGCGAGCAGTCGGCGCATGGCCTGGGCGAGCTCGACGCCGTGGAACTTCTGCACGTCGTGCTTCCCGTCCGGGAAGGTGAGGTGGGTCCAGTCGGCGCGCGCGCGGGCGAGCTCGTGGTGAAAGCGGGCCGGCACCAGGTCGTCGTCGTCAGCCCAGGCCTGGAGCACCGGCACGCGCACGGCGGCGATGGTGTCGCGGTGGCGCCGGAAGTCGACCGACGCTGCGTCGATGACGGTCCGCACCGCGCCTTCGTCGTGCATGTCACGCAGCGAGAAGCCGAGCCGCCGGTAGGCCAGGCGGGCCACGCGCGTGAGCGGCGCCTGCAGGCCAGGGACCAGGAAGAGCATGCTGAAGGCACGCCAGAGCGCCTCGGGGTAGTGGGCCGTGGGACCCGGCGTCGCGACCAGCGTCACGCTGCGAATGGCCCGCGCGTGATGCACCGCCACCTCGAGCGCGATGAGGCCGCCCATGCTGTGGCCGACGAGGGAGACGTCGTGCAGGTCCAGTCGCTCGAGCGCGCGCGCGACGAGCTCCCCGCGGGCCTGCAACGACAGCGGTCGAACCTTGCCCGGGAGCCGTGCTTCACCGAAGCCGGGCAGCTCCAGCCGAATGAAGCGCGCCCACGAGAAGAGCGGCGTCGCCAGCCAGCGCCAGTGGTGGTGGGCGCCCGGCAGGCCCGAGAGGCCGACGATGACGGGGCCCCGGCCCTCGTCCGTGTACGACAAGGTCACACCGGGGAGTTCGAGGCGGTGGCGCGGCGGGTCTCTGGGGGACTCGGGCTGCATGCGAGGCGACAGGCTCGTAGCAGGCGCGCACTGGGGGCGCTGCCCCAAACCAGGCAGACGGAGCTCGCGGCCTCCGGTCTCCCACGCGCCCGTGGCGACGGAGTGACGCGATGAAGTTCGTCCATCACGACTTCCCAGCGCGGACGCCCTCCGAACCGAACCCGGGACGCCGCGTCGAGCGCAGCAGCACGACGGAGGTCAGCAGGAAGACCGCGGTGATGATGGCGCCCGGGACGTAGACCTCGAGCTGGGCGCCCGACGACACACCAGCCTCGCTCTCGTCGACCGCACGCCCCTGGTCCTCGAGCCAGCGGGGCCACCACCACGCGCCCAGGGCCAGCCCCGCCAGCAGGGAGCCCAGGGCTGCAGCGCGTGAGCCGGCTCGGGCGAGCGAGAGCCCGACGCCCGTGAGAGCAATCGCCAGACTTGCGAACGGGAACGTGACGAAGCCGAGCCAGATCCCCATCGCCTGGCCACTCGGAGGCACGCTGGCCATGGCCACCATGAGCACCGTCACCACCCACCCGGCCACCGCTGCCATCCAACCAACCACCCGGGCCGCCATCGCGAAGCGCGGCAGGAGCAGCAAGGCGAACGCCACGACGAACAAGGCGGACAGGACGATGAGAAGGATGAACCAGGGGCCGCCACCGCTGCCCCAGTCGGTCACGCCGCGGGCCTGGAGCAGACTCACCACGATGTACGTGCTGCTCGGGACGGCGCCCACGAACGCGACCGCTCGTGGCACGAACGACGGAACCGTCCACCACGCGCGAGCCACCATCCATGCTGCGCAGAGGACTGTCAGCGCCGGCGGCAAGAAGAAGGCGACCCACCCCACGGTTTGCTCTCCTCACGTCGGCGCAGCGGGACCTCACCACGTGCGTGCGCCTTGCGCTGTCGTACCCGAAGCACTCTGGAGCGGCCACCGGGTCTGGGTGAACTGCGGCGCGTGCGCCCTGGGCGGCTGAAACAGGAAGTTCGTCGCGTCTTCGCGCGGCTACACTCTTCTGCGTCGTGACGTCTTCGCGGGCCCAACACCTCACCATCTCCCGCGCGCTCATTCGTACGCGACGGGGCTGCCCGCGGCCTGGGCCATGTCGCGGCGCGTTGCCGATGCTCACCTTCGAGGGGCGGCGCGACAAGATGTCGGACCTGCGCGGCGAGAAGCTGTCCGCGGTGGCGGTGGAGCCGAAGCTGCAGCGCGTGCTCGACGCCATGGCGGTGGACTTCGTCTTGCTCGCGCCCGACGACTGGAGACCCGCCGCACTACACGCTCTTCCTCGAGGCCGCCGTGGACGAGGAGCGCCTCCATGTGCTCGCCGGAGCGGTCGAGCAGGCGCTCCGGGAGGAGCCCCACTACCGCTCCTGCCGCGACCTGGGGCACCTGGGGCCCGTGCGCGTGCAGCGCGTCGTGAACGGCCGCACGAAGTGGATGGCAGTGCTCACCGCACGGGGCCTCAAGTTGGGTGACCTCAAACCCGCGGCGTTCGACCCCTCGCCAGACTGGGCGCGGTGGCTGGCGAGCGAGGGGTGAGCCATTGCGTTTCGTGGGAAGGCTGAGGCGGGCGCAGGTTCACCTGGAGGGCAGCTGCTGCACGCTCCACACGGCGGCGAAGTGCAGCGCCGCCGCGACGATGACCAGCAGGTGGAAAATCTCGTGGTACCCGAAGACCGACGGCTTCGGGTTGGGCCACCGGCGCGCATAGACGCCAGCGCCCGCGATGTAGACGGCGGCTCCAGCCAGCACGAGTCCCACCGGGCCCCAGCCCAGCTGCGCGGGTAGCGAGAACACCAGCGGCGAGGCTGACAACCCCAGCACCACGTACACCGCGGCGCGCAGGCCCCGGTGCCCGTGGTCGTTGACGAAGGCATGGACGATGCCCCCCACCGCGCCCAGCCACATGCCCGAAAGTCCCAGCGTCCAGTCGTGTGGCGCCGCGAAGGCCGCGAACGGCGTGTAGGAGCCCGCGATGACGAAGAAGATGCCGCAGTGGTCGACGAGCCGCAGCCGCGCGCGCATCGCGTGGCTCCACATCGGCCGGTGGTAGAGCGCCGACAGCCCCAGCATCGACGAGAGCGACACCGCGTAGAGCACCCCCGCCGCCCAGCGCCACCCCACTTGCGGTGCCATCGCGAGCTCCACGATGCCGCCGAGCGAGACGAAGAAGGCCAGGAAGTGAAACACCCCGCGTAACGCAGGTTTCACCTTGGGCGGGTGCAGGGCCGGTGCAGACAGCGGCAACGCAGGCGTCATGGCGAGGCCAAGCTTCAGGCCAGCCCGTCATGGCTTCGTCAGCGGCGCGCTCGACAGCGCCGGACCAGCCGTCTCGGCGGGACGGGGGCCTCGCCAGAACCGGAGGAACGCCTTCCCGTACGCGGGGCGTGGCATTCGCAGCGAGCCACTGGAGGAACAGCAGCAGTGAGACGAGGCCCAACGCGAGGGCGACGTTGAGCGCCGACGGCGGCGCCGGCACCGGTTTGCCCTCGAACGCCGGCTCGACCCGTGGCGGGAAGAACACCGCGTTGATGGCCAGGGCCAACACCACCCCGGCCACCACGTCGGCGACGAAGTGTTGCTTCACCGTCAGCGTGTTGCCCACCCGCAGCCCGAAGGCGAGCAAGGGGCCTTCACCGGCGAATGCGCAGCAGCTCGTTCTTGCAGTTGTTGCACAGCTGCAGCTGGCGTCGCTCGGCCTCGGCGAGGCTGGTGGCCTGGGACATCACGCAGCGCGGATCCTCGCAGTACGACAGCCCCACGAGGTGGCCAGCCTGGTGCACCGCCTCGACCGCGATGCGCCGACGGGCCTGCTCCGTCTCGCCCTTGATGCGGTGGAGCGAGAGGACCGCCACGTGGGAGTCCCGGTCGGCCTCGCCGAAGACGAACGGCGTGTCGGGCGTGAAGAGGTCTCCATCGGTGACGCCCATGATGTTGAGCGCGCCCGGGTCCTTGATGGTGAGGAGCCGCCGCATGATGGCGGTGGTGTGGTACTGAATTCGGTCCTTGTTGAAGGCGTACGCGGGCGTCCCGAGGTTCACTCTGCCCAGGTAGGTGCCGATGGTGAGCACCTGCTGAATGGGGGCCTCGAGCTCGCGAACGGCCACCGCCGACACCGAGCCGACCGCGACGAGCTGCAGCTCCTTCCCTGCCGCCATGCTGCTCCCCCAACGTGGTGACGTGGTGCAGACACTTCAACCGACGACCGGGAGATTGTACCGGCTCTGCTCCCGACGTCACCGGAGGAAAAGCAGGGAAAGGTGCGCGCTGCGTCGCGAAGGCGACGAGGCTGCGAGCTGGGGCGCGTGGATTCGAACCACGATACTCAGAGTCAAAGTCTGATGTCCTACCCTTAGACGACGCCCCAAGGACGACTGGTGGACGCTTCCTTACGGGGTTTCCCGACGCTTTTCATGCGTTCCGGTGCGTCGGCGCCCTGACGGAGCGGTGAGTCTGGCGCAACCGGTGCGTGGCGGACGGCGGGGCCAAAGCGCCAGATGCGCGAAATTCCTTGGGGCGGCTCGCTGGTCCAGCTCTTGGAATGAGTGCGCCAGCAGCAACGAGCTTTCGATGCTGCTGGCGCGCCGGCTTCCCGCGGGGGTGAAGTCGGCGCGTCGTTTTTTCAGGTTCAGCCTCGCAGCAGCCGGTCGAACGCCTCACGGAAGCGGGCCGCCGCGCGGGGCAGGTTTTGCGCCCAGTCCGTCGACGCGTTCGAGTCGCTGCCATCGGTGACGTACTTGAGCGCGCAGCACGGCACGCCCTCGAGCGCGCACACCTTGGCGATGGCGAAGCCCTCCATGTCGATGACGGTGGGCCGCGGCACGGAGCGGGAGGCGGCTGTGACGTGCGGCAGGCCATCGGCCGAGGGCAACAGCGTCGTCTCGAAGTTGTCTCCGGTGCCGAGCACGCCCTCGGGGAGGTCCGCGAAGCGCCGCGGCGCCGTCAGCACGTGCGGTGTCTCGTCGAAGGGCGTGGTGCCGCGCGCGAAGCCCAGGGGGCTCGCGTCGATGTCGCGCTGCACGAAGCGCGTGCACTCCACCAGGGCGTGGGTGGGGAAGGTGGGGCTGCCGGCGGTGCCGACGTTGAGCACCAGGGCGGGCCGCTGCGCCAGCACCGCCTTGAGGGTCGCGAAGGTGGCGTTCACCTTGCCGACGCCACAGCGCACCACCCGCGCGCCGGTGCCCTCGAAGACCTGCTGCACCTCCTCGAGGAGCGCCACCACCACCACCACGTCCTCGGGCCGCATGCCTTCAGTACTCCAGCGCCGCGTGCACCTTCTGGCCGGCGAAGGTGAGCTGGTTCAAGAAGGTGAGGTTGATGAGGACGGCGACGTGGGAGACGTCGTAGCCCGCGCGGCGGCACAACGAGAGCGCGGCCTCGAGCGTCCCTCCGGTGGCCAGGACGTCATCGACGAGGAGCGCCCGCCCCGTTCCCGCCTTGAGCTCGAGCGTCGCCTCGCCGTACTCGAGGGCATAGGCCTGCCCATGCACGGGCGGCGGCAGCTTGCCGGCCTTGCGCATCGGCACGAAGCCCTTGTGGTGGGTCGCCGCGAGCGCCGACCCGAGGATGAAGCCCCGTGACTCGATGCCCACCACCACGTCGACGTCGGCCCAGCGCACGTGCGAGGTCATCTCGGTCAACGCCTGGGCGAAGAGCGCTGGTGACGCGAGCACCGGCGTGATGTCGCGAAAGAGGATGCCCGGCTTCGGGAAGTCGGGCACGTCGACGATGGTGGCCTTGAGCGACGTCATCGGCGTCACTTCGCCTTCGCGCCCTTCTTCGGCGCGGGAGCGGGCGTCGCGGCGCCGGGCGTCGCGGGCGGGCCCTTGTAGTCGCACGGGCCGACCAGCTTGCCGGAGATCTTCGTGGCCACCGCCTGGCCCTCCATCTCAATCTCGGACTTGCCACTGAAGGCCGTGGTGCCCTCGAGGGTGATGCTGCCGGAGCCCTTGACGCCGTTGGAGCACGCCATCTTCCACGTCCACGTCGAGCCCGTCTGCTTCGCATCCATCACCTTGCAGTCGTCGCCCGGCCGCGCGCCGGTGAAGGGGGGCCCGTCGCCGCGCTTGGGGCCGCAAGAACGCACGGTGTTCACCGGCACCGAGCCCGGCGGCAGGCCCGGCATGTCGATTTGCATGGTGATGTCCCAGGCCTCTCCGGGGGCGGCGAGGGCGCAGGTGGCGACGAAGACGGACGCGAGGACGAAGCGGGACATGGGCGCTCCTTCGGGTAACGGGGACGACGCACTCTAACCCCGCAGGAGTGCAGCGGATGAATCGGAAAGGCGCGCAGGGCCACGCAGCGCCGATCGCCTCGCGACGAGCCGGCAACCAACGCTTCATCGACGGGCCGCAGGTTCCTCTCCGTCGACCCCAGGAGCGCTCCATGCGTGCGTGGCAGGCCGTGGTGTCGGTGGTGGTGATGGCGCTGGCGCCGGCAGCGTTGGCGCAATCCGTCGTGGTGGCCGACGGGCACATGAGCTCAGTCTCCCTCGACCTGTTCGGCAGCCGCTCGTCCATCTTCTTCGGCTTTGGCGTGAACGTGCACCGGCCCCGCCGCGTGTGGGCGCCGGTGGTGATGTCGCCGCCGCCTCTCTCCGTCGAGCCCGCGCCGGTGTACGTGCAGCCGCCGGTGGTGATGTCGCCGCCCGTCTACGTGCCGAGCGCGCCCGTCTCCGTGCAACCGCCGGTGGTGATGTCGCCGCCGCCCATCGTCGTCGCGCCCCCACCGCCAGTCGTCGTCGCCCCGCCGCCGGTGGCCGCGCGGCCCCCGCCCGTCCAGGCGCCGCCCCCGCAGGTGGTGACGCGCGCGCCTGCGCATCGGGAGCCAGAGCGGCCGGCCCTCATCGGCGTGAAGTACCAGCCCGGCTTCACCGGCCTGCTGACGTCCTCCCCGGGCTCCGTGGGCTTCAGCGAGGGCCGCTTCGTGCACGGCGTGGGCCTCGAGGCGCGGCTGTCGCGGTGGTTCGCGCTGCGCAGCGACGTCGAGCTGCGGCCGGACAGCCGCTCGTATGACATCATCGGCGCCAAGCTGTGGCTCGCCGGCGCCGACTGGAAGGTGAAGCCCTTCCTCTCGGCGTCCCTCTCGGGCAGCGAGTTCGACCTGCGGCCCAACGCGCTCGCCATCGGCGTGGTGGGCGCGGGCGGCGTCGACTTCTTCTTCGGCCGTCACTTCTTCCTCACCGCCGAGGTGAAGGTGCGCGCGTTGCCGGGCAACGGCTGCTGCACCGAGGTGCCCCGTGTGACGGCGAGCGCGGGGGCTGGCGTGGCGTTCTTCTGACGAACAGGCCGTGAGGCGTTGAGCCGCTTCAGCACCGTCATCCGGGCGCCTGCCCTGTGCTTGTCTGTGGCATGGAATGTCGCCCCCGGCGCCGCTCACCGTCGTCGCCAACCGCTATCAGCTCGAAGCCTTCCTCGGGCGTGGTGGCATGGGCGAGGTGTACCGGGCCCTCGACCGCGAGACCGGTGAGGCCGTCGCCGTCAAGCGGCTGCGCCTCAAGGGCGGTGCCAGCGACCGCGTCAACCTCGCCCGGTTTCGCAAGGAAATCACCCTCGCCCTGACGCTCGAACACCCCCATATCGTCCGGGCGGTCGATGGCGGCGAAGACGATGGCGGGCTGTTCCTCGCGCTCGAATACCTCCAGGGCGTCGAGCTCGATGACTTCCTCAGCGAGCACGGCCGGCTCGAATGGGAGCGCGGCGTTCGACTCGCGACGCAGTTGTGCAGCGCGCTTGGATACGTGCACGCGCGCTCCATCCTCCACCGCGACGTGAAGGCCGACAACGTCATGCTCGTGCGGGCAGGACAGCCCGAGGAGCGATTGGTCCTCATCGACTTCGGCATCGCCCGAAGCGTCGACCAGGCCACGCAGCTCACCAGCTCGGGCATGCTGGTCGGCACCGCGATGTACTGCGCGCCGGAGCAGATTGCCGGGCTGCTCGTCGACCACCGCGCCGACCTCTACGCCTTCGGGGTGGTGCTGTTCCGCATGCTGACGGGGAGCCTGCCCTTCGAGGGGCCTGAGCTGCCGCGCGTCATCTACGGCCACCTCCACACCCCGCCGCCGTCGCTTCGCCTCTTCGCACCGTCGGTTCCGGACGCGCTCGAGGCCCTCGTCCACCGGTGCTTGTCCAAAGACCCGACCGCCCGCTACGCCTCGGCCGCGGAGCTCGAGCAGGCGCTGCATCGGCTCCTCGAGGCGCCGCAGGGCACCTCCCCGGAGGTGGCGGCCGCGCGGGCCCCGGAGCCGACGCTGGCTCCAGACGAGATGCTGCAGTTCGTCGACGAGGAGCGCGCCTTCGCGTCGTCGGTTCCCACGCCCTTCACCGACGAGCGGCCCCTCACCGCTGCGCCCCCTCGGGCCGGCGGGCTGCTGCTGGCGCTCGAGCGCCAGGCGTCGCTCGAGCTGCGCGCGCTGACCGTCTTGTCGTGGTCGGCTCGACTCGCGCCCTTCTTCGACGCCGCTGACGTGACGCTCCGGCGCCTCGAGCGGCTGCTCGAGCGGGTGCTGGGCAACCTCTTCAGCGAGCGGGGGCAGAGCGCCTTCGCCGTCACCGGGCAGGGCGTCTCGCTCAACGGCCAGGCACTGGTGGCGCCCCTCGGAAGCGAAGACCCGGCGGCGGTGCTGGCGCGGCACTGGACGAGTCGCGACATCGAGGGGCTCGTCGTGCACCGCGCTCCCACCTCGGGTGACATCGCCCAGCTCGTCGCGCTGCTGCGCACCGGGAGCCGGGTGGGGCTCGACGCGCTGACGTCGCTGCGGGTGGCGTTTCGCGTCGAGGGAAGCCGGCCCGCCATCCTACCCCGACAGCCCACCCAGGCCTGGCGGGACGTGACGGCTGGCATCGGGGGCCTCGTCGAGGCTGCCGCGCGGGGAGCGCCGCTCGATGGGCTCGAAGCGCTGCGGCTGGCCGACCTCGTCGTAGCCGAGGTCCAGCGCCGGGGCCGTCGGCTGCTCGGGGTGGCCGGCGCATTCGAGGGCACCGTCAACCTGGCCGCGCAGGCTGCCAACACGGCCTTCACCGCCGCGGCGCTGGCGCTCGACTTTGGCCTGCCCCTGGCGCGCGTCCGCGACGTCGCCCACCTCGCCGTCTCCACTGCGATTGGGCAGATTCAGGTGTACCCGCTCGCCTTCGTCGCGCCAGACCAGCTGAGCGAAGACGAACGCAGCCTGCTGCGGCAGACGCCGGCGAGCGTCATCCGCTCGGCCTTGAGCGAGGCGTCGTTCGGGCCGGCGGTGTGGCGTCGGCTCATCCTCGGGTACGAGCTGTCCACGGAGCTGTCGCGCGGCGTCGAGGTGTCCTTCGGCCAGGGCGCGCTGCCGCAGTTGGCGCCGTCGGTGCCCACCCGCCTCGTCTTCGCCGCCATGGCGTGGTGGGGCCTGCGCTCGCCGCTGCCGAACCTCCCGGCCTGCGGCGCCGAGGAGATTTCGAAGCTGATGCGCGGCAGGCCACCGAGGTGCGGACGGCCGCCGAGGTGGCCCTCGCGAGCGTCAAGCAGGCCCTTGGCACGCCGGGTCGGTGAGGCCCCGCCGGGGTCAGGGCCACCCCGGGGTCAAGGCGCGCGCCTGACGTGCCGAGGATCCACCCAATGGACGTGGAAGCCGCCATTCGCGCACGGGTCCGGGAGCAGCGGCTTCGGGTCCCCCCTGCGCCGACGGCGTGCGTGCACTTGAGCAGCCTGCTGGGCCGTGAGGATTGGTCGATGGCAGCGCTCGAGCAGGTGGTGCGCGCCGACCAGGCCATCGCGGCGGCCGTGTTGCGGGTCGCCAACAGCGCCTCGGTGCGCGGCCGGGAGCCGGTGACGTCGCTGGGGGCGGCCCTGTCACGCATTGGCGCGCGGGGCGTGATGAAGCTGGCGTGGGCACAGCAGGCCGCTGGCTCCATCGGGCACCAGGGGCCGCTCCAGGCGTTGCGGGCGCGGGCGTGGCGCGAGGCCCTCGTCGGCGCGCACGTCGCACAGTGGCTGTCGGGGCCCGGCGGGCTGTCGCCGCTGCCGGCCGAGGTGTCCTTCGTGGTGGGGCTGTTGCACGACGTGGGGCGCGTGGTGGTGCTCTCGGCGCTGGAGGACCTGCTGCGCGCCCGCCCAGACGCCGATACCCGCACCGACGCTGGCTGGTGGGCGCTCGTCGAAGACCTCCACGTGAGCGCGGGGAGCGCCCTCGTCGACGCCTGGCGCCTGCCGCACCCGCTGGCCGCCGCCGTGGCCTTTCACCACTCGCTGGGCGCGTGGGACTGGCTGGGCGTGGTGGACGAGGTCGTCGGGCAGGTCGAGCTGCTGCCACACGTCACCCCGGAGCGCCTGGGCTCCATCGCCGCTCTCGACACCCGCACCTGCGAGACCTTGTCGGGGCAGCTGCCAGACCTGGTCCGCGCGCTGCGGCTGGTGGACGAGTCGGTGCCCGAGGCGCTCGAGGGCTCGGCCTTCGAGGTGGGCGCGGTGCAGGTGGCCACGGGCGCGGCGGTGGTCGAGGTGTCGCTCCTGGGCGCTGACGAGAGCGGCGTGTTGGTGACCGCCGACGCGCGGCTGTCCACGCCGTTGCTGGTCTTCGTCCGCTGTGGCGAGCTGGGGTGTCATGCGCGGGTCGAGCGGCTCGACGCTCGCACCTGTCGGCTCCGACCATGGGCGTTGTCACCGACGCAGGCCGAGGCGTGGGCCTCGTGGCGGGCCGTCACCGTTGGGGTCCGGGCCGCATGAAGGTCGCCTCGGCGCAGACGGTCGCCCTGGGCGGGCTCGCTTCGGCCAGCGAGCGGCTCGCCACCCGCGCCGCCGAGGTGGCTGCGCCCACCGACCGGGTCAGCCTCGAGTCGTCCCTCGTGGGCGCGATGGCCGACGCGACGGCGTACCGCGCCAACCTGCGCGTGCTGCGAACGACCACCGAGCTCGACGAGACGCTGCTGGGGCTGCTGTCACGGTGATGCGGCGGGCTTCGGCCAGGTCTTCTCGGCGCGCGTGAGGCGTTCGGGAAACGGCCCGTCGAGGGTGATGATGGCTCCGCGACAGGTGTGGGCTCTGGTGTCGCAGCAGCGACCGGCCCCGCCGGGCCCAGTGCGGCCTCGAGCGCGCGCACCTCGGCGAGGACGCGCTGCGTTCCCGCGGCGTCACGCAGCTCCGCGTGCAGGATTCGGCCCTTCAGCTTGAGCAGCCGCAGCTTCTCGGCGGGCACCTGCGTCTGGGACACCGCCGCGTCCAGCCAGCCCACGGCGCGCCGCCGAGTACGCCCGCGCCGCCCCTTCCGCCGCCCATCGAGGGGACGAGCCGGGAGGCCCGATAGAAACACTGGGCCGCGCGGGCCGTTTCGCCTGCCAGCTCGAGGCCGTTCCAGCCCGCTGAAGCATCTGGGCGCGGGCGGTGGGCGCCGCCGTGCTGTTGGCGCGCGCGAGCAGACTCCATCTCGGCAGACCCCTTCGGAGACGACCGGCGTACCCGAAGCGGTCGCGCCCAGGCGCGTCGTTCCCGGCGCGCGTCTGTGGTCAGGGGGCGACATCAGCGCAGCGGAGTGGCTTCAGGAGAACTGACAGAGTTGTCCAGGATTCTGTCACTTTCTTTCGAGTCATCCGGCGGGCACGGTGCGCCTCACCATGGAAATTCCCTCCCTCCGAGGTCGTGTCGCGCAGCGGGCCCACGTCGGGTTGCCCGAGGGCACCGTGGAAGAGGGTGCCGTGCTGCTCACCGAGGACGAGGTGTTGCTCGAACACCTCTCGTGCGCTCGATGGGGCTGAGCGCGCAAGGCCGTCGCGAATCGGCGGCCCCAGCGCTACATCGCGACCCGTGAAGATCGCCACCTGGAACATCAACAGCGTCCGCGCGCGCGTCGACCGGCTCATCGAGTGGCTCAAGACGCGCGACCCCGACGTGGTGTGTCTGCAGGAGACCAAGTGCACCGACGATCAGTTCCCGACGCTCGAGGTGCACGCCGCCGGTTACGCGCCGCACCTCTTCGGCCAGAAGTCGTACAACGGCGTCGCGATTCTCTCCAAGCGGCCGGTCACCGAGCTGCGCCGCAACCTCGGCAATGACGACGAGCAGTCGCGCGTCATCGCGGGCTCCATCTCGGGCGTCTCGGTGGTGGGGCTGTACGCGCCGAATGGTCAGAGCCTGGGCTCTGACGCCTTCGAGTACAAACTGAACTGGTACGCCGCGCTCACCCGGTGGCTCGCCTTCGCGAAGGGCACCCCGACGCTGCTGTGCGGCGACTTCAACGTCGCGCCCGCTGAGCTCGATGTCTACGACGTGCCGCTCTTCACCGGGCAGACGCTTTTCTCACCGAAGGAGCGCGCCGCCCTCGAGGCCCTTAAGAGCGCCCACGGCCTGGTCGACCTCTTCCGCGAGAAGCACCCTGACGTGCCGGGCTACTCGTGGTGGGACTACCGGGAGCTGGGCTTCCCCAAGAACAAGGGCCTGCGCATCGACCACTTCCTCGTGACCACCGACCTGCTCGCGCGCTGCACCTCGGTGGAGGTCGACCGCGAAGCCCGCAAGGGAAAGCAGCCGTCCGACCACGCCCCAGTCATCGCCACGTTCTCCGAGTGACGACCGCGGGCCAGCACCCGCACCAGGCCGGAAATTCGACATGACGTGACAGGCCTGTAGCGTCTATGGGCGCGCGCTCTTTCGGGACTGACCGGTTGGCACTCCGGCTGCTCTTGAACGAGGGCGCGTCACTGTCGACGCGGCACGGAGGCCACACAGATGATGACCGAGCGGGCGAAGCGGATTGGCGTTCTCATGGGCGGCTGGGGTGAGGAGCGCGACGCATCCATGCGCACCGGCGAGGCCATCGCGCAGGCCCTCGAAGGCAATGGCCACCTCGTCGTGCGCCTCTTCGCCGGCAACGGCCTCGACACCACGCTGCGTGAGGCCCAGGTCGACGTCGCCTTCCTCGCACTCCATGGCCGCATGGGAGAAGACGGCCGCGTGCAGGGCCTCCTCGAGGTGATGGGCCTTCCCTACACGGGCTCTGGCGTCCTCTCGTCGGCGCTCGCGATGAACAAGGGCGTCGCCAAGAAGCTCTTCCGTCAGCACAACCTCGCCACGCCCACCGGCTACGTCGTCTCGGCCGGCCGGGTGTCGGACGCGCAGACGCTCCACGCCGACCTCGGCTTTCCGTGCGTGGTGAAGCCCGCCAACGGCGGCTCGTCGGTCGGCCTCACGCTCGTGCACACGCGCGAGCAGCTCGAGCCCGCCATCGCGCTCGCCTGCCGCTACGGCGGAGAGGCCCTCGTCGAGCGCTTCGTGAAGGGCCGGGAAGTCACCGTCGCGGTGCTCGATGGCCGCGCGCTCGGCGCCTGCGAAGTCTCGCACGACGGCTCGGTGTACGACGCGACGTCGAAGAGTGAGGGCACCGCGCGCGCTCACCTGCCGCCCCGTCTCCCGCAGACCCGCCTGGCCAACCTCGAGCAGATGGCGCTGACCGCCGCGCGGTCGCTGGGGTGCCGTGGCGCCGTGCGCGTCGACTTCATCGTGCCGGAGGTCGGCAACGAGGTGGTGCTCGAGGTGAACACGCTCCCCGGGCTCACGCGCACCAGCCTCTTCGCGAAGATCGCGAAGGCCGCGGGGCTCTCGTTCGAAGACGTCGTCGAGCAGGTGCTGGCCGGCGCCCGGATGGATGGCGCCCAGCTCCACGACGCGCCCATCCTCGTCACCCCACCGGAAGCGACCCAGGCCCACGCGGGCTGACGCGGCCGTGCACGGCGGCGGGACTCCCTGCATGCCCCCACTTGCAGGGAGGCCACCTGGCCCCCCTACGATGCCGCCATGCTCACGAGCGTCCTGCTGGCCATCGCCTTCGCCGGAGTTGAGCCCATTCGCCTCTCGCCCGGCACCCAGACGGTGCTGAAGGTGCCCGGCGTCACGCGTGTCGCCGTCGGCCAGGAGTCCGTCGCCGACGTTCGCCCCACCGGCAAAGGGGAGCTCCTCGTCACCGGCAATGCCATCGGCCGTACGTCCCTCACGCTGTGGACCGCGAGCGGCATGCAGACCCGCACCATCGTCGTCGATGATGGGCGCAGCTCGGAGCTGGGCCGCATGGTGAAGGAGCTCGTCAACCCCGGCCTGCGCGTCGAGACCTTCAATGGCGTCATCGTCATCGACGGCAAGCTCGACTCGATGGATGAGCTGCGGCGCCTCAACCAGCTCGTCGGCAACGACTCGAACGTGCGTGTCCTCGCCACCGTCGACCCGCGCGTCATGCCAGCCGTCGCCGAGAACATCTCGGCCGCCTTCCGCAAGCAGGGCCTCGTGAACGCCCGTGCGGTGTCGTACGGCGGAAAAATCATCCTCGAGGGCTCGGTGGCCGACGAGCGCGAGCTGCAGAAGGCGCTGATGATCGCCAACACGTACGCGATGGCCGTCACGCCGAACCTCACGCACTGAACGCAGCGCCCCAGCCCCTCGTGAAGGCGCCCGCCTCGCCGCGAGAAGAGGTCATCGTCACCGCGCTGGCCGTCGCTGTCGTCATCATCGTCGCCGTTCCTCACACCCGCGCGCCGCCCGCCCGCTCGCATGCCCACGACGCGTGTTGCAGAAGGGGCCTGGGCGGAAGCACTGGGCGTCCCGTGATGCAGACCCGTGACGGATCACTTTGACACGGCGTTCCAACCTCCCTAGAAGAAACGGCCCTTGGACCCGGGAGGGGTTTCACTGGAATTCCGGGCGGTTGTGAGGTTCGGGCAGCGATGAGCATCGCCGAGATTGTCTTTCTGTGCGTCTACTTCGGCGTGCTCGCCGTGCTGTCGACCTATGGGTCGCACCGGTACCGAATGGCGTACCTCTACTACCGGCACAAGTTCCAACTCCCCACACCGAAGGCCCCGTTGGCGGAGTGGCCGCGCGTGACGGTGCAGTTGCCCATCTTCAACGAGATGTACGTGGTGCAGCGCCTCGTCGATTCGGTGTGCCACATCCGCTACCCGCGGGACCGCTTCGAGGTGCAGGTGCTGGACGACTCGACGGACGAGACGTGCGCGCTGGCCCGCGCGGTGGTCGAGAAGTGGAAGGCCCAGGGCGTCGACATCGTCTACATCCACCGGACCAACCGGCAGGGCTTCAAGGCCGGCGCGCTCGAGAACGGGCTGCACCTCGCCAAGGGCCAGTACGTGGCGGTGTTCGATGCCGACTTCGTGCCGGGCCCTGACTTCCTCGAGCGCACGGTGCCGTTCTTCGCTGACGACAAGGTGGGCATGGTGCAGGTGCGCTGGGGCCACCTGAACCGCCAGTTCTCGCTGCTGACGCAGGCGCAGAGTATTCTCCTCGATGGGCACTTCCTCATCGAGCACACCGCGCGCAACCGCTCGGGCTGCTTCTTCAACTTCAACGGCACCGCGGGCGTGTGGCGCCGGGCCACCATCGTCGACGCCGGCGGCTGGCAGCACGACACGCTGACGGAAGACCTGGACCTCTCGTACCGCGCGCAGCTCAAGGGCTGGCAGTTCACCTTCCTGCCCGACATCGTCTCGCCGGCCGAGGTGCCGGTCGACATGAACGCCTTCAAGTCCCAGCAGCACCGGTGGGCGAAGGGCTCGATTCAGACGGCGCGCAAGCTGCTGCCGACGATTCTCAAGAGCGACCTGCCGTTCCACGTGAAGCGCGAGGCGTTCTTCCACCTGTCGAACAACATCGCCTACCCGCTGATGGTGCTGCTGGCCGCGATGATGCCGATGTCGATGTTCGTGCGGTACCAGCACGGGATGTACCAGACGCTCTTCCTCGACCTGCCGGTGTTCCTGGCGGCGACGGCGTCGGTGAGCTTCTTCTACATCGCCACGGTGCGGGAGCTCGGCCTCGGCTGGTGGGACCGCATCAAGTACCTCCCGTTCCTGATGAGCCTGGGCATCGGGCTCTCCATCAACCAGTCGCGCGCCGTCATCGAGGCGCTGCTGCACCAGGAGAGCGAGTTCGCCCGCACGCCGAAGACCGGCAGCGAGGGCAACAAGGTGCAGCAGGTGAAGAAGACGTACAAGGGCCGGCGCACCTGGGTGCCCTTCGTCGAGCTGGGCTTCGCGGCCTACTTCGCGGCCTCCATCTGGTACGCGGTGTCGCACGACATCTACACGTCGATGCCGTACCTGGTGCTGTTCTGCTTCGGGTACCTGTACGTGGGGCTGACGAGCCTGTTCGACTTCAACAAGCGGCGGCAGGCCAGTGAGCCGGTCGCGGGTGAGGCACAGCCCACGACGTAAGCCGCCGTCAGCTTCGACGTCACGGTGTTCCGGGCGTCGCTGCGGTGTCCACTCCGGTGTGTTCGGTGTCAGGGCCCGGCGACGGGAACGAAGGCGCTTCTCGAGTCCAGGCCGTGGGAGTCGGTGCGCGTGCCGACCCGTGGCCCGTGCGGCTGGCGCGGGGTCTGGTGCTGCGTCGGGCGCTGCTGCTGGCCGGAGCCGTCGCCGGAGGCCTGGCGTCCCAGCGGCTGGTGACGACCCACCTCGTCCCGCGGGTGCCTGCGTTGCGCGTGCTGGAGCTCGTCTCGTGGGTCCCCGGCGCCTTCGTCGGGGGCTTCCCCGTGGAGCTGCTGTTCGTCGTCGTGTTCGAGCCGAGCATCGAGGTGTCGTTCGACGGCGAGCACGTGACGCTCGAGTGTGAGAGCCGTGAGTGGGCCGAGGCCGTCGCAGCGCTCAACCCGGAGTCAGACGCTCCGCCGGTCGCCTGACCCACGTCGGTTTGCTCACTCGCGGGAACAGACGGGACTGGCTCAGCTGCGCTCGCGGGCGCGCTCGACCTTGAGCGCCTTCTCCCCGTTGTGCAGCTTGCCCATCAGCGCCTCGAACGTGGCCACGTCGGCATCGGCGACGTGAATGTACGAGTAGCTGCCGCGCAGCTCGGCCCTCTGCACCTTGCCGCTCGGCGCACCCAGGGCCTCGAGCGCCTTCGGCAGGCCCGCTTCATCGACGCCATCGAGCTTGCCCAGGTTGAGCCAGAGCCTGGCGTGTCCAGGCTCGACGGGTGACTCCTGCCGGGGCTCACGGGGACGGCGCTCGCGGCGCTCCCCACGGTCCCTGCGGGGACGCTCGCCGCGATCCTCCGACGAGGCCTCGGCGCTGCCACCACCGGTCGGGTCCTCGATGGGCGGCAACGGCTCGCCGCGCTGGAGCCGCTCGAAGATTTCCCGGTCCGACAGCTTCGGCCGCGGCGCGGACGTCGACTCGCTGGTGTTCCACGCGGCGTCCGAACGGCGGGGCGGGCGCTCACGGCGGGGCTCGCGCGCGACGGCTGGCGTCGTCGGCTCGGTCACTGACTCAGGAATGGTGGACGCGGGGCTTCCGTCCGCGCGCTCGACCGCGGGCGTACCAGTGTGCACGGTGGGGCTCGCGTCGCGTGGCGGACGCTCTCGGTCGCGGCCGCCGCGGCGCTCATCCCGGCCACCCCGGCGGTCGTCCCGGCCACTGCGCTCGCCACGGCCCTTGCGCTCACGAGGCTCCCGGGCTGGCTCCGACACCTGCGCGACCGGCTCGTCTCCGCCCTGCGCCTGGGCCTTCTCCATGCGCCGGTGGGTGAAGAAGAACTTGAGCAGGTACGCGACCAGGTCGTCGCCATCGGTGCGTTGCTTCATCGACGACGCGAGCGGGAGGTACCCCTCGTAGATGCTGCCCGACGCGGCTTCTTTGAGCTCGCGTACGTGCCGCTCCGTGAAGAGGCGATTGGCTTCGTCAGCGCTGGGCATCATGCGGGTCTCGAAGGTGATGTTGTATTTCTTCTCGAGCGTGGTGAGGGTCGCCAGCTCGCGCCCCGAGGTGAGGTTCAACGCCACGCCCTTCTTGCCGATGCGACCGGTGCGTCCGACGCGGTGCAGGTAGACCGCCGCGTCCTCCGGCAGCGAATAGTTGATGACGTGCCCGAGGTCCGAGATGTCGATGCCGCGGGCGGCGAGGTCGGTGGCCACCATGAAGGCCACCTCGCCGCGCTTGATGCGGCCCATGACGCGCTCGCGCTCCTTCTGCGGCAGGTCACCGTTGAGCAGCTCGGCGTCGAAGCCCACACGGTTCAGCACCGCCGTCACCAGCTCGGTGTCGTCGCGCGTGTTGCAGAAGATGATGGCGTTGTCGGGGTCTTCCAGCTCCAGCATGTAGAGCAGGTTGCGCGGCTTGGGGTACGCGTCGGACAGCTCGTACCGCACGTGCTGGATGTGCTCGACCGTGTACACGTCACCCGACAACAGGAGCGTCTCAGGTTCCTTCGTGTAGCGGGCGATGAGGCGCTGAATGTCCTCGGGGACGGTGGCCGAGAAGAGCAGCACCTGCCGCTCCTTCGGGAGGTGGTCGAGGATGCGCGTCACCTCTTCGTAGAAGCCCTGGTTCAGCATCTCGTCGGCTTCGTCGAGCACCGCGTGCCGGCAGGTGTTGAGCTTCAAGTTGCCGCGGCGAATGTGGTCGAACACCCGGCCAGGCGTGCCCACGACGATGGAGGCGCCGGCCTTGAGCGCGTCTTCCTGCTCCTTCATCGACGCGCCGCCGTAGATGCTCATCACCTGCACGTCGCGGTACTTCGCCAGCGCCGTCAGCTCGTGCGAGACCTGCAGCGCCAGCTCGCGCGTGGGGCACATGATGAGCGCCCGCACCTCGCGCGTGCCCATCGGAATCTGGTCGATGAGCGGCAGGCCGAAGGCGGCGGTCTTCCCGGTGCCCGTCTTGGAGCGGACGATGAGGTCCTTCCCGGCGCGCGCGGGGCCGTAGGCCTTGGCCTGCACGGGCGTCGGGTGGGTGTAGCCACGGTCGCCAATCGCGCGGCGGAGCTCGGGGGAGAGGCC
>JBILEB010000284.1:0-5398 GCA_044352295.1 Myxococcaceae bacterium
ATCACTCGTCGTGCGTATGGCTTTCACTCGGCTCAGGCCCTGATGGCGATGATCTTCCTCTGCTGCGGCGGCATCACGCTCTCGCCTCCCCTCCCGTCACCCACAGGAAGTCCATGAGGTCCAGAAAGTGCTGCACCCACGCGAAGTTCGCGTTCCCCGACGGCGGAACCCCGTACTTCCACCGCACGTCCTCCTTCAGCCGCGCCTGCCCCCAATCGCTGTCATTGAACGGCGGGTTCGCCAGCACGTAGTCGGCCTTCAGGTCCTTGTGGCCGTCGGCGTGGAACGTGTCTCCATGCACGATGTTCGCGTCGATGCCCCGGATCGCCAGGTTCAACTTCGCCAGCCGCCACGTCGTGTGGTTCGACTCCTGCCCGTAGATGCTGATGTCGCCCACCCGGCCGCCGTGGGCTTCGACGAACTTCTCGCTCGAGATGAACATGCCGCCCGAGCCGCACGCCGGGTCGAACACGCGCCCCTTGTATGGCGCCAGCATCTCCACCAGCACCCGCACCACCCCCCGCGGTGTATAGAATTGACCACCGTTCTTGCCTTCGGCCGCGGCGAACTTCGTCAGGAAGTACTCGTACACCCGCCCCAGCACGTCCCGGGAGCGGTTGCCCTTGTCTCCCAGTCCAATCGTCCCCACCAGGTCGATGAGCTCGCCCAGGCGCGTCTTGTCCAGGCCCGGCCGCCCGTAGTCCTTCTGGAGCACCCCCTTCAGGGTCGGGTTCTCCGCCTCGATGGCCACCATCGCGTCGTCGATCAGCTTGCCGATCGTCGGCTGCTTCGCGTGGCCCTGCAGGTGCGACCAGCGCGCCTCCTTGGGCACCCAGAAGATGTTGTCCGCGCGGTACTCGTCGGGATCCTCCGGGTCCGCGCCCGACTTCTTCTCGGCACTCAACCCGGCGTGCTTCTCCTGTACGCGTTCACGGGGCGAGGAGCAGGGAGGGAGCTGACTTCTTGCTGAACGACGCCTGAATCGCCTCGGAGAGGTAAGTCAGTACATGACGCTTCTGCTTCCTGCAGGTGTGGATGACGGACTTGAGGTTGGCCGCGAAGTGGTCGCCACGCTCGCTCTGACTGCCCAGCGTCATCTTTCGCCAAAGGACGAAGCCGCGAAGTTCCTGCTCGGCATGGTTGTTGGTTGGCTCGATGCCATCATGGAAGGCAAAGCGCCAGAGCGCGTCCTTGTGCTCGAGGATGTGCAGACAAGAGCCACCGACGACGGGCAATCCGCCGGCAGCACCGAGCATCAGCTCGACCGCGTCGCGGGCTGCCGCCGTTCTTCGTCTGAAGGTTTCTCGGCTGATGCAGCCGTCTCGGACGCGGTGCCACTCGTGCATGAGGAAGCGAGCGCGCTCGAGGAGTGCGAGACCGAAGCGAGCGGCCTCACCGCCTTGCTCGGAGTACCAGGCGAACTTTCGGATGAGGTGCGCCCAGCAAATCTGCCGTCGCTCCATGTCCCAGAAGGCGAACTGACTGCCGCGGTCGCTCACCAGCGTCCCCTTGCGGCCCATCCAGCGCTCAAGGACGTCCTTGGTGGCGGACTCGAAGATGCTGAAGACCGTGACGCCGGTGGTGGCCAGCACCCAGAGGGGGCGGAACGCGTTCTCGCGGTACCAGGTGGTGCCATCTGCGTGCTTCACCTTCGCGGCCACGGCATGGAGGCGCGCCTCTTCAACGGCCCCTGCGACGGCGTTGCTGACGACTTCTTCGGACTCGCTGAGCGCACCGAGCGAGATGTCGACACCGAGGACGTCGTGAAGCAGCGCGCGAACCTTGCGGCGACTGACGTGGCAGCCAGCCACCAGCAGGCCAACGAGTGCCAACAGTCGAGGGCCCAGAAGGCCCGCGGGCGTTCCGGCGGGCGGTTGGCCGCAGGTGGTGACGCCGCACGCACAGGTGATGCGGTGCAGCCGGAACTCATCCACGGTCGGCTTCATCGGCGGAAGGTCGATGACTTGATGGCGCAGCGGGTCCGCGTCCTTCGCAGCGGGGAGTGCCTCACCGCAGCCGCGACACGTCGTGGGGATGCAGTCGGTCGTCGTGGTGGGCACGAGGAGTTCCCGCCGGTGTCCCTTGTGCCCAGGTTGACCGCCGGGCTTTCGACCCGTCGGCTCGCGCTTGGCCCCGGTCGAAGTGGAACCCGGAGGTGTGCTCGTGCCACCGCCGCTGCGGCCTTCCAGCTGGGCCAGGCGCAAACTCAGTACGCGAATCTGCTCGAGAGTCTGCTTGAGCTGGCCCTCCAGTTCGGCGATGCGTGCGTCGCGGGGGTCGACCGGGTCCACAGGTCAGGAGAGATCATACTTGGTGACCCCTGTCGATCCCCCCGTGAACGCGTACCGCACGAGCGACCATGCAGCTCGACGTCGGGTTTGGCGACGCGGTGGTGCCGAACCCCATCGAGATTGAAGTACCGACGCTTCTGAGCTTCCCGGCGCCGAAGCTTTTCGGCTACCAGCGCGACACGACCATCGCCGAGAAGTTCCACGCAATGGTCGTACTGGGCACGCTCAACGGCCGAATGAAAGACTTCTACGACATCTGGCTTCTCGCTCAGTCGTTCGAATTTGAAGGCAAGCAACTCGCTCACGCCGTGAGGGCTGCATGACAGGCACGTGGACAGCGTTCAGCTGTTGGTGACGGCCGCGCCAGTGCTCGACGAACGCGCTGAGTGACGCGCTCCGGTGACGAGTGAGCCCGCGACACGCTGTCTCATCCCACGTCAGCGTCTCGGGCGCGTGACACAAGACGGCTCGAGCCACGCAGGTGCCCGGCTTCGCACTTGGGCAGAAGTCATGACGAACGACCAATGTCAGCGTGTCTTGCATGAAGGTGGCGTGCGCGCGCGCCGGTGAGGTGCCGACGCGCTCGTCTCACCGCCGGGCGGGTGGCTGGAACGAAACGTGCTGAGGCGTCCGGTATGAACCTGCGCGCTGCGATGGTGATGTCTGTGGTTGTGTCAGGCTGCGGTGTCGGCGTCGCGGAGCTGGGCGATGACGTTCGACCGACGACCGATGAGCTGGCCTCGACCTCGCAGGAGCTCATCAGCTGCGCCGCGCGCACCGAGGCTGGTTTCGAGGCCGGCCGCCAGTTCCCCATCGTGGTGGTGACGGTCGATGGGAAGCCGGCAGAGCGCGAGACGGCGAACGCCTATGCGTTGATGCAGGCGGCCGCGCTGCGCGACGGCGTGAGGCTCTCGGTCGTCAGTGGCTTTCGTTCGATGGCCGAGCAGCGGCGCCTGCACGCCTGCTTCGTCAACTGTAATTGCAACAACTGCAACCTGGCGGCGAGCCCGGGGTTCTCGAATCACCAGTCTGGCAGCGCGCTCGATCTCAACACCTCGGCGGGCGGCGTCCTCTCGTGGCTCAACCGAAACGGCTCCCGGTTCGGCTTCTTCCGCACCGTGCCCTCCGAGGAGTGGCACTGGGAGTTCCTCGGGCCGTCACCCGGCCGCGGGCCCTGCGACGTGGCCGCTCCGTCGCCCGTCGTGCGCTTCGAGAACCTGAAAGCGGGAGGGTGGTACACCAACGGCGTGTGGCTGCGCGTCGAGGCCAGCCCACGCACGCGCATCGTCCGCTACTCGAGTGGCGGCTTTCCGCTGGGGGCCTCGGAGCACCGCGCCGAGCGCTTCGCCTCGCGGTACGTGTTCTCGACCCTGGGAGACCGCACCATCGTCGCCGAGGCGTTCGACGAGAACCTGACCTCGCTGGGCAAGACCGAGGTGACGATTCGCGTCGTGGCCGGAGACGTCGCGCGCGGCTCGCTGAGCTTCGAGTCGCCAGACGATGGCGGCTGGTTCTCGAACGGCCTCTGGCTCAAGACGCGCGCCACGGGCCCCATCGTGCGCGTCGCGTATTCCGCGGCGGGGTTCGAGGTGGGCACCTCGGCTGACGCGCGTGGCCTGTTCCCTTCGCGCGTCACCTTCAACACGCTCGGTTGGCGCGCCATCACGGCGGTGGGCTTCGACGCGAGCGGGGTCGAAGTGGCCAGGCGTTCGACAGTGGTGCGGGTCACCCCGTAGCCGCGCTGGCGGACGGCCCTCGAAGTCGGCGTCTTCGTGCTAGGTCGCAGTCCATGCTGATTCAGATTTGCTACGCCAGCGTCGCATCGGCTCCGTTCGAGGAGCCGGCGCTGCAAGGCTTGTTGAAGAAGGCGCGCGCCAACAACAGCCGCGACGGCATCACTGGTCTCCTGCTCTACGGGAACGGTCACTTCGTGCAGGTCTTCGAGGGCGACGAGGCGGCGGTCGATGCCCTCTACGCGAGGATCCAGGCCGACAGCAGGCACCGACAGGTCTTCCAGCTGTACAGGGACCCGGTGAGCACCCGCGACTTCGCCAATTGGATGATGGCCTTCGAGCGGCTCACCGACTTCAAGCCCGAGTTCCTGACCGACAGCTCGCACGCTCGCGAGATGGTGAGCCTCTTCCTCGAAAAAGAGCGGACGCTGACCGCGAGCCCGTAGGTTTCGACGTCACCGTCTCTTCGCCAGCACCCAGCCGCGCGCGTGGCCAACCTCGGTGAAGCCTCCAGCGGCTGGCCACAATGCCTCTTCCACGAGCGCCCACTCGAGCGCTGTCTCACCGAGGGCTCTGACGTGCACGGGCACCAGTCGCCGCTCAGCCGACAGCGCCGACAAGATGGGCCATGGGCTGTCGGTGGCCACGACCTCGAGGCTGGTCCCCGGGGCCAGCACGTCGAAGGCCGGGGCCAGTTCGGTCGACATCACGCAGGGTGGCCCACTGAAGAGCCGGGCGACGCCCAACGGGCCGGCGACCAGCCCGAGCACGCCCAACGCCGCGAGCACCAGCGCGACCGGGCGAGCCGAGCGGCGCGCGATGAGCCGTTCGAGGGCGGGCCCGAGCACCACTCCGCTCAGCAGCGCCATCAGTGGAAACGAGACGAAGGCGTGGTGCGCGACCTTTCTCGCGGGCAACGAGAGACCGACCAGCAGGATGACCACGGCCAGGCCAGCCACCCACAGCGCGCGACGATGCAGGGCACTCGGCTCGCCGACGAGCCGTCGCTTCAGGCCAGGGAGGATGCACGCGATGAGCGCGAGCCCGGGCCAGAACATCTCGAAGACCTTGCCCACCGTGAAGAACCGGGCGCCATCACCATCGCTGCGTGCCCCGGTGAGCGACGCGAGCACCTGGCCACGGCCGTACGCTTCGAGCCAGTCGGGTGACAGGGCGACGAAGCCGGCGACCGGCACCACGGCCAGGGCGATGGCCAGCCCTGCCCTCATCGCGAGGCTGAAGGAGCGGTCGACGAGCACGCGCGCGAGCCACAGCGCTCCGGGCGTCATCAGGAAGGACAAGTCGAACAAAGCTGAAAACGGGAAGGGCATCGAGGGGGCGTTGGGGCCCGGCGGGCTGCGGGGACGGGTTTTC
>JBILEB010000028.1:0-51756 GCA_044352295.1 Myxococcaceae bacterium
CCTCATCACTCGTCGTGCGTATGGCTTTCACTCGGCTCAGGCCCTGATGGCGATGATCTTCCTCTGCTGCGGCGGCATCACGCTCTCGCCTCCCCTCCCGTCACCCACAGGAAGTCCATGAGGTCCCTTCTTTTGAGGCACCGGCAGTTCGAAGCCCTCACAGAACCCGAAAGTCACATCCTTCCTGAGACTTCCACGCAGTCGTCCAATCTCAGAAACTACGTATAGAACCGACCCATCTGAGGCGAAGAAGACAGTAATAACAGGCTTCGTTCGACTGCCTGAGAACTGGGCAATTCCAGCCTCGGTATCAATAGCGGACAGCACAACCTCATAGCGGTCTGCATCACCGAGCTTTCCCTCAACGACAGTTGGGGTTTCGCTCCGAAAATTCAGGAGAAAGATCTCGCCGCTTATCTTGGATTCATCAATCAACTGAGTCAACTCGCCGGCCATATCGGGAGCGTACCGCCTTCGAACCTGAAGACTACACCGCAGATTGATCGGCCTTCGAACTGCAGAAAACGTTGACGCCTCAACAGGACTTAGGGGCCGCTGACCGCCATCCACTATCTGTCGTTTGGCCCTGAGAAGTTCCTCAACCCAATCGACTGGAACCGCCATGTTTGTATCGCCATAGGAATCCTTCTCAATTCCAAGGTAGTAGGACGTGTTTATCCCGACAAGGCGACCCCGATCATCGAACAAACCTCCTCCACTCGAGCCTCGCGCAATTTGCGCAGTGTGTTGTACGGGAAGGGTGTTCGGGGGTGGTTTCGGACGCAACGCCGAGACTATGCCTTGCGAGAAAGTCTGTTCGAGGCCCTTTGGCGTCCCGAGCGCAAACACGGTCTCGCCCACTCGGAGATTCCCAAAGCCTCGACGCCTCGGGGGTGCGACGCGTAAACCCTCCGCCTCAATTAGCGCCAGGTCTCGCTTCGGATCAGTCGCGACAACAAGCCCCCGCAGGGTCAACTCGCCTTGAACCAATTCCACAGACTGAATTCCGTCAACAACGTGAAAATTCGTCACCAAGAGATCTCGTCCAACAACCACTGCGCTTCCGAAGCCCTCTCCCGAGTTGACTCGAAACACGGAAGCAGAGACCCGCGCATAGATATCGGCGGGACTTAGCTGCATTGGAGGGCTGGCACCTCCGTCAGCGACAAGCACAAGGCTGAGGACAGATGCGAAGCCGACAGCTGAACTCATTGGATCGCCCTACTCCGCGTTCCAATCGGACGCCGGCAGCACCTTCCACCCGCTGTCCACCTTCCCCGACTTGAACCGCACCACGCGCAGGGGCCACTCGCGGGGCGTCTTCGCGGCGCCCTCCTTGCTCAGGATCACCCAGCGGTGCACTTCGATCGTGTACTTCCCCTGCGTCCCGGCCTTCTGCACCACGGCCCGCATCGGGTTCTTCGGGTGCCAGTACACCTCTTTTCCAACGCGCAACACATACGCCAGCACGCCGTGCGCCTTGTTGAACGCCGCGGCCTTCTCGCGTGTGGGCCCCAGCAGCTTCGTCGCATCGGCCTGCGACACCTCGGTCATCTGCAGATCGTCTCCGACCTGATCCATGCCCATGAGCTTCGTCAGCGCCGACCGCCCGGCCTTGTCGAGGTCGTTCATCATCGCCACCGCGTGCGCGAGATCGCTCTCCTCCTTCTTCACCGGGTCCTTCGACTTGAACTCCCAGTTCTCGAGGCTGAACAGCTGCGCGTTCATCGTCACGCCGCCCAGGAGCAGGTCCTTCCCGGCCTCGTCACCGGTGCCCGTGAGCGCGTTCAGGTACGTCTGGGCCACGCGCTTGGCGTCGGCGTCGTCCTGGGCCAGCGCATTCACGGCGAACAGCGCAACGCAACAGGTCAGCGTTCGGAACATGCAGTCGGTTGTAGCGCACTTGAAAGTCGCTGTAAGGGCACGCGCCATGCTTCGACTCGCGTTGTTCGCCACCGTCAGCTTCGTCTGTGCCTTCATCGCTGCCTGCGGTCCGACGACCTCCTGCGGACCCGCCACGTGTCAGGGCTGCTGCGATCCCGCTGGCGTGTGCCGAACCGGAGAGGGCAGCAGCTCGTGCGGCTCCAGCGGTCAGACGTGCTCGGTGTGCAGCACCGGTCAGACCTGCAGCGCCGCGAAGACGTGCATCATGGCGACGGCGACGGACGCCGGCGCGACGGTGATGGACGCGGGTGTGCAGCCCCGGTGCGGCAAGACGTCCGTCACCTGCAGCGACCAGGTCATTCAGCGCCTCAACCTCTTCACCACGCCGAACAGCACGCCCAACGCCCTCGTCGACGCGATCGACGGACTCGGGTTCATCACCGAGGTGAACTCCACCGCCGGCGCCGTCGGAGGCCAGATCAACCCGACCCAGAGCTTCGTGTACGCGAAGTTCACGCCCAACGGCCTCGAGCAGGTGAACCTCTCGGACACCGCGGCGCTCGACTCCCTGGACTGGGACATCGCCTTCCGCCGCTTCATCGTGCGCCTCAACGGCGGAGACAGCGGCCCGTCCTGCGTGCAGGCCGCCATCGTCGAGAGTACGCCCTACGAGCAGGTCACCGCCGCGCCCGCGAACCCCTCGTGGCAGCGCGACGACTATTTGAGCGACGACTGCATGATGTTCCGCGACGACGGCTTCGGTCTCGGCACGCCGCCGCTCACGGCCCTCACGCCGTATTACAACTACGCCGGCTGCGTGAAGATGACGAACCGGACCTTCATCATCCGCACCCGCCTCGGCAAGGACGTGAAGTTCACCGTGCAGCGCTACTACCAGAACGAAGCCGGCCAGATGATCTGCGAGACCATGAGCCGGGCTCCGGGAGCGAGCGCGCCGGGTGGGTACCTGAAGATCCGCTGGCAGCTCCTCAACTGACATGCGCGCGTCCTGGCTTTCGTTCGCGGCGCTCCTGTCCGCCTGCGGCGTGACCGAGACACCCGCGCGGCCGCCGCACGAGGCGATCCGTCAGGAGATCCGCCCGACCGACACGAACGTCGCGCAGATGTTCCGCTTCGAGCCGGGCGACGTCGTCGAGCGCTACGGCATCGACGGCGGTGAGTTCCTCGTGCACTTCACCCGCGCCGGCCGCAACGGCGTGCCTCGGGCCGACCGTAACGACTCGGGGATTCCAGACTTCGTGGAAGAGGTGGCGTCCGTCTACGAAGACGTCGCCACCACCTACCAGCAGCGCTGGGGCTTCCGGGTTCCACCGCGCGATGACTCCGTCTCCAGCAACGGCGGCGATGGACGCTTCGACGTCTACCTCGTCGACTTTGGCGGCAACGCCGACGGCGCCTTCCGCACCGACGAGTGCCCCAGCCCGAACCGCGACCTCTGCATCGGCTACATGGTGCAGGAAAACGACTTCGTCGGGTACGGCTACCCGTCGCTCACCGAGGCCGTGAAGATCCTCGCGAGCCACGAGTACTTCCATGCGACCCAGGCCGCGTACGACTCGAGCCAGGACGTCGTCGTCTCCGAAGGCACCGCCGTCTGGGCCACCGAGCGGTACGACCCCGCGAGCAGCGACTTCGAGAACTACTCGCGCGCGTTCATGGCGCGGGTCGATCGGTCCATCGACAGCGTTCCACCCGGGCCGGTGCCTCCCTCGGCTTACGGCACGGCGGTGTTCTTCCGGTTCCTGTCCGAGAAGCACGGCGACGACGTGGTGCGATACCTCTACGAGCGCCTCGAGAACGGCCGAGGCGACCCGACCGAGCCCGCCGATCAGGCGAACCCGACGTGGCTCATCCAGACCGACGCGCTGCTCAAGACGCGGTACCAGTCGAGCTTCGCCGAAGCCTTCGAGACCTTCGCCACCTGGAACCTCTTCACGGGACCCGCTTCGGATTCCACCAGGGCCTGGCGCGACGCCACCGCCTACGGAGCGCCCGCCACCACGACGGTCACGCTCCCCTACCGGTTCTTTCCGATGCGCGTCTTCTACGCGTCGACGCAGTATTTCCGGGTGAGCGTCGCGGGCCGCCAGAGCCTCCGCTTGGAGCTGTTCGACGATCCCGATCTGCCCGGCGACGAAACGCAAGGCCTCGTGCTCGTCGCGGCGTTGCGCGCGAATGGCCGCAACCTCGAGGTGAAACGAGTCACGGGTCCGCTCGACACCCGCCTCGCCGACGAGGTGATCGTCGCCGTCATCAACCCAGCGCGCTCTGGCACCGGCGCCATCTTGAGCAAACGGCCGGGCCTCTGCATCGGCTCCGACGCCGAGGTCGCGACCTGTCGGTCGACGACGACTCCGCCCGATGCCGGAAGTCCGGAGCCCGTCGCCGACGCCGGCGTCACCCTTCCCTCCACCGGAGAGCCGCCGCTCCCCGCCGCCCGGACCGGCTGCGGCTGCGGAATGAATGGCGGGCTGTCTTCGTTGCACCTGCTGGCCTTCCTGGCCCTCTTGCGCACCCGACGCCCATGACGCACGCCCTCGTCCTCGCCCTGTCCCTCGTCACTGGAGACCTCGCCAGCCGCCGCAGCCCGGTCGTGCAGGTCGTCGATCAGGTCTCTCCCGCCGTCGTCTACGTCGGCACCGTGCAGATGGTGGAGCGCACCTTCCGCTCCCGCTCGCTGTTCGACGATCTCTTCTACGGGCCCAGCGAAGAACGGCGCGCCGTCGAAGGCCTCGGCTCCGGCGTGATCGTCGACCCCTCGGGCATCGTCATCACGAACGATCACGTCATTCGCGGTGCGTCGGAGGTGCACGTCGTACTCGCCGATGGCCGTCAGCTCGAGGCCGACGTCATCGGTGCCGATGCGGATGCCGATCTCGCCGTGCTGCGCATTCAGGGTCGTGGGCCGTACCCGACTGCAAGGCTCGGCACCTCGTCGGATCTCATGATTGGTGAGACCACCATCGCCATCGGGAGCCCGCTTGGGCTCAAGAAGACCGTCACCGTTGGCGTGGTGTCCGCGCTCGGCCGAACCATTCGCAACGAGGGCCGCACCTTCAACGACTTCATCCAGACCGACGCGTCGATCAACCCGGGCAACTCTGGCGGGCCGCTGCTCAACATCGACGGCGAGATCATCGGCATCAACACCGCCATCATCGCCAGCGCGCAGAACATCGGCTTCGCCATTCCCGCCGACAAGGTGCGCCGGATCGTCACCGAGCTGACCCAATACGGGAAGGTGCGGCCCGCGTGGGTCGGCCTCGACGTGCAGCCGCTCACGGCCGAGCTCAAACACCAGCTCGGGTGGGATCGCACCTACGGCGCCATCGTCAGCAACGTCGAAACGGGCAGCCCCGCCGAGAAGGCAGGCATTCAGCGCGGCGACATCATCATGCAGGTCGGCACGACCCAGGTCGAAGACGCCGACGACTTCCAGAGCCGGGTGCGGGGCTTCACTGCGAAGTCGCCCATTCGGCTGCAGGTGTTCCGGGGTGGCGGGCCGCTCGAGACCTCCCTCGTTCCCGTGGAGTTCCCGCCCGAGCTCGTCGATGCCACCGTCTGGGAGCGCCTCGGCGTGCGCCTCAAGTCGATGCAGGGCGTGGGCATGGTGATCGGCTCCGTGCGGCCTGGCTCTGTCTCGGCCCAGGTGGGGCTTCGGGCCGGCGACGTGATCCGCAAGATCAACAACCGTGCGACGCTGAGCGTGAACGAGTACCGGGAAGCCGTGATCCAGGCGCGGGGCAGCCGAAGCGTGCTGCTCCTCGTGGTGCGCGGCCAGCGCGGCTACTACCTCACCGTTCCGTTCTGACCGGATCGTCCCCGGCAAAGTTGACCGGGCGCTGAAGCCACGTACGGTGGAACGGTGATGCATCCCGTTCGCTATCAGGTGCTCGGCTCGCTCCGTGCAGGCGAGGGATCGCGAGCCCAGTTGGGCCTGGCGGTCTTCGAGGACGGGCGCGCAGATCCCTGCGTGGTCGTCTTCGTGCCGGAGGACGCCGAGAAGGACGCGACCGTCCTCGCGAAGATCCAGCGGGAGACCGAACACGCCGCCCAGCTCGACCACCCGAACATCGTCACCGTGTTCGGCTTCGCGAAGCTTTCCGAAGGCCACGCGCGCGTCGTGGAGTTCGCCGACGGGGAGTCGCTGCGCCGCGTGCTCAACGTCTCGCGCACGCTCCCGCCACGCATCGCCACCCGCATCATCATCGACGCGTGTACCGGCATTCACTACGCGCACCTGGCCGGCAACGACGACGGCTCGCCCCTCGTGCATGGCGACGTGCGGCCCGAGACGGTGCTGCTCTCGTTCTCCGGCGTGACGAAGGTGACAGGCTACGGCGCCCTCGCCTTCGCGCCCAAAGAGATCGGCGGCCAGCGCGTGAAGGGCCGGCGCGTGCACAGCTCGCCGGAGCAGATCATCGGCGGCCGCGACGCGATCACCATTCCCAGCGATGTCTACCTGCTGGGCCTCTCGTTCTTCGAGCTGCTCACCGGCGTGGTGCCGTGGGCCGATCAAGGCGACGGGTTCGATCAAGCGGTGCTCGCGTATCCGCTCCCGCCGCCGGCGCCTGGCCTCATCCCCGAGGGGCTCTGGCCAGTGCTCGAAAAAGCGCTCCAGAAGAAGGCCGCGCAGCGCTACCCGACGCCGCTCGCGCTGCGTGAGGCGATCGAGCAGGCCGTCGGCGCCGAGGTCGCTACCGTCGACGAGCTCGCGAAGTTCCTCGATGGCTTGTTCCCCGGAAACGGCGAGGTCCGGGCCGAGCGCAAGCGCACACTGGACGCTGGCATCGCCGACTTCGCCCGGCAGCAGTGGGCCCGGCGCGACACCCGGCAGATCCCCGTGGTGCAGGCGCCGGTGTCCGGTCCCCAGCCGGTCCAGCCGCCGTCGGGGCCCTACGAGCCCATCGAGCCGATCTCCGAGCTGGTGCGCGCGATGCCGCCGCCGCCCCCCGCGCCCTCGGGTCCCGTCACGCCGATCAAGCCCGCGCCGAAGCCACCTCCAAAACCGGTGGTGCAGCCCCTGCCGCCGCGGGTCGACGACGAGGACGACGCGAAGCCGGACGGCTCGTCGACCCCGTGGGTCCTCTTCCTCCTCGTCATCGTCGTGGCCGCGAGTGGCTACTTCGCGTGGAGCCGCGCCAACGCCCCGTTCGAGCCGCCCCGCCCCGAGCTCGTCGACGGAGACCCGATACCCGTCACGGTGGCTGCGGTCGACGCAGGAGCGCCTGAGCAGCCCTCGGTCGATTCGGGGGCGCCCGAGGACGCGGGCGTGACGACCGATGCCGGCGACGACGATGCGGGACTGCCCGCGGGCGACGCAGGCCCCGTCGTCACGGCCCCCATCGATGCCGGCCCCGTCATCTCAGAGCTGCAGGTCACCATCGAGTCGCGACCGCTCCTCGAGCTCGCCGTCGATGGCACGGTCGTCGGAAAGACCCCGTGGACCGGCCGCCTCTCCCTCGGGCCCCACAAGGTCAAGCTCGAGAACAAGGACCTGCTCATCAGCTCCGGTCGCACCCTCACCGTCCAGGGCGATCAGCCGATCACCCAGAGCTACACGTTCGAGAAGGGCACCGTCACCGTGAACGCCCCGGCCGGCGCGGTCATCTTCATCGACGGAAAGAAGCAAGGCGTCGCGCCGCTGACGGGCGAGCTGTCGATCTACGAGGGCGGCCACCGGATTCTGGTGAAGGTCGGCCAGGCCCAGTGGACCGAGACCTTCACGCTCTTCGAAGGCCAGAAGGTCAACTTCAACGTCGAGCTCGAGTAGCCCTACCCGACCTTCGCGGCCTGGCGCGCCTTGATGAGCGTGTCGTAGCTGCGGGAGACGCCCTGGCTGACGATCAGGAGTTCGCCGATGTCGGGCGGCGTCATCTGATCGGGCCCGTTGTCGACGTAGAGAATGTGCACCGGCTTCCCACGCACGAGCAGCGGCATCATCACGGCCGTCGTCGGGTAGCCACCGCCGAGCATCTTGTAGAAGACCGCCATACCCGGGGTGCGCTTCATCGGACCGATGAAGTGGGACCGCAGGTCGCGCACCATCTTCACCGAGCTGTCCTCGCGCAACGACAGGCCGATGCGCTGCACGCCCTGGAGCGTGATGCCCGCGCCGAGGCCCTGCCACCCCGTGACGAGGTCGCCACGCACGGACAGCAGGAGCGCGCGCTTGAACTTGCCCCGGGCGAACCGCAGCACCGTCTGGGCGATGTCTTCGCGGCCCTGGCTCTGCTGGAGCAGCTTCTGGGCCTCGACGAAGGTGATCGGCTTCGGCTCGAGCTTCGGAACGACCAGCGGCAGGGGCGCGGAGGGCCGCGGCGGTGCGACGGGAGCCTCGGGCTCGGCGGCTGTGGCGAACACCGGCGCCTCGTCCTCGACCACGGTGCCTTCGAGCACGGCCTCTTCTTCGACGGGCGCGGCGGCCTGGGCGTACAGCGCCGCGAAGTCCCCCTCGTTGATGAGATCGCTCACCTCGGCCAACTTCGGCTCGCCGGCGTTCTGCGCCTTCGTCGGGCGCAGGGTGTTCATGTCGATGGGCCGCATCGGCCGGAAGGCGCGGGCGTACTTGCGCAGCAGCTGCGCCATGCGGAACTCGGGGATGACGACCTGCACCACCCGCTTGCCCGTCTTGAAGCCGAGCTGATCGATGGCCTCGATCTGGTTGGGGTGCATCACCGCGAGGGTGAGCTTCGTCGCGTCCACCCGCATGGGGATGACGTCTTTGTCGTCGTAGAAGTCGACGTCGGCCACGGCGAGCGCCGCGGGATCCGGCACCATTTCGCCGGACGAGAAGGGAATGCTGTGCTGGCGGCCCAGCACGCGCGCGAGATCGGGCTCCTTCACGAAGCCGAGTTCGACGAGATTCGTTCCCAGTCGGCCGCCATGGACGACCTGCGCCTCGAGCCCTTCTTCGAGCTGGGCCTGGGTCAGCAGCTTCTCTTCCAGCAGCAAGCTTCCAAGTCGTGGCACGCGAAGAACACTACACCCGGTCGGTCACGGGAGGGCATCGAACGGATGATGCGACAGCCCCACCAGCGTCCCTTCGGGGTCTCGAACGTACAGCGTCCAACCGGTCTGCTTCTCGATCGCCACCTGGTGCTGCGCGAGCTCGGCGATCGCAGCGGCGCGGGCGTCGGGCGAGAGGCGCAAGGCGATCATCGACGGCCCCAGGACGTTCGACGGCGTCGGCACCCCGGTGGCCAGGTGCTCGACGGCGAGGAAGCCAGCCAGGGGATCGCTCCCCTCCACAGCCAGCCACACGCTGCGAAGGGAGCCGTCGTCCCTCGTCCAGCGCTTGATCTCCTGGAGGCCCAACACGTCCCGGTAGAAGGCGGCGACGCGTTCGACGTCGCGCACCTGCAGGGCCAGGTGGTGGAACCCAAGGCTCTTCACGGCAGGGTGTCGAGGTACCGGCGAATCGCCTCCATCATCGGAGACGGCTCTTCGGGCGCGGCCAGCGCCTCGTTCGGCGTCGGCCGACGCAGCTTGCGCCCGGTGAAGTCGTAGGCGGGCGGGCGGTCGAAGCGGGCCTGCGGGTGAAAGGACGTCGCGGCGGGCGGCGGAAGCTCGGAGCGGCGCTGCATCTTCAGTCCTGCTCCGGCTTCTTGTCGTACTTCGTCAGCAGATCGTCGACGGCTTCACGCAGGTACTCCGACTGCGCGATGCGGCTGCGCCTGGACAGCTCGCGCAGCTTCTCGACCTTCTCCTGTTCGACGAGCACGTGCGTGCTGACGACTTCACGCTCGGGCCTCGTCGTCGTTTCCCCGCGCTCCAGCAGGCTCTCGGCGGTGGCTGCAGCTCCCAACGGTGCGTCGTGCATCGGTTGTCTCCCTGTGGCGTTCGCGACAAGGCGCTACAGCCCTGTCGACACCGGATGAGACGACGCGTTTGGGGGGTGGTCAAAAAAACAGCCCCGACTCGCAGGCGCGAATCGGGGCTTTGTGGCCAGGGACGGACTCGAACCGTCTACCTGCGGATTATGAGACCGCCGCTCTAACCAGATGAGCTACCTGGCCGTCACTGCGTCAAGCGGGCGCGGTCTCTACACGCGAGGTGGCGCTCCCGCAAGCGCGTTGGACGGCGCCGGCCCATCAACCCTGACGCTGGACCAGGCGCTGGTGATCGACGAGCAGACAGCGGTCCTGCACCACGTCGATGCCGGCCTCGACCAGGCGGCGGGCGAACTCGTCGTGGCGAATGCCGAGCTGGAGCCAGACCGCCTTCGGCTTGGCGGCGAGCAGATCATCGAGGTGCGGCAGCAGATCGACCGGCCGTCGGAAGATGTCGACGAGATCGACCGGCCCGCCGGGAATTGCCGCCAGCGTCCGGTACACCGGCTCCTCCAGAATCGTCGTGACGTCAGGGTAGTAGACGGGCACCGGGATGATCTCGAGCCCCTGGTCCGAGAGGTACTCGGGCACGTCGAACGCCGGCTGCCCCGCCTGGCGCTCGGTCTTGATGCCCAGCACCGCGATCCGCTTCGAGCGACGCACCACGTCTGCGATGCCCGCTTCATCCTCGATGAGCCGCGCCATGGTTTCCTGCTTTACTTGCCCTAGAGGACCTCATGCACCTGATCCTGACTGCCCTCCTGGCCGCGAGCCCCACCACGCCGCAGGCCTCGGTCTACACGCTCGAAGGTCAGCCCTTCCTCGACGTGGCGCGGGGCGATCTGACGACGCTGCGCACGTTCGTGACCGGCCTGAAGGCCCTGAACACCCGGGTCCAGGAGAACCGGTCGCTGTTCGCCACCAGGGCCGACACCGTGCTGACGCCGGATCAGAAGCGCACGGTGCTCTCCACCTGGGGCGCGCTCTTCGCGTACTTCTCGTCCATCGAGGGGCTGCGCCAGAAGTACTGGAACTTCGTGAAGCTGCTGCCGACGGACGCGCGACATGCGTGGGGCTACGTCATCACCCACACCGCCCTCACCGCCCTCCTCGCCTACGGCATGGGCTTCGCGGAGCTGACTCTGGGGAACACGCAGCTCGAGACGCTCCTCGACGAGCCCAACGACGAGTTTGGCGTGCCCTCGGGGGCCTTCGCGGCGTTCAAGCTCAAGGCGATCCACGTGGCGACCTCGACCCAGCTGATGACGGGCGACGCGTGGTCGATCACCGTGACGCCGACGATGAAGCGGATGAAGGCCTTCGACGAGGCGAACGTGAAGTGGGCCTGGGACGAGATGAAGGCCGACTCGAAGCTGGCGAAGAGCGCGCTGACGAAGAAGGGCGTGAAGCTGTTCGCGGGCAACGCGACCGACATCCTCAAGGACACCACCATGCAGACGGTCTTTCCGGTCCAGAAGACCTTCGCGGAGTGGATGGGCGACACCCGCGTGGCCCGCAATGGCAAGCCGCTCGTCTCGCGCACCTTCGTCGAGCAGCAGGTGTTGCCGAAGCTCGAGCCCGGCGACGTGATCGTCACTCGGCAGAACTGGTTCCTCTCGAACATCGGTCTGCCGGGCTTCTGGCCGCACGCCGAGCTGTACGTCGGCCGCCCCTCGGAGTGGGCCTCCCTCGAGCTCGACCCCGGCGTGCAGGCGTGGCTCAAGACCCAACCGGAGCAGGCCTCCACGCTCGCAGGGCTGCTCGAGAAGCGCTACCCGCAGAAGTGGAAGACCTACCTCGAGGGCACCGACTTCCAGGGGCACGGGCCGATTCGCGTCATCGAGTCGATCAGCGAGGGAGTCAGCTTCACCGCCATCGAGCACGCCTTCGGGGTCGACTACGCCGGCGCGCTGCGGCCCCGGTTGCCGCGCGTGGAGAAGGCCCGCGCCATCGAGCGCGCGTTCCACTACCAGGGCCGCCCGTACGACTTCGACTTCGACTTCTTCTCCGATGCGACGCTGGTGTGCACCGAGCTGGTCTTCAAGGCGTACCAGAAGGACTCGGACATGAAGGGGCTCGACCTCCCCCTCGTGGACGTCGCCGGGCGCCGCACCCTGCCGGCCAACGACATCGTGCGCCGCTACGACACCGAGGGCGACGGCCCGAACCGCCAGTTCGACTTCGTGCTCTTCGTCGACGCAGTGGAAGCCGACGATCGGGTCTTTCTGTCGGACGCGAAGGCCTTCCGCGCGACGCACCGGCGCCTCAAGTGGGACGTAGCCCAGAAGTGAACGCCTACGAACTCGGCAGACCGCCGGGCCAGGCCGAGCTCCTTGACGCGCTCGCCCACGTACCGCCCCGGCTCGATCTCGCGGCGCTCGCGATCGCCCGGTTGGTGACGAAGGACGTCGATGACGCCAGCGCGCTGGCGACCCTCGATGCGCTGGGTGCTCGCGTCGCACGGCGAATCGATCGCGGCCCGCTGGAGGCGCTCGTCTCGGTGCTCTCCACCGAAGAGGGCTTCACCGGAGACACCCTCACCTACCACGCCCCTGAGAACAGCAGCCTCGTGCACGTGCTGGAGCGCAAGCAGGGGCTGCCCATCACGCTGTCGGTCCTCTACGCCGAGGTGGGCCGACGCGCGGGGCTCGAAGTGTCAGGCATCGGTCTGCCCGGCCACTTCATCGCGAAGCTCGACGACGAGTACTTCGATCCCTTCGGGGGCGGACGAACGCTGAGCCTCGAGGACTGTCGGGCCCTGGTCGAGCGGGCCCAGGCCACCTTCTCCGAGAAGCACCTCGCGCGCGTCAGCACCCGCGCCATCGTCTGGCGCATGGTGAACAACCTCAAGGGCACCTGGCTGCAGCAGGGCGCGCATGAGCAGGCGCTCCAGGCGGTCGACCTGCTGCTGGCCGTCAGCCCCGATCATCCCGCCGAGCTGCGGCTTCGGGCGAGCCTGCTCGTCGACCTCGGGGCGTTCGTGGCGGCGCTCGCGGATCTGGAGCGGTGTCTCGCGCTCTCCTCGGACTCCGCGGACGGTGAAGGCCTGCGCCGCGCCATCGAGTCCGTGCGCGAGCGCATCGGCCGGCTCCACTGAGGGGAAGGCCTACTTCGCGACGAGGCTGAACTTCAGGTACGACGCTGCGTCGCGGCATTCGATCAAGGCCCACTCCCGCGCCTTGTTCGGGTCCGGGTTGGGGTCCTTGCTCCACTGCTTGAGGTTCGACTGCAGGTTGTCGCCGGGCCGCAGGTTCGAGAAGTACTTGTGCATGCCGTTGGGCAGGTGCACGTCGCAGCCGCTGCCCGGCGGTGAGTCGATGGCGATCATCACCCGCAGGGTGGCGTCCAGGTTTCCGGTGATGATCTCGCGCGTGGTCACCATCACGACCGCGCCCTTCAGCTTGGGCAGCGCTGCAGGTGCGGGTTGGGGCTCCGCCGGTTTCGTCTCGACTGGTTTCGTCTCGACCGGCTTCACCTCCGCGGGTTTGACCTCGGCGGGCTTCACCTCCGCCGGCTTGACCTCAGCGGGCTTCACCTCGACCGGCTTCGGGTCCTCAGGCCGGGTCACCACCGCAACCGGGCGCGGCACCAGCTTCGGACGATCCACGACGGTTTCGTCGACGAAGGCGAACAGCTCATCGGGGTGGGCGTCGTCCTCCTCCATCAGCAGCTCGGCGACGGTCCCACGGGCCTTGAGCTCGAGCACCCGGGCCTGACCGAAGATCTCACGGGACTTTCCGTCGACCGGCGCGCCCACCAGCCGCAGCCGATCGCCCTCACGCAGCTTTTGCCCCTTGTCGAGATCGACGAACGCGCCGTCGGACCGGCGGATGATCTTGAACACCGCTCCTTTGGGCACGACACGCTCGCGGGGTACAGGCTCGATGGCCGCGATGGGTGTGAGCGCCTCGGCGGTCGCGGCGCCGGCGTCGACGGAGGGCCCCTCGGCCAGGACCGGTTGAATCGGTTCGATGGGCTTCTTGACCGGCGCTTCGGTGACCGGCTCCTTCTTGGGCGAATCGCCCGAGCCGAGCAGCACGAAGGCGCCACCACCGAGCGCGAGCACCACCAACGCCCCGACGACCACCAGCGGGGCCATCGACTTCTTCGGCACCTCCATCGGCTCGTCGACGACGTTGGCCGGGGGTGGGGGCTTCTGCCGTTCCTGCGGCCCCGAGGTGCCTGGGAGCGTCCGGCGCATCGGAGGGGCCTGGGGTGTCGTGACGTCGGAGGCCACCTGGATGTTCGACGGCGCGCGGGCCACCGACAGGGCGCGCTGGGCCGGAGTGAGGGCGGGTCCGGTGGGGGCGCCGTGCTGGCCCTCCCGCACGAAGGTGCCGTCCATCGACTCTTCGGCGCTCACGGTGCCTGGCTTCGGCTTGTGGGGGTGGCCCGGGCTCGAGGGCGGCCGCGGCCCCTTGCGCATGAGCGAGAGCTGCGACTGGAGGCTGCGCTCGGCGGCGTACTCCTCGGGGCACATCGCCCGCACGAAGTTGCCGGCCTCTTCGGCCGAGATCGTCAGGCCCTCCCGCACCGCGACCTCGTTGAGCGCGCGCGCGAACTCGTCCGCGCGGCCGTAGCGGGCGGCCGGATCCTTCGCCAGCGCGCGCATCACCACCTGGTTGAGCGCCTCGCTCACCTCGGGGCCTCGCGCTTCGCGCAGCGACGGAATGGTGGGGTTGGCCATCTTCATGACCATCTCGGCCATGGTGCCGCCGTCGTAGAGCGGGCGACCGGCGATCATCTCCCACACCACGATGCCGGCCGAGAAGATGTCGCTGCGGGCGTCGACGGTCTGGGCGAGGGCCTGCTCTGGCGACATGTAGCCGAGCTTCCCCATCACGGTGGCGGGCAGCGTGTGCTTCGAGCGCGCCGAACTCTTGGCGAGGCCGAAGTCGATCACCTTCACCTCACCCTCGTACGACACCATGACGTTCTGCGGAGACACGTCCCGGTGGACGATGCCGAGCGAGGTGCCCTCGGGGTTGGCCTTGCGGTGCGCGTAGCCGAGCGCGTCGTTCATCAGCCGGCCGATGTGGAGCGCGATGGGGAGCGGGAGGAAGGTGCCCGTCGTAGCCGAGCGGGTCTCGACGCGCGCCAGGTCGACGCCTGGCACGTACTCGATGGCCATGAAGAGCGTCCCGTCGGCCTCTCCCATGTCGTAGACCTGCGCGATGTTCGCGTGGGTCAGGTGCGTCAAGACGCGCGCCTCGTGGAGGAAGCGCTCGACGAACTGGGTCTCGGCCTTCATCTGCGGGAGGATCGTCTTGACGATGCACAGCTTCTCGAAGCCGCCGGCCCCCGACAGGCGCGCCAGGTGCACCTCGCCCATGCCGCCCTGCCCGAGCACGAAGAGCAACTCGTAACGACCCAACATTCGACGCGGTTGTTCGGGACCGGGCATGACGGGCGGCACTTTACCGGTGAGGCGCCACGTTGCGAGGTTTGTCATCCCGCCCTTTCGTGGTCGATGGTCGTTGAATGCCCGGCGTGGTTCTCCGTATGGAGGGCTCATGCTCACCCTCGCGTTGACGCTCGTCGTCCTGGCTCAGGAGGAGTCGACGCTGAAGCCCTCGATGCCCGGCCCGGTGTTCAACCCCTCCTCGCTGCCGACGACGCCCGCCGGCCAGGGCTCGACCTTCACGCCGACGACGTTGGGGAGTGGCACGAACCTGCCCGGGGGCAGCGTCAACCCGCTCATCCGGAAGGTGCAGGTCGTCGAGGGTCGCGGGACGCCGTGCGAGATGCTCGCGGCGGTGTCGGTCTGCGACGACGGCGCAGTGATCGAGGCGAGGATCATCCAGGAGCCCCTCGTCCTGTCAGACGGCGGCGTACCGATCGTCCCTCACCTGAGTTTCATCGGTCTCAAAGCCGGGCGGACGACGTGCTCATGCGGCGTTTCCCGGAGAACGTTTCAACTCGTGTACGACATCACGGTGGTGGGCCTCGAGGAGGCGCTCCTCCCCGCGGCACGAAAAGTCGTGGTCGCCGCGTTCGAGCGGCGGTATACGCGTCGCGCCGTTCAGGTCCCGTAGCTCAGCTGGATAGAGTACTGGCCTCCGAAGCCAGGGGTCGCGCGTTCGAATCGCGCCGGGACCGCTTTTGAACTTCCTGCTCACCGCGCGACGAGCGTGTACGCGAAGCTCCCGCGAGCCGCGCCGATCAGCCGCTGAAACCGCGCCCACTCGCTCGGCGGGAACGTCTGGCACCCCGCCGACCCCGTGCTGCTCGGGCCGCCCGAGTGGAACAACATCGACGCTCCGCCACCCGTGCGCGCCGAGTCGTCCCAGCGGCCGTTGTGGTTCATGTCGCGCTGCACCCGGTAGTCCCTCACCGGTCGCAGGCAGAACCCGTTCTTCCACGAGCTCTTCACGTACTCGTACGAGCCGGCGGTGAGCCGCCCCTGATCGGCGCGCCCGTCCCCGTTCACGTCCGCCGAGTACCGCGACATGTTGCGCGCCGGCTCGGTGTTGTAGCGCAGCAGCTCGACGCGCGGCCGACCCTGCGCATCCTTCCACACCACCGCCAGGCGATCGTCGAAGCTGCCGTTCCCGCCGTTCGCCGTCGTCGGTGTGTTCGTGCGCAGGCCCACCAGGTTGAACTGGTTCGGCCCGGTCTTGAAGGTGCCACCTTCTGCCTTCACCAGATCCTTGAAGTACTCGTGTTGCGCCGCCTGGCCGCGAGGGATCTCTCCCAGGCGAACAGCCCCCGTGGCCTCGGGCTCATGCTGGCGCGGCGGCGTCGGCGTTCGGGGCGTCAGCGCCCGCGCGATGGGTCCCGTCAGGCGCGAGCGCTCCGACGCCGAGATCCCGTTGCGGTTGGTATCCACCGCGGTGGCGCGGCTCATCGCCAGGTTCACCCGGCTGCGCGCCTTGCCCACCGAGACGAAGCCGCTGCTCAGCCGGCCCTGCTTGAAGGCCTCGCGGAGCGCGTCATCGGCCGCGCCCGTCACCAACGACGTCGCCCGCCGCTGCTCCGTGGCCGACAACCGGCCGTCCCGATTCGCGTCAGCCCTCGAGAGGGCATTCTTCACTGCAGTCCCACGAGCCGTCAGAACGTTGCGTGCGAGCGTCATGCTCCATTGTCGGATGAAGTGTGTTCCTGAGAATCAACACTCGTGTCAGGCGCACTGACATTCGGGCGGAGTTTCAGCGGAATTTCGTTCGGGTTTTGGCCGCGCGGGTTCAGGCATCGCCGCAGAAGCGCGCCCAGGCGGCGCTCTCTTCATCCTTCGCTTGGTGCGCTTCGACCTCGGCCTGGAGCGCTTCCAGCGGCGCCTCCCACGGCGAGCCCGAGCCGTCACGATCGAGCAGCAGCTCCAGGGCTTCTCGCCACGGGTACAGCACGTCGAGCCGGTTCGCGGCGGTGGCCTTCGCACCGGCGGCGAGGGACAGCACCTCTTCGAGCCGACCTGCCTCGAGCGCCAGGTAGAGGCTGCGCAACGGCTCCTCGCGCGGCACCGGATCGATCAATACGCTGAACTCGGCGTCGGTGCGCAGGCCGTCGAAGTCGGGCTCGTATCGCGCCAGCAGCCGCACGGCGATCGTCCCATCCGCGACGTCGAGAGCCTTCTGCAGCAGACTCATCACGTTCGGCTTGCGCCCGGCTCGCGCTGCGGCCCGGGCCCCCAGGTACAACGCCTCGGAGTCGCTCGGATCCACCGCCAGCGCGCGCTTCACCAGAGCCATCGCGCGCGCCGCGTCGTTCGACCGCGCCAACGCCTCGGCCGCCAGCACGCGCAACGCCGGCGGGTGCTCGAGCGACAGGCGCTCAACAAGGAGCTTCGCCCCGTCGACGACGTGGGTCTCACCAACCGCCTCGAGAAACCGCCCGGCCAGGGCCGCACGCTCGAAGCGCAGCTCGTCCTTGCGATCTTCGTCCTGCGCTCGCTCGAGGTTTTGGCCCAACGCTTCGAAGGTCTGCTGCAGCGCCGCGCTCGCCTGGCCGAAGGCCCCGGTCGCGGCCAGGCCCACCGCGACCCAGCCCCGCGCCACCACGTCCCCCTCGTTCGCCGCCAGCCGTGTCTTCGCCAGTGACAGCACCCGGGCACGATCCTGCTCGAACCACGCGTCTTCGATGGGGTCGTTCGGAGGCACGTCGTCCGAGTCCGTCATCTCCCTGGACTCTGACACGACTACGCGCGCTGCGCCTCGACCCACTGCAGGAAGAGGCCCAGCAGCTCGGGAGAGAAGCGGTGGGCGAAGCGGCTGCGCAGCAGGTCGAGCGCCGCTGCGTGCCCGCGATCGTCTTCGAGCGCGAGGGCGTCCCAGGCCTCTGCGAGCGCGAGGATCGACGCCGTCACGCCAGCGCCGCGCACCTGGGGGTTGGCTGGACGCTCCATGCCGGCCTCGAAGCACGCCACCGCCGCGGCCGGCCCGCGCCGGTGCTTGAGCTGCGAGAGGAAGACGAGGCCCAACCGCAGCCGCAAGTCTTCGGGCAGTGGCTCTCCCGCCGCGCGGCCCGCCTCGGCTGGCAGCCCCACCTCACTGAGCGTCCAGAAGAGGGACAACTCGGCCACCTCGCGGACCGCCGCGGCGTCGAGCTGCAGCTCCGCCGCGAAGGCCGTCGCGATGCACGCGGTGTTCACGGCATGCACGACCGATCGATCCCCCAGAGGCGCCGCGCTCACCGCCAGCAGCCGCCACGCGCCCAGCCGTGCGAGGGCCACCCACTCCCGCAGCAGCGCGTCGATGGCGGCGATGGGCGGCATCTTGCCCACCGCGACCGGATCCCGCTGCTCCTTCAAGAAAGCCAGGGCGCGCGCTGCGAGCGCCGCCGACTTCGCGCCGCTGTCTCCGATCCCCGAGGTCGGGCCCACCGGCTGCGGAATGCGCCCCGAGAAGGTCGTCAGCTGGACGTGGGGCGCCCGCTCGTTCGTCCCGTCGGGATCGCACAGCTGCAGCAGCGCCGCGCGGAGCTCCGAGACCTGCACCGGCCCGTCGATGCGAAGGCTGCGCAGATCACACGTCGCCAGCATCTGCGCGACCTCTTGCGCCACGGGGACGGGCCCGAACGAGAGCGGCACCGGCACGCCGTTCACCGTGACGCCATCGGAGGCGACGCCCAGCTCGAACCGGCCCTCCTGCATCACCAGCAGCCGCAGCTCTTCGCGGAACCGGCCCAGCGCCGCCTCGAGGAGGCTCCCGGCGGCGTCGACGGCCATCGCAGCGCGCACGAGCGAGCAGAGATCGAGCACCACCAACCGGCGCAACCGGGCGGTCTGCTCCGGGGTGAGCCGGTCGGTCGACGAGGACGTGGGCCGCACGAGGGCCCGCCGCGCCGCGTCTCGTACGTCGTCGGGCTGAGCGGCGTCGGCGACCAGGGCCTCGAGCTGCTTTCGCGCGCCCTCCGAGGTGGCCCGGCCCAGGCCCTCGACCAGCGGCAGACGCTGCTGGACGAGCCGCTTCCGGTTGAGGAGCGACGACTTCTCCGCGAAGGCCTCGGCGATCGTGAGGAAGGCGCTCGGGTCTTTCGTGTTCGCCAGCGCCTGCACGAGGGCCGCGCGCTCGGCGTCGGGGCGTTTGTCGAACTGGTCGTCGGTGAAGAGCGGCAAGAGCAGGCGCCCCACCCGGGGATCGTTCAGCTCGGCCATCAGCTCCAGCGCGCGGCGCCGCACCTCCTCGGAGCGGTCACCCAGCCCCGCCTCGAGCTGCGCCAGCGTCTCGGGGCCTGCCGCGCGCGCACGCCCCGTCATCACGGCGAGGAGCGTCGGCACGTCACGCTTTCCGAGCACCCGCCCGAAGATCTTCTTCCGATCGAGCGCCGAGGGGCAGCGTTCGAGCACGTGCGCCCACGCCGCCACGTGACGGGCGTTCGGCGCTTCGAGCTGGGCGATCACCGGCGCCGGGTCGCCCACCATCGCCGCCAGGGCACGACAGAGCAGATCCTGCGCCGGGCCGGACTCGACGAACTCGATGGTGGCCATCACCATGGGTGCGGCCAATGGCCCCAGCCCGGCGATCCACTGCTCGAGCGCCACGGCGTCCGAGGGCAGCCCGCGCCGCAGTCGCTCACACAGGTGCAGCCACGTGCGCGGGCTCGAGAGTTCCCCTCGCAACCAGGCCCCGAACCGGCCGCCCGCGGTGGGAGCCGAGGCGACCCGCTCGACGAGCCGGGCGAGCGCTGCGTGCTCCTCCGACACCAGCGCCGCCGACAGGACGCCGCTCGCGTGCCAACTGATCCACGGCATCAAGTCCGGCGCGGCCTCCATCAGCCGCGCCGCCACCGGGAAGAACTTGCGCACCAACAGCGCCGAGCGTTCGGTCGTCACCGCGTTCCGCACCGTCGACAACACCGATTGCGACTGTCCCCTCGTCGGCGCGCAGCCTAGCGTCGCCGGGAGTTCGGCGATCGGAGGACCCGGCCTGAAGGACACAGGGCGCGGCGGCGCGGCGATTCGGCCCGACTCTCTCGACGAGTACGGCACGGGGGTGACGCGTTCGGACTCAGCGTCGGTGGCGCCACCGCCCGACCGAGCGCAGGGGTGGGCGAGGACGGGCGCGCCACGGCTCCGCCACCAGGCGGAGGCATGGGAACGGAGGGTGGAGGTGCGAGCGGCGCAGCAGGCGCTCCATCGAGCCGAGGCGCTGGACCCTCCGGAGGCCCCCGGGCCCCGGCCGATGGTGGAGACGAGGCACGAGGCCATTCGGCGGCCAGCGGCTCGGGGGGCGGAAGCGCGCTCGCCGGAGCGGTGACGTGCGACGCGTCGAGCGCTCCAGGCATCGGCGATGGCGGAGCGGCAGTAATGGACAGCCCCCTCGCCACGGCCTCCATGGGCGCCGTGGTGGCACGCTCAGCGGCGAAGGAAGGCGTGGTGACGTTCAGCCCACCGTCATCGACGACCGGGGTCGCTTTCGCCGGAGTCATCACCGGGCGGGGCGCACCCTCGAGCGGGCGCCCCGCGCTTCCAGAGGGGGGCGAGGCTCGCGGTGGCGCGGCGGCGCGCCAGAGGCCCCCAGGAGGCCTCCAGCCGGGGTCGACCGCCCACCCACTCCAGAGGGGGACGAGGCTCGCGGTGGTGTCGTGGCCGGGCCCCCAGCGGCCGCAGCGAGCCCGCTGAGCTCCGAGAGCGATGACGGCCGGGGTGGCGAGACCACCGTCGAGGCCGCGGGCTCGACCCCACGAGAGGGCGTCGACAGGAGGCCCGCCGCAGACGGCGATGAGAGGGGCGTGCGCTCGTTCCACCACCCCACCTTCGGCAGGGCCTGCATCACGGGAACGGTCTCGAGGCTGATCGGCTGGGGCGCCGCGGGTGACGCGCCGGGCTCGGGCTCCAGCGCAGGCCCCTCGTCTGCCGCAGCAGCCCGCGCGCGCAGCTCCGCCAGCACGGCCGACGCTGGCATGCCCGGATTGGTCTTGAACGGGTCGACGACCGGCGCGGGCGCTCGAATCGCCGCCAGGTCGACGTTCGTCGGGCTCTCCTGGCCCAGCTCCGGTCCGTCGAAGACGGCGGGCGGCGGCGCAGAAGCAGGCCCCCGTTGGGAGGGCGGCGTCGCCATGCGCACCCCAGAGCTCGAACTCGCCGCCGACCCGACCCCGCTGCGCGAGCCCGCCGTGCCTTTGCCCTCACCGCCCGGCTGCGCCTCACGAACCCTCGCCACGAGCTGACCGAGCTGCGCCGTCGACACGCTCGCGCCGCTCGAGGCGATGAACTGCTCCAGCGCGCCCTGCAGCTCGAAGCAGGTGGCGAACCGACCGTCGGCCGACCGCGCCATCGCGCGCTCGACGATCGCCACCAGCGCCTCCGGCACGTCCTGCCGGAACTGCGTGAGCGGCCTGGGGCCCTCGCTGAGGATCGCGTGCATGAGCGCGACCTCGCTGGGCTTGTCGTAGGGCCGCGCCCCCGTCAGGAGGAAGTAGAGCACCACGCCCAGCGCGTACACGTCGACGCGGCCGTCAAGAGCGTCACCGAGGATCTGCTCCGGCGGCATGTAGGCGACCTTGCCCTTGAGCCCGCCCGCCTCGGTGCCGTGGTCCTCGCCGTCGATGCGCACCACGCCGAAGTCGAGCACCTTCACCGCGCCGGTGCGCGACACCATGATGTTGTCGGCGCTCACGTCACGATGGACGATGCCCAGCGGCTGCCCGGTCTCCGGGTGGCGGTAGTCATGGGCCCAGCCCAGCCCCTCGGCGGCGAGCGCGATGATCTTCGCGGCCATCAACGGAGAGACCGGCGCGTTCGTTGGCGCCCACTTCGCGATCGCGCGGAGCGTGACACCGTCCACGTACTCCATCGCGATGAAGTACGAGCCCTCGTCCTCCCCGAAGTCGAAGATCTGCACGATGTTCGGGTGCGTCAGCTGCGCGGCGATGCGCGCCTCGGCGAAGAACATCTGCACGAAGGACTCGCGCTCGGCGAGCTGCGGGAGGATCCGCTTCACCACCAGCGACTTCTCGAAGCCTCCGGGGCCGACCGCGCGCGCGAGAAAAATCTCGGCCATGCCGCCCGTCGCGAGCTTCTTGACGAGCTGGTAGCGACCGGCCACGAACGACCTCTACCTTAGACCCCGCCAGTCTACGCGCGTCAGCCGAAGGCACGAGCTTTGTCTCGTCCCATAGCTCCCATCGGTCACATCCCGATGACGGTCAGGGACGGACGAGCACCATCGCGGCCCGGGCCGGAATCGAGAGCTGGCCGGACGGACTGACGGACACGGACGTCCCCGAGGCGGCGTCCCGCAAGGTGATCGGCGCGCGGGCGAGGAAGCGCTTGAGCGGCAGGCTGACCGAGCGAGCGCCACCGCGGTTGATGACGACGATGGCGCCGTCGTCCTCCGTTGCGCGCTGGAACACGTAGAGATCGCGCTCGATGAGCAACGTGTCGCGAACGCCGAGCCGGAGGGCTTTGCTCTGACGACGGGCGGTCCCCACCTTGCGCATGAAGTCGAGCAGCCCCTGCTCCCGCCCGCTGAGGCCCTGCCACTTCATGAAGCGCCGGTTGTCAGGGTCTCCGGCGCCGGGCAGGCCCACCTCGTCGCCGTAGTAGATGAGTGGCACGCCGGGCTGGGTGAGGATGAAGGTGAAGGCCCACTTCGTGCGGTCGAACGGCTCATCCTGATCGATCGTCGGCGGCGGGCGGTTGGGACCCCACGACTGGCCGTTGGCGTCGCCTTCGATCTGGTTCGCGGCGATGGAGATGAAGCGCGCGACGTCGTGGTTTCCGAGGAACGGCGAGTTGATGGTGCCGGGGAGGTAATACGACTCGTTGAGCCGCACGGCGTCGTCCACGGGCACCAGGGAGTCGTTTCGCGCAAAGGCCTGCACCACCGGCCAGTAGAGCGGGAAGTCGAACTGCCCATCGAGTTCCTGCGGGCCGATGTACTGCCGGATGAGCGGCCGCCCGTCGGCGCCAGTGAAGGTCTCTCCGACGAGGTAGTACTTCGTGCCGGTGATGGCCGTGATCCCCGCGAGGTGCTGGTTGATGGTGCGCCCACCGGTACTGTCGAGGTGCTTCACCGCGTCGAGGCGGAAGCCGTCGAGATCGCCCTCCTCCAGCCACCACAGCATGTCGGCGGCGAACTGATCGGCCATCGCCGTGTTGCGCCAGTTGTAGTCCGGCAGGTAGCTCGTGAAGGAGCACACCAGCGGCTTCTCCTCCCACCCGCAGCCGTTGGCGCCACACACGCAGCCGTTGCCGATGTTGAACCAGCCGTCGTCTCGGTGGGCCGCGACGTAGGGGTGCGTGTCGTGCACGTGGTTGAGCACGAGATCGGTGAGCACCCGGATACCCCTCGCGTGCGCAGCCTTCGTCAGGGCCTTCAAGTCATCCATGGTGCCGAAGCGGGACTGCACGGTGCGCGGCGCGCTGGGCCAGTAGCCGTGGTACCCGGTGTACCTCTGGCCAAAGGAGCCGTCGTACGCGCCGTCCGGGTTCGCATCGGGCGGAGACAGCCACAACGCGCGCACGCCGAGCTTGTCGAAGTAGCCGTCCTCGAGGGCCTGGGTGACGCCCTTGAAGTCACCGCCCTGGTAGTTGGCGATGCCGTTCACGTTCGGGGTGGGCTTGTCGTTGGTGGGGTCTCCGTTGCGGAAGCGGTCGGTGAAGACGAAGTAGAGGATCGCCTCCTCCCACTGGAACGGCTCTGCTTCGATCCAGAACGGCAGCAGCACCGGCTCGGCCTGTCGCGACGAGACGTCCTGCACTGTCACCTTCGCGGTGTGCTTGCCCATCGCGAGGCCCGTCGTCTCGAAGCGCAGGCGGCCGGTCGCTCTGTCGAACACGATCGTCTGCGGCTGCCCGTCGAGCACCAGCTTCGGCACCTCGAGCGCCGTCGCCTCCCGCCCCATCGAGGCCAGCAGTTCGACCTCGAGCGCGCCCGCGGCGTTGGTGGCGAAGGTGGTGACCTCGAGGCGCGGCGCCTGGCAGTCCGGCGTGAGGAGCCGTGACTGTTCGACCCCACCCACCCACCGCGTGAACGCATGGGCAGGGTCGCGCAACAGCTCGTTGTTCCCGAGGTCGAAACGGTAGGCGTAGCCCGACACCCGCGGCTCCAGCGTGGCGCGCCATTCCCAGGTGCCGTCGTCGCGGCGACGCATCGGCTCGGGAGAGAACTGGTTCCATTCCCCGCGAATCGACACCGCCTCGAGGGTTCGACCCGGCGCGTAGCGAATGACGGACTCGCAGGTGCGCACGGGCCCCGGCGGAGGCGTCATCGGGGAACAGGCGACCAGCACGACGGCGATGACGAAGGCAAAGGGACGCACGGTCGCGCTCCCTACCCGGCCAGTGGCCTCGAGGGGAAGCCCCCGTCTTTCCAATGAAACGATGAGGCCGCTTGTATATGAGGCGAACGAAGATGCTTTGGCGGCTGGCAGTGATCGGCGTGGTGGGGATCCTCGGCGGCTGCAACGAGGAGTGCGTCGATCAATTTGACTGCGCGAAGGTGGCCTCGAAGAGCCCGCTCACCTGCGACGATGGGCGCTGCGTGGTGAAGACGATGTTGCCAATGTTCCCGAGCTTCGGCGGCATGGATGCCGGCCGGCGGGATGCTGGCGTCGATGGCGGCTCCGATGGGGGCCAGCCGGAGCTGCCGTTGCGCACCGGCGAGTACACGGCGCGGCTGTCGGGTGGCCAGCTGGTGCCGCCGCGGTCCACGATGATGAGCGGCACCGTCCAGGCCTCACTCGTCGCCGATGACGCCGGCGTGCTGACCTTCACCTGGTCTGCGATGGTGATGAACGGCACCGCGACGGGAGCCTCCCTCGTGTTCGGGGCCCCTGCCGGCCGCAATGGAGCATCCTCCCTGGTGGTCTTCGACGGCGGCGCCGCGCTGGGCGGCACGCTGACGCTCTCTCGGGAACAGGCCGCGGCCGTCTCGACCAACCGCGCGGCGCTCGTGGTGGCGACGGCGGATCAACCGACCGGAGCGGTGAAGGGCCAGCTGGTGCCACGTGGGGCCGTGGCGGGCTTCACCCAGCTCGTCCGCGCCTCGAACGGCCAGTACGGCGGAGGCGGCCAGCTCGTCCTGGAGTTCACCGGCATGTTCCCCACGGCCGGCAGCTACGACTTCGAGTGGCCCGAGAGTGGACGCGTCACCTCGGCCGCGCTCGTGCAGGGTGGCACCAACCAGGTGCTGCTGCCGCTCGAACTGAGCGCCTCCCGCACCAGCGCCGCCGGCACCTTCGAGCCCCTGCCCGTGCTGTTGATGATCCGCGACGGCGGACTCTTCGTGACCGGCTCGCTCGCCGACGGGGGCGAGGCGTTCCGAGGCGACTTGAGCCTCTCGCTGCGCTGACGACGGTTGCCCTGCCCGCGCCCCTGTGAAAAGTCGAGCGCATGCTCGACGAGGCACTCTCGCGACTGGTCTCCCTCCGACACGGCAACCCCCACTCGCTCCTCGGCGCGCACCCCACCGCCGATGGCGGGATCGTCGTGCGCGTGCTCCGGCCCGAGGCCTTCCGCGTGGAGGTCGAAGCCCTCGGCGCCCGCCACCGCCTCGAGCCGCGGAGCGATCACCCCGGCCTGTTCGAAGGACGCCTGCCCGGCTCGACGGTCCCCACCTACCTCGTCCACGTCGAGTACCCCGGCGGCGCGAGCTTCTCGGTGCGCGATCCCTACGCGTTCCTACCGACGCTGGGCGAGCAGGACCTGCACTTCATCTCCGAGGGCACGCACCGCCGCCTGTGGGAGCGCCTGGGCGCGCACCCGACCCACCACCAGGGCGTCTTCGGCACCGCCTTCGTGGTGTGGGCGCCCAACGCCGAGGGCGTCAGCGTCGTGGGCGACTTCAACGGGTGGGATGGGCGACTCAACCCGATGCGCTCCATGGGCCCCAGCGGCCTGTGGGAGCTCTTCGTGCCCGACGTGAACGAGGGCGCCCGGTACAAGTACGAGATCCACCCACTCGACGGCGCGCCGTTCCTCAAAGCCGACCCGATGGCGTTCCGCACCGAGGTGCCGCCGCTCACCGCGTCGGTGGTGCATCAGCTCCATCGCTACCGGTGGGCGGATTCGGCGTGGCTCGAGCAACGCCAGTCGACCAACCGCTCGCTGCGGCCGATGAGCATCTACGAGGTGCACGTCGGCTCGTGGCGCGTGGTGCCTGAAGAAGGCAACCGGCCGCTCACCTGGCGAGAGCTCGCGCCGCAGCTCGCCGAGCACGTCTCGCGCCTCGGCTTCACCCACGTCGAGCTGCTGCCGATCGCCGAGCACCCCTACGGCGGCAGCTGGGGCTACCAGGTGTCGAGCTACTACGCGCCGACCGCGCGCTACGGCCACCCTGACGACTTCCGCTTCTTCGTCGACACGATGCACCAGCACGGCATCGGGGTGATCGTCGACTGGGTGCCGGGGCACTTCCCGCGCGACGCCTTCGCGCTGTCCCGCTTCGACGGCACCGCCCTGTATGAGCACGCGGATCCGCGGCGGGGCGCGCACCCCGACTGGGGGACATTGATCTTCAACTTCGGCCGCAACGAGGTGCGGAACTTCCTCATCGCCAACGCGCTCTTCTTCGTCGACGAGTACCACGTGGACGGCCTGCGCGTGGACGCGGTGGCCTCGATGCTCTACCTCGACTACTCACGCGCGCCCGGAGAGTGGGTGCCCAACCGCTTCGGCGGCCGAGAGAACGAAGAGGCGATCACGTTCCTTCGCGAGCTCAACGAAATCATGCGCGAGCAGCACCCCGACGTGGTGGTGATGGCCGAGGAGTCCACCTCGTGGCCCAACGTCTCACGCCCCGTCGCGCAGGGCGGCCTGGGCTTCACCCACAAGTGGAACATGGGGTGGATGCACGACACCCTGAAGTACTTCGAGAAGGATCCCATCCACCGGCGCTGGCACCACCACCAGCTCACCTTCGGGCTGCTCTACGCCTACAGCGAGGACTTCGTCCTGCCGTTCAGCCACGACGAGGTGGTGCACGGCAAGAAGTCGATGCTCTCGAAGATGCCCGGCGATGCATGGCAGCAGTTCGCGAACCTGCGCGCCCTCTACGCGTGGATGTGGGCGCACCCGGGGAAGAAGCTGCTCTTCATGGGCTGCGAGTTCGGCCAGCGCCAGGAGTGGGCCGAGGCCCGCTCGCTCGACTGGCACCTGCTCGAGGATGACCCGCACCGGCGGCTGATGGAGCTCGTCAGCGTCCTCAACGAGACCTACCGGCGGGAAGGCGCGCTCTTCGAGACGGACTTCCACGCGCCGGGCTTCCAGTGGATCCAGGCCGACTCGACGGATCCGAGCGTGTACGCCTTCGTGCGGCGCGGTCGAAACCCGTGGCGGGAAATCGTCTGCCTCGCCAACCTGACGCCGGTGGTGCGGCAGGACTACCGAGTGGGCTTGCCGAGCGGCGGCTGGTGGGCCGAGATCCTCAACACCGACGACGCGCAGTTCGGAGGCTCGGGCGTGTCCAACGCGCCGTTCAAGGCGAGCCCCAGGCCGTGGGACGGCCAGCCGGGCTCGACGTCGCTCACCCTGCCCCCACTCGGCGTGATCTGGCTGGCGCCGATCGATCCGCCGGGCAAGGCCGAGTGAGCCCGTGGGTCCCACCACGGTGTCAGTGCAGCACGCGCTCGCGGTCGACCAGCAACATCGGGTGGTTCTCCCGCGTCTCGTAGGCGATGATGCGGAGGCCCGCGCCGCGGGTCCCCATCGCCGTCGTCGTCACCGTCTCTTCGCCGTCTGCGCCCTGCGCATTCCCGTAATTGAGCGCCACCTGGTACCGGACCTCGCACAGCGCCGTCATCTCGGCGCCGTCGTCTCCCGTGAAGGTCACCTTGATCTGTCCGCCGAGCGGCAGCGCGTCGCGCGTCTCGACAAAGAGCCCTGAGGAACTGATGTTTCTGGCGATCCCCCGCGTCATGCCCTGCTGCGTGGTGAGATAGACCGTGAAGACCTTGTCGAACCGAAGACTCTGCCGCCGCTCGCTCACGTGCACCCCTGTCGTGTGGTGTGACGCAGAAAAGCCTACAGAGTGCGATGATGTAGGCAAATTAAGCACCCAATGCGACATGCGCCCGGAGGAATAATCATGCGTTGGCTGATCCTGATGGTGGTGATGGTGCCGATGCTGGCGTTCGCGGACGTCGACGCGCGCTTCGCGAAGATGCGGGACGTGGCCGAGAAGATCGGGAGCCTGTCGGAGTTCATCGACAACTACGCGGGCACCTGTGGGCCGCTGATGACGGCGCAGTGCGAGGAGAAGCGAAAAGAGTTCCGCCGCGGGGCAGACGGCAAGAAGCACTACATGATCGTCACGGAGGACTCGACGACGGTGCTCTCGATGGGCGACGCGAACCCGATCACCGGCGAGTTCATCTTGAACATGACGCCGTTCTTCGCGGGCGGAGACAGCGCCATCACCCACGGCGCGCCCTCGAAGACCGACGCGAACGGGAACGCCATTCTCTCCTTCATCCGCATTCCGGCGAAGGTGCCGGACGGGTGGTCGATGCAACTGATGAACCGGCAGGTGGCCTCGCGGGCGCTTCGGCTCCAGTTGATCTTCACGCCCGAGGCCGTGTGGACGTTGCCGAAGAAGGGCGGCGCGCCGATTCGCGGGATCAAGACGAAGTTCGAGGGGATCATCGTTCAGGTCGGCCGCACCGGAGAGGTGATCGGGACGTGGTACCCGAAGTGAGCCGAGGCGCAGTGGCGCCGGCGCCCGTTGATTGTCACGCCCGAGGCCGTGTGGACGTTGACGAAGAAGGGCGGCGCGCCGATTCGCGGGATCAAGACGAAGTTCGATGGGTTCATCGTGCAGGTCGGCCGCATCGCTCGACGACAGCTGGGTGATGCCGCACGGTGGTGGGGTGGCGTTCGTCTCGTCGGACCTCTCGACGGTGACGCTCAACCCGGCGCCGGGAGAGGTGATCGGCACGTGGTCCCCGAAGCGAGCCGAGGCGCAGCGGCGCCGGCGCCAGTCAGTCGTAACGCTGAGAGGTGCTTCGCTGGGCGCGGGGCGCCTCGGGCTGGGCTCGAGCACCCACACCGGCGTGTCGAGCTTGCGCACCGACTCGGCCAGCATCAGGCCCAGCTGGTCGCCGCCGAAAATGCCGACCCGCAAGGCCTGTGCTGCTGAGCGGCGCAGGCGCTCTTTCCGATCCAGCGCGCGAGGCCTCCTGGCTCCTCTGCCGATCAGCGCGGCTCGAGCGCTCGACGTCCGTCACGTTCAGCCAACTCCGTGGGAGCGGTTCTCGGCCAGGAAGTCCTCGAGTGCAGCGGCCTGGGCCCGCAAGACGTCCGCGGAGGCGTGAGACCCCTCCCGATCGAACTCCCCCCGCTGCCGAGCGCCGCTCTGCCACGTCCGCGACCAGCAGGGTTCGAACCTCATCCGACGAGAGCACCCGTCGTGTTGCTTCTGCCGACCCCAGGCCAGCGATGCTCCCCGCGAACGGAGCATCGTCGCTGACGCCGATCGCGCTCGAAGCCACTGGGACCGCCTCGGCGTTCTCCACGAGCGCCAGGACCTCGCGCCACATCGCCAGCAACGAGGCTTCCCGAGCCTTCATCGCGGCCCGAATCCGCTCGCGCAGTCGCGCCTTCCAGCGATCCGTCTCGTTCACCATCGAAGCGTCTCCTCGAAGCAGCACCCGCGTTCTGCCGTCACGGCCTGGAATGGGAGGACGGGCAAACTCCCACGTCATCTCGACGTGCCCCATCGACCCCCACCCCGGAAGACGGAGAGCCCCCGACCGACACCTTCGGGCTGCCTTCACCAGCCGGACGCCCTTCGTCGAGGCGACCCGGAGGTCACCTGCGACGACACAGCCGCCCTCGGCCTGGTTCAGCACTCCGCACATCGCAGCGCGCCACCGCTGGCCGCCAGGCCCGTTCAACGCGCGAGTTCGTCGGCCAGCACATACGGATCCGCGCGCCGCTCCGCGATGCGCTGGGCCACGTCCGACAGGTTGCCCCGCTCCCGCTCGAGCCGCTCGAGCCCTGCCCGCAGAAGCCGATCCCGCAGCAGCGTGAGGAACTGCGTCATCGCGCGCGTCTGCTCCCGCTTCGCCTTCTCGCCGGTGTCGACCAGGTGCCGCTGGTGCTTCTCCACCGCCGCGACGAGCTCGTCGATGCCCGTGCCCTTCGCCGAGATCACCTTCTGGATCGGCGGCTCCCACTCGACCGGTCCGGCTGGTGCCTCGGTCGCTTTCCCCTCGGCCTTGGCGCGCACCATGCGGTGGTGGGCATCGTGATCCATCGCTGGCGCCTTGATCGCATGTCGCAGCTCGAGGTTGGCTCGAAGCTCCCGCACGACCCGGTCGGCACCGTCGAGGTCTGCCTTGTTCACCACGAAGACGTCCGCCACCTCGAGGATGCCGGCCTTGATGGCCTGAATGTCGTCGCCCATGCCCGGAACGAGCACCACGACGGTGGTGTGCGCGAGCTGGGCAATGTCGATCTCGTCCTGCCCCACCCCGACGGTCTCGACGATGATCACGTCGCGGCCCATCGCGTCCATCACGCGCAGGCAGTCTCCGGTCGCCCGGGAAAGCCCGCCGAGGTTTCCGCGCGTCGCCAGCGATCGAATGAACACCCCTGGATCGGTCGCGTGGCCCTGCATGCGAATGCGATCACCAAGGATCGCGCCGCCGGTGAACGGGCTCGTCGGGTCGACCGCGATCACACCCACCGACTTTCCCTGGGCCCGGTAGGCGGTGATCAACCGGTCGGTCAGCGTCGACTTCCCTGCCCCCGGAGACCCCGTAATCCCGAGCACCCACGCGCGACCGGTCTTCGGGAACAACAGCTTGAGCGCCTCGGTGGCGACGGGCGATTGATCGTCGATGAGCCGCATGAGGCGAGAGGCCTTGCGCACGTCACCCGCGAGCACCCCGTCGGAGAGCGCCTTCGCCGTCAGGTCCATCACTCCACCACCTCGATCTGCTCGATCGGCACGCCCATCAGCTCCGAAACCAGCGCGCGAATGCCGGGGAACTCGTCGAGTTCGAACCGCTCGGCCCAGATCTTTCCCGCCGAGCCCGCGATCAATCCGCGAAAGCTACGACCCTGAAGTCGGGCCGCGGCGAAGCGCACCGTCTCGTCCCCGACTTTGAGCTCACAGAGGAACTCCATCACGCTCCGCGGCGGCACCATCGCGTCACCGAACGCCTCGAACAGGGACTTCATCGACAGGCTGACGTCGGGCTCGGGGGCCGGCTCTTCCTTCGGCCGCGGCGGCGGTGACGGCGACCCGGTGATGTCGCCGAACATCGCGTAGAGGAAGTCCTCCAGCGCCGCGCGATCGCGGAACTCCGAGAGCTCGAACACCATCGGCGAGCTGATCGTCAGCTCGTGCCCATTGTGGAGGCAACGCACGACGCGGAACTGGCCGGTGCGGCTGGCGCCCAGGGAGAACCGGAACAGCCCACGCCCGAGCTCTGCGCCGAGCTGCAGCGTCGCCGGGTCCACCTTCGGGCTCACCCCGAGCGCTGCCAGCTCACTGGACCGACGCTCCAGTTGGTACAGGTGATCGTTGAGCGTCTGAACGACGAGATCCTCGAGCCGGCTCCCGCCTGAGAGGAACGCAAGGTTGATCGGCTGAGCACCAACGAACTCCGGGGGGCCCACGTAGAGCAGCCGATCGCCCAGGACCGTGAACGCGATCGACTCGATCGCCTTGCCGGTGAGCGGGTTGAGCGCGAGCCCCGAGTTCAACTCGAGCTCGGCCTCGACGACCCCGTCGATGTCGCTCACGGTGAGCCCGAGGCCCTCGAGGAAGGCGCGGTCCATTGAACCGCTCTAGCCCTTCAGCAACTCACGCGCGATGATGTTGCGCTGGATCTCGCTGGTGCCTTCGCCGATCTCACAGAGCTTCGCGTCGCGCAGGTAGCGCTCGACTGGAAACTCGCGCGTGTAGCCGTAGCCGCCGTGGATCTGCACCGCCTTGTTGCAGGCCCGGGTGGCCGCCTCGGAGGCGTACAGCTTCGCCATCGAGGCCTCGCGCGTGTACGGGCGCCCGGCGTCGGCGATGGCTGCGGACCGGTAGACCAGCATGCGCGCCGCGTCGATCTCGGTCTGCATGTCCGCCAGCATCCAGCGAATGGCCTGGAAGTCGGCGATCGGGTTGCCGAACGCCGTCCGATCCTTCGCGTACTTGAGAGACTCGCGCACCGCGGCGTGGCCGAGGCCGACCGACAGCGCGCCGATGGTGATGCGGCCGCCATCGAGGATCTTCATGGTGTCGATGAAGCCGTGGTCGACCTCACCGAGGCGTTGGCTGTCGAGGACCTCGACGTTCTCGAGGTGCAACTCCGCGGTGTCCGACGAGCGCATGCCGAGCTTCCCGTGGATCGATCGCTGGCTAAAGCCCTTGAGGCCCTTCTCGAGGATGAAGGCGGTGATGCCCTTCTGCTTCTTCTCGGGGCTGGTGAGGGCGAGCACCACGAAGACGTCGCCGACGGTGCCCTGGGTGATGAACATCTTCGAGCCGTTGAGGATCCACGTGTCCCCGCGGCGGACCGCCGTCGTCTTCATGCCGGCGGCGTCGGAGCCGCTGCCCGGCTCGGTGAGCCCCCAGGCGCCCAACGACTCGGCGGTGGCCAGCTTCGGCAGGTAGCGCTGCCGCTGGGCCTCGTTGCCGAAGACGCGAATGTGGCTGGTGCCCAGGCCGTTGTGCGAGGCGACGGTGAGCGCGAGGGACCCGTCGTACTTGGCCACCTCCTCCACCGCGACCGCCACCGCGAGCGAGCCCATGTTGGCGCCGCCATAGGCCTCGGAGATCCGGATGCCCATGACGCCGAGCTGGCCGAGCTCACGAACGATCTCGAGCGGGAACTTCTCGGAGGCGTCCCACTCTCGCGCCTTGTCCTTCACGCGCCGCTCGCAGAAGTCACGAACGGTGGCCTGCAACGCCTTGACGTCTTCAGGGAGCTCGAAGTCCATGCGGGGGTGTCACCTTCTCCAGAAAGAAAGGATGAGACGGGCGCGTCTCTATCGGGTTTGTCACGCGCGGAAAACGAACTCGCTCGGGGCTTTCCGCGGCGCGGCACGGGGCGCGTGATGGCAGGCATGACGCCGGCTGCCATCCCGAACGTTCGGTGTGGAACCGCGCAGGCCGCTCGAAAACGAAAACGGCGCGCCGGGTGAGGGCGCGCCGCCTGGCTTGATCACCTCAGCCGCAGTCGCGTTACTCGCTCTCGTCGCCCGCGGCCTTGAAGATCCAGGGGAAGGTGACGTTCACGATGCCGCCGCCGTCCGGCTCCGGGAACTTCCACCGGCGAATGCGCTGCACGATGCAGCTCTCGACATTGGCGTTCGAGATCGAACTCTCCGAGACGGCCGCCTCGCTCACCGCGCCGGAGGGATCGATCGTCCAGGCCACCGCCACCTTGCCACCGAGCGCGGGGTTCTTCTGGAGCTCCTGCTCGTAGCAGAACTTGATCTCGTTCTGGTGCCGCTTGATGACCTTCATGATGACGTCCTTGTCGAGGCCGCCGACAACGGTCGTCTTGCCGGGGATGATGCGCGTGCCCTCACGGCCACGGCCGCCCAGGTCGAGGCCCGAGCCGCCCGCGCCACGGCCACCACCCTTGGTGCCGAGACCGCCGAGGCCGAGGCCGTTGCCGCCGCCACCTGCGCCTGAGCCACGCGAGCCGAGACCGCCGACGCCCTGAGCATCACCGACGCCGGCGCCGCCCTGGAGGCCGCCGAGCGCGTTGTTGATGCCCGTGCCGAGACCGCCAGGACCGAAGACGTTCGACGCCGCACCGCCCGCGAACATGCCGGCCATGAGGGAGCTCACCTTCTTGCGGTCCTCCTCACGCTTGTTCACGTCGACGACCGGAGCGCCCTTCTTGGAGGGGTCGGCGTCCTTCTGCTTGGCGTCCTGCTTGCCGAACTTGCCTTCCTTCTCCTTGGCCTTCTCGCCTTCCTTGGCGCCCGACTTGTCGAACTTCTTCACTTCCTGCTTCTTCTCGGGCTTGACGACCATCTTCACGTACTTGGACGGGTCCGAGAAGATGTCGTCGCCGTCGCCGCCGCCGTCGAGGGGCGTGATCACCATCGCCGCGACGAGCGCGATGAAGGCCATGACGCAGATGCTGGTGATCTTGAAGAAGGTGAAGTCGTGCTCATCGAGCGTGTTGAGCGAGATGGCGGCGCTCGGGCGCACGTAGCGCACGATGAAGGCGACGGACTCGAACGACACCTGGGCGCGATCATGCAACCCGAGCTCGACCGCGTCGGCGCGAACGCCACCCTCAGCTGCCTTGAGCTTGCCCTCGGTCTTGAGCTGCTCCTTGGACTTGTGGCTGTCGCCCTTGGTGGAGACGACGACGCCCGCCTCGCTGGGGACATTGACGAGCGCAGTGCTGCCTCGGCCCTGAGCGATGGTGAACAGATCGCCGAGGCCCGGCGAGAAGACGTTGAAGCGCGCGGCGGCGTTCTCACCGACCGTCACGGGCACGCCATCGCCGAAGTGCTGAACGTTGATGAGGGTGTCGCCCCAGAGGAGCGCGACCTGAAGGATCTTTTCGGTCTCGGTCGGAATCGCCTCGGCCGGGAGCGGCTCGGTGAAGAGCGCGGTGGCGTTCTTGCCAGTGCCGGCGAGTGCGCGCGGCAAGTCCTTTTTGTTCTTCTTGTCCTTGCCCTTCTTCTCGGACTTCGGCTCCTCCTTCTTCGCCTCGGCCTTCGGTGCCTCGGCCCCATTGCCGTTCTTGAACATGACCTTCACCTTCGAGGCGCCGATCTCGAGCACGTCACCCGAAGCGATCGCCTTCTCCTTCACCGACTCGTTGGCGACCCTGGTGCCCTCGGCCGAGCCGAGATCCATGACGACCAGCTTCCCATCGGCGGCGACCTTCACCATGCAGTGAAGGTTCGACACCTTCGGATCGGTGACCTTCACGTTGGCCGAATCACCCGAGCCGAGGATGATGCTCTCGAGGTCGGAGGTGGACTCGGACGTCTTGCCATCGGGGCTGGTGATCTCGAAGGTGACCTTGTTCGCCATGGAAAACCTCGTACTGCGTCAAGCGACTGCTGGGTGAAGATGAAACGTTGCGTCCGGCCGGCGGACCACGGGACTGAGAGGACGGCTCAGAGGTTGTCGACCGACTTCTGAAGCTCGGGGTTGAAGTTGTCGCGCACCTTGATGAGCGTGCGGAACGTCGTCTTCTTCTTGCTCACCGAGTAGCTGCCTTCCGGCTTGGTGAGCTCGCCTTCGACGGCGACGTCGGTGAAGTCGATGACCGTCTTCTTGCGGGTCACCACGCGGTCAGCCTCGCGAATCACCTTCTCCTGCGCGAACGACGGGGCCGCGACGGCCATCACCACCAGCACCACACTGAGAAAACGCGTCATGGGTTCTCCTGGACTGCAGAGCGTACGGGCCTGTGGACAGCTGTGGCAGGGCCCTGGTTCCGAAAAAGTGCGCGGACCGTATGAGATCAGCGAGTCGTTGTGAAGCCCACCCGGGCCCCTCAGCAACCACCCCGCCAATCTCTCAACTTCTGAGAATCACTTCTTCTCTTCAGGCTTCGCGGGAGCGGCCGCCGGAGCTGCATCGGTGGCCGGGGCCGGCTTGGCACCGGCGGGAGGCGGGGTCGTCCCACCGGCCGGCGGGGTGGCGCCCGCAGGAGGCGTCTCACCAGCCGGCGGCGTGGCCTCCGGCGGAGCGGACTCCGCTTCCTTCTCGGCCTTGTCGAGCATCGACGGACCCGTCGGGGCGACCGGCTTGGCCTTCTCCGGCTCCTTGGGGGCCTGCTGCCCGGACTTCTGCATCGCCAGAATGCCCTTCACCTTGTTGTCGATGAGCTTCTGGTCCTGCTCCGTGGTCCCCGGCAGCGCCTTGCACTTCTCGAAGAAGCCCAGGGCCTTGTCCCAGCCCGTCTTGTCCGACGCGTAGGCCCACGCGGCACCGCAGATCGCCTCGCCCTGGTCGGCTTTGAGCGAGAGCACCTTCTCGAAGACCTCACCGGCCCTGAGGCCCTTCTTCGGATCCTTCCCCTTCTGGCCATCGAGCGCCCACGCGTACGCGAGGAAGTTCTCGTAGCGGGTGGGATCGAGCTCAGTGGTGCGGCCCAGGTTCTTCTCGGCCGTCAGGTAATCGCGGTAGCTGAGCGCCATGGCGCCGATGTTGAAAAGACTCGGCGAGAAGTCCTTGTTGAGCGTGACGGCCTTCTGGAACTGCGCAAGGGCCTGACGCTTCTCCTGCTGCTGCAGGTAGATGAGGCCGAGGTTGTTGTAGACGCCCGGATCCTTCTCATCGAGCTTCTTGGCGTTCGCGGAGATGAACTGGGCGAGCGGCAGGTTGCCCTGATCGAAGTAGATGAGCGAGAGGTTCTTGTACGCGTCGGGGTTATCCTTGGTGCGCGAGAGCACGCGGCGCGCGGTCTCTTCGGCCTTCGCGTAGTTCTTCGCCAGCCGGTAGGCGACGGTGAGGTTGTTGTTGAGCTCGACGTCGAACTCGTCAGCCTTGAGCGCCTCTTCGTAGAGCGCGATCGCCTCGGTGAACTTGTCCTGAAGCCGGTACACCTTGCCGAGGTTCAGCAGCGTGGGCTTGTGCTTGGGGTCGAGCTTGCGCGCGGCCTCGTAGTGCCCTTGCGCGTCCGAGAGGCGGCCCTGGCGCTCAGCGATGACGCCCAGGTTGTACTGGGTGACGATGTTGTTCGGCGCCTTCTCGGCGACCTTGGTGAACAGCGCCTTCGCCTCATCGAGCTTGCCGGCGTCGAACGCGGCGACGCCCTGATCGAAGTTCTCCCTCGGGCTGGGCAGCTTGATGACCTGCGGAGCGACCTTGACCACTTCCTTCACCGGCTCGGGCGTGGTGACGCAGCCAGTGAGGGCAGAGGCGGAGGCGATGGTGGAGAGCGCGACGAGCTTGAGCTTCATGGAGTGCATTCCTCGTTCGCCTTAGCGGCTGCCAGCGCCCGCGCCCGTGGCGGCGGCGGCGTTTGGGTTCGGCGCAGGCGTGGGAGCGGCGGCAGGCAACACCTCTTCCTGCACGGTAGAGAGCGGCGCGTCGTTGGCCGAAGGGGCCTTCTCGAAACCCGAGGTCACGAAGAACTCGCTGCCGCGGTAGGTGACGTCACGCGGCTTGCCGTAGGTGCCGGGCTTGTACTTGTTGAGCTTGTCCTGCGCGAGCAGGGTCCACTCGTTGTACAGCGTGAGCTCGGTCGACTTGGCGAGCGACTTGTCGAACGCCTCGACCGCCTTTTCTTCGAGGGGGAAGATGTACCGGCTCTCGAGCTCGCCGCGGAAGATGGCGAGCTGATCGTCGTCGAAGCCCTTCGGATCCGGCAGATCGACGAGCGCCTGGGCGAGGTCCGAGTACAAGAGGCCGATGCGGGTGAGCGCCGCGATGCCGTAGTCGGGATTTCCGAGCGCGAGCACCTCGGTGTAGCTCTTCTCGAGATCGGCCAGCGCCTTCTGCTTCACCGGTAGGTCCTTCTTGAAGGAACCGATCGCCTTGAAACGCAGGGCGAGGAACGCGTTCCACGTCGGCTCGAGCTGCACGAACCGGGTGTGCGCAACGGCGAGCATCGCGCGGTCGAGCTTCTTCTCGTCGTCCTTGAGCTTGGGGAACGCGGCGACGATCTCCTTCGCGAGGCGCTCGGCACCGGGAGCGTCCTTCAGCTTCTGCGCGATCAGGAACTGGCGGTACTTCACGTCGAGCTTGCGGGCGTCGGTGACGCGCGCGTCCTTCGCGTAGGTCGTCAGGTACGTGTCGTAGTGCTTGGAGGCGTCCGCGAGCTGGTTGGTGCGCTCGAGAACGAGACCGATGTTGAAGGCGATGTCAGGCGCGTCCTTCTTGTCCTTGAAGCGCATGACGTAGCGCTTGTACGCGGCGATGGCCTTGTCGAACTTGCCGATGCCCTCCGCCCAGAAGCCCGCGTTGTACTGCGCGTCGGCGACGAGCTCGGAGGCCGCCTTGATCTGCGCCTCACGCTCCGTCTTGAGCGCCGCGGCGTCGTCACCCTTCGCGGGGATCTGGAAGGTGGTGACGACCTCGCCCTTGGGCAGCTCCTTCTTCGCCGCCTTGGCAGCCTTCTCGGCCTTCTCACGCGCGTCCTTCTCGTCTTTCAGGAGCTGCTTGATGTTCTCGTAGCCGACGGCCTTCTCGCCGGTGGCCAGATCGTAGGTAGCGATGAAGTTCTCGTACATCGCGGCCGACTTCTCGAAGTTGGCGACCTTCTCGTAGAAGAAGGCGAGGCCGTTCTTCACGCGCAGGTCGAACATGGAGTTCGGGTACTCCTTGAGGATCCGCTCGCCGATCTCGATCGACTTGTCCTGCTCGTTGGCCTCGCGGGAGATCTCCATCGCGAACACCATGGAGCGGTCGGCGTTCTTCGACTTGGGGAACTCCTTCTGGAACTCGAGGAAGAGGTCGCGGGCCTTCTTGACGTCCTTTTCCTTCCGGTAGACCACCTCGTCGACGTACTTGTACTGCGATCCCTCGACGACGGTGGCCACGCGGGTCGCGAACTCCTTCGAGGCCTTCTTCATCAGCTTCTCGTTGGCCTTGAACGCGCGCGACTGCTTGTTGAGCTCGAGCCACTCTTCTTTCTCTTCGAGCACGCCCATGGCGAGGTCGGCGGCGTCGGCCGAGCGCTTTTCCTCGGGGTACTTGCCGATGATGTCGCCGAACCGGCGGGCGGCTTCGACGAAGTGGTTCTTGTCGTAGAAGATCACGGCCGCCTGGTAGGCGATGTCCACCTCGTCCGGGTTCTTCGGGTACAGCTGGTTGTACTTGTCGCAGGCGTTGACGAGGGCCATCTCGAACTTGGTGATGGGCTTCTCCTCGAGCTCCTTCGCCGAGCGCTTGGTGACCTTCTGGGTCTTCTCGACGACGCCCTTCTTCTTGTTCTCCTCGATGATCTGGCTGTCCTTGATCTCGGTCTTCTGCAGGACCCCGCGCTCGATCTTCACGAGCTTGTCGTAGGAGAGGATCGCGTTGAAGGCCGCGGTCTGGCGGTACTTCTCCTGGGCGATCTCCTTGGCGTCGGGGCGGTTGGGGATCTTGAAGACCGTCACGAGGTCGTACTGGTTCGCGGCCGGCTCCCACTCCTCGAGCGCCCAGAGGATCTCGGCGTAAAAGAAGCGCAGGTTGAAGGCGTGGTCCGAGACGAACGCCTCGTCGTCGCTGGTGGCGAAGCCGTCGACGTACTGCTTGTAGATGTCGCGCGCGAGCCGGTACGTGGCCACCGACTTCGTCTTCTGGGCCTCGCTGTGGTACTCGGTCACCGCGACGCGCATCGCCTCTTCAGCGACGTTGAAGCCGTTGCGGAGCACGTCCTTCTTCGACTTGTTGGCCTCCCACCACGAGGAGCCCGGCCGGTAGAGTTCGGCGAGCTTCTTCACCTCGGCCTTGACGTTGTCGCGCTGCCGCAGGCCTTCGTACGACTTGATCACCGCCTGCTGGATGTCGGGTGCATTCTCGGCGTTCGGGTTGTCGTTGAGGAGGTAGCGGAACGACTTGATCGCGTTGTCGTGGTGACCGGCGTCGGCCATCGCGTAGCCCAGCTTGGTGATGAGGCTGGTCTGCTTCTTCTTGCCGGCCTTCGCCTTGTAGTAGGCGATGGCGTCGTCGGCGCGGTTGAGCTGGGTGAACATGCGGATCGAGTCCTGGAGCGCCTCGTTCTTGAGGTCGGTCGCGGTCTTTTCCTTGCCCTGCTTCTCGGCGAGCTCGACGGTGTCCTGCAGCTTCTTGAGCGCCTTCTCGTGCTCGCCCGCGTTGAAGTCACACCAGGCCAGCTTGTAGAGCGCGTACGACTTGATGCGCGGGTTCGGCGTGGCGAAGGCCTTCTCGAAGTAGCTGCGCGCCTTCTCGAGGATGTTGGCGACGTCGAAGTAGTGGTTGCCCAGCTGCACGTACGTGTCGGGCACGAACTTCGAGCCCGGGTACTGCTTGAGCATCTCTTCGTAGCGCTTGACGGCCTGGTCCCGCTTGCCGGTGTCGTAGAGGTTGTAGGCGAGGTTGAAGAGCACCTCGTCCTTGCGCTCGTAGGACGGGTACTCGCGCAGAATCGTCTCGTACAGCCGCATCGTCTCGGAGCGGTACAGCTCGGACTCGCGGTGATCCTCCTTGGGCTCCGAGGCCTTCTCGCCGCGGTTCTTCTTCTCGTCAGCCTCCTTCTGCTGCTCGAAGAACTTGAGCATCTCCTTGCGGTAGAGGTAGCGCGACTTCTCCCAGTAGAGCTCGGCGAGCTGGAACAGCAGCTCGGACTTCTGCGGGTTGCCGTCCTCGATCTTGGGGATGATCTTCTTGGCGGACTCGATCTGCTCATCGCGTTTCTTGTCGGCGACGGCTTCCTTCTCCATGTCCTCCATCTTCGGCGTCTCGCGCGCCTCGAGCTTGGCGGGGCCCTTTCGCTCCTCGGGCTTCTTCGCGGCCTCGGCGGCCTTCTTCGCGTCGGCCTTGGGATCCGCCTTGGCGGGGGCGGCGGGCTTCGCGGCGGGCGCGGCCTTCTTCGCCTGAGCGAACACGGGCGGAGCGGCCAGCAACATCGCGGTGGCGGACGCGGTAAGCAGTCGGGCGTACGGCTTCATGCAGAAGCTCCTGTCGGAGGAAAAACGCGCGGACCCTACATCACGGGTCCGATTGAAAGAAAGTGACTGAAAAGCCGCGCGGTCGGGTCGACGTGAGCGCCGACCGCCGCGCGGGAAAAAGCCCGCTCAGTTCTTGCCGACGGGGCAGCCCTTCTTGAGCGTGTACTGATAGTAGCCGATCTCGTCGCGCCAGAACTCGCCCTGGAACTTCCAGTAGTTCCAGTTCTCGGCGGGCATCGACGGCCGGTAGAGCGTCTGCTTGCGCAAGAGCGAGTTCTGGTCGGCGCCGGACTCGGCGAACTCCTTCTCGGCCTTGGCGATCTCGAAGCGGATGATTTCAGCCTGGTCCCCGAAGCCCTTGATGGAGCGGAAGGCCTCGAGCAGGCGGTTCTTCGCGGTCTGCCCGGCCACCTGCTCGAGCGTCGCGCGGTTCTGATCGAGATACGAGATGAGCTCGTTCGACAGCTTCGCAGCGCGCCACGACTGGATCTGCTCGATGGAGCCCTTCTCGGCGTCGATCTGTCGCAGCATCTGGAACAGGCCCAACATGCGCTCGTTGGAGCGCACCCAGTTGAGCACCGGGCGCGGGAGCTTCTCGGACTGAGGTCCCTCGACGAGCTTGAAATAGAACGCGAAGTCCTTCGCCTCACCCTCGACCAGCGGCTTGAGCGCCTCGCCCATGGGCAGGTAGATGTTCTCGTACTGCACGAGGGCCGCCTTCGACTCCTCGTACAGGCACGCGAAGTAGTAGATGGTCGAGGTGAGGATCCACGACTCGGGCTGGAAGGCGCCGGTAAACTGCGGCGCGTAGAGCGCCTGGAGCGAGCCGAGGCCGCCGCCGTAGTCGTCGTTCTGGAAGCGGGCGAAGCCGTTCTCGAAGAGCGACTGGTCCCAGTACTTGGAGAAGCGCGGAATGCGCTCGTAGGCCTTCACCGAGCGATCGAAGTTGCCCAGGCCGTACTGCACGCGCCCAAGCCCGAGGTTCGACAGCTGCTGAATCTCGGCGAGGTCGATCATCTTCGCGCGCGGGTCGATCTTCAGCGCCTTCTCGAAGATCTCGACGGCCTGCTCCTGGTTCTTGCGCTTGTCCTCTTCACTCGTGGCCGGGTAGCGCGGGTCCGACAGGCAGATGCCCTGGAGGTACAGCGCCTTCGCGTAGACCTGGCTGGTGTCGGGGACGGCGTCGAGGAACTGCTTGGCCTCTTCGAGCTTGCCCTTGCGGTGCGCGATGCGGCCGATGAGGTAGTTGATGCGCGAGAGCACCTCGAGCGGCAGCGTCGCCCAGGCCTCCGCGTACTTGTCGTAGAGGTTGTTGAGCTGCGAGGGGATCAGGTAGTCGTCGTTGAGCTGCTCCTGCAGCGTCACCAGCGCCTCGACGGCCTTCCCGTGGAACGGGTGCGACGGGCCGGCCTTGAGGATCGGCGCGTAGAAGACGAAGGCGGTGAACGGCAGGTTCTGCCGCTGGAAGCTCGAGGCCAGGTAGTACTCGGCCTTGAGCTTGAGGTCGTTGTCCGTCGTCGTGTTGTAGACGTCGTAGAAGAGCTTCGCCGAGTCCTCGAAGGACCCGCCGTTATAGGCGGACAGCGCCTTGTTGTAGGTGGCGAGGTCCTGCGCCGACGCGATGGCCGCGGTCAGCAGTGCAACGAGCGTGAGTGCGCGAGTCATGGAGGCGGTCACCGATCAGAACAGGAACGAGAGGCCGGCGTAGAGGCCGACGTTGTTGAGCACGTCCGACGAGGGGTTGCGGACGAGGCCGAGCGCGAGCGGCACGTTGTTGGAGTTGCGCAGGCCGTTTTCATCCTGGCCGTCGAAGGTGTCGACGCGGCAGCCGCCGCCCACCATCGCGCTCGTCACCGGACGACCGGCCCGGAGCGCCGTGTCCATCGAGCGCAGATCGTCGACGTTGCACCCGTTCACCTGCTCGACGCGCGCGGTGTAGACGACGTCGCGCACCTCGAGGCGGAAGGCGAAGCGCTGGCCGAGCTGCAGGCGGAACCCCGCTCCGAGGCCGGCCATGAAGCGCGTGCCCGTGTCACCGTAGGTCGCCGGCGAGATGCTCCCGTCTTGACGGGCGCTCTCTGGCTTGAGCTGGTGACGCGTGCCACCGATGCCGGCGCCGCCGTTGAGGACGAACGAGAACTGAGCGAGCGTGCCATCGAAGAAGGTGAACTTGCCGTAGAACGGCGTCACCTCGACGCCGCCCATCACGCCCCACGTCCAGAGCAGCGACGAGGCCGCCTGCGCTTCGACGCGGGCCTTCTCGACGAGCTCTCCGTTGAGCGACGACTCGGCGTTGAACCAGTTGCCACCGCCAGTGATCATCAGGCCAAAGTTCTCCTGCAGGTGGTACGTCAGCTGGCCCATGGTGCCGAAGTGCTGGGTGAACTTGCCGTTCACCTGCAGGGCGACCGGGTACAGCGTCACCTCGAAGCGGCCCGAGTCCGAGAAGCGCTTCTGCTCGACGATGTGGACGCCGACGTTCGGGTTGAAGAGCGGCGCGCCGTTGACGAGCTTCATTTGCTCGGCCGAGGCGGTGGCCGTGGCGCCAGTGGTCGTGGCGGCCGGGGCGTCGGGCGGTGGCGTCGGCGTGGGCGTGGGCGTCGCCGAAGGCGCATCAGGCTTCTTCTCGGGCGGCTTGACGGGCTCGTCGTCGTCGTCATCGGCGGCGGCGCCACCGCCAGCCTGGGTCAGCACCAGCGAGGTCGGAGTCGACAACCACGAGACGGCCGCGGCCGCCTTTCCGCCCACGAGCAGGGCGGCGAGGATCAGGGTCGAACGCATGAAAGAAGGCAGCATGGAAGTGTGCGTCCTTTAGAAGAGGAAGCTGTAGCCGAGATCGATCTGGCTCAGCGTGGTGATTCCAGCGTTCGGAGACGGCATGCCGCCCGCGGTCGGGTTGCCCTGCGAAACCGCCGCCCGGTCGACGCCCACGAAGTACGAGTCGAACCACGACCAGGTGCGCGCCTCGAGGCGAACCGCGTGGCGGTTGGCGATGAAGAAGCGGAAGCCGAGCGCCAACGAGACGATCGGGCTCACCTTGTCTTCCCGCAGATACCCGTTGCAGGTGCTGCCGGAGCGCTGCGGACAGATGAGCAGCGACTCCCGGGTGAACGTGCCGACGCCGCCGCCGGCCCAGAGGTACAGCTGGAAGTGCACCGGCAGCTCCGCGAGAAGGTTGAGCTTGCCGTAGATGGGCTGGAAGCGGACGCCGGCGATGACGTTGAAGCCCATCTGCCAGAGATCCGAGAAGTCGTTGATCTTGGGCAGGCTGTTCTGGCTGTTGAAGGCCTCCTTCACCTGGTCGGCGAGCCCGGTCTGGCGCGAGAACGCGTACCCGACGCGGGCCTCGAGCGCGAACGCCTCGATGATGTTGTACGCAAACGAGGCGTTGAAGTTGTAGTGGTCGGTCAGCCGCGGCAACAGCGAGAACCCGACGTTGGCGCCGATCTCGAGGCGCTTCTCGACCAGGTAGAGCCGGTTGCGCACGGCCACCTTCTCGACGAGCTCGTCCTCGTCTTTGCCCGTCTGGGCCGCGGCCACGCCGGCCAGCAGCACCAGCGACAGCCCAGTCATCTTGAACACGTTTCGAACGCTCATGGCACCTCGGCTAAGGACAGCTCGTCTGGAAGTTGGAGAGCACGTCGTAACAGACCTCGACCGTGCTCAAGGACTCAGGCACCGAGGTGCCCTCGAAACGAACGAGGTTGCGCAGGCCCGCGAGATCGCAGCGGACGTACTGGGCGCCGTTGGCGGGCCCATCGGTGCGGATCTCGCCGCGGCGGGCGCAGCGGCCGTTGCGGCAGACCTCGTTGACGGGGCAGTTTCCGTCAACCTGGCACATCAAGGCGGTCGGCGCGGCGACGAAGGCCTCCATGCCGCGGGCTACGCCCGTCATCTCGCGCACGTCCGGGCCACGCGTGAGCCGGAACTCGCGACGCAGCCCCGAGGCAGAGAAGCCGAGCGAGGCGAGCGCGCCCGAGAAGTCGTCCTGGCAGATGTCGACCGCCACCCCACCCGTCTGCGCCGCGACCTGCACGTACCGACCACCGAAGTACGAGATCTCGTACCCACCGTCGTTCGCGCCGCCCGCAGGACAGCCGGCGTCGGGCTGAACGCGGTTGCGGCAGCACCCGACGTGCGGGCTCGGATCACCGAACTGCGAGGGCACGCCCGAGTCCGGATCGACGGCGGTGATGGCGGCGACCGCGACGGCCTCTCCGTTCCCGTAGCCCTTGAAGGTCTCGAAGAAGCGCACGAAGTACTCGGTCGAGCCCCAGTTTCCAGCAGCGGTCAGGATCTGATCGTTCGCGCAGCGGCAGCCAGGATCGGCGGTGCAGACCGGCTGGCGGGTAAGCGGCGTACACGAGGCGTCGTCTTCGTCCGACACCAGCACCACATAGAGCGCCGCCTCGGGCCGCACGAAGCGCACCACGGCGTCGGTGCTGACGTTGATGGGGTTGGTGAGCGCGAGGTAGGCCGCGAAGAGGCCGCGCTCCTGCGGGCTGCCGGTGATGCCGACCTGCGACATCTGGTTGAACGCCGTGACGGCGGTCGCGGTGCTGCCACCCGTGTTGCACGTGACCTGCCCGGCCTGGTTCGGCGCGCACGAGATGAAGTCGTCGCTCGCGGCACCGGCGCTCCAGCGGCGCAGGCGTCCACGCGTCGCGGGATCATCGGTGTCAGTCGTGGTGACCGCGATGTGGAAGTCGATGGGCGGCTGCGCGCCGACGAGCTGGTTGATGAAGCCCTGGAAGTTCGCCGCCAGCCGGGCCTGCTTGGGGCCCATCGAGCCCGACGAGTCGACCACCCAGAGGATGTCGACCTTCCGGACCGACAGCTGCGTGTAGACGTCGCACTGGCGCGGCACGTTGACGGCGAAGCTGTCGGTGGCGCGAATGGCGTCCTGTTCGACCGCGGGCGCCTTCTCGTCGACGCTGGGCGTGCCCGGAACCACCACGAACGACTCGACCACGCGGCGCGTGCGCTGACGATCCTGACACGCAGACAATGCCACGGCTCCAGCGGCAACGGCGAGCAGCAGAGTGACGGCAGATGCACGCATCGGGGTGTCGTCGAGGGTGCGCGGTGCTAGCACACCCCAGCAGAGAAGAAACAGTCAGTTTCGAGGGCGCGGCCGGCTCTCACCGCGTGAGAAAGCTCACTCCTGCAGGGCCGGCGGCAGGCAGGCCTGAACGGAGCGGTTGTCGACCGTCGCCAGCGCATCGCAGCGCCAGTCCTTGGGGCAGTCACCATCGGCCATGCAGGCCTGGGTGCAGACGGGGCCCGAGTCCTTGCGGATGCACAGGCCCGACTCGCACGCGGCCGGACCAAAGGAGCAGCTCGCGCCGGGCGTTCCGCCACCCGTGGGGAAGCAGATGTCGAGGGCCTGATCGGTAGACTGGCTGCGCTGGGCGCGACGGCAGGTGAAGCCGCCGGGGCACTGGCCGGCTGGACACGGGAGGCTGCAGACCCGGGTCGTGCCGAGATCGAGGCAGGTGCCGGACTGGCACGGCGGCCGGCCGGGGCTGCAGTCGTCTCCGAAGAGGCCACCGATCGGAGCGCACACGCCCATGCCATTCGCGGGACCGTCCGCCGTGCGCTTCTCGGGCGAGCAGTCGTAGCCACTCGCCGAGGACTCGCAGCACCGGTACCGCCCGTCACCGCACTGGTCGTCTTTCGTGCAGGTGTTGGAGCAGAACGCCGAGAGCCCCGCCTTCACGCAAACACCCGTCAGACAATCGAGCGCGCCGTTGGCGTTGCAGTCCTCACCGAGCCTCCGCAGCCCGCCCTTGCAGGAGCCCCGCTGCGGCATGCAGTACTTTCGCGTGGGCCCGGTCGGATCCGTCACGTCCTTGCAGACGAAGCCGGTGCCATACGAGCGCACACACGCGGCGTCGTCGAGGCAGGGCGTCGAGCAGAACGACTCGCCCTTGAAGGGGCAGTTGGTGCAGGTGTTGACGATGCAGCGGTTCTCCGAGAACCCGCCGCGGCGACAGTCATCGTTCGTGCTGCACGGAGAACACTGCCGTCCATCGATCGCCGGCTGACACGTCCCGGCCTGGCAGAGCCGACCGACGCCACACTGGGACGAGAGCTGGCCGCGCTCGAGCGTCGGATCGCAGAACCCGGCGCAGGTGTTCGAGTTGGGCACGCACTGGTACGGCCCGCGCCCGTTCTCGGCGGCGGGCGACTTGAGGTTGATGCACGAGAAGCCGCTCGGGCACTCGGGGTTCTGGGCCGCGTCGAGCGTCTTCGGATCGCAGCCGGGCATCGGGCAGACGTTCTTGGCCGGGTTGCAGTCGCGGCCGCAGAACTGCTCGCCCGAGACGACGTTGCGCACGCACAGATCGAACGGTCCGCCGCACTCGTCATCACCCGTGCAGACACTGCAGAGCGGACGGCCGGCGTTGCAGGTCTCGTTCAAGGGGACGCACTGCTTGATGAGCGCGTTGTCCCTGCCGGCGGGGATCTCGCGACAGGTGGTCCCGGAGGGGCACGCGTCGGCGGCGCCACAGGGACCCGTGCAGAACTTCTCGCCCGAACCGATGGCGGTGAAGCACGCCCCGCCCATGGGACACTGGGCCACGTCCTGACAGGGGGAGCAGATCGCCCGCGAGACCTGGATGAAACAGTTCCCCGTCTCGGGATTGCAGGTGTGACCCGCCGGACAGTCGACGTTCGTCTTGCAGCCCGACAGCGCGCGACAGATGCGGCCGTACCGCCCGGCGCCCTCACAGACGAAGCCGTCTGGACACGTACCGGTGCACTGGCTGGTGCAGAAGCCCGACTGATCGTCGAGCGCGATGCAGAGGCCGTCGCGGCAGGCGGTGGCCGTGTCGCCCGGAACGCACGGTTCCCCCAGGTTGAGGAGGATCGCGCGATCCGTCGGGCCACACCCGCCCAACAGCGCGAGGGTGAGGAACCACGAGAGACGCGAAGCGGTGTTCGAGCTCACGTACGAGACGTCTCCCGTGGCGCCGGAGGATCCGACTTACTTCTTCCCGCCCTTGTGGGCCGCGCGCATCGAGGACTTCATGGCGGGCTTCACGACGACGAGGCCCTCGTTGTGGCCAGCGACGCCACCCTTGACGAGGAGCAGGTTCTTGTCGGTGAGGATGTCGACAAGCAGCAGGTTCTGCGTGGTGACCTGCTCGACGCCGTAGTGACCCGGCAGCTTCTTGTTCGGGTACACGCGGCCCGGCGTCTTGCGCTGACCGATGGCGCCGGGGTGCTTGCGGTACTCGTGCGTACCGTGGGTCTGGCCGAAGCCGCGGAAGCTCCAGCGCTTGACGACACCCTGCGAGCCGCGGCCCTTGGTGACGCCGGTCACGTCGACGAGCTCGCCCTTCTTGAAGAGCGTCTCGGCCTTCACCGGCTCGCCCACCTTGAAGTTGGCCAGCTCGGCCGCATCGACGCGGAACTCCTGCACGATCCGCTTGGGCTTCGCGCCCGCCTTCTTGAAGTTGCCGGCCTGGGCCTTGGAGAGGTGCTTCTCCTTGGCGTCCTTGAAGCCGAGGATCACGGCCGTGTACTGGTCCTTCTCCTGCGTGCGGTGACCGACGACCTCGCACGAGGTGATGTCGATGACCGTCACGGGAACGACGTTGCCTTCTTCATTGAAGACCTGCGTCATCCCGACCTTCTTGCCGATGAGACCCTTCATGGTGTTCCGTTCCGTCTCTCGCACGTGGCCCATTGCCAGAGGTGCGGTGTGTCTGCCCGGTGGATTCCGAGCGGGCGGCGCGCTTACCAGCGTGTGGGTGGAGGTGCAACTGGAGAGGGGGCCTTGGTAAGGGTGCCGCGTGTCGCTCTCTCTCGCCCTGCCCCACGGCGGCCCCCGACTGGTCGCCAATGCTCGCGTCGACGCCGTTCCCACCGCCGCGGAGGTCGAGACCGATGGGTCGCGCCTGCTCAACGCCTCGGCCGATGACGTGCTGGGCCTCGCGACCGACACCCGCGTCAAGGAGGCCGCCGCCTCGGCCATCAAGCGCTTCGGACTGGAGGTGAGCCGCTCGTCGACGCTGGTGGCCCAGCTGGAGTCCCGCCTCGCCGCCCGCCTCAAGGCCGACGCCGCCGCCCTCGTCGACTCGCTCGCCACCGTCTTGCGGGCCCTCGAGCAGGCCGATGCCACCCGCCTGGTCGACGCCCGCCTCGCCCGAGGCGCCGGAGTGTCCGGGCTGCCCTTCGTCTCACCCGAACACCTCGCCCAACGCTTGTCCGAGACGACCGGCGAGCGGTTGATTCTGATCGATGGCCTCCGCCTGCTCGAAGGCGACCTCGCCCCCCTGCCCCGCCTCTTCGAGTTTGCCCAGCGCGCGCACGTGCCCGTGGTCGTCTTCGACGCGCTCGGCCCCGGCCCGCTTGGCGCCAGCGGTATGGGCGTGCTCGAACACTTCGAGCTCTCGGGTCAGGTCGACCTCACCGTCAGTGCGCTCGGCACCGGTGCCGTCGTCGCAGGCGTCCGCGCCGTGGTCGACGCGTTCGTCCCCTTCCTCGCTACCCGCGTCAGTAGCGGAGCCACCGCCGGCGCCATCAAGCGCCTCGAGCTCATGGAGGCCGAACCCCAGCGCCGCGCCCGCGCCCTCGATCTCGCCCAGCAGACCCTCGAGGCCTTGCGCGCGAGAGCTTTCGACACCGGTCCGTCGGTCACGCCCATCGTCCCGGTATGGCTGGGCGACGAGGGCCTCACGGACATGTGGCTGCGCACGCTCGCCGAGAGCGGGATCTTCGCGCGGGGCCTCCTCGATGGCCCCCGCTCGCGACTGCTCTTCTCGATCCCAGCGACCTGGACCGAGGCGCAGTCAGGCGTGTTCGTCGACGCCCTGGAGAAGACGGCCCGCAAGTTGGGCGCACCACCTCCGCTCGGGGCGGAGGCCAGCCGGTCGGTCACGGTCGCGCGTCCCGGAACCTTCGCCAGCTCGACGCCTTGTCTCCCTCGGTGGCTGCCTCCCGCCCTCCCCACCACGCCCACCGTGATCAACGACGGCCGTTCGGTCCGCGAGCGCGTGTTCGACACCGTCGAGACCCTGACCTGGCGCCTGGCGAGCGGCCAGTCTGGCCAGCTGCGCAAGTTGCCGGGAGCCCAGACCCTGCGCGCCCTCGTCGACCGCGCCAGGGACAAGGGCTGACCAAGGGCTCTGGGAGGTCAACGTCCGAGGTTCCGGATGGATTCAGCTCTGGATTCCTACTTCGCCGCGGAACCAGGCCCACCCGCCTCGGCGGCGGGAGTCTTCTCGAGCTGCTCCCGCTTGGACTTCAGCGACGCGAGCAAGCCATCGAAGCCCTTGTTGGCGATCAGCTTGCGGAACTGATCCGCGTACGTGCCCACCAGCGACACCTCGTCGGTCACCACGTCGTAGATCCGCCACACACCCTTCGCGTCGGCGCGGTACAGCTTGTAGGTGACGGGAAACCGGTCCTGCTTGACGACGAGGGTGGACTTCACGACCGCCTCGTTGCCCTGGATGTCTTCCGAGCTGAACTCGAAGACGGCGCCGTTCTTCGAATCCCCGAGCGCCTTCTGCGCGTAGCTCGCGCGCAGCAGGCCCTTCATCGTCGCGGAGAAGTCGTCCTGCTTCTTCTTGTCGAGCCTGTCCCACTCCTTCTTGCCCAGCGCGCGCTTCGCCAGCTCGATGAAGTCGATGTAGCCGTCGGCGGTGGTCGCCAGTTTCTCGATGGTCGCGTCCTTCGCGAGCACCTTCTGCACGTCAGCATCCGCAGCCTTCACGATGGCGAGCGGGCCTGGCGCGGCGGTGACCAGAGCAGCGAGCGCGATGACGATCATGGCGATGAATCCTCAGGAGGACCGACGGCTTCGGCACTTACACGCCTTCGACTCGCGGCGGCAGATGGGATTCACGGCGCGGCTGGTGCGGTGACGGCTGAGGGCGGGGGCAGCGGCGAGACGTCGTAGGGCACCTGCAGGCGCACCGGCTGGCCCACGGCGCGGGAAAGCGCCCGCAACGCCACCTGCACGTCGTGTTGAGACTGCGCGCGCTGCGCCGAGGCCGTGGCGAGGGCGGTGAAGGACTCCACGAGATCGCGCGTGTCTCCGGTGCCGAGATCGAACGCCGCGAAGGCCGCCGTCGCCCACCGCCGCGCCGACTTCTCGGCCAGCGTCTGCCGCTCGAACTTCACCTGCGCCACCGACACCTCGCCGTAGGCCTTCTCGAGCTCCAGTCGGACCGCGGCCTGCACCAGATCGCGCTGGGCCCGCATCTTGTCGAGCTCCGCGCGAGCGCCGTCCAGGAGCGCGCTCTTCTGCGGAAAGTCCCACGTGTAGCGGGAGACGAGCGCCAGGCCTGCCGAGAGATCGTTGTAGGGATCGTACGCAAACGGAGACCGCTGCCGCGTCGCGCTCGTCGTCCACACCCAGCGCGCGAAGCCGGCGATGCCGAAGTCGGGGTAGTACATGCGCTCGCGAAGCTTGACCTCCTGCTCACGGGCCGCCACGCCGGCCTCCACGGCTCGCAGCTCGGGCCGGTGGGAGAGCGCCTGGTCCAGCAGCGCGTCGATCGGGTCGAGCCCACCCCGCGGCTCCGGCAGGGCCTCGGTAGCCACCTCGAGGGCCTCGACCGGCGGGTGGGCGATGAGGAGCCGAATCGCCGCGAGCGCGAAGCCCTCTCCCTGCTTCGCGGCCGCCCGCTGGACCTCCGCCTGCTGCCGGTAGAAGTCGAGCTTATAGACGTCCATCTGCGTCACCTGCTCGCTGTCGAGGCTGCGCAGGCGCTCCAGCGTGGCCCGGGCGTCGTCCAGGCGTTTCATGGTCTCGTCGATCACCTTCGCGCCTTCTCGGGCCAGGGCGAGCCCCCAGTAGGCCTGGGAGACCTGCAGCTCGGCCTCGTCCGCCGCGCGTACGGCGAGCGCCTCTCCAGCCTGCACCCCCTTGGCGCCCGCGGCCTCGAGCGCGTCGAGCTTGCCGAACGTGTAGATGGGCAGCACCGCCTCGGCGCCCGCGCGGAACTGCGCGCCCACCTGCCCGAAGTCGAGGTCGTACATGAGCGACGCCGCCGTGCGCGGAGGTCCACCCAGGCCGTCGTTGCGTGCTTCCGGCGTCGGCCCGGCCACCGCCACGTAGGACTCCACCCGCGGAAA
>JBILEB010000159.1:0-17798 GCA_044352295.1 Myxococcaceae bacterium
TCCTCGTGTACCCCGTCAACACGTGCGCGACCGAGTCCGCGTCGTATCAACGCAACGCCCGGGGCTACTTCCTCACGCGCGCGACGATGCGCTTCTACAAGGATCAGTTCCTCCCGCCGGGGACCGATCGGACGCACCCCGACGCCAGTCCCCTGGGAGCGCCACCGACGAAGACGGCTGACGCGTACGTGCTCCTCGCGAGCCACGACGTGCTGCACGACGAAGGCGTCGCCTACGCGCGGCAACTCGAACGAGAGGGCACCCCCGTGACGCTCGACGAGGTGCCGGGCGTGGTGCACGGGTTCTTCAACCTGCAGGGCCTGGCCATCTCGCGCGCCGCGATGGCCCGTGTCGGCGCGTGGGTCGATGCCCGGCTCACCTGAAGGCCGGGCACCGACGAGCCCGCCTCAGCCGTACGACTTTTCCTTCTTCTCCTGCTCTTCCTTGCAGCGGATGCAGAGCGTCGTCACCGGCCGCGCCTCGAGGCGCTTGACCGAGATGGGCTCCTCGCACCGCTCGCACAGGCCGAAGCTGCCATCGTCGATGCGGGCGATCGCCTTCTCGATCTTCATCAAGAGCAGCTTCTCGCGATCGAGCAGCCGGAACGCCATCGACTGCGCGTACTCGCTGGAGGCCTGATCGATCTCGTCGGGCAGGTCGTCGGTGTCGAAGTTCGACTCCTCCTCCATCGTCTTTCGCGCCTTGGCGAGGATGGCGGCCCTGCTTTCCTCGAGGAGCTTCTTGAACCGCTTGAGGTCCTTCGCGCTGAGGGATCCACGTTCGGACATGGGTCGAAACTCTCCACCTGCGGGGAAAAAAGGCGTCGTAGGTTTGTGCACGACGTCTGCCACTGTCAAGCAATGACGAATGAACCCCTTGAAATCACGCTCACCGGTTAGACTGGGGCGCACATGTCGGACTCGTCACGATTCGACCGGGAGTTCCTCAAGACCGCCCTGGGCCTGGCCAACCAGTCAGAGGTCACGCACCTCCTCTACATCAGCGACACGCCCATCCCTGCGGCCGAGCTGCGTGGACGCAAGGCGCGCAAGAAGCTCCTGTACGCGGTCACCAGCGACGTCATCGCGGCCGAGCTCATCGCGAAGAAGGAGCGCGCCGTCGTCATTCCCGCCTACGACTACTCCCGCACCGAGCGCGTGAAGATGGCGGTGGTGTCGGCGCTCAGCCAGGGCTTCTTCAAGGAGACCGATCTCATCCTCTGCCTCACCGGGCGCATCGGCCGCGGCGTCGACACCCTCATGCAGATGCGAATCGGCGGCAGCCTCGACGATCGGGTGGCCATCGAAGGCGTCAAGCTCGGCGACGAGTTCAACAGCCAGGTCGTCGACGCCCTCATCCAGCTCGCGCTGCAGATCGGTCAGGAGGGCTTCGAGGGCCACCCCATCGGCACCATCATCTGCATCGGCGATCACACCGCGGTGCTCGAGACGAGCCGGCAGCTCACCATCAACCCGTTCCAGGGGCTCTCCGAGGCCGAACGCAACGTGCTCGACCCGAAGATCCGCGAGGCCATCAAGAACTTCTCGGTGCTCGATGGGGCCTTCATCATCCGTGAGGACGGCGTGGTGCTCGCCGCCGGCCGGTACCTCTCGTCGAAGGACGACGACGTGAAGATTCCCCTGGGCCTGGGCGCGCGCCACGCCGCCGCCGCGGGCATCACCGCCACCACCAAGTGCATCGCGATGGTGGTGAGCCAGACCTCGGGCGCCGTGCGGCTGTTCAAGGACGGCAACATCGTGCTCGAGCTTCACCAGACCGCGCGCCGTACCTGACCTGTCCCCCCAGCCACGGAGATCCACATGGGCATGCTCAAGTTCGAAGTCCCCAGCACCCTGCCAGCCGAAGAAGCGAAGAAGCGCGTCGAGGCGCTGCTGGCGTACTGGAACCGCAAGTACGGCATCACTGCGCAATGGAACGGCGCGAAGGCCGCGATGAAAGGCAAGGCCGTAGGCGTCTCGGTCGACGGCAACCTCGAGGTGCTCGGCAACAAGATCGCCGGCGAGGCGAGCGACCCGGGCATGCTCCTGCGCGGCCAGGCTCAGAAGTATCTCACCCGCAAATTCAGCGAGTACCTGGACGCCTCGAAGAGCCTCGAAGCGATCATTCGCGGGGAAGACTGACCGTCGTCACGCTGACGCGGTAGAGTTGCGGTCTCGCTGTCAGTCGGCAGTCCCAAAGCCGCAGTCCTCGAGGCACCACCCGTGAGCAACTCGCCAAGCGACGATACCCAGCTCGGCCTCGAGACCGTCGTTCGTCCCAGGAGCCACGTCAGCCCGACCGCTGACGCGCCGAAACCGCCGCCAGTGGCGCCCGTGGCCGCGCCGAAGCAGAACACCGCGACGGGCCCGCCCCCCGCCAGCAGCCAGAGCGGCTCGAAGAACAGCTACACCTCGCCCGATCTGCAGGCGGTGACCGACCCGGAGCCGGGCACGCGGCTGCACCACTACGAGATCATCAAGCTGCTCGGCCGCGGCGGCATGGGCAGCGTGCACCTCGCGCGCGATCTGCGCCTGGGCCGGAAGGTGGCGATCAAGTTCCTGCGCACCCACTCCGCGGACATGACGAAGCGCTTCATCCTCGAGGCGCGCACCACGGCCGCGGTGGCGCACGAGAACATCGTCGTCATCTTCGAGGTCGACGCCTGGCAGGGCTCGCCCTTCATGGTGTTCGAGTACCTGCAGGGCAAGCCGCTCACGCGGGTGATCCCCGACGGAAAGCCGCTCCCGCCCGCGCGGGCCGTGGAGCTGCTGGTGCCAGTGGTGCGCGCGCTCGCCTCGGCGCACAGCCAGGGCATCGTTCACCGCGATCTGAAACCCGACAACATCTTCGTGACCGATGCTGGCATCACCAAGGTGCTCGACTTCGGCATCGCGAAGGTGCTCCAGGGCGATGAGAAGGCCCCGGAGTTCGTCTCACGCCCGCGCGCGCCCCGCACCAACCTCGAGGACGAAGACGACAGCGAGCTGACCCAGAAGGGCGCGATGATGGGGACCATGTCGTACATGGCCCCGGAGCAGTGGGGCATCGGCGTGCCCATCGATCACCGCGCCGACATCTGGGCCGTCGGCATCCTGTTGTTCAAGATGCTCGCGGGGAAGCACCCGCTCGATCCGCTGCGCGGCCATCAGCTCATGGTGACCGGCATGTTGGACAAGCCGATGCCGACGCTGAACTCGAAGGCCGCCGACGTCCCGGTGCCGCTCGCGCAGATCGTCGACAAGTGCCTCGCCAAACGGAAAGAGGAGCGCTGGCCCGACGCGGTGACCCTGCTGCGCGCCCTCGAGCCGTTCCTGCCCGGCCGGTACACGCAGGAGATCAAGATCGACGAGAGCCCGTACGCGGGCCTGTCGTCGTTCCAGGAGGCCGACGCCGCGCGCTTCTTCGGGCGCCGGCAGGAGGTCGCCGCCGTCGTCAACCGCATTCGCGAGCGGCCCTTGCTCGGCATCGTCGGGCCGTCGGGCGCCGGCAAGTCGTCCTTCGTGCGCGCCGGTCTGGTGCCCGCGCTCAAGCGCTCGGGCGAGGCGTGGGAAGCGCTCGTGATGCGTCCCGGACGATCGCCCCTCGCCGCCCTCGCCACCCTCGTCTCGTCCATCATCGGCACGGCGACCTCGGTGGCTGACGACGTCGCCGAGCAGAAGAAGCTCGCCCAGAAGATCGCGAAGGAGCCCGGCTACGTCGGCTCGGTGCTGCGCTCGCTGGCCCGGCGCGACAAGAAGAACCTGCTCGTCTTCGTCGATCAATTCGAGGAGCTCTACACGCTGGTGCCCGACGCGGCCGAGCGGAAGGCCTTCACGGCGGCGCTCGCGGGCCTGGCCGACGATCCCACCTCGCCGATTCGTCTGGCGCTGTCGATCCGCTCCGACTTCCTCGACCGCGCGGCCGAGGATCCCCGCTTCATGGCAGAGCTGAGCCAGGGGCTCGTCTTCCTCGCCTCCCCGGGCCCCGACGGCCTGCGCGAGGCGATCGTCCAGCCGGCCGAGCTCGGCGGATACAAGTTCGAGTCACCCTCGATCGTGGACGACATGATCGCCCACCTGCAGAACACGCAGGGGGCGCTGCCGCTGCTTCAGTTCGCGGCGTCGATGCTGTGGGAGAACCGCGACCCGGCGAAGAAGCTGCTCACCATGCTCGCCTACGAGGCCATCGGTGGCGTCGCCGGCGCGCTCGCCAGCCACGCCGACGCGGTGCTGCAGAAGATGTCGGGGCAGAAGGTGGCGCTCACCCGCTCCATCTTCCTGCGCCTCGTGACCTCGGACCGCACGCGCGCGATCGTCGGGCTGGACGAGCTGGCCGAGGGTCAGGCCGACACCGCCGAGCTCAAGTCCGTCGTCGACGAGCTGGTGCAGGCGCGCCTCCTCGTCGTGCAGACCGGAGGCGGCATGGCGACGGTCGAGATCGTGCACGAGTCGCTCATCTCGGGTTGGCCCACGCTGCGCCGGTGGCTCGAAGAGAGCGGTGAAGATGCCGCCTTCATCGAGCAGCTCCGGCAGGCCTCACGGACCTGGGCCACCAAGAACCGACCGGCCGATCTCCTCTGGCGCGGAGAGCTGGCGGACGAGGCCCAGCGCTTCCAGCGCCGCTACAAGGGCCCGCTCGGTGAACAGCAGAAGGCCTTCCTCGACGCGGTGGTAGAGCAGCTCGGCGCGGCGGCCCGGCGTCGCCGCAGCGTGCTGGTGGGCGCGGTCGCGGGGTTGTCGCTGCTGGTGGCGGCGTCCTTCGTGGCGCTCATCGTCATTCAGGGCGCGCGCGCCGAGGCCCAGCGGCAAGCCGAGGCGGCCACGGTGGCCGAGGGCGAGGCGCGCAAGAACGCCGACGAGGCGAAGAAGAACGCCGAGGAAGCCCGGAAGAACGCGGAAGAGGCCCGCGAGAACGAAGAAGAGGCCAACAAGCTGTCGCGCGACTTGAGCGAGAAGAGCAAGAAGCTCGAGCTCGCGCTCAAGGCCGCGGAGGACGCCCGGCAGGCCGCGGAGCAGTCGCAGAAGAGCGCCATCAAGAACGCCGTCGAGGCCGAGAAGTCTCGTCAGGCGTCCGAGCGGGCGCGCCGGGCCGTGGAAGAGGCGCGGCGCGATCTGCAGCAGGCGTACGCGAAGGAGCAGGATCGCGCCAAGCGGCTCGAGGAGCAGCTCGGCGGGGGCGTGATCGACGTCCTGAAGTGATGGGTGCGCGGCGGCCGGCCGCGACGGTTCCACCATGATTCCTGGTTGCGGGGGAGAGCGATGACGCTCGGTAGCGAGGCAACGACGATGAGGCGGTGGAGTCTGGTGATGTTGGCGCTGGGCGCGCTGAACGCGTTCGCGCAGGAGGCGGAGCGCCCGTGGGCCAAAGGCATTGCGCCCGCCCGGCAGAAGGAAGCGCTCGAGATCTTCCGGTTGGGCAACGGCGCCTTGAAGGAGTCCCAGTGGCGCATCGCGGCCGACCGCTACCGCAAGGCGCTCGAGCTGTGGGACCACCCGGCCATCAACTACAACCTCGCGCTTGCGCTCTTGCAGCTCGATCAACCCATCGAGACCTACGAGCGGCTGGTGGCCTCGCTGCGGTATGGCGCGGCGCCGCTCGACGCCGACAAGTTCGAGCAGGCCCAGCGCTACAAGGCGCTCGTCGAGAAGCAGGTCGCCACCGTCGAGATCTTCTGTGACGTCGAGGGCGCGGTGGTGAAGCTCAACGGCACCGTCGTTCCCAACCGGCACAAGGGCCTGGTGCGCGCCGGGCCGATCACCGTCACCGCGACGAAGGAGGGCTTCCTCACCAACGAGCAGAGCCCCACGCTGTACGGCGGCGAGACGCGCAAGCTCGAGTTGACCCTGGTGCCGGCCGAGCAGGCGCTGGAGTACCGGCGCCTCTTCGCGGCGTGGATTCCCTGGACGGTGCTCGGCACGGGCGTGGCGCTGGCGGCCGGCGGGCTCGGGCTGCACCTGACGGCCCGGAGCCAATTCGGCGCCTACGACCGCGGCATCGAGGGCTGCACGGACGCGATGACGGGCGGCTGCGTGCCCTCGCTCGATCTCGCGGCCCTGGCGACCCAGGGTCGATCGCAGCAGGCCGGCGCGATGACGCTCTATGGCCTCGGCGGCGCGGCCATCGTGACCGGCGCGGTGCTCCTCTACGTCAACCGGCTCCAGCCCTACCGGGCGGACGTGAAGGTCGAGTCCGCGTTCCACCTCGTGCCCAGCGTCAGCCGTGACGGCGCCGGGGCCCTGCTCTTCGTCGCGTTCTGAAGCCCCCACCATGCGCGCCACCCTTCGTCTCCTGCTTCCTGCCGTCGTCCTCGCGACGGCCTCGGCCTGCTTCGAGCCGGCCTCCACCGCCTGTCAGAGCGGCATCGTCTGCCCCGCCGGGAGCCGCTGCTCCTCCGACGGCACGACCTGCACCCGCACGGCCTGTGGCAACGGCGCCGTCGACGAGGGTGAGGTGTGCGACGACGGCAACGTGACGTCGAACGACGGTTGTCGCGCCGACTGCCTCTCCACCGAGACCTGCGGCAACCGCGTCGTCGACCCGCTCAAGGGCGAGCTGTGCGACGACGGCAACACGCGCGCGGGCGACGGCTGCTCTGCTGACTGCCGCTCCACCGAGGCCTGCCCCAACGGGGTCATCGACCGCGCCGCCGGCGAGGTGTGCGACGACGGAAACACGCTCGAGGGTGACGGCTGCTCCTCGACGTGCCGCTCGACGGAAGTGTGCGGCAATGGCGTCATCGACAACGCCTTCCCCACGGGCAGCGGCCGGCGCAACGAGGTCTGCGACGACGGCAACACGCGCAATGGTGACGGGTGCTCCTCGGACTGCTTCTCGCTCGAGAACTGCGGCAACGGCATCGTCGACACCATGTTCGCGGCCGACGCGGGCATTCCCAACGAGGTGTGCGACGACGGCAACACCCGCAACGGTGACGGCTGCGCGTCGACGTGTCTGTCCACCGAGCGCTGCGGCAACCGCATCGTCGACCTGAGCGTGGGCGAGGTGTGCGACGACGGGAACGTGGTGACGGGTGACGGCTGTTCGATCGACTGCCGCTCCACCGAGACGTGCGGCAACGGGCGCCTCGACAACCTCTACCCGGCGGACGCGGGCCGAACGAACGAGCTGTGTGACGACGGGAACAACCGCTCCGGCGACGGCTGCTCCTCGGACTGCCAGTCGACCGAGTTCTGCGGCAACCGCTACATCGACGGCCTTCGCGGCGAGGTGTGCGACGACGGCAACCCCGATGGTGGCGACGGGTGCTCGGCCGACTGCCGCTCCCAGGAGTCGTGCGGCAACAACGTGCTCGACAACCAGTTCCCCGCCGACGCCGGGCTGACGAACGAGACGTGCGACGACGGCAACAACCGCTCGGGCGATGGCTGCTCGGCCGACTGCCGCTCCACCGAGTTCTGCGGCAACACCTACGTCGACTCGGCGCGCGGCGAGGTGTGTGACGACGGGAACCCCGACGGGGGTGACGGGTGCTCGGCCGACTGCCGCTCCACCGAAGTCTGCGGCAACCGCGTGCGCGACATCTTCCCCGACGGCGGCTTCCGCGAGGCGTGTGACGACGGCAACACCGCCAACGGTGACGGCTGCTCGGCGAACTGCCTCTCGAGCGAGCGCTGCGGCAACGGCATCGTCGACAACCAGTTCCCCAACCCGACGCTCAACGAGGACTGCGACGACGGCAACATGATCGAAGGCGACGGCTGCTCGAACACCTGCCGCTCCGGTGTGGGCTGCGGCAACGGCCTGCGCAGCGACACCGAGGCCTGCGACGACGGCAACCTGTTGCCCACCGACGACTGCAGCCCCACCTGCACCCTCACCTTCTGCGGAGACGGCATCACCAACTCCATGGGCCCGCAGCGGATCGAGCAGTGCGACTCGAGCGGCGAGTCGAGTACCTGCAACGCCAACTGCACCACGCGCCGCTGCGGAGACGGGCTCGTCAACGTCACCGCCGGTGAGCAGTGCGACACCGTCGGCGTCACCGATGGCGGCAGCCCCACGTGCAACTTCAACTGCACCGTGGCCTTCTGCGGAGACGGCATCACCAACACCCGGCGCGGCGAGGTGTGCGACAGCTCCGGCGTCAACACCATGTCGTGCGACTCGGACTGCAGCGCGCCTCAGTGCGGCGACGGGCTGCTCAACCGGGCCAGCGGCGAGCAGTGCGACGACGGCATGACGGCGACGGCCCGCTGCAACGGCGCTCCGTCATGCAGCACCGCCCGCTGCGGAGACGGCATCACCAACACCGCCGCGGGCGAGACGTGCGACGGCATGGGCGAGACGGCCTCGTGCGATCTCGACTGCACCGCGCGCACCTGTGGCGACGGCGTCCTCAACCGCGCCGCGGGCGAGCAGTGCGACACCCTGGGCGTCAACACCACCCCGACGGCTACCTGTGACAGCAACTGCACCACCGCCTTCTGCGGCGACGGCACCACCAACACCGCGGCGGGCGAGCAGTGCGACCCCGGGCTCACCAGCTCCATCAGCTGTGACGCCGACTGCACCCCACGCACCTGCGGAGACGGCTTCGTCAACGCCGTCGCGGGTGAGCAGTGCGACACCAGCGGCGTCAACACCACCCCCACCCTCACCTGCGACAGCGACTGCACCAACGCCTCGTGCGGCGACGGCACCGTCAACGCCACGCGTGGGGAGCAGTGCGACACCATTGGCGTCAACGTCACGCCGACGATGGGCTGCGACAGCAACTGCACCAACGCGTCCTGCGGCGACGGCACCGTCAACCCCGTGCGCGGCGAGCAGTGCGACACGGTCGGCGTCAACACCACCCCCACGGCGACCTGCGACTCGAACTGCACCGTGGCCGCCTGCGGTGACGGCACCCCCAACAGCGCCGCGAACGAAGACTGCGACGACGGGAACTCGAGCAACGTCGACGCCTGCCTCACCAACTGCACCACGGCCACCTGCGGTGACGGCTTCGTGCGCACCAGCGGTACGCCCGAGGTCTGTGACGACGGGAACACCGACACCGAGATGAGCTGCCCCTACGGCCAGGCCACCTGCACCCGCTGCAACGCCACCTGCACCACCGCCCTCACCCTCACCGGCACGTACTGCGGCGATGGTGCGATCCAGATGAGCTCGGGCGAGGTGTGTGACGACGGCAACACCGTCACCGAGATGGGCGCGTGTCCCTACGGGCAGGCGAGCTGTCCGTCGTGCAACGCGACCTGCACGGCCGTCGTCATGCGCACCAGCGGCGGCACCTGCGGCGATGGCATGCAGCAGATGCCGCAGGAGCAGTGCGACGACGGCAACACCACCACCGAGATCCGCTGTCCGTACGGGACGACGCCCTGCTCCATCTGCGACTCGTCGTGCCGCACCGTCATGGGCGTCACTGGCAACGTCTGTGGCGATGGGGTACGCGACGCGAGCAACGAGACCTGTGACGACGGGAACGTCAACACCTGCGGCACCTGCGGCGGAGCGATGGGCATGCGCTGCTCCACCACGCAGGCCCTCGCTGGCTCCACCGGCTCCATCACCTGCCCCACCCGGTCATCGCTCGACGACGGAGACACCTTCACCCTCGACGATGGCGTCACCTCGGTCACCTTCGAGATCGACACCGACATGATGGCGACGGTGACGATGGGCAACCGGCGCGTCGATCTCTCCAGCGGCGGAGGCAGCGCTGCCGACGTGTGCGATGCCATTCGTGCGTCGTTCACCGGGCTGATGGGCTTCACCATCACGGTGGGCGGCTCTGGCAGCACGGCCAGCCTGACCAGCTCGGTGGCCGGCAGCCGCGGCAACACGAACAGCACCTCGAGCGACACGGATCTCGTCGTCTCGAACATGGCCGGCGGCCGCGCCCGCGACTGCGCCATGGGCGTGGGCTGCGCGTCCACCAACGACTGCGCCCCGGGCCTGACCTGCCAGCCGTCGATGAGCGGTGGGTTGACGTGCCAGTAACGGCGGCGCGTTGCGGCGCGGGGATCGATTCCTCGCGCCGCGCGTTGAAGGCAGTACCGTGCGCTGGGTGCTGACGCTGCCGCTCAAGCTCTTCTGGAGGCTCTCCTTCGGGCAGAAGCTCGTGGTGGTGGCGTGTGCGCCGGTGTTGGCGATCAACCTGGCGGTCGCGTTCTTCGGCAACTCGGTCGTGTTCCCGCTCTCGCCGTTCTTCCTGCAGCAGAAGGTGGCCGCGCTCGAGGCCTACGGCCGCCACCGGCCCTCCTGTCTGCGCTCAGGCCATGGGGATCTCGAGACCCTCACCGCCACGATGGAGCGACGCCACGGGCTCCCCAGAGGCCTCTTGTGGGCCGTGGTGCAGACGGAGTCGTCGGGCCGTGCGCACCGCATCTCGTTCGCCGGCGCGATGGGCCCCGCGCAGCTGATGCCAGGCACGGCCGCCCTGCTCGGCGTGACGGATCCGTTCGATCCCCACCAGGCGCTCGATGCGGGCGCCCGCTACCTCAAGGCGCAGCTCGATCGGTTCCAGAACGTGAAGCTCGCCGTGGCCGCCTACAACGCTGGGCCGGGCGCCGTTCGCGGCGAGGTGCCCCGAAACGGCGAGACCGAGTTCTACGTGGCAAAGGTGATGCGCCACTTCTCCGCCAGGCGGTGAGGCCGCTCTTTTGCCCCCGAGCACACCTCGTGCGACGGTGTGGGTGTGATCCGCTCCGCCTTTCAGGATCTCAATCGGGTTCGGCAGATCGCGGTGATCGCCGCGAAGTACGGCTTCGCCGATCTGCTGGATCGAACGGGGCTGCGCAAGCAGCTGCCCGAGGCCACCCCGGAAGCCGACGCGTCGACGCAGACGATGTCGGTGCCGCGCCGCTTCAAGCTCATGCTGGCCGAGCTCGGCCCGACCTTCGTCAAGCTGGGCCAGGTGCTCTCGACCCGCGGCGATCTGTTGCCCGCGGACTTCATCGAAGAGCTGTCGACGTTGCAGGACCAGGTGCCCCCCTTCGGCATGGACGAGGTGCGCTCCCAGGTGAAGGCGGCGTTCGGCAAGTCGCTCGAGGAGCTCTACGCCGACTTCGACCCCCACCCGCTCGCCGCCGCGTCGATGGCGCAGGTGCACCGGGCGACCACGCGCGAAGGCGTCGAGGTGGTGGTGAAGGTGCAGCGCCCTGGCATCACCGAGCGCATCCGGGCCGATCTGTCGGTGCTGCACACCATCGCGCGCACGCTCGAGGCGGTGATCGAAGAGGTGAGCGTCTCGTCGCCCACCGGCATCATCGAGGAGTTCGATCGCGCGGTGCACGACGAGCTCGACTTCCTCAACGAGGCGGCCAACGTGCGCGCCTTCGTCCGCACGCATGAGGGCCGGCCGAACGTGCGCATCCCGAAGGTCTACGACGAGCTGACCGGGCGCACGGTGCTGACGCTCGAGTTTCTCCGCGCGCCCAAGCTCTCGATCGCGACGCTCGATGACGCCGCCAAACAGCGCCTGGCCGCCACCATCCTCGAGGAGGCCTTCAAGGAGCTGTTCGAAGACGGCCTGTTCCACGGCGACCCCCACCCCGGCAACCTGCTCGTCTTCGAGGAAGGCCCGGTGCTGGCGATCATCGACTTCGGGCTGGTGGGCCGCGTCACCCGCCCGATGCAGGACGCGCTCGTTCAGCTGATCCTCGCGGTGGCCCTGCGGGACTCCGAGTCGCTCGCCCGCCAGCTCTACCGCCTGGGCACGCCGGACAGCCGCGCCAACCTGCTCCAGTTCAAGACCGACATCGACGCGATCCTCAACGCGTACCTGCCCACGGCCATCAAGGACGTGAACGCGAAGCTGCTGGTGCGCGACCTGCTGAACCTGGCGGTGAAGTACCGGGTCAAGGTGCCGCGCGAGTACGCGATTCTCGCGAGGGCCGCGGTGGCCATCGAGGGCATCTTGCGCTCGCTGTACCCGGACATGCCCATCGGCGACATCTTCATGCCCTACGCGAGGAAGATGCTGGCCGAGCGGTACGATCCCGCCCAGCTCCAGGGCAGCGCGATGAAGACGCTCCTGCGGCTGCAGAACGTGGCGAACGAGCTGCCGCTCCAGCTGCAGCAGATCATGCTCGACCTCGAGTCGGGCAAGTTCACCGTCACGCTGAAGCAGGATCAGATCGAGTCGCTCAACAACAACCTGCGCGCGCTGGCGGTGGTGGCCTTCGCGGGCTTGTGCGCCTGCGGCTTCATCATCGGCACGTTCATCTCGTTCGCGCCCAAGCAGTGGGAGCTCGCCGGCATTCCGGTGATGGGGATCCTCGGCATCGGCGCCTCGGTGTTCCTCTTCTCGACGGCCGTGGTGCGCCAGGTGCTCGGCGGGTTCCGCAAGGTGTCGATCAAGCGCTTCTTCGGAAAGAAGTGACGCTCAGGGGCGACGGCGGATCCGCCCCAAGCGCACCACCACGCGTCGCCGAGACGCACAACGACCGTCAGCGAGCGAAGAGCACCCGTTGGCCGGCGCCGCTCACCAGGAGCTGGCCCGCCGGGGCCGCGACGATTCGGGAGCCACCTTCGACGCCGCCGAGCGACAGCCCCTCGCCCTCCTGGAGGAAGAAGACCTGGCCGGTCGGCTCGACCGCGAGCGGATGCAACGAGCCCACCCAGCGGCGAACGGCGAGCACCGTCCACCCGGCTGGCAGCACGAGGCTCATCGGCTGCGGGGCCATGGCGTGGCGCCGCACCTCCTGCCCTTCGACGACCCAGATCCCCTGCGGGTCGGCGCCGACGAGCCCGCCTCGCACCTCGACGCAGGCGCCGGGCGAATCATCGAAGGCGCGGCAGAAGCGGGCGAAGCCGCTGCGTGAGGCACACGCGAGTCGGAACGTCTGCGCGTCGACGGGGATCAGCCGTGGAGGTCCCAGGCACAGGCCCGGCGGCAGGGACACGACAGCGACCGGCGCAAAGGCACCTTGATCGAGCGCGAAGGTGAGCACCCGGCCCCGGGACGCGACGAGGAAGCGGGTCTCGTTCACCGCGGCGACGGCGTCGATCGGCAGCAGCGCGTCGTCGAAGACGAATGGCGCATCGGGCACCCGGCGCAGGAAGGCCCCGCCAACGTCGACGTAGCGTTCCACCTGACGCACCCCGAAGACGAAGACGGCGTCGCCGCTCGCCTCGAGGCCGACGCCGGGCACCGTCTGCAGCTGCTGACCGCCGCGCCAGAACGAGACGGTCGCCGTCCCGACACCGAGGCAGGCCATGGTGCCCGAGGTGGTGGCGCCCTCTGCGGCGCACGCCTCGGCATCGGGGAGGCTCGCGCGTCGCACTGCGGGCTCGAAGGGCTGCACCGCGAGCACCTCGTTCAAGGCCCGGCCCAGCTCGGGCTCGAACACGGCGTCGACCCGCCAGGGCCCCGGCCGATCTGGCGTGAAGCGCACGTCGACTGCGTGGAACTGGCCCCGAATGAAGGGCCCCTCGACCCCGGCATCGACGACTGCCAGGCGGGGATCGGTCACGCGGACCTGCACGGTGACGCCGTCGGCTGGCGGACAGGTGGGGGCGCGGCGTGAGGCGATCACCGTCGCGGGCCTTCCGACGAAGACCGCGCGGCCCGAGGGGGTCGACACCCCTCCGTCAATGACATCGCAGACCGGAGGCGGTTCGAGATCGATCGTGGGCAGACAGCCGACCGCCAGGAACGCCGTGAGAACGAGCCACCGCACGGCCGCCTCCATGGTCGAGGGGCTGCCGGCCGTCAACCCGGCGGGCGGCGCCTGACGAGACACCGCACGCCGAGCGGGTACAGTGCTCGACGAGGCCGTGACGACTTCGATGCCCACCCAGCCCTTGCGACTGAAGACCGATGCGCTTGGCGTCCGCTTCGGCCAGGTCATCGCCCTCGAGGACGTCACCGTCGAGGTCCCCGTGGCCTCGAAGCTGGTCGTGACGGGTCAAGCAGCCTCGGGGAAGACGACGTGGCTCAAGTGCCTCGCGGGGCTCCAGCGGCCGACGTCGGGCACGGTGTCCTGGGGGGACGACGACGTGGCGACGATGGGCGTGGCGCAGCGGCGCGAACGGCAGGCCGGCTTCGGCATGGTGTTCCAGAGCGACGCCCTCTTCGACTCGATGTCGGTGCTCGACAACGTGCTGTTGCCGCTGGTGAAACGAAAGGTACCCCGTGACGAGGCCCTGGCGCGCGCGCAGACGGCGTTGCGCCAGGTCGGGCTCGAAGCCTCGGCGGCGAAGCGGCCGGAGTCGCTGTCGGGAGGCATGAAGAAGCGGGTCGGTGTCGCGCGGGCGATCGTGTCGCGGCCCTCGGTGCTGCTGGCGGACGATCCGTTCGCGGGCCTCGATCCCGCCACCGAGAAGAGCATCGGAGAACTGCTCCTCGAGGTGTCTTTGGGCTGCACGCTCATCGCCGCCCTCCCTGATCCGACCCCAGCGCTCCCCCTGCCGCGAATTCTCCGCTTCGACGCGGGCCGGCTGGTACGTGACGAGGGGTGGACATGATCCGGGCGATCGGCGCGTTCGGGCTTGGCGTGACGCGGCTCACCGGCGCGCTGGGGCTGGTGCTGGCCCGAACGGCGCTCCACCTGCCCTTCCTCAATCGGCGAGAGCTGCTGCGCAGCATCGTCTTGTTCGGCTACCGCTCGCTGCCCCTCGCGCTGCTCGCGGCGATGCTCATCGGCTCGACGGTGGTGCTGCAGGCAGGCGTGTATGCGGTGAAGTTCGGCGCACGGCTCTACACGGGGTGGGCGGCGGGCTACGCGCTGATGCGGGAGTTCGGCCCCCTCCTCCTCGGCCTGGTGATGGCGGCGCGCATCGGCGCCCGCAACGCGGCGGAGCTGGCCCTGTTGTCGATCAACGGCCAGCTCGAGGGGCTTCGGGGCATTTCGCTCGACCCGTTCCGCTTGCTGGTGGCCCCGCGGGTCGTGGGCAGCGCGATCGCGATCACGGCGCTCGGAAGCGTCACCTTCCTCGTCGCCGTCGTCTTCGAGGCGACCGCCTCGTACTTCTCGCTCAAGCTGCCGCTGCGCGTGTTCTTCTCGTCGTTCACCGACATGCTGCGGGTGGGCGATCTCGCTGGTGGGCTGGTGAAGACGCTCGCCTTCGGGCTCGCCATCGCGTTGGTGTCGACGGTCGCGGGGCTGCGGGCCGAGGGCGGCGCGGTGGGGGTCGGCCGCGCCTCGGCCTCGGCGGTGGTGCTCTCGTGCGCGGCGATCTTCTCGCTCGATCTGCTGCTGACGCCGTTCCTCACGAGGGCCTTCTCGTGACGGGGATCCTCCGTACCTTTGGCGCGCCCGCGGTGCTCTTCGGCCGATCGCTCGGGGCCCTGCGCCGCGAGGGCTTCGACGGCCGCGCCACGATGGTGCAGCTGGTGGAGATCGGCTCGAAGTCGACGCTCCTCATCGTGGCGGGCCTCGCCTTCTTCGGCGCGGTGATGGTGATGATCGCCTGGGCGCAGGCGCGCAAGTACACCGGCAACATCACGGTCGTCGGGCCTGCGTACTTCGAGCTCATGCTCCGGGAGTTTGCGCCGTTGTTGGTGGCGGTGCTGGCGGCCTCCCGCATCGGCGCGGCGACGAGCGCGGAGCTGGCGGCGATGTCGGTCAACGAGCAGCTCGAGGCGCTGGAGCTGTCGGCCGCGGATCCCATCGCCGAGCTGGTGACGCCTCGGCTGATCGCCTCGGTGATCGCGATGCCGGCCCTCATGGTGTTGGGCACGGCCGCGTCGGCGATCTCGGCCAACCTCGTGGTGACGTTCGGCTTCGGGGCCGACGGCGGCTCCTTCACCGACCCGCGGTTCGTCGACCCGGCTGACCTGGTGTGCGCGCTCGTCAAGGCACTGCTCTGCGGGGCCTTCATTCCCCTCGCGGCGGCCTCGCGGGGCCTCAAGGCGAAGGGGGGCGCGCCAGCGGTCGGGGAGGCCGTGACGGCGGCGGTCGTGGACGCCTCCATGGGCTGCCTGCTCATCGACTTCGTGGTGGCCGCCGCCTTCCTGTTGATCGGAGTCTGACGCCCCGTGGCCGAGCTCGTCCTGACCGACATCGTCAAGCGCTTCGGAGACGTGACGGTGCTCGACGGCCTGTCGGTGACGATCCCGCTCACCGGGCTCACCTTCATCGTGGGCCGCTCCGGCTCCGGGAAGTCGGTGCTCTGTCGGCTCGCAGTCGGGCTGCTCAAGCCAGAGGCTGGCGCGGTCACGCTGTTGGGCGAACGGATCGACACGCTCCCGGAGCGCCGCCTCGTCGAGGTGCGCGCGAAGGTGCCCTACCTCGTGCAGGGGCCGGCCCTCCTCGACTGGCTGACGCTGGAGGCGAACGTGGCGCTGGCGATGAAGGGCGCGCCGGACGATGGCCGGGTGGCGCGGGCCATCGACCGGATGGGACTCTCCGCGCTTCGACAGCGGTTGCCGCCGCAGGTGGGCCCCGGCATCCGCAAACGAACGGCGATCGCCCGGGCGCTGGTGCTCGAGCCGATCTGTCTGTTGCTCGACGAGCCGACGACGGGCCTGGACTCGGTCGCCGCGGGGCAGGTCAACGAAGCGCTCGAGGCCGTCCGCGAGGCGGGGCTGGGGGCGCTGGTGGTTTCGCACGACTACGCGGCGCTGGAGCGGCTCGCCGACCGGGTGGTCGAGGTGCGTCAGGGCGTCGTGGGCTACCAGGGGCCAAAAGCGGGCTTTCTCGCGCAAGCGAAGTAATCGAAGGAGCCGTATGGATGAGTCTCGTCTCGAGCTGAAGGTGGGCGCGCTGATGCTGGCCGCGGTGGTGGGCACGCTTGGGCTGCTCTACGCGATGGGCGAGCTGTCGATCTCGAGCGGGCGCACGGTGGCGGTGGACTTTTCGCACACCGGCAACGTGGTGAAGGGCGCGCCGGTGAAGCTGGGCGGCGTGGTGGTGGGCCGGGTCGACGCGGTGGAGCTGCTCGCCGATCGCCGCGACAGCCGTGGCGATCCGCTGCCGGTGCGCATGACCGTGAGCATCTCGGAGGCGACGGAGAAGGCGCTGCGCACCGACTGCGGCATCACCGTCTCGAGCCAGGGCCCGCTCGGCGAGCCGTACCTGGAGATCTGGCCGGGGAGCTCGCCGGAGGTCCACCTCGCCAGCGCACCCATTCGCGGCATCGACGCGCCCCGCATCGACATCGTCTCGAACCGCCTCGCCAAGTTCCTCGACTCGGCCTCCAGGGTGCTCGAGAGCGATCCGGAAGCCGTCGCGAAGCTGGTGAACGGCTTCGGGGGCCTCACCACCACGGTGGACGGCGTGCTGACCGAGAACCGCGTGCAGCTCCACGACCTCGTGCAGGAGCTCTCCGTCGCGGCGAAGGATCTGCGGGTGCTGGCCGGCATCGCGCGCAGAGAGCTCGAACCGGGCGGACGAACGACGGGGATGATCGACGACGCCGCGGCGGCCGCGAAGGTCGCGCGCACCGAGATGCCCGAGCTGTCGAAGAAGGCCTCCACCGCCCTGGGGGGCCTCGCCGCCGTGTCGGGGCAGCTCACCGAAGAGGACGGCCAGCGCCTCAAGGCGATGTTGGTGAAGTACCAGCAGGCCGGCGAGAAGGTCGACGCGCTCGCAGGCCGCGCCGACAAGCTGCTCACGAGGCTCGAGGCCGGTGAGGGCACGCTGGGCGCGCTCGCGAAGGACAAGCAGGTCTACGACGACCTCAGGTCCCTGCTCGCCGATCTGCGGAAGAACCCCTGGAAGATGCTCTGGAAGGACTGACGGCGCCGCGTCAGGGCACGAACGACTTCACGAAGGCCTGTGAGGTGCCGTTCACGGTCGCGATCCAGGTGAGCGCCACGCGCGTCCCGTCGAACGCGGCGTGAGGGAAGATCGCGGGCAGCCCGCACGACACCAGCGCATCGCTGCCGATTCGCGTGCCCGTCG
>JBILEB010000285.1:0-5328 GCA_044352295.1 Myxococcaceae bacterium
TGGCGGCCTCTTCATCTCGCTGGGCGACCGGGCGAGCGACGTCGACGGCTTCAACGCCGCGCTGGCCCCGGTGCTGCCGCGCAAGCTGCGGGTGGTGAAGACGGCGGTGGAGCCGGCCCAGGCCGACGCCAACAGCCACGCGGGGCGCATCACGCAGCTCGAGTCAGGCCACCCGGTGTTGTCGCCCTTCACCGGCCGCGCGCGAGAGGGCCTCGTGTCCACCCGGCTCTACCGGTACGCGCTGTTCGAGAGCGTGTCGACGGGGCCGGTGGAGGTGCTGGCGACGCTGGATGATGGCGCACCGGTGCTGCTCGCGATGCGACAGGGCAAAGGCCGCGTGCTGGTGTTCGGCTCGACGGTGGACCGCGACTGGAGCGACTTTCCCATTCGCACGGCCTTCCTGCCCTTCATGCAGCGGGCCGCGGCGTGGCTCACGGGCAGCCTCGACGAGCGCGAGCAGCTGCGCGCGCGCGTCGGTGAAACCGTGACGCTTCCGCTGGCTGGAGACGTCTCTCCGGTGTCGGTGAAGTCACCTGGTGGCGAAGAGCGCGCGGTGACGAAGGATGAGGCGGGCACGACGGCGAGCGCAGGCCCGTTGCCAGAGCCCGGACGCTACGAGGTGCTCGACGGGGCGGGGCGGGCGCTGGAGACGTTCTCCTTCTCGGCGACGCTCGACCCGGCCGCGAGCGACACCACGAAGCATGAGGTCGACGCGGTGACGGCGTGGTTCGGGGAAGAGGTGGTGAAGCTCGCCGAGGGAGAGAGCACCGAGAAGAAGACGCCGCTGTGGACGTGGCTGCTGCTCGCGGGCGCGCTCGCGTTCGTCGCCGAGGGAATCCTCCTGAGGCGGTAGGTCCCTATTCGGCTTTGACGTCTTCGCGCGTTTCTTCGGTCTCAGGCTCTCGCGGGCCCTTCCCCGGGGGCGGCGGGGCCGTCAGCACCTCGGCCCGCTCGATGAAGCGCTCGAGCTTGCCCTGGGCTGCGGTGAAGCGAGCCGAGAGCGGTTGCAGCGCCTCCTCCGTCATCACCGGGAGCGCCTCCATCTCGAGGCCGACGGTGACGTGTGTCTTGTGGAACTCGTTCTGCGCGCCATCGAGGGCGTTGAGCAGTTCGACGGCTTCGGGCCGCTCCCCCTTCACCAGCACCCGAAGGCGCGGCTGTACGACCTCGAGCCGCGCTCGAAGCTCAGCGTCGGCCGCAGCCCAGCCCGACGAGATGTCCTGCTTCGACGGGCCTTGCTTCTGCTGCGGGCAGCCCGCCATCGCCAGCGCGAGGCCGGCGAGGGCGAGGGTTGCGGTGAAGCACCTCATCAGTTGATGGTGACCGAGAGGGCGTACGACGGAACGGTGGTCGACGAGCTCGACCACTGGGCGATGATGAGGAACACCTGCTGGGGCGTGGTGCCGGTGTTGGTCCAGCTCACCTGCTCCGGGGCCGAGTCCGAACTCGTGAGACAGGTCTGCGTCATCGGGCGGCAGTTCGTCGCCGGCCCCAGCACCAGGTTCATGTTGATGTCACCCACCAGCATGCTGGTCGACGCCGCGAAGGTCTGCCCCGGTGGCACCGTTGCGGTGTAGACAATGTCGGGACCACCGGAGAACTCGCAGCCGTTCTGGTCGGTCGGCACGTTGTACTCGCGCCCCATGTTGGCGGTGGTCCCGCTCAGCATCGTGCCATTGGCCACGGGGATCGCCGCCGAGCACACGTCGCCGGGCAGGGGCGTCTGCAGGCTGGCGCTGATGGCGAACTCTCCAGCTCCGCTCGTCGCCGTGAACGAGGTGCTGTCGACCACGAGGAACGCGTCGACGGCCGTCGAAGCCCCGTTGGTGTAGGTGACGGTATCAGCAGCACCGGTGGTTCCGTTGCTGGGGAACCCGACACACGTGCGGGTCTGGCATGACGCGAGGCCCGGCATGATGTCGAGGCGGGGGTCGAAGCCCGCGTCAGGCTGGACGGTCGCCACGAGGCGTTGGCCCGCAGGCACCGTCACCCGGTAGACCCGATCGCGCCCCACGCTTCCGGTGCAGTTGTTGGTGCTCGACTGCGGGAAGTCGTTGTCGAACGTGACCGTGGACTGCCCGCCCAGGACGCCGCCGTCGTTCGCAAGGGGCTGGGCCGACTCGCAGTCTTCGCCAGGAACCAGCGGCCCGTCGATTCGCTGGATGCTGAACAGTCCGGCCGTCGTGGTCGACGTGTCCACGACGAGCAGCACGTCGCGATTGGCCGCACCGCTGTTCGAGACGGACACCCGCTCGGCGGCCCCAGCGGTGGTCGACTGGTCGGCGCCGCTGATGCAGCCGCGGGGCGTGGCTTCGCAGTTCGCGGCTGGCGCGTCGACGAGCGAGAGCGACACGTTCGTCCCACCGTCCGGCGTTACGATGAAGGTCGTGCGTCCCGGCGCCACGGTGGCGCTGTACACGCGGTCAGCGGCAGAGAAGCTGCCCGGGCTGCAGTTGCCGCCGCCGCCGTAGTCGTTCGCAAACCCGGTGAGCGTCTCACCATCAGCAGGCAGCGACGGGAGCGGTGTCGACAGTGCGCAGAACTCACCCGCGGGCACCGGCGACACGGTTCCGGTGATGGTGAAGGTCGAGACCGTGCTGATGGCGTTGTGGTCGACGATGACGAGGTACGTCACGGTCGCGCTGGACCGGTTGGTCACCGTGAGGGTGTCAGCGGCACCGCTCGCACCGTTGTCTGAGTTGACGAGGCACGTCCGGCTGTTGCAGGCCGACGCCGCGGACGCGATCGCGATCGACGTGTCGAGACCGGCGCCTGGCAGCACGTTCAGGCTCAGCTGGTTGTTGGCCGGAACGTCGATGGAATAGACGACGTCGGCGCGAGTGGAGTCGAACGGGCACCCGCCCGTCGAGCCGGCGTAGTCGTTCACGAAGCTCGCGAAGTCTCCCGCGGTCGCCATGCCCGACACGAGTGGGAGCGGGTCGTCGCACCGGTCACCGCGCGGCGGCGTATCGAACTGGGCCGAGAAGTTGAAGAAGCCCGAGGTCGTCCCGGTGAACTGATCGACGATGACGAAGACCTGCTCGGCCGTCGACCCGGTGTTGTAGCGCGCCAGCTCCTCGCGCACCGCGGTTCCGAACCGGTTCTCGCCGCCCAGGCACGTCACCGAGGCGCCCTCGCAGTTGGCGGCAGGCCCAGCGACCAGGCTCAGCAGGACGTCGGAGCCACCGTCAGGCGTGGCGCGGAAGACGCCGCGCTGGCCTGCGGGGATGGTGACGGACCAGACACGGTCATTTCCCGAGCCGAACGAGCAGCCCGTGCCGGTCGTGTACTCGTTGCCGAACCCGTTGGTGGTGAGCCCCACCTCGGTGCCGCCGTCCGGCACGTACACCTCTGCAAGGGAGCACGACGTGCCCGGAGGAATGGCGGTGAGCGTCGCGAGGATGTCGAAGGTGCCACCCCCGGTGGTCGAGCTGTCGACGATGATGAGGATGGTCTCGGCGGCGGTGCCGCGGTTCGAATATGTGATGCTGTCGACGGCTCCGTTGGTGGAGGTGTTGGCGTTCGAGATACACACGCGGCCGTTGCAGTCGGCTGCGCTGCGGGCCAGCGAGATGCTCGTATTGAGCGCCGAGTCGGGCGTCACCGAAACCGTCAGCAACTGCGAGGGAGGAACGGTCATGCTGTACACGAGGTCTCCGCGAGTCGCGGTGGAGTTACAGCTGGTCCCCAAGCCCGAGTAGTCATCAACGGCCGTGGTGAGGTTCTGCCCGGTGAGCGCCGTGCCCGCGGTGAGCGGCGTCGGGTTCTCACACCGGTCGCCCTGGGGCGGCGTCGCGATGGTGTTGGTGAGGGTGAAGTTCTGGCCGGGGTCCGTCGAAGAGGTCGTGTCGACGATGAGGAAGACTGGCTGCGCGGCCGACCCACCGTTGAAGTAGGCCACCGTCTCGGTGTTGCTGGAGTCGAGGTTCGACGAGGCGGCGCAGCTCAGCGCGTCGCAGACGCCAGCGTCGGCGCCGAGCACCACGCTCAGGGCAGGGTTGATGCCCGTGCCACCGTCGGGCAGCGTCGAGACGATGGTCGAGACGAGCCGCTGTCCTGCGGGGACCGTGGTCCTGTAGACCCGGTCGAGACCGGCGCCCACGGCGCAGCCCGTGCCCGAGGCGTAGTTGTTCTCGTACGCGATGGTCGTGCCCATCTCAGAAGCGGTCGCGACGGTGGCCTCAAGGCAGCGCTCACCCGGCGGGATCGGCGGGGCAGGCTCGAAGTCGAATGAAATGGTGTAGGGCGCGGTCGGCATCGTCGACGCGTTGTCGACCAGAATGAAGCCGACGAGAGCCGCGGTACCCCGGTTGCGGTACACCAGTGTCCGGGTGTTGCCCGACGCGGGTGACGAGGCGAGGCACATTGCGCCTGTTGCGGGGCACGAGGTCGTCAGCTGCAAAGAGGGGCTGAACGTGCCGGTGGATCCGGTCACGGTCACGGTCGTCGTCAGCTGGTCGCCAGCGGCGATGATGACGGGATACGCACGATCTGAGCCTGCGTAGCCAGCCGTCGTGCAGCCAGGGTTTCCGAACCAGTCGTAGTCGTTCGCGGCGCCCACCAGGGTTTCATTCATGTACGTGACGTCTGCCGTGATGGGGTTGGCGGCGTTGCAGGTATCGGTGCCGACGATGGGCGGCGGCGCTGGGGCGAGGGTGGTCTGCAGCGTGAATGCGCCAGCGCTCCCGCTCATCGCGACCGCGTTGAACGAGTCGACGACGATGAAGACGTCAAGCGCCCCCGTGCTGCGATTGTCGTAAACGACGGTGTTGGCCGATGCCTCCGAGCCCGAGTCGTCACCAGCGAGGCAGACGGGCGTCATCGTGCACTGGGCCGCAGGGCCCCCGACCAGATAGATCGACAGGTCGTACTGCGGCATGCTGGTCGCTGGCGTCGCGGTGGCCGTGAGGCGCTGACCGGCCGGGACACTGATGGTGAAGACGCGGTCCGGACCGGGGTTGGTGAAGCCGGTGCAGGTCGAGGCCGGGCTGTAGTCATTGGTGTACCCGACCGTCGTCGCGTTGATGGTCATTGTTGAGCTGGCTACCTCCGCCGAGCCGCAGATGTCGCCTGCGAGCATCGTTCCGGAGTCGGCCGCACCGCCCGCCGTACCACCCGCGGTGCCGCCTGCCGTACCACCCGCGGTGCCGCCAGCCGTTCCACCCGCCGTGCCGCCAGAGCTTCCACCCGCAGTGCCGCCGGCCGTACCACCCGCGGTGCCGCCTGCCGTACCACCCGCGGTGCCGCCTGCCGTACCACCCGCGGTGCCGCCTGCCGTACCACCCGCGGTGCCGCCTGCCGTACCACCCGCGGTGCCGCCAGCCGTTC
>JBILEB010000286.1:0-5306 GCA_044352295.1 Myxococcaceae bacterium
GCTGTAAGAGTTCTGTGAGACTGCAAAGAATCTCGGTGCCGCGTGAGCCGGTAAGTGCCTGAACTCAGGGCTTGATGCGGGGTCTATCGCTCGGTTTCCCGCTTTGTTTCTCTTGTCCGTCGAGCTCAGCGCATTTTGCGTCGCAGCGCCGCGAGGCGGCCGACCGGTCAGCGCTTTGCCCGCCACGCATCGCGCGCGGGTCGCGCGAGAACGAGCGCCACGATCGTTGCGAGAGCGAGAAAAATCGAGCGGCTCGTCGAATCTCGCGCTCGGAAGGCCTCGACGAGCATGACGAGAGCCGCCAGCGCACCGACGGCAAGGCCGAAGAGCGAAATCCCGGGTGGCGCATCGTCATGCACCCGCACCGTCCGCGTCGCCTTGCCAGTCTTTCGGTCGAGGGCGTACGTGGTGACATGTGAGGTGTCGGGTTGAAGGGTGCTCGCAAAACGAGCTGCAAGTTGCTTGAGCTCGGCGCGCGTGGCGTCATCCGTCGCGCGGTGGATGAGCACGAGCTCACCGTCGTGTTGAAGTCCAAGCGAGCGGAGTGCCTGCGTGACGGGAATCGCATCACGCGCCCAATCAAGCAGTGCCTTCGTCAAAACCAGTCGAGGCCTCCCCGGCACCGGCCCATTGGCCCCGTCCGTGTCCGCTGCAAAGACGACCTCCAACGTGTGGACCTCCTCACCGAGCCCTGCCACTTGCCCACGAATCGTCTCCCCCGCTTGAAGCCGGGCGACGTCGTCATGCTCCAACCCGAGAAGGACGTGCGTATGAACTGGCCCGCCGACGGAGACAGCGAGCTGAAGGTGCATGAAGCACAGGTTAGCGTTCTCATCGGCTTGGCTGCGAGCACGGCGCAGTCGGTGCTGCCCCTCACCCCTGCGCCCTTCGCGCCTCGAGGTGCTGGCGCGACCTCCAACTCGACCGCTTCGGATCTTTCGCTGCAAGGAGTGGAGACCGGCGAGCTGACCGAGGTCTGTCCGCCTTGGCCTCCCCCGAATCCTGCGTCACGTCAGAGAGCGTGCACCGTGGGGGCTCAGCGTGTCGCGCACCTCATGCTGTTGGGCCTGTAACCGACGAACAACGAAGCCGGACGGGATTCGGCGCCCCGGCGGTGAACAGACTTCCGGGCTGTCGCACTAGGGGCTGGCCGGCCCGATCGCAACGAGGCGCAGCGTTACTCTCTGCCCAAGCTCAAGCTCGGTTCCGGCCTCGATCCGCGTTGGCCCGGAGACCTTGGCGCCACCTCGCCAGATGCCCCCGCCGGCACCGAGGTCCTCAAGCCACGCAGCGCCGTGCTCATCGACCCACATCAGGGCGTGCTTGCGGCTCACCGAGCCCGTCGCCAAGCACACCTGATTCTCGGGCGTACGCCCCACGCTGATCGGCTCCATCGACAGACTCTGGAGTCGAATCACCTGCGGATGCCCATCGTCGATGTCGGTCTCGAGGGTGATGGCCCAGGTGCTCATGCGCCTGTTGTAGAGAGTGGCCCGCGTAAGCGTCAACCTCTCGGCTGCAATCGACGGTTCGCGGCATCTCCGGCGCTGGCCACGAGCGCGGTCGGCCGGAAGGTCGCGGCCCTTGGCGCAGCTTTCGGTGGCGGCGCCGTCACCAGTGGGCGAAGAGCCGCGTGCGGGGCGTCGACACCGTCTTCGCAGGTGGCACCAGCGAGACGAGCCGTCGCACCAGTTGCTCCGCGGTGACGCTGAAGGCCCGAGCAGCCTTGTGCTTCGGCGTGTACTCGTACCGGCCGTCCTCGAGGCGACGCAGCCTCGACTCGCTCGACGAGCTGGAGCAGCACCTCGACTCGGGTGCCTTCGAGCGGGAGCAGGGCTTTCTCACCGAGGCGTCCTTGACGGCGTTCGTGGAAGGCGGTTCGACCTCACCTCCGAACACCGTCGCCGTCTTCAGAGGAAAAAATGGGCACCTGGGACACTGGCATCTTCGACAACGACCAAGCGTTGAACACGATCGACAAGCTCATTCAGGTACGCCCGAAAGCCGACCTCGTGCATCGCTTGGTCGATCAGGGGCTGCAGCTGTGGTTCGGGTGTACCGACGGCGGCAGGTTCATGAAGGCGCTCCAGCGCGACACCCGAGAGCTGACGAAACTGCCCAAGCCGTTGTTTGCAGCCCTGGTCGAGCTCACGGCGAACCCTACGATCGGCGCGCGTGATTCACCCGGCCGTGAGGCACGGTCGCCGAAAGTCGAGGCAGTCACAGGGCCCTACCGCGACGGCTGGCGAATCGATGCCATCTTCGAGCTGCCGGGCGCGCTCGACGTTGTCCGAGGCGTCGCCGAACGCAACGCCGTAGCGCTCGACAAGCGCCTCTCGCCGCCCGCGAAAGACACAGACCTCTTTGAGTGCGTGCTCACCGAGCTTGGGGTGCTCACCGTGCTGACTGAGCTCAACGTGCGGCACGCTCCGGATCGGGTTGACGCGTGGGAGCGCGGCTTCGATCAGGTCAACGCCGCCACGACCGCGGAGCGCCCTTTCTGGGACGAATTCGCCGCGAGGGTGAAGCCAGCGTTTGCCATGCTCCGCGACGTTTGAGTGTGTTGACCACAGCTGCCTGGTGCCTTGAGCCGTCTGCCTCAGGAAGTAGAAGGGCGCATGCTCTCAGCGCTCCTCGTCGTGCTCCTCGGTCAGGCCCCTGCTCCCGTCGACAAGCTCGCGGCCGTCGCGGCGATCCACGGAGAGGCTGGACCCTGGGCCGTCGCCGGCTACCGCATGGGTGAGTTCGCGCTCGTGAAGCTGGGGCTGAAGGCGCAGAGCCACGAACTCAAGGTGCTCCACCGCTCACCGAAGGCGCCGCAGTACGCGTGTGTCGCTGATGGAGCCCAGGCCGCCACCGGCGCCAGCGTCGGCAAGCTGAACCTGGCACTCGAGGAGGCGCCGATGGATCAGCTCCAGACGACTTTCACCAACACCCGCACCGGCGCCTCCTTGACGCTGAAGCCGGCGAAGGTCTTCCTGGCGCGCTTCACGAATACGGCGCGAGAGAAGGCGCTGGAGAACGGCAAGGCGGTGCTCGCGTTGAAGGACGCCGAGCTGTTCGAGATCGTCTCCGAGACGCCGGCGTCGAAGTGACGTCCGGAGGGTGCGGAGGAGACAGGGTCCTCCGCAGGGTTCTCGACAGCCTCCGGGAGGATACCGGGGTCCTCCGGGAGGCAACTCGACAGGCTCCGGGAGGACCCTGAGGTCCGCGAGCGCTACTGTGGCGTGGGCTCGTCGGCCTTCACTGCGCGGGCGCCGGCACGAAGGCCGGGAAGATCGTCGAGCGCGTCTGCGAACGACGTCACTGTGGCGTACGCCACGCGAAGTCGATCGTACCGCTTCACGAAGAGCGTCGCGTAGCGGTCGCGGCGCTGCGCGGCCTGCGGGTCTCCCTCTCCCGAGGTGCCCTGCTTGCCGAGCGCGAGGTTCGCGGCGGTCGTCGCGGTCGCCAGCGCTCCCGGCCCGGCGATGCCCTCGACGGCAGCCTGGTGTGAGTCCAACACCGCGACCAGGTCGAGCACGTCTTGCACGTTGTCGGTCTGCCCAGTGCCGCGCGCGATCGCGTCGAGCCGCTTCTGGTCGATGCGCCCCGCCTTCGCGAGGCCCTGTGCGATCGGCAGGAGCTGTTGGCGCCAGCCCAGCGCAGAGAGGATCGAGTCGAGGCTGCCCGCGGCATCCGACGCCATCTGCACCTTGCGCTGCTCCGCGCGGAGGCGATCGGCGATGACCGGGAGCTCGTCGAGCGCCTCGAGGTCGAAGGCCTTGTAGTCGCGAGCGAGCTCCTTTCGGTACGGCTTGAGCTTCTTCAGCCCCGCGTCGCCGGCCTTTTTCCCGAGCAACGGATCGAACTGCAGCTGCTTCACCTCAGCCTTGTTCAGCGCCGCCGCTGCGGCGTCGATGGCGTCGACCTTCGCCGCCTTGGTGGCGCCCTTCGCAGGTGCGCTTCGTCGTGCTGCCATGATGGTCCCCTCCGGGTGACTTCAGCGTGAGGCGCCGAGAATAGCAGCAGCGACACAAGGTGCGTGCGCCGCGCTCGAGAAGGCCGAGTCGAAAGGTCGGCCTGAGGTACATGCAACCCCAGGCAGGCCAGGCCTGGGCTTCACTTCTGCGGCTTCGAGCCCTCGACCGCGGCATGCTCAACGAAATCGGCCACGAGGCCCGGGCCATCGCGCGTCGCATCGCGGCGGGCGGTCGGTTGAGTCGAAGCTGAAGCGGCGGCGGAACCTGTCAACGTGAAGGAGACCGCGCATCTCGTCGCAGGAAGAAGGAGCAATGCGCGGTTTGTTGTGTCCGCAACGGTTCGACAGCTGTCCGGCCACTCAGGAAGAAATGAAAACGATTCTCTTCGTCGCGGTGATGGGTGCGGTTGCCTGTGGCTCTCCGAATGATCGCGAGGATGCGGGGCGCGGAGGAGGCTCGGCGGCCGGAGGCACGGCTGGTGGCTCGAGGGCTGGTGGCTCGGCCGCGGGTGGCAGCGCTGGTGGCTCGACGGCTGGTGGCTCGACCGCGGGTGGCAGCGCTGGTGGCTCGACGGCTGGTGGCTCGGCCGCAGGCGGGAGCGCTGGTGGCTCGACGGCTGGTGGCTCGACCGCAGGAGGGAGCGCAGGCGGCTCGACGACTGGCGGCGGCACGGCGAGCGGACGCGACGCCGGCATCGCCCTCGACGTGCGGTGGGGCAACCAGGTGAAGGGCAGCGAGCTCCTCGTCTTCGAAACAGGCCGGTACACGGTGCGAGAGCGCGCGTGCTGCCCGCCGTCGTTCCAATCAGACGGAGGAACGCTCTCGAGCACCCAGACGATGGGCATGCTCTCGGACCTGACGGCGGCACGTGCGGGCCGGCTCGTGGTGCTCGACGGAGGGAACGCCTTCGGGGACACCTATGGCGAGGCGGTGGGCTTCGACACCGATGGCTCGCGTGTCCCTTTGCGGGAACACACGCCTGTCCTTGAACAAGCAAACGACAGCGCCGCCGCCGAGCGACTGCGCACGCTCATCAACACCCTGGTGGGCGTCGACGTGGAGTAGCCGCAGCCAAGGCTTCAGGGCATTCCCGCGCTGCATGCTCGCGTCTGCTTGCGGTCGCGCTCGAGAGCTCGGCCTGCCCCTGGGCCGCTTCAAGCCCACGCCAACGGTCACAGCGGTTCGTCCTGTACAGGCCCGCACGGAAAGGAAGAACAAAGCAGGAAACGGGGCGCAGGGTCGAGTGCCGAGCCGGCAGGCATGGACCCAGAGAGCTCGCTGAGGAGAGGGCCGGACCGGCGCGGAGGGTGAGCGCGTCGGGCGGCAGACACACGCCGACAGAGG
>JBILEB010000029.1:0-50625 GCA_044352295.1 Myxococcaceae bacterium
GCTCATCAAGTTCGTCGAGCAGCAGCGAAAGTTGGCCAACAACGCCAAGGGAGAGCTCGTCGTCCGCACGGAGCCGCCCGGCGCCACCATCTGGATCGACGGTCAGGCGCGCGGCCAGAGCCCGGTGACGGTCAAGGGCCTCCTCGGCGCGAGGCACCAGGTCGTCGCGTCCCTCGGCGGCCATGCCCTCACGCTGGCGGAGCTCCCGCCCGGTGACGCGCTCCTCGAGCTCAAACCCACCGAAAGCGACGGTCTCTGGAAGAAGGCCGTCGATGCCGTCACCAAGTCACCGAAGGCGCCGCCGCGCGATCAGGCCCTCGCCACGCTCGGGAAAAAGCTCGGCGTCGATCAAGTCGTCGCGGTGCTCGTGAAGAAGTCCACTGCCGGCGAGCAGCTCGAGCTCATCGCATTGCGTCTCGAGGTGAAGGACGGCCACAACGCCGGCTACGCCACCGGCACGCTCCCCATCGCGTCCGCGCCCGAGGCGTTGGCCAAGGCGCTCGAGCCCGTGCTCGCCACCGACGCGCCGCGCGTGGACAAGAAGCCGGTGTCCCACTTCGACGGCGGTGGCGGCGGTGGGAGCAGCGCGAAGAAAATCGTCGGCATCTCGCTCCTCGTCGTCGCGGCGGGCTTCATCGCGACCGGGGTGATCACGGGCATCGTCGGACAGGGCCGCCTCGATCAGTACCGCGCCACGCCACAGGTGCAGACGCTGATCCTCCAGCAGCTCCAGGGCGAAGCGGTCGCGAACGGCGCGATCTCGCTCGGCTCGTTCATCGCGGCTGGGGCCTCCGCGGGCATCGGCATCGGGCTCCTCGCGAGCAGCGGCGGTTCGAGCGGTGAGTCCGAACCCGAGCCCGCGCCGAAGAAGCCCTCGAAGAAGAAGAAGGAGCCGCCGCCCCCGCCGCCGCCGAAGAAAGAAGAGCCGAAGACCGAGCCGCCGCCGGTAAAGGAAGAACCGGTGAAGAAGGAAGAGCCTCCGAAGAAGGAGGAGCCGCCGCCGGCGAAGGTCGATCCCAGGGAAGAGAAGCGGCGCAAAGAAGAAGAAGCCCGCCTCAAGCGGGAAGAGGAGGCCCGCCTCAAGAAAGAGGCCGACGCCCGCGCGAAGGAGGAGGCCGAAGCGAAGAAGAAGGCCGAGGCCGACAAGAAGCGCCGCCTCGAGGAAGAGAAGCGTCAGGCCGAGGCGGACAAGAAGAACAAGAAGTCCACCGACGAGGCCGCGCGCGCCGCCGAAGAGGAGAAGCGCCGCAAGGACGAGGAAGACAAGAAGCGCCGCGAAGAGGAGGACAAGAAGCGGCGTTATGAGGAAGAGAAGCGGCGGCTCGAAGAAGAGAAGAAGAAGAAGGATCCGCCTCCCAAGAAGGAAGAGGATCACGACGATCTGCGGAACTTCTAAAGGTCCGCAAATCGGTCAGTCCCGCTTGACGCAAGCGACGACGTCACGACTCGTACCCGTGTTGGGGCCCGCCCCCGGGCCGATGGGAGACGCACATGGATGAAGAAACGATCATTTCCCTGCCAGGGCTCCTGTTCGGAGCGCTCGGCTGGTTCACGCTTCGCTACGTCATCTTCGGGTTCTTCACCGTCAACCAGAACGAGCGCGCGGTGAAGACCTCGTTCGGGCGCGCGCAGCGGCTCCAGACGACCACTCTCGACAACCCCATGGCCGAGCACCTGCGCCCCGACGAGCGCGAGCGCTACCGGTACCCGCAGGTGCGGGTGATCCCGCCCGGTGGCCCGTACTTCAAGTGGCCGTGGGAGAAGGTCTTCAAGGTGTCCGTCGCGACCGAGACCGCCAACCTCGCGTTCGATCCCGAAGATCCCAACGCGAACCGCGGCGGCGCGATGCTCGACGCCGTCACCAAGGACCAGCTCAACATCGGGCTGGTTGGACAGCTCCGCTGGCGCGTCGCGGAGCAGAACCTGTACGCCTACCTCTTCGGCGTGAAGCGCCCGCTCACCCACGTGCTCGGGTACTTCATCTCGATCCTCCGCCAGCGCATCGCCTCGTTCGAAGCGCCCGCGGAGCTGCAGAAGGCGCTCCCGTCGGGTGAAGGTGGCGCGGTCAACGTCGACCTGAAGGGCGCCGAGGGCATCTCGATCAACGACCTGCGAAAGAACCTGCGCGACCTCAACGAGCAGATGGACCGCGACTGCCTCTCGTCCTCCGCGCGGTACGGCATCATCCTCGACGCCTCGCTCATCACCGGCATCGACCCGCCCGCCGAGGTCGAGAGCGCGCTCGCCGCCATCAACACCGCGCACAACATGGTCGGCTCCGAGGTCTCGCTCGCCCGCGCCGGCGCCGATCAGAAGATCGTCCAGTCGCGGCGCGCCGTGGAGATCGAGACCCTCAACGCGCAGGCCGAGGTCGAGCCGCTGCTCCAGTTGGCGAACCAACTCAGTGAGCTCAAGCGCAACGGCTCCGGCTCCGCGCTGCTGCGGGCCTACGTCCGCAACGTCAAGCTGCAGTTGTTCTCCAAGGTGAAGTCGGCGTTTCTGGGGGTGGGCAAGTGAGCTTCATCATCTCGGCGATGATTGCGTTCTTCGCGTGCCTCGTCGGCGTGCCCATCGGCTTCGCCGTCGCTCGCGCGTTCGGCCTGTACACGACGGTCGATGAGCGGAAGGCCAAGGTCTTCACCCTCTTCGGTGAGGTCATCGGCACCATCGATGAGCCGGGGCTGCACCTCTTGTGGCTCAAGCTCGGCATCAAGGCCGCGCTCATTCCCATCTTCGGCAAGGTCTACACGGTCGATCTGCGCCTCGATCAACAGTACCTGCGCAGCCAACCGGTGAACTCCGAGGAGGGCGCGCCGATGGGCATCGGCATCTGGTATGAGATGGCCGTCAAGGAGCCCGCCTCGTTCCTCTTCAAGAACGCAGACCCACGCGGATCGCTCGAAGCCAACGTGTCGAACGCCGCGGTGCGCACGCTCTCGAACATGAAGCTCGACGCCATGCTCGAGACGCGCCACGTGATGAGCCAGGCCGTGCGCAGGGAAGTGCAGCCGAAGGCCGAGGAGTGGGGCTACCAACTCGGCAGCATCTACATCCGCAAGGTGCACTTCCGCGATCTCGCGATGATTCGGCAGATTGAAGAGAAGGTCGTCAACCGGCTGCGGCAGGTCACCAGCGCCATCAAGCAGGACGGCGCGAACCAGGTGAACATCATCAAGTCCACCGCCGATCGGCAGGCCGCCGCCGAGTTCGCCCGCGCCGCCGCGCAGCGTCCCCTCATCGTCGGTCAGGCCCTCACGCGCATCTCGGCCGATCCCGAGGTGATGGAGTCGATGTTCGAGCTCCTCGAGACGCAGAAGCTGGTGGAGTCGGGCGCGCAGGTGACGTTGCTGCCCGAGGGCACGAAGTCGGACCTGCTCGCACCTCTGCTCGCTGCCAACGTCGACGACGTCAAGACCGTCCAGGGCGTTCCGGCCGTGGTGCGCCGGAAGCGGCAGGACGAGTGATTTCCATCGACGCGCGGGCCTCGACTCTCTGGCAGAGTGGGGCCGCTCGCTTCGCATGAACGTCACCGTCATCATTCCTCGTCCGTTTCAGTCTGCCTGTGAGGGGCGGGCGCGCATCGAATTGGGCGTGCCTCCTTCCAGTGACATCGCGGACGTGCTGCAGACGCTGATGGCGCTCTACCCGGGCCTCAAGGCGTACGTGGCCAACGAGAAGCGACCGATGAAGCAGCACTTCGGCGTCGCCCAGTCGGGCCGCAAGCTGTTCCTCTTCGCCAACTCCGCGCCCGTGGCCCGGAGCTGAAGTTCCCATGGCCACCTCGCCCATCACCGGGGTCTCCCGCTCCGTCGCGCTCGGCGGGGTGCTCGCGCTCGTCTCGCTGACCTCGGGTTTCTTCCTCTCGTCCGGCTTGTCGACGCAGCAGGTCCCGGAGCTGACCGCCGAGGATCTCGGCCGCCCGTTCCGCGCCGCATCGCCGGCCGGCTTCAAGGCCTCGCGCGACTTCGAAGTGGTTGACGAGGTCCGCACCCAACAACGGCGCGTCGAGGCGCGGGACCGCGTGCGGCCCGTGTTCGACTACGATCCCACCGTCGAGTCGAAGGCCAAGCGCGGCCTGCGGGACGGTTTCGAGGCGATGCAGGAGGTGATCGCCGAGTTCCGCGCGCAGCTCCCCGTCGAGCCCACGCCGGCCGCTGCCTCGAATCCGCCCGCCCCCGCCAAACGCCCACCGCCCGCCCCAGCGAAAGACGTCGCGAAGGAGCGTGAGGAGCAGCTGTCGGCGCTGCTGCGCGAGAGTCGTCGTCGCTTCGAAGAACACGCGCCGCTCGGAGACGAAGAAGACGTCGAGGCGCTGGTGCAGGCGCGGTTCGACCCCGAAGTGGAGAAGTCGGCGCTGGCGCTGCTCGAGCTGGCCTGGCGCGGCAAGGTGGTGACGTCGCGTGACGAGCTGTCGCGGGTCGACGCCAACGGCATCACCGTGCGCATGTTGGGTGGGCGCAGCGAGTCCGAGTCGGGGACGGCGCCTCCGGTCGTCATCGACCTGCGCGAGGCCTCGCAGGAGATCGACCGGTTCGCCTCGCTGCCGGGCAACCTGCTCCCGGAGTCTCCGCCGCTCGTGCGCCGCGCGGTGCTGCGGCTGGTGAAGAAGCAGCTGCGCTCGAACCTCTCGATCAATGCCGCCGAGACCGAGGCTCGTCGCGAGAACGCGTCGCTCGCGGTGAAGCCGGTGCTGGTGCAGATCAAGAAGGGCCAGCGCGTCATCGCTGACGGAGAGCTCGTCAACGACACCCACCTGCTCTTGCTGCGCGGCCTGCGGGAGCAGATGAGCGACTTCGATCTCGTCCAGCTCCAGCTCGGCGGCGCGGGCATGGTGGCGCTGGTGCTGGCCGGGGCCTGGCTCTTCTTCCACACGGCCCTTCGGAGGTTCCGGCCCACACGTCGGGACGCGCTCTTCATGGGCCTTACCGCCATCGCGATGCTCGGCCTCGTGCACCTCTGGCTGCTGGTCGGCGATGCGCTGCACGATCGATATCCATCGATTCCCATCGAAGCGCTGCACCTCGCGTTCCCCCTGGCCGCGGGCGCGATGCTGGTGCGCTTCGTGCTCTCCGAAGAGGCAGCGCTCTACTTCGCCATCTGCTTTGCAGCTCTCGCCGGCATCATGCTGGCCAACTCGCTGGCGGTGTTCCTCTTCACGCTGGTGACGTCGCTCGTCGCCTCTGACCGGTTGTCGAAGGTGCGTGATCGCGCCGGGCTCTTCCGCGCGGGCGCCATCACGGGACTGGTCGGGGTCGCCATGGTGCTCTTCATGAACCTCGCCTCCGGTCGGGGGATCGGCGCCGAGACGGCCTGGACTGCGGCGCTCGCCTTCGTCTCGGCGGCGGTCGCGACCCCGATGCTGGTGCTGACGCTCACGCCCGTGGCCGAGGCGTCGTTCGGCTACGCGTCTGACTTGAAGTTGCTCGAGCTCGCGAACCTGAACCACCCGGCGCTCAAGGAACTCGTCCTGCAGGCGCCCGGCACGTACCACCACAGCATCATCATGGGCTCGCTCGTCGAGGCGGCGGCGGAGTCGATCGGCGCCAACCCGCTGCTCGCGCGAAGCTGCGCGTACTACCACGACATCGGAAAGGGCCGGAACCCGGCCTTCTTCGGCGAGAACCAGAAGGGCGCCAACGCGCACGATGGGCTGGCGCCGCAGATGAGCGCCGTCATCATCAAGCGTCACGTGACCGAGGGCCTCGAGATGGCCCGGCAGTACAAGCTGCCCAGCCGCGTGGCCGACGCGATCCCGCAGCACCACGGCACGCGCCTCGTCGGCTACTTCTTCCACAAGGCGCAGAAGGATCTCGAGGGCAAGGAGAACCCCGCGCCCATCGACGAGTCGATCTACCGCTACCCGGGCCCGAAGCCGCAGTTCCGCGAAGCCGCGCTGTGCATGATCTCCGACGCCGTCGAGGCCTCGTGTCGAAGCCTCGCCGAGCCCACGACCGAGAAGCTCCGCGCGCAGGTGCAGAAGATGATCAACCTCATCTCGAGCGAAGGGCAGCTCGACGAGTGCGATCTCACGCTGAAGGATCTCGCGCTCATCGCGGACTCGATGGTGCGAACGCTCGACGGCATCTACCACGCGCGGCCCGAGTACCCGCCAGGCGCCGTTCGCCCGCCAGGTCCAGGCCTCGTCGTCGTGAAGGGAGACGCAGACGAGCCGAAGAAGGCGGGCGCGTGAGGCTGGCGCTCCTGCTCCTGCTCGCCGCGTGCGGGCCTGCGACGATGCCCGCGCCGTTCGATGCTGGGCGACCCGTCATGGACGCGGGAACCCTTGGGCCTGACCTGTTCTGTCAAGCCTCGTTGGTGGGCGCGGTGGGAGAGACGCTCCCGTGTCAGGTGACGGCGACGTTTGCGCGAGGCGGCCCGAACTCCACCACGCTGAACATCCGCACCACCGCCGGGGCCCCGAAGCCTGAGCTGAACTTCACCTTCCGCGTCATCCTCGAGCCCGAGGCGGGGAAGACGTACGGCTGGATGGATGACGTGCTCTCCGGGGACTTGTCCGTGAACCACCCCGTGGGGACCAGCGCCTTCATCGCCTCGAAGAACGACATGGTCGAGCCGGCATCCTTCGCGTTTCGACCTGGCGAGACGACCGGTCGGGTGACGACCTCGACTGGCGCCCAGCTGCGGCTGGTCTTCAATCTCGAGACGACGCTCCGCCCGACGGCCACCAGCACGGCGCCGAACAACGTGCGGGTGACGATCTCGGTCACACGCTGACCCGGTCACGGAGTAAGCAGCCCCTCGCATGGCGGCTCGACGTGGCTCGAACAAGGTGTGGCTGGACTCCTCCCGGGGTGGGCGTGGGGCCAACGCCCAGGGCGATCGCCTCGTGACACTCGCGATGCGGTTCTTCCGCGCGCTGAAGCTGTCGAACGTCGAGCTCAGTCTGTCGCTCGTCGACGACGCCGAGATCCGCCAGTTGAACGCGCTGTGGCGCCGCAAGAACGTGCCCACCGACGTGCTGTCGTTTCCGGGCGGTGACATGCCAGGGCCCGGGCGCCGCGTGCTGGGGGATGTCGTCATCTCGCTGGAGACGGCGCAGCGTGCCGCGAAGGCCTTCGACAGCACGCTCAAGGACGAGCTGGATCTGTATCTGGCGCATGGGCTTTTGCATCTGCTCGGGTACGACCACCACGACCGGCCCTCGGCGCGGAAGATGGAAGCGCTGGAGCGGAAGCTGCTCGGTCGGCCCTCGATGCTCAGCCGATCCGATGAGCTCTGAAGCGCGTTGAAGAAGCCGCGACGGGTCCTGAGGTCAAGGTGACGGCGTGTCGCCGAGCTGGCGCAAGGCCTCGGCGCTCTGCCGCAGCAACTGCTCGGCCTCGGCGTACTGGCCCTGCTCGTTGAGCACCGCCGCGCGCAAGCCCATCAGGCGTGCCGCCACCTTCGCATCGTTCACCGGAGTCGCCGTCAGCGCGCGGGCCTCGTCCAGCCGCTTCAGCTTCAGCAGCGCGATCACCTGCGTGACGATCGCCCGCTCGAGCGACGAGTCCCACAGCCGCGCCTGGGTCGAAAGGGTGAACGCGCGCTCGAAGTCCTGCTTCTCGAGCGCGAACGCCGCCGCCGTCGCGGCCGCCCGAGCCCGGTCTTTCCCGAAGGCCAGCTCCTCGAGGACGACGAGCGAGGACGCATCCTTTCTCGCCAGAATCGGCGCGGCCTTCGCCCAGCGCTCACCGGGTGGCAGCGAGCACAGCGCGCCGAGCTCGGTGACCGCGAAGGTGGGATCGAGCTTCTCCTTTCCCGCGCGCGCCATGGCGACGAAGCAGTCGAGCCCTGGCCACGTCGCGTCGAGATCGCGCAGCACGAGGAGCTGGGTCAGGGCCTCGTCGAAGCGGCTGACGCCCCCGAGCGCGCCGGCGAAGTTGATGCGGGCGACGGTCGAGCGCGGCTCCAGCTCGACCGCCGAGGTCCACAGCGTCACGCTGTCGCGCCATTCGCGCTGGCGAACGACGGTGGGGGCCGCGAGGGCCACGACGAGCGCGGCGCCAAGGCTCAGGCCCACCCGGCCCAGCGAGACGAGGACGCCCGCGAGGCCCACCGCCAGCACCAGCGACGGGTACAGGGTGTAGCGCTCGGCGACGACATGGACCTGCGGAACGAACCCCTGGAACGGGACGAGCGGCACCACGAAGGCGCTGAACCCGAGCCCGGCGAGGCGAACGGGGTGTCCCGACGGTCGGCGAAGACTCCAGAGGACGAACGCCGCGGCGCCCAGCCACGCGCCGATGAGGAGGCCCGGCCACAGGCCACCGGGCTCCGTCCACGCGTAGACGACGCGGGAGCCCTGCGGCCACAGCACGCGTCCGAGGTACCAGAAGGGCGTGAAGAGCGGCGTCACCCACGTGGTGGGGTCGCGAAGCGGCGGCAGATGGTCGCGGTGGGCCTTCACGGCGACGAGGCCCACCACCAGCGCGGGCACCAGCCATCGGAGCGACGACACGAGCGCTGGCGTGCCCCGGGTCCGCTTCCACTCGAGCGCGAGGATGAAGACGGCCAACGGGGCGAGCGACGCCTTGGCGAGCAGGCCCAGCGCGAAGACGATCGCCGAGGCCACGCGCCGCTCCGACGCGTAGAGGGCGAAGGCGCCGACCGCCGCCAGCAGCGACAGCACGTCCTTCGTGTTGGCCGCCCACGAGACGGACTCGACGCGGAACGGGTGCGCGAGCCACAGCGCCGTCGCGAGGAGGGCCGTCGCGCGGCGCACACCAAACGCCGACAGCGCCCGTGGCAGCAGCACCACCGAGAGCGCGAAGAGGAGCCAGGAGGCGAGGTGGTAGGGCAGGGGCCTCGAGGGATTCGCCGCGGCCACCACCACCAGCAGCGCGTGGGTCAGCGGCACGTACGCGCCGTCGTGCGGCCGGGTGAAGGCGTCGGCGAGCCCCGACAGGCCCTTCGTCACGAACGGAGAGTCCGCCGTGTAGGTGGGGTCGTCCCAGTTGGTGAGGCCGTTGGCGAGCGTCGGGGCGTAGAGCGCGAGCGCCAGCGCGAACAGCAGCCAGTGGCCTCGTTTCTCCAGCACGCGGCGGCGTTCAGCACCCCTGGACGCGGGTGGTCAAGCGCGCGGGGGACGCGGTGCGGCTGCTTGACCCTCTGTCGCAACGGTGCAACGAGGCCGCGGCTTCAGGAAGGCCCATGACCGAATCCACAGAGCCGCGCGCAGAATTCCTTGGGCATCCGCTGGGTCTCTACGTGTGCTTCTTCACGGAGATGTGGGAGCGCTTTTCGTTCTACGGAATGAAGGCCCTGTTGTTCCTGTACCTCACGAAGTACCACCTCTTCGGCGATGCGCCCGCGTACGACCTCCTCGGGGCCTACGGGGGGCTCGTCTACGCCGTCCCTGTGGTCGGCGGCATGCTCGCTGACCGTTACCTCGGAATGAGGAAGGCCGTCGTCTTCGGCGGGGTCCTGCTCGTCCTGGGTCACATTGGTATGGCGGTCGAGGGAGATGCTGCTCAGGCGAGAGCTGGCGTCGTGATGCGCGACGAGCGCGCCCTACAGATTTTCTACTTCTCGCTCTCGCTGATCGTCGTCGGTGTTGGGTTCCTCAAGCCCAACATCTCGACCATCGTGGGCCGATTGTACCCCGAGCAGGATCCTCGGCGCGATTCTGGGTTCAGCATTTTCTATGCTGGAATCAACGTTGGGGCGCTCCTGGCGAGCCTGATCTGCGCGAAGCTCGGCGAAACCTATGGTTGGAGATACGGCTTTGGCGCTGCGGGCCTCGGCATGGTCCTCGGGCTGGTCACCTTCCTGATCTTCCAAAGGTTCTTGTACGGGCAGGCCGATCCTCCGGTTCCGGAGCGCCTGAGAACCCGCGTGTGGGGGGGCCTCACTCTGGAGCAGTTCATCTATCTGGGAGCCTCCCTCGCCGTCCTCGTTGTCTGGCAACTCATTCAGCGGACGTGGACCGTTCATTCGGCCATGCACCTGACCTCTTTCGCGTTTGCGGTCTGGTTCATCTGGTTTCTGCGGGTTCGATGCGATCGAAAGCAGCGGCAACAGATGCTTGCGTTGGCAGTGATTATTCTCGCCTGTCTTGTTTTCTTCTCGCTCTATGAGCAGACGTACGGCAGCTGGGTTGCCTTTACTGATCGAATGATCTCCAAGCAGTTATTGGGATTCGAGATGACGGCCAGTTCGCTTACCTTCCTCGGCGCGGCGTTCATTGTGCTGTTGTCTCCTGTGTTTGCGTGGCTGTGGCCCTTTCTCGAGGCGCGCGGCTGGAATCCGTCGAAACCACTGAAGTCTGCGATCGGTCTCATGTTCGGTGGGCTGGCCTTCATTCCACTGTGGCTGGCGGCTCAGGGGGTCGCTGATTCTGGTGAAATGGCTCCGGTTTCGGCTCTGGTGTTGGCGTACTTTGTGCTGGAGTTGGGCGAAATGTGTCTTTCTCCCATTGGGCTGGCTGCGGTGACCCAGCTCTCGGTAAAGCAGGTCGTCAGCGTGATGATGGGGGCGTGGTTCCTCGCGACGGCCTACAGCGAGATCATTGCCTCCGGGTTTGGCAAGTTGACGAGCAGCGATGGACCCGGAGGCGAGGCGATCGCCACTGCTGCCGCCCGGTATGCGGATTCGTTCCGACTGATGTTCTTCATTGGACTTGGTGCCGCGGTTGCCTTCCTGATGGTTGCCCCGATCACCCGTCGCTGGATGCACGGTGTTCGGTAGTTCCCGCTTTCTGAGGAGCACATGATGAGCACGCAGAACCCTGAAACGTCAGAGACCACGCCGAAGTTTCCCGAGATTCTCGGCCATCCGAGTCCGCTGTGGATGCTGTTCATGACCGAGTTCTGGGAGCGCTTCTGTTACTATGGAATGCGATGGGCCCTCGCGCTCTATGTCGTGGCTGCATTCTACGCGGGTGACCCGACTGGGCAGAAGGCAGCGTCGAAGACCTATGGCGCCTACACGGCACTCGTCTATGCGACAGGGGTGTTGGGCGGCTACATCGCAGATAAGTTGCTCGGGTTTCAGCGCTCGATTCTGGTTGGCGCGTCCTTCATCGCCATCGGATTGTTCACGTTGCTTGTTCCTGACCAGACGGTCTTCCTCCTTGGCCTGGGCCTGATCATCGTCGGGAACGGCCTGTTCAAGCCCAACATCTCCTCTATGGTCGGGGCGCTCTATCCTCCCGGAGACTCGCGTCGGGATCGCGGCTTCACGATCTTCTACATGGGAATCAATGCGGGGGCCTTCTTCGCGCCTCTGCTCACCGGTTGGGCGGCCAATGCCCTCATGGGTGGTACGGCCGAGAAACCAAACTATGTCGTGGTTTTCGCGACTGCAGGAATCGGTATGCTGGTGAGCCTCGTTTGGTTCACGCTCGGGCGCGGAGGTCTTCGGTCCGTCGGGCGCACGCCGCCTGGTCGTGAGGGCTTCATGCCGGTCGTCGTGGTCGTCGTTGGGGGACTCCTGTTGGTTCCGCTGCTGTATCTGCTTCTTTCGCGGAACGAACTCTTGGACTACATCCTCTGGGCGCTGTTCGTTGGGTGTTGTGGCATGCTTCTCAATGCGGGGTTTCGTTCTGACAGAGTGCAGCGCGACAAGATCTTTGCCCTCCTGATTCTCTTTGTCTCAAATATTCTGTTCTGGATGTTCTTCGAACAGGCTGGGAGCAGTTTCAGTTTTCTTGCGGAGAGCATCGTTGACAGGAAGTTGTTTGGAAGTTGGGAGTTCCCCATCGGCTGGTTCCAGTCGGTAAACCCGGCAGCCATCGTTGTCCTGGCACCGCTTGTGGCGGTGGGGTGGGCGGCCCTTGATAGGCGGCAGCTCGAGCCGTCGATACCGCGAAAGTTTGCGCTTGGTCTGGTGGGGAACGCCCTCGGGTTCCTGGTTCTGATGTTTGCGCTGAAGTCCCTTGTTGATGCTCGCAACATGATTCCATTCTGGCCGCTCGCCGCTTGCTACCTTGTACAAACAGTAGCCGAGCTCTGTCTTTCGCCCATTGGGCTCTCGATGGTTACCAAGCTCGCTCCGCCTGCGATGGTGGGAGCCACGATGGGGGCCTGGTTCATGAGCATCGCGCTTGGGAACAAGCTCGCAGGCAACCTGGCCGCCGAGATCAGCGGAGAGACCGGCATGACGGTCACTTCGGCGCTCTCCGGGTTCTCATTCAGCTTCTACCTCCTCATCGGTGCGGGGGTGCTCATGTTCCTCGTGGCGCCGTTGATCAACCGACTGATGCACGGGGTCCGCTGACGCGGTGGCCCTATTTGGTCCCCCGCCCTTGCGTCGCCGCTGACGGGTGACGTAGAGCGCCCGCCCCGGGGAACAGAAAATCCTTCGTGAGCCACGCCGAACAGCCACTGCCAGTCGACCTCGCTGAGCTCTGCATCGCCCTCGCGGCCGAGGGAGAGACGTCGGAGCTGACCTGGTTCCTCGACCGCGACTCGGGCCGCGTCATTCTCGTGAGCCGTGAGTACGACCCCAACGAGTGGGGCGGCCTCACCGTGCAGGACATCGAGGGCAACCCGACGCGGTTCACGCCCGTCCCGGCCGCCGATCCGGCGCTCCAGCTCGACGACATGAAGACCTTCGTCGCCGCGCTGAGCGACGTGCGGCTCAAGGAGTCGCTGGAGATTGCCCTTTCCGCGCCGCGCCCCGAGCGGCGGTTTCGCGCGGTGCTCGGCTGGTTGCCCTCGGAGCTGGAGCGATGGCACGCCTTCCGTCAGAAGCGAAGTGAGGCGCGGGCGACCGCCTGGCTCGCGTCGGTGGGCGTGACGCCGTCGACGCCGTGAGCGCTGACGCGGCCGTCGAGACGTGCCCGCGGTGTGGCACCTTTCGCTCCGCTCGTTGGCACCGGGTTCCAGCGGGTGTGTGCCGCCTGAATCGAGGCCAGCCTGGACGCGATGCAACGTTCCGGCGGCGACCCGGTCACGCTGCTCGGTGGACTGTGGCGGGTCCTGCTCCAGCTCGGCTGGATGAACGGGCTGATGCTTGTCGCGTTCGTTGGGCCGTGGCTCGTGACCACGAATGGCTCGCCCTGGCCCGGAAAACCCCTGAGAAGACGTGCGGCCGAGAGCCGAAAACGGTACACCGATTCTTCGCGATGCCGTCGGACACCATCGAATCCATCGAGCCGGTCACCGCGCGCATTCTGCTCGTGGACGATGACCTCGGCGCGCGCACCGAGCTCGGCAACCAGCTCGTCGCCGGGGGCTTCGAGGTCCGCTCGCTGCCCGATCCCGCGACGCTGCAACGCACGCTCACCGAGTGGCGGCCGCACCTCCTCATCCTCGACGAGGTGTTCCCCGGCACCACCGGCCGTGAGATCGCGCTCAAGCTGCGCGCCCAGGGCGCCACCTTCGACATTCCCATCATGGGCCTGCTCTCGGAGCCCTCCGTGTCCCAGGCCCTGCACTGGCTCCGCAGCGGCGCGGTCGACCTGTGGACCCGAGGCACCGATTTCGACCCGGCGGAGCGCACCCAGGCCCTCCTCGACGAGCTCAACCAGAGCCGGGTGCATACCGGGAGCATGAAGGCGCGCCTGCTCACCTACGCGCGCCGACGCGGGCTCCACGGCACCATCCTCTTCTATCCAGACACGCCCTTCGAAGGCCGCGCCCGCTTCGAGCAGGGCGAGCTGACCTCGGCCCGGCTCGGCACCGTCACCGGAGACGCTGCCCTCGAGGAGCTGCTCAGCCTCGATGATGCGCCGTCGCGCTGGGTCCCGGGCGACGAGATCACCGGCAAGAACCGCGTCCCCGGCGGCGGCTACAAGCCCCGGGTCCTCGTGGTGGAAGACGACGACGCGCTCCGGGGCCTGTTGCTCAAGCAGCTCGCGCCGTTCGGGACGATCGAAAGCGCGGCCGATGGCATCGAAGGTCTTCTCAAAGGCACCAGCCAGCAGTTCGATGTCGTCGTCGCTGACCTGAACCTCCCCGGGCTCGACGGGTGGGGGCTGCTGCGGCAGCTCCGGCAGCACGTCACCGCTCGGGAAGCGGCCATTCTGGTGTTGTCGGCGCACGACGAGCTCCGCGAGACGCTCAAGGCCGCCCGGGCCGGCGCTCGCGCCTACCTGAAGAAGACCGGCCGCGCGAAGCCGCTCCTGGACACGCTCGAGCTCCTGCTCGCGCCGCGAAAAGAGGCGTGGGAGTCGCTCGCGCGCAAGGAGAAGACCGCCATCGACCTGCGTCTGCTCGGGCCGATGTGGACGCTGCGCGCCGTCGCCGAGCTCGATCTCGTCGGCACCTTGACCATCGAGGAGCCGCTCGGCCGCTTCGAGATCTCCGTCGCGCATGGGCAGCTCCTCCGCTCGTGGGCCCAGACGGGGAGCCTCCGCGTCGAAGGCGTGATGGCGCTCGAGTCGTTCCTGTCGTCCAGCGGCGAGGGGCACTTCACGCCGAGCGAGCTCGACCAGGTGCCTGGCCAGGCGCCGTGGCTCCACGAGTCGGCCGAGAACGCGGGGCGGGCGCTGTCGACCCGGCTGGGCGCGCGCATGCGCGACGCGGTGTCTCAGCCCGACCGGCTCCACCTGCACCCGGAGCTGTCACTCCTCTTCACCCGCGTCGCCAACGAGCGTGAGCTCAAGGTGCTGACCGCCCTGCGGCGGTCGCCGCGCAGCGTGGCCGACCTCAGCGAGGCCTGCGACGTACCGTACGAAGAGGTCGAGCTGGCGCTGGCGGAGCTGTTGCGTCGTGGCGTGCTCCTCACCGCCGCGTCGGGCGATACCAACACCACGTCGGGCGATCCCAACACCACGTCGGGCGTCCATGCCGCCGACGTGGCGGAGCCCCAGCCGGAGTCCTGACGTGATCGCCGACGGCGACGTGGCCCCGCTCCTCGAGGACTTGAATCCGCCGCAGCGCGAGGCCGTGCTGCACGAGAAGGGGCCGTTGCTCGTGCTCGCCGGCGCAGGCTCGGGCAAGACGCGCGTCATCACCCGGCGCATCGGCTTCCTCGTCACCCAGCGCAAAGTGCCTGCGTGGCGAATCCTCGCGGTGACGTTCACCAACAAGGCCGCGCGCGAGATGAAGCACCGTCTCGACGAGCTGCTCGGGCCCGCCGCCCAGGGCCTCGTGGTGAGCACGTTCCACTCCGCCGCCGCGATGCTCCTGCGTCGGGAAGCCGAGAACGTCGGGTTGTCGAAGAGCTTCGTCATCTACGACGACGGCGATCAGCTCACGCTGCTCAAGCGCGCCATTCGCGAAGAGGGCATCGAGCTGTCGAGCATGACGCCGCGCGAGGTGCTCTCGCGCATCGATACCGAGAAGAACCAGGGCCGGCTCCCGGACCAGATGAAGCCGGGGACGGATCCCAAACAGCAGACGGTGCAGCGATTGTACCGGCGGTACCAGAAGCTGCTGCGCGCCGCCGACGCGGTGGACTTTGGCGACCTGCTGATCCTGCTGGTCGAGCTGCTCCGTCACAACGAAGAGGTGCGCCGCCGCTACCAGGGCCGCTTTCAGCACGTGCTCGTCGACGAGTTCCAGGACACGAACCCGGTGCAGTACGAGCTGCTGAAGCTGCTGGCGCCGCCACCGTCGAGCCCTGACGCCATGCAGGGCGGGGTGGTGCGGGTCGCGAACCTGGTGGTGGTCGGTGACGACGACCAGAGCATCTACCGATGGCGTGGCGCCGAGGTGGACAACATCCTCTCGTTCCCGCACGTGTACGCGGGTGCGGTGGTGGTGAAGCTCGAGCAGAACTACCGCTCCGACCAGGTCATCCTCGAGGCGGCGCACGCAGTCATCGAGCGCAACCGCAAGCGCATGCCGAAGAAGCTGTGGTCGGCGCGGGCGAAGGGCGAGAATCTCGAGCTCATCGCGGCGCGGGACGAGCGGGGCGAGGCGCAGTCCGTCGCGCTCAGGCTCCACGATCTGCGCAACCAGGGCATCGCCGACTACGGGCAGATGGCCGTGTTCTTCCGCACCAACGCGCAGAGTCGCGTGCTGGAAGAGACGTTCCGGCTCTCGCGCCTGCCGTACGTGCTGGTGTCGGGCCGCAGCTTCTACGACCGTGCCGAGATTCGGGACGCCGCCAGCTACCTGCGCCTGATGGTGAACCCGAAGAGTGACGCCGACCTCGAGCGCATCATCAACGTGCCCGGGCGCGGCATCGGAGACACCACCGTCGATCGGCTCAAGACCCATGCGGCTGACGCCGGCATCAGCCTGTACGAGGCGCTCGGAGAGGCCACGCGCATCGACACCCTCAACGGCGCGGCGGTGAAGCGGCTCGGCCAGGTGCACGCGCTGCTCGCGGAGTTGGTGAACTTCGGCCGGGCCTCGCCCGAGGTGACCCGCGCGGCCGAGGTGATGCTCGAGAAGACCGGCATGCTCGCGGGCTACCTCGCCGATGGGAGTGACGACGCGCTCACCCGCGCGGAGAACCTTCGCGAGCTGCTGACCGCCACGCAGGAGTTCGACCGTGAGCGAGCCCAGTCGCTCGGCACCACGACCGCGCAAGGTGAGGTGAAGGAGCCCGTCCCCGCGCCCGTGGCCGTGGAGCCTTCGCCCTCGAAGCGCCGTCAAGATGCGTCGCCGCAGCGCGATCTGTTCTCGATGTTCGACGTCGCGCCCGAGCCCGAAGCGCCGCCTGCTCCGCCAGTCGACGCGCCGGAGCCGGTGATGTCATCGGTGGAGCCCGTGTCGCTGCAGGTGGAGGCGCCGCCGCTCCAGGCCTTCCTCGAACGCATCAGCCTCGTCGGTGACGCCGACGGTGAGTCCGGCGCGGGGCAGGGGCGGGTGTCGTTGATGACGCTCCACGCGGCCAAGGGGCTCGAGTTCGACGTCGTCGCGCTCACGGGCATGGAGGAGGAGATCTTCCCCCACCGTCGCGCCACCGGGGCCGAGGCCTCGGAGGACGACATGGCCGAGGAGCGTCGGCTGTGTTACGTGGGCTTCACCCGCGCGCGCCGTCGCCTCATCTGCTCCGTCGCCCAGCAGCGCGCCCTCTTCGGCGATCTCCGGTTCAACCCGCCCTCGCGGTTTCTCTCCGAGGTTCCGCCAGCGCTCTTCGGTCTCGACGTCGACGCGAATGGGCTGCCCTCGGTCGAGCATGTCCCCCAGGCTGCCCGCGCGCCCATTCTCCGTCGGCGCGCGATGGACGAAGGCCCCGTGGTCGACCGCACGTACGATCAGTCCACCGACTTCCACCAGGGCAGCGATCACGACGTGCGCGGCCAGCGGGTGCAGCACTCCCAGTTCGGCAAGGGCGTGATCGTCGAGGTCACTGGCAAAGGCCCGAACGCGAAGATCCTCGTGCGCTTCGACGCCGGCGTGAAGACGGTCATCGCGCGGTTCCTGACCCCGCTCTGACGGACGCCTCGACGCTTGCAAGTGGGGCCGCTACACGACTTCGCCATGGCGAGCCGCGCGTTTCCCTGGAAGCTGGTGTTGATCGTCTCGGGCCTGCTCGTCATCGGCGGGCTCATCGGCGCGTACCTCGTGGCCATGCGCGGCGCCGTGCAGGCGTTCTACCAGGCCGAGTATCAGCCTGAGCCGCTGCCGAACTCGTTGCTGGGAACGCCTCCACCGAGCGCACGCGTGGCCACCGTGCCCTGGCACAGCGAGAAGCTCGGCGTGGTATCGTCCACGTGCTTGCGCATGTTGGCGGCTCAACAGGGCGTCTCCATTCCCCGCGCGACCGCCGACTTCCTGCTGGGGTCCACGTGGGGGGCCAGCCCGATTCCGCGCCGCACGGGCTTCTTCCCCGGGCAGGACGTCGAGGCCGGCTTCCTGCGCGCCGCGCCGTACCTCGGCCTCACCCGTCGCTACTTCACCACCGACAGCGGTGACGACTACGTGCGGGCGCTGAAGACGCTCCTCTCGCAGGGGCGCGCCGTGCGGGTGGCGCTCGATCGCGCGATGTTGCTCGAGCAGCGGGGCCTGATGCCGCACGCCATCATCCTCGTCGGCTACGACGAACGGGGCTTCGAGTACTACGAGCCGCGCTGCGACGACGACACGCGTTGTACGCCGGCTGATCGACCCGCCGGCCATGCAGGCCTTCAGGTGCCGACGTCGCGGCTGCTCCTGGCGGTCGAGTCGCTGGCCCTCGCCGTCCAGTACCCGTGGGCCTACCAGGCGCTCGTGCTCGAGCCCTCGGCGGCACCTCGGCCGGAGCTGTCGATGCTCCTGGCGGTGAACGGCCGTGCGCTCATCGGGCAACGCACCGCGGGACCGTCGGTGGGCTCCGTGGCCGTCGAGGACACCGCGAAGGCGCTGGAGCGGCACGGCAACGATGTCGTCACCGCCGAGTTGAAAGACGGTGTCGGCCTCGCCGCGGTGGTGCGACGGGAAGACGCCGAGGCCCTCAGGGCGTTGTTTCCGTCGCGCTCGGAGCTCGCGAAGGCGTCGGAAGCCCTCGATGAGGCCGCGAAATACTTCGCGAAGGCGAAGGAGGCGCTCGAGGCCAAACAGCTCGAGCAGGCCACCGCGGCGCTCAAGGACGCGTCGAGGGCCGATCTGACCGCGGGCCGGGTGTTGCTCGACGTCGCTGACGCGGGCGCCCGCTGAAAGCCACCCGGTCGGGTTGCGAGGCAGCCCGGTGGTTGCTAGTGTCTCCACTGGAGACATGACCATGGCGACTCCCCTCCGAATCAGCGCGACCGATGGCTATGCCCTGGGTGCGCGCAAGTACGGCGAGCAGGGCGCAGGGCCCTACGTGGTGCTGAACGGGGCCACCGCGGTGAAGCAGGCGTACTACGCGCGCTTCGCGGCCTGGCTGTCGCTGCGGGGCTTCACGGTGCTCACCTACGACTACCGGGGCATCGGCGAGTCACGGCCCGCGAAGCTGCGAGGCTTCTCGGCCCGTTTGAGGGACTGGGGCGAGAAGGACTTCGAGGGCGTGCTGCGGTTCGCGCTCGAGGACAAGGGATCGAGGCCGCTGCACGTCATCGGGCACTCGGTGGGCGGCCAGGTGCTCGGCCTGGCGCCCAGCAATCACCACGTGGAGCGCGTCGTCACCGTGGGCTCGCAGAGCGGCTACTGGGGGCACTGGCGGGGCGCGTCGGCGCTGCACAAGGCGGCGGTCTGGTACGGGCTGTTGCCGATGGTGGGCACCACGCTCGGCTACGTGCCGGGCCGGCTGGGCCTGGGCGAAGATCTTCCCGGAGGGGTGGCGCTCGAGTGGGCCCGCTGGTGCCGCCACCCGCAGTACCTCTTCGGAGATGGCGTCTCGCCGCAGGGCTTCGCGCGCCTCACTGCGCCCATGCAGGCCATCAGCCTGGAGGATGACGACTACGCGCCGCGCCAGGCCGTCGATTGGCTGCACACGCACTACGTCAACGCGGCCGTCGAGCGGATCCACCTGATGCCGCGCGAGCTCGGCGCGAAGACGGTGGGGCACTTCGGCTTCTTCCGCTCGGCGTTCCAGGACTCGGCGTGGCCTCAGGTGACGTCGTTCCTCTGGCCGCCGAGCCGAACGGTGTCCAGCGGCTCGCCCGTGGTACCCGCCGCTGCTCCAGCCTGACGCCCTCGGCGAGGAGCTTCACCGACTGCCGCGGCAGCATCTCCTTCGCGACGGTGCCGTCGGCTTTCACCACGCGCCACCACGCCATGTCCTCGGTGAGCGCGCGCACGACGGCCCGAGCGGCGCCAGGGCGGCCGGCGAGGAAGGCCACCTGCGCGTAGCTGGCGGTCTGGCCCTTTGGAATCGACGACACCGCGCGGCGCACCCTCCGTTGCCACTCACTCTCGGACACGCACGCCCTCCCTGGAGGTGGCTCCACCGACCTCGGAGACCGGGGCGACGTCGCCGCGGCGCACCGCCTCCATCGCCTCGGAGATGGCGCCCAGCTCGTCATTGAGGCGTTGCACCGACGCTTTCAGGCCTTCGAGCTGCACGTGGCTGCTGGTGGACTTCGCGACGGCCACTCGCGTGCGCAGTTCCTGCAGGTGGACCAGCAGCGAGGTGTACTCGCCATCGACGCGATCGGTCGCGACCCGGAGCTGCTCGAGGGCCTCCCGCTGTCCGTCCATCGAGTGGAGCGCCTCGTTCATGCGCTGCAGCGTCTCCGGGTCGGTGGTTGCAGCGCGGCGGGCCTCGATGCTGGTTCGTTGCGTGGCCAGCGCCTGGAGCCTGCCAGTGGCATCCTCGCCGAGGAGCTGCTGTCGTCGCTGGTCGAGGGCCTTGAGCGTCGTGCGCATGACCGTGACGGTCTTCTTTGGCTCGCTGATGAACTGCTTCACCGCGTCGGGGCTCGCCTCGAGATCGGCCAGCAATTGGTCGCACACCCCGTCGACCTCGTGGACGGCCGGGCGCTCCGGCGCGGGGGTGGGCTCGGGACCGAGCGCGCGTTTCCGCCTCGAGGCGGAAGCCACCTGACCTGCGCCCGACAGCCCCAGGCCGAGCGCGACGAACACCATCCACCACAGCTGGGGATTCAAGATGCCCATCACGGCGCAGAGGACCGCCGCGGTGAGGAACACGACGCCGACCGCGACCGACGGGGGATTGCGGGCTTCGCGCTCGCGTTTGCGCTCCGCCTTGCGGGCCTTGCGCTCGTCGTCGCGTTGCTTCGCCTTCTCGGCCTCGGCGGCGATGGTGTGCACGACCTCGCCGAGGGCGCCGCCGAGCGAGTGTGACAGCTCGTCCAGCGCCTTGGTGCGATCGCCGCGCGTGCGCTTCTCCCACGACTCGATGTCGCTCACGAGCTGCGCCCCGAGCTTCTCCAGCCGCTTCTGCAGGTCGCTCTCAGTCATGCCGATTCCATGAAGAAACGATGTGGCCCCGATGCTGCCCACGGGTTGTCGCGCGGTGTCTCCTCGCACGCAACAAGGAGGAAGTTCCATGCACCGTCTCGTCCCCGTCGTCCTGTTCCTTTCGTCGATGGGCTGCGCCGCCAGCAAGGCCGCCGCCTCGCTGGAACCCCTGTCGTTCGATGCCGCGCCACCGCGCAGCGCTCCCCTGGTGGAGAACCACTTCGCCCGCGACCGGAGCGCCGTGGGGGAGTCGGAGCTGCGCATCATCCTGTCGGCGCCGGTCTTCCTCGAAGAGAACTCGCGCATCGGCGTGCTCCCCGTCGCGACCCGCTACGAGGTCGCGGAAGGGATTCCGGTGCAACCCGCGCCGGCTGAGCTGGTGGCTGCGCTCGAGGGCTCGGGCCTGGTCGAGCTGGCGACCGAGGTGTCGAGCGAGTGGCCCATCGAGCGGGGCTTGCCGGGCTTGCGCGAGCTCGCGGCGCGCTACCGCACCGCGTACCTGCTGCTGGTGCGCCACCGCTTCGTGGATGTCACCCGGGCCAACGCGGGCGCCGCGGCGTACCTCACGCTGGTGGCGACGCTCTTCATCCCCGGGACGACGGTCGAGACCGCCGGCGTGCTCGAGTCGACGCTGTTCGACGTGAAGACCGGGACGATCCTCTTCACGGTGAACGAACGCGTCCGCGCCGAGGTGAGCACGACGCCGTTCGGTGTCGAGCTGGCGACCGAGCGTCAGCACCAGCGCCTGGTGTCGGATGGGACGCAGCGCCTGGCAGACACGGTGCTCGCGCGCATGCAGCGGCTGGTGGCCTCGCGGCCCTCGATGGGTCGAGCCTCGGCCGAGGTCGTTCGCGCGCCCGGCCTCGACTGAGAAGGGAGGGCCTGGTCGCGGTGCCTGCCGAAAACTGGCCCCTGTCGCAGGCTGTCGCACACTTGACCTCTGGTGATGTCAACGCGATTGGCCCTGGTCCTCGTGGGCGCGCTCACGAGCGCGTGTGTCACCACGTCCGCGGGCTTCGTCCCCCGGCCGCATCGAGAGCTCGACCTCGCCGCCGCGCCTGGAGACGTGCGCCACCGGGTCGAGAAGGGCCAGACGCTCTACCGCATCGCGCGGACCTACGGCCTCACCGTCGACGAGCTCATGCGCGCGAACGCGATCGACGACCCACGGGAGCTTCAGGTCGGCGAGCTGCTCCACATTCCCGGCGCCGAAGCGCCCAAGCCGAAGGTCGTCGAGGCCGATTCGCCCGAGCCCACGCCAGCCCCACGCCCACCCGCCACGGCCCCCGAAAAGAAGGCCCCGAAGGTGCTCACGACGGTCGGCACCTCCAACGGCCCGCTGGCCTGGCCCGTGCGCGGCGTGCTGTACGCGCGCTTTGGCCGCAAGGGGAAGGAGCCCCACGACGGCATTGACCTCGCCGCGCCGGCCGGAACACCCGTGAAGACCGCGGCGGTGGGAACGACGCTCTACGCAGGCGAGCAGAAGGGCTACGGGCTCATCGTCATCGTCGAGCACGCCGGTGGACTCGTGACGCTCTACGCCCACAACCGCGACGTGCGGGTGAAGACCGGCCAGAAGGTTCGCGAGGGGCAGGTGGTCGCGACGGTCGGAGACTCCGGCAAGACGAGCGGCCCGCACCTCCACTTCGAGGTCCGAAAAGACGGAGTGCCGGTCGATCCGCTCCAGTTCCTCGGGCCCGTGCCGGCGCCAGACTCGTCGAAGGCCTCGCCCGCCGTCTCAGCGGAGCGCTGACGCAGGCACCCACCGAGGGCCGTACTCTGGCGCGCTGTCCGTGGTGACGGGCGTGACGTCGGAGCCGTCGGCGCGCATCACGAAGACATCAGCGGTGCCGAGTCGATCCGAGACGAAGGCGATGAAGCGCCCATCGGGGCCTGGCCGAGGCAGTTGATCGCCTCCGCTCGTCGTCCAGATCGTCTTGCGGCTCGACACGTCGATGCGCTGCAGTCGGGGCTTTCCACCCACCCGCACCGTCACCAACACCGAGCGGCCATCCGGCATCCACACCGGGTCGGACTCGGCGTCGGACGCGTCGCGCGCTTCGGCTGAGAGTCGTTTCACGGCGCGGCCATCGAGGCCCTGCACGAAGACGCGATCGACACCCTCCCGGTTCGAGACGAAGGCCAGCCGCGTCCCGTCAGGCGAAGGCACGCCACCAAAGTCCTCGAGGTGAAACGCGGTGAGCCGCACCCGGGCGCCGCCGTCGAGCGGTTGGCGATAGAGCTCCGGGTCGCCGGTGCCGCTGCTGGTCACCACCACGGACTGTCCGTCGTTCGTGAAGGCAGGCTGGAAGGCTCCAGTGGGCTCCGGGGCGACGGGATGGGGTGGGGCGCGGCCATCGAAGGGGACGATCGCCACGTCCGACACGCCCGACAGGGAGCCCTCGAACGCCACCCACGCCTCGTCTCTCGACAGGACCGCGCCATGGGCCTTCTCGAGGCCCGGAGTCACGTCGCGCAGGCCACCGTCGGAGAGTCGGACGGCGAGCAGCTGCTCCGCGGGGCCCTCCACCCGCGATACCAGCGCTTCACCGCGCGTCCACGCCACGTCCTGCAGGTGGTGCGCCGCCTCGGTGGTCAGTGCGCGCTCGAGCCCATCGGTCCAGCGGTGCAGTTGAGGCGCGCCGCTGCGCTCGGAGGTGAAGACGAGGCCCAGCCCTGCATCCTCGACGACCGCGAGCAGCCCGGTCAGGGAACGCCGCTCGGAGAAGGAGGCAACGACCCGTGGCGTCGGAAGCCCTGCGTCGAAGGTGGGGATCGCTGGAGCCGCCTGGATGGATTGCTGGGAACGACACGCGCTCGCGGCTACCAGCACCGCGAGGGTGACGACCGCTCGGCTCACCGCACGCGAATCGCGTCGGCGATGACGACCTTGCCGCTCGCCGACCAGCGCGACAGCACGATCTTGTTCCAGCCCGCGGAGAAGTTGAACCGGCCCACCTGGTTCCACTGGCCGCCATTGCGCGCCTGGTTCATCGAGCCCTCGCCCAGCTTCTGGCCCTGGGCGTTGAAGGCCACGAAGGTGGCGTCCGGAGACCTGTCGCTCGCTGCGGTCCACCATGCGTCGATCGTCTTCGCGCTTGCGGCGTCGAGCTTGAAGAAGAAGGCCGCGCCGTCGCTCACCAGCGCCGTGGAAGCGTACCAGTAGCCGCTGCCGTAGTAGCCCGCGATGTTGGTCGAGCTCTTCCAGTTGCCCGACACCTGGATGTACCCGCGCGCCTGGTTGTTGTTGTTGTTGTTGCTGTCGATCACCAGCGTGCTCGGCGAGGGGCTCGGCGTCGGCGTCGGAGTCGGGTTCGGCGTGGGGTTCGGCGTGGGGTTCGGCGTGGGGTTCGGCGTGGGGTTCGGCGTGGGGTTCGGCGTCGGGGCTGGGCTCGAGCCACAGAACGCGTTCACCTTCTGGATGTAGCTGCTCCACGGCCAGTTGCGGCCCGGGTCGGTGCGGTTCCACGGCTGGAGCTGCCCGTGGCCGACGATGTGGAAGCGGTCGCGCGGAATGTTGTGGTCCTGGGTGATGTCGCAGGTGAGGCGCGCCGAGGCGTCGATCATGCCCGCCGAGAAGGACGACTGCGACGCGAAGCCAGCGTGCTCGATGCCGACCGTGAAGTTGTTCGAGCCGACGCCGTTGAGGTCGCACCGCTTCCCGCCATTGCGGCTGCACGAGTAGTCCGCCGCGATGTGCCAGGCGCGCTGCGATTCGCGCACGAGCTGAGAGACCTCGCGGCCGTCGCTGGAAACGACGTAGTGCGCGGAGGCGCCGGCGCGGGAGTTCGCCAGCCACGAGTAGCAGCCCGTGTACGAGCCCTCGCAGGTGTGGATGATGACCATCTGCACGCGGCCGGAGCGGGCGCTGAAGTTCGGCGAGGGACGCCACACGCCGCGCGAATAGTCGGGGGCGCGGGAGAGCCCCTGCGAGACGGTCGCGACCTCACCGACGGCCGCCTCGAGCTCCAGCGCCTGGCCGCTCGCCGCCATGTCGTCGGAGAACGCACCCACGCCCTCGGTCAGCGCGCCAAACACCTCGCCCTTCACGAAGGCCTGACGGGCCTGGAAGTCCTCGATGCGCGAGAACGCCGCCACCACCGGCACCCATGCGATGAGGCGCGCGCGCTCGATGCTCTGCGTCTTCGCCTCGGCGTCGAGCCACGCCGCCGCGGTGCGAACGTTCGCAGTGAGGTCGGTCTTCGCCGCGTCGACCGTGACGCCGGCCAGGGTCGCGCCCGTGGTGAGCACGTCTCCGCCGAGCCCCATCACGCCGAAGGCCTCGGGCGCGCCCTCGAAGTCCGCTTCACCCGTCACCATCTCGTACCGGCTCGAGGCCCACGCGATGGCCTTCAGCAGCGCCGGGGAGACGTTGAACTCCCGGCCAGCCGCGTCGAACGTCGGGTCGAGCGTCGGCGCCGCGCGGAGGTTCGCGTCATCGCTCCAGCCCGCTTCCCGGTCCGGCTGCTCGCTGTCCACCATGGGCGTCTGAAGGGTCGCATCGCCCGTCCCGCACCCCGTCAGCGCCAGCCCCGCCGCGATTGCTGCCCAGACTGTCCGATTCATGGTCATCCCCGTTTTGAAGCGGGTGAAACCCGAAGGCTTCACGGTGTTCTCAATGAGATAGCGCATGGCCCGTGCCAGCCTCCCAGCGTGCTTTCTTCGAGGGGCCGACCCGCTTCCAGTCAGCCACTCAACGCGTGCTGTCCGAAAGCAGCACACCAGGTGTTCCAGAAACTGATCAGCGCACATGTCAGAGCCGTGCAAAGTAAGTTGACAGTGTTTCGGTCCAGGCCGCGCTGGTGTCACCCGAGGGCGACAGCCGCGAAGACGGTGGCGAGGGGCGCACGCTCGGGGTGGAGTGCCTCCCGATGCGTCGTCGGCTGCTTCTGATCGTCGTCACCGTGGTGCTCGGGTGCCCCAAAGCGCCGCCGCCGAAGCGGGCCGAGCCAAAGTCTCCGGCGGATCCGCGCGCCGAAGTCCGAGAGCTCGTGAAGTTCGTGTACTCGACCCTCGAGACCGGAGATCCCGATCCCATCGCGCCGAAGCTCGCGCCCGACGTGATGGCCTACGCGCTGGCGCCGAGCGACACCTACGCGCAGCGTGACCCGCTGATCAACGCGGTTCGCCAGCAGTTGCTGTCGATCGGCCTCGGCACCGCCGCGTTGCGCATTCGGACGCATCGCATCGACGTGGGGATCGCGAAGAACGCCCGCTCGGCCTGGTTCTGGGACCTGCCGCACGTCGAGTGGGAGTTCAAGGGCGTGTCGACGACCTGGCTGGCGCGCGTCACGGGCCACGCCACCAAGGTCGAGGAGCAGTGGCAGCTCGACGCGGTCCACGTGTCCCTCGCCGTGCCGGACGAGCGGATCTTCGCGCCCGACGCGGCGAAGAAGTACCTGCCGCCGGCCGAGGTCCTGGCCGAGCGGGGCTCCGAGGCGGATCAGCTGGTCGGGCTCTCTCGACGAGTGCTCGACGACATCGCGGTGAAGCTCGAACGCGTCAGTGATCGGCAAGAGGTCTCTCTCATCGGCACAGGCCCTTCGGAGATCCTCGAGACCGGCAAGCTCTTCAAGGACCTCGTTCGACCCCAGCTCGCGGCGATCAAGAAGGGCGCGTTCACCTACAAGGTCGACGGGCCGATTCGTGCGCGCCTCGCACCGGGTGGTGGCACTGGCTGGGTGGCGGCGAACGTCGTCTTGCGGCAGGGCACCGGGAAGAAAGCGATCACCGCGCCGCCGTTCCGGGTGCTGTGGGTCTTCGTCGAAGAGAACGGGCTGTGGAACCTGGTGAGCGAGCACCAGTCGCTCGCGCTCAAGGACGAGCTGCGCGTTCCCGCGACGAAGGACGAGCTTGCCGCGTACGAGACGCTCGATGGCCTGCGACGCGCGAGGACCGATCCCCGACCAGCCGCGGAGGCCGGCGTACGCAGCGGAACCCCAGCGAAGTCGTCGGGCCCTCCACCCGATGGAGGTCTCGCCGCCTTCGATTGATTCTGGTCGTTGCGTGACGGGTGCGGGGTCAACGGTCTCGGGTCGGCATCGCCAAAGCCAGCGCTCGGCCAGGGGCACCGAGCGCGATCGATGGAGTCAGGTGCCGTTTGAGGAGCGACGGCGACGCGCGAGCCCGAGCAGGCCCAGCAGGGCCACGACGGACGCCCCATCGAGCGACGCACACCCGCACCCCGTGGCCGCGGCCGGCTGCTGCACCGTCCCAGCGAAGGGCAACTGCTTCGTCTCGGTGCCGCCCGTGCCGGCGTCGGGCTCCGGCATCATTCCTGCGTCGGGCTGCGGCATCACGCCGGCGTCCGGTACCGGGAACATGCAGTTCACGAGCGGCTCTGCCGTCACCTGGAGGTTCTGCAGCACCGCGCCCCCACCACGAGAGGTGAGCGCGACGTAGACCTCCTGGATCCCACAGGGGATCCGCACGTCCACCCGCGCATCGATCGCGCCACCCATCGACCGCGCCGTGCCGTTGAACTCGGCGTCGTTCGTCAGGTTCCCGCCTGCACGGGTGAACGTCACCGCGCTCTGGGTCTTCGCCAGCACCGTCAGCTCAGGCGGCATTCCACCGCCAAAGCCTCCGCCACCCTGCTGCTGCCCGCGAATGCGAATCGCGCTCGCGCCGGCGGGCACCGCGATCTTGAACTGGAAGGGACCCGGCACTTGCGCGTTGGCGAGCAGGCGCGCCTGGGGAATGCCGAAGTACGGCCGCGCGGGGGACGTGTCGGTCACCTCGAGCACCTTCGAGCACCCCGTCACGCCCTTGGTCTGGAAGAGCTGCTCGAGCGCGGTGGCCGCGGCCGGCGTGAACGCGGTGGACACCCGGGCCGCCATCACACGCGCCACGTCACCGAAGGTCGCGTTCGGCGCGATGGAGACGAGCATCGCGTAGAAGGCCGCGTCGTAGGTCGCGCCGTTGTCGGTGCCGAGGTTCTGCACGCGCCCCTGCCACAGCGCCGCCGAAACGTGCTGGCTGTCCTGGTGCACCTGGCCCCACAGCACACCCGGGCACGAGAGCGAGTTGCCCATCGAGCGCAGGTAGCCGTCCTGACGCACGCCCATCACGCCAGACGCGCCGAGCGCACGGGGCCCGAAGTAGGGGCCGACGTCGGCGGTGTTGCCGAACGCGCCCGCGATGTAGTCGGCCAGGCCTTCGTGCAGCGCGCCGCCCTCGTTGTTCGCCGAGCGGTTGTCGAGCGCCACGTCTTCGAAGGTGAGGGCCGCCGTCGCGTACACCACCCCGTGACCGAACTCGTGCCAGAGCACCGTCGCGTCGTAGGCGGCGTCGGCCGCGTTGCCCTGGAAGATCATCAGGGTATCGACGCCGGTGGACAGACCGGGAATCGGGAGCTGCGCGAACTGCTCAACCGGCAGGAACGCGGCGTTGTCGATGCGCGAGAAGCCGCGGACACGACAGGTGCCCATGCCCTGGCCCAGCGGCGGCGGCAGACAGCCGGGGATGCCATCGATGGCGGCGAAGTTCTGGAAGTCAGGGATGATGACGTTGGTGAGCACGGCGGGCTTGCGGGCCGGCGTCCGCCGCTCGTCCCGCATGCGGAACGGACCGATGGCGGGCTGGTTGGTCGGGAAGAGCGCCGGCCCACGCCCCGAGAGGCCGCGCAGCCAGTCGTACACACGGTTCACATGGTAGAACGCGTGCACGTGCGCGAACGTGTCCGAGTTGGCGGGATCGTTCGGGTCCACCGCCATCCGGTTCGTGGGCGGATCGACCGGCGTGTAGCGATAGTCGCCGGCGTCCCGCTGGTTCGTCGCCTGGTTCACCCGATCGCATACGGGCAGATCGAGGTTGATGGTGAACCCCATGATGCTGGTCGGTCCTGCGATGCGGCGCGGGCCGGCGTCGGGCACGCAGTTCTGGTTCGTGCAGCAGTTGTAGGTGGTGAGTTGATCGCCGCAGAGCACGCCGGCGTCGTTGTCCACCGTCGCGAAGCCGCCGTCGTCGAGGAACAGCTCACAGCTCTGCCCGATGAAGGTGCCGCCGTCGGCGCGGGTCAACGAGCCGATCGTGGTGGGCGTCGCGCTCACGCCGCCGTCCAACGCGCCGGGCGAGATGGGGTAGACGTTGGCGTTGAACTCCGCGTGGTGAACGCGGTTCTGAACGAAGATCGCCTCACCGGTCGCGGCGTCGATCGCGACGTACCAGTTCTTCGACGGGTCGAACGAGGCCACGTGGACGAGCCAGCCCGCGCGGAGCTCGTCGTCGACCGCGAAGAACTGCCGCTTCGCGCCACCGTACGGCAGCCGCGAGTCGTCCTGTCGGAGGGCTGGATACGGCACCAGCGTCGCGGCCTTTGCCATCGCCTGCGCCTCATCCAGGAGGAAGAGGTTCTTCACCGCACGCGCGCCCACCACGCTCGACGAGGCCTGAATGATGCGCGCGCGATCGTCGACCGTCACCACCAGCTTGCCCTGGTAGACCTCGACGCCGTTGAGTTGCTGCAGGTAGTGCAGGCTCGCCCCCCAGCGCGTCGCGAAGCCCGTGTCGAACACCAGCGTCGACGAGGGGTGCAGTCCGAGGCGCTCGCGGTTCGTCAGCGCCCACCCGCGGGCCGACAGGGAGAGGTCACCGCGCAGCGGCTCCGAGAGCAGGCCGAGCTGGAGGGTCGGACCCTGGTCAGGCGACGGACGGGATTCGAAGCTCACCTGCGGCACGAAGCCGTTGATGGCGATCACGGAAGAGAGGACGGCTGCGAGCATCGGGGTCCCTCGGCGTCTCCGCCCGGCCGGCGGAAGGTGGTGGCACGCTTGAAGCGGGAAGACAGGACCGCTATTGCGCGCCGCATGAAGAAATTGCGATGCGTGGTGATAGGCGCGACGGGGCTCGCTGGCCAGCAGTTCCTGTCGGCGCTCAAGGTGCACCCTTGGCTGTCCATCAACGGACTGGCGGCCTCGCCCCGGAACGCCGGGAAGACGTACGCCGAGGCGCTCAAGGCCCCCAACGGGATGATGGGCTGGTTCCTCACCGAGCCGCTCCCGGCCGACTTCGCTGCCATGAAGGTGATGGCCGGTGACGACGTGAAGGCGCAGGACTTCGACCTCGCGTTCTCGGCGGTCGAGAGCGACGTCGCCAAAGAGCTCGAACCCCGCCTCGCCAGGGACATCCCCGTCGTCTCGGCGGCGAGCGCGTTCCGCTACGACGACGACGTTCCGCTTCTCATCCCGCCGGTCAACCCGCAGCACGCCGAGCTCATTCGCACCCAGCAGAAGAACCGCGGCTGGAAGGGCTTCATCACGCCGATCCCGAACTGCACCACCACCGGGCTGGCCGTCACGCTCGGACCGCTCGAGCAGGCGTTCGGCGTGAAGGCCGTGATGATGACGTCGCTTCAGGCCGTGTCGGGCGCTGGACGATCTCCAGGCGTCATCGGCCTCGACATCATCGACAACGTCGTGCCCCACATCTCGAAGGAGGAGCACAAGGTCGAGGTCGAGACGAAGAAGATCCTCGGTGGGCTCGCCACGCCCCGGGCCGATCTCAAGGTGTCCTGTACCTGCACCCGGGTGGCCGTCCTCGAAGGCCACACCGAGGCAGCCTACGTCTCGCTCGCGTCGAAGGCCTCACCCGCCGACGTCGCGCGCGTGATGCGGGAGTGGAAGGGCCACGACGACGCCAACGGCCTGCCGTCCTCCCCGCCCCGGTGGATCGAGGTGCTCGACGACCCGTTCCGTCCCCAGCCCCGGCTCGATCGCGACACGCACGACGGCATGGCCACCTCGGTGGGCCGCCTGCGCGAAGACGGCGTGCTGGAGAACGGCGTCAAGTACGTGCTCGTCTCACACAACACCAAGATGGGCGCCGCGAAGGGCGCGGTGCTGGTGGCCGAGCTGCTGAAGCGGAAGGGTTTTCTCGGGTGAAATCGCCCGGCGGCGGCGATAGACCCTCGCTCGTCGCGTCGACATGTCGATCAACACAAGGAGTCAGCCGTGGCCTACGTGGTTGCCGAGCCCTGCATCAAGTGCAAGTACACCGACTGCGTCGAGGTGTGCCCAGTCAACTGCTTCTACGAGGGCGCCAACTTCCTGGTGATCCACCCCGACGAATGCATCGACTGCGGCGCGTGTGAGCCGGTCTGCCCGACCAAAGCGATCTTCCCGGAGAGCGACCTCCCGGAGAAGTGGAAGGAATACAAGTCGCTGAACGCCGATCTCTCCACCAAGTGGCCGAACCTCTCCGAGAAGCACCCGCCGCTGGCAGAGGCCGAGCAGTTCAAGGACAAAGAAGGCAAGCGCTCGCTGCTCGATCTCGCGGGCGGCAAGTAAGCCCCGTTCGTCGGGGCGTTTTCTCTGAGGAGCCATCGTGACGGCCGAGCGAATGAAGCGTCGCTCACGCCAGCCGCGATGGCTCTTCGTCGTTCGGGTCGTGACCGTCGGGATCGTGGTCGCACAGCTCTCGCTGATGTTCGCGCGTGACGCTTTCAGTGGACCGACCCGCTGGCCGCTGTGGGCCCGATTCCTCGTGGGAACCACGGTGCTCGCGGCGCTGGTGCTCGAAGTCCTCGCAGCGGCGGGAATGCTCGGTCGGTCCGACGGCTGAGGCTCAGCTGACCGAGAGGGCGCCAACCTCGAGCCCACGGGAGCGCAGCTCCTCGCGGATCCGGCTGACGGTCTCTGGTGTCGGGGGCCCGTTCTGGCCGACGAGCCGCAGGGCGATTCGTCCGGGCCCCAGCTTCTCGATCTCGACCCGAGCGCCGAGGGAATTGTTCAGCGTCATGGCGATGGCAGGGCGCTGCGACTTCACGAAGGTCTCGATGCGCTCGATGAGCGCCACGGCCTGGGCCGCCTTCGCCTCAGGCGAGCTCGTCGGAGGGGTCGAGGCGCCACTCGAAGGAACGCTGTGGGACGACGCCGTGCGCGCTTCGACGGGAAACGGGACCTCCGACGTCGGGGCGAGTGGCTGGAGCGGGTTGCCGACCTTCGGCGAGGCCCGCGGCTCGAACTCGGCGACCAGCTCCTTGACGATTAGATCGACGACCCGCGTCGCGGCCTGATGGTCGTGGGTTTCGTGGTGCTGCAGCCGTGTGGTGGCGAGTTGGTCCGAGGTCGCCAGGTGATGGGAGCGCGCCGTCGTCAGCTGCTGCGTGGTGGCGGCGTGCTGCACGCTCACCGCTTCGGCCGTGCGTGCCTGCGAGCGAACGAGCTGACCCGTGACTGGCGCGAAGGCCTGGGCGGCGGTCGAAGCCGTCACGACGGCGCCCTTCCCGACGGACGTCACCGGGGCGGCGGGCTTCTTCGTGAGGCCCGGTGGGGCGCCCGAGGTTCGCCGCGCTTCGTCAAGGAGGGCCTTGAACGGCTCCTGATTCGACTTCGTCTGCGGTTTGGGTGACGCAGCGGGCGGAGCCTGAACGCGGGAGGCCATGACGACTCCTCTCGAGCAGCCTGCGTGCCACGGCCAAGTCATCGGATTCTGGAGCAGCTTTTCGCGGACGTGGGTCTGCGCCCGCCACGGAAGGCACACGCTCGCAGGATTTCCCTGCCACTGGATTCGCAGGTCGAGGTCGACCCGCCCACACCGGTGCGACTCAGCCCGACCCACAAGAAGTCGCGACGCTGGCGGCGGGCTCGCGCTTGCACTGCATCTTTCTCATGAGCCTGCACGCTGCCGTTCTCACGTTCGCTGGAGATGACGAGGGGGCGCGCGCGATGGCCGAGCCCGAGCTGCCTGGCCCCGAGGACTGGTCGCCGATGGCCTGGGCTCGCAGCGCCGCCGCCAATGACGACCTGCTGCTCGAGGCCGCTCCCGAGCCGGTCCCCACGTTTCACAGCACCGACTCGGGCCCTGGGTGGCAACCGCGCTCGCTCAAGGCGGGCTGACCACCGCGGTCGTGAGGAAGGTGTCGGACTGGTAGTGGGTTCGCGCCATCTCCAGCGCTCCCGTCCACGGCAGGCAGTCGTCGCACCAGCCCGCGATGTCCGACATGGAGAACAGGGCACGATCCATCGGAAACCGTGCACGCGCCGGAGTGAACTCGTTGAGCGGGCGATCGTCGGTCACCAGGCGCGCCCCCTGGACGTACCGACGGAGCTCCTGGCCCGAGGCCACGTACATCGTCGCGAGCTGCTCATCGCTCGACAGCTTGATGCGCTCGAGGTCGGCCTTCACGCCCGGTCGGGCCTCGAGTCGGTGGCGGAGCATCGCGAGATCCAGCCGCGCCGGGGCTCCCTTTCGGCCCATCAGGATCAGCTCGGCGCCCCAGCCACTGAGCAGCACCGCGTCAGGGAACTCGGCCACGAAGCTCGCGATCATCGCGCGACCTATCTCCGAGGGCACCTGGTACACGGGCAGCCACTGGGTGAGAATCCCGCCCTCGGTGAGCCGCCCTTTCGCCAGTGCATAGAACTCACGCGAATACAGAGAGCCCAGGCCCGCGTAGGTGATGGGTGGCGGTTCGAGCGTGATGAGATCGTAGGTGCCCTCGGGCTGCATGCGCAGGTGTTGGCGGCCATCGTTGACGTGCACCGCGACGCGCGGATCGGCGAGGACGTCGTGGTTCGCCTCTCGGAAGTGGTGCGCGAGCGCCAGGACATCGGGTGAGAGCTCGGCGACGTCGAGGCGCTCCAGCGGATGCAGCGACGCGGCGTGCACGGTGTTGCCAACGCCGAAGCAGATGACGAGCGCGCGTCGCGGGGCGTCGCCGAGCAGGAGCGGCAGGTGCGCCATCGCGCGCATGTAGCGTTGGCTGCCAGCGGTGGTGCCGGACATGTTGTGGCCGTTCGTCATCAGCGCCAGCCCCACGCCCGGCCACTTCGCCACCACCGCCACCTCGGTGGGCCCTTCGCGGGCCTCGAGCAGCTCGAGCTCGTCCGACCAGCCGGGGACGAAGGCCGAGAACAGGAGCGCATCCTTCGGGCGTGAGGCCCAGCCTCCCACCGGGACGAGGGCGACGAGCGCCAGGACCGGAGCCAGGCGTCTGAGCCGTGGCCAGTCGGGTGAATCGAGCGTTCGTGCCGCGAGGAAGAGCGGAAGGAGGCCGACTGCGCCGAGGACGAGCAGCCACAGCAGCGTGCGCTGCACGCCGAGCGCTGGGATGAGCAGGAAGCCGGTCCCCAGGGAGCCCAGCACCGCGCCCACGGTGTTGAAGAGATAGAGCGAGCCGGCCCGCCGGCCGATCTCCGCGCCGGCCTGCTGCACCAGCGCGTTCATCAGCGGAAACGCAGCGCCCATCAACACGCCAGGCAGCAGCACGCCTTTGGCGACCGGCACGAGGTGGGCGAGGAATCCCGAGGTGCGTTGGGCCTCGCGCACGACCTCCACGTCGAGCGTCGCGAGCGGCACCACCACCACCACCCCCAGTCCGGCCTGCGCGAGCGCCTGCCAGCGGCCGGGGCTGCCGACGCGCTGAACGAGGAGACCCGCGAGCGAGGCGCCGAGCCACATCGACACGAGCAGCACCACGAGCAGCAGGGCGAAGACGCTCCGGTAGCCGCCGAGCGCCGACGAGAAGTATCGGAACCACGTCACCTCGAGCCCCATGCCGACGAAGCCGGAGAGCGCGAGCGCCAGCCCGGCCATGGTGAGCCCCGGCGTGCGCGGCGTGAACGAAGCGTCTGGCGGTGGTACACCGTCACGGCGGGACGATCTCGCGAGGACGAGGGCGCCAATGACCAGGTTGACGGCGACCGCTACGATCTGAGTCCCGAAGGCCCCGAGCTGGGGGATCGCCACGAAGTCCGCGAGCAACGCTCCCATCGCTGCGCCCAGGGTGTTGACGCCGTACAGCGCACCGGTCCGCCAGCCCTCGACGGCGCCCAGGTCCGAGGCGAGGACGTGCCGCAAGAGCAACGTCAGCGTCGCGCCCATGAGGAGCGTCGACGGGAGCACCAGCACCGTCACCAGGAGGGCCCGGCCGAGCCACGAGCCCAAGGTCAGGGTCAGCCACGGAGCCGGCGCGCCGTACGCCGACATCCACGACGACCAATTCCCCGTCCACGGCAGCGCCAGGGCCACCACGAGGCCCCAGCCGCCGATGCCGAGCTCCACCAGGCCGTAGAGGCGCAGCGCGTCGTGCGGTCGGCGGTCGGCGACGCGGCCGCCAAGCTGTCCGCCCACACCCAGGCCGGCCATGAACAACGCGGTCACGAGCGCGGTCGACCACACGCCATTGCCAAAGCGGTTGCCGAACTCGCGGACCCACAACACCTGGTACAGCAGCGCCGCGGCGCCGGAGGCAAAGAACAGCGCATGCACGAGCGGCCTCGACAGCCGCGCCGAGCCATCGCTCACGGCAGCAGCCTGGCCGCCTTCAGGTTCTTCTCGAGCCGCGCGCGCACGTCTCCGGGTTGGGGCGAAAACGCCTGGCCCGTGATCGTCTCGAACGCAGCCAGGTACTTCTGCGAGAGGCTGACCCGCACGTCATCGGGAATGGCGGGTGGCGTGCCCTGGCCGGAGAAGCCCCGCTCCGCGATGAGCCATTGGCGCAGGTTCTCCTTGTCGAGCATCACCTGGGACTCGCCCTTCGCCAGGCGCTGCTCGTACCCGTCGGCGCGCCAGAAGCGCGAGGAGTCCGGCGTGTGCATCTCGTCGATCACCAGCAGCGTGTCACCGAGCAGGCCGAACTCGTACTTCGTGTCGACGAAGAGGAGGCCCTGGGCCCGGGCCTGCGACGTGCCCTCCGCGAAGAGGGCCAGCGCCGCCTCCTTCGAGCGGTGCCAGTCACGGGCCGACACCAGGCCGCGCTCGAGCACCTGCGCCTCCGAGAGCGGTTCGTCGTGCTGGCCGATGGGCGCCTTGGTCGACGGGGTCAGCAGCGGCGCGTCGAACTTCGAGTCGCGGCGAAGGCCGGGCGGGAGCTTCAGCCCATAGGGATCGCGGCCGGCCTCGTAGTCGCGCCACAGACTGCCAGTGAGGTAGCCCCGCACGACGAACTCGATCGCGAAGGGATTCGCCGCGTGGGCGACCGTCACGCACGGATCCGGCACGTCGATGACGTGGTTCTTCACCACGTGCGCCGTCTTCTTGAACCAGAAGGCTGCCAGCGTGTTGAGCAGGTCGCCCTTGAACGGGAGCGTCGTCAGCACGTGATCGAACGCCGAGAGCCGATCGGTGGTGACGAGCACGAGGTGGTTGCCGCGGCGGTAGGTGTCACGCACCTTGCCCTGGTACTTCGTGCCGAGGGCAGGGAAGTCCGTGCGGGAGAGCGTGTGCGCGAGCTGCTGGGAGAGGACCGCGTCGGAGACCGGCATGGCGGCGTTTGTACACGCTCACCGATGCGCGCGGGAGCGAGACGTCAGTTCGAGGCGGGCGCCGCGGCCATGTAGACGAAGGCCGGGTTGATGCGCAGCACGCCGTCGATCCAGGCCGCCGCGTACGGCGCGCCAGCCGCCCGAATCACGAGCACCGGGCCGTTCGACTTCACGCCCCAGCGGTGCAGCAGCGAGCGGGCGACGAGCTCGGTGGCTTCACGTTCGGAGAGACCCTGGAAGGCCTCGCGGCGGTCGTCGGTGAAGCGGTCTCCACGCGTGTCGAAGGTGAGCTGGAGCACACCCGCGTCAGGCGCCTGCAGGAGATCGGAGCGGAGGTCGAGGCCAGGCCCGCCCACGAGCTCACCGTTCTGCATCACGGGGAAGAGGACGGGGCCGGTGAGACCCTGCTGCGCCGCGGAGTTGCGCGCGAGATCACGGAAGAGCTCCTGGCGCATCTGCGGCGACTCGAACTCGAGCCATTCGGCGGTGCCGGCGAGGGCCTGGGTCGAGGTGACGGAGCGGTTGGGCATCGGGCCGACGCCACACGCCGAGAGGGCCACCACTGCTGCGCTGATCAGGATCAAACGAGTCACGGCACCGGTCACTATACCTGCGGCGGGGGGCTCCAGCCAGCGAAAGCCCGGCACTCCCCGAACGACGGGTTCGCGTCGGCCATCATTTCCGCTCAGCTGAGGGAACGCGCCGGTCACTTCCCGTCGCGCTGGCGATTGGCGATGAGCTGTTCGAGCGCGCTGCGTTCGTCGGCGGTGTGCTTGTCGAGGGGCCGGTCCTTGGCGTCCTTCACCGTGTTCGACACCTTCTTCTTCACGTCGTCGACCAGGTCGTCGGCGCGGTCCTTCGCCGAGTCGAGCCGCTTGACGCCATCGCTGCGCCAGGCCCGCTCCGCGTGTTGGAGCGGCGTTCGACCCGACACCTCGACCGTGGCGAGGGCCACGCCAACGCCCACGCAAGCAAGCGACCAGAAGACCGTGATGAGCATGCGCATGAATCCAAACGTACATCGACCCACATGGCCGTCGAATTTTCGGTCGGTGCCCGAACTCCCTGAGGTTGCGTAGAAGCGACACATGTCGGTCGAGGCGTCACGGGAGCGTGCGAAGGCCCTGGCGGCGAAGCTGCCGCACGTTCCGGGTGATGTGTCCGAGCTGTTGCGGGCCGACGCGGTCGCGTTCTGCGCTCGCGCTCCCGAGCCCCCGGTGTACCAGCGCCGGGACGATCCGGTGCGGGCCCAGGCGGAGGCGATGGTGGCCGAAGGGGAGGCGCTGCTCGCGCGGGCGCTCCACGCGAACGATCACCCATGGGTGCTGGCACTGGAGGCGTGGCTGGCGACGCTGCACCACATCGTGCGGGGCCAGGTGGAGGCCGCGGAGGCGAGCTGGGTCGAGGCGCAGCGGCTGGAGCGTCTGGCGACGGGTCGACGTCGGTTGTTCTCGGTGACCGATGACGTCGCGGTACCGGTGTTCGATCCACAGACGCGTCAGAGCCGCTTCGATCCCCGTCCAGAGAAAGCCGTGCAGGTGAAGCTGCCGTGCCCGTCGTGCCGGAAGGTGAGCGACTTCAGCTTCTCGCCTCGCAACGCTGAGCACGCGTACACCTGTGTGCACTGCGCGAACGGCTTCACCGTGTACTTCGCCGAGGTGCGCTCGGTGGAGGTGCGGCGCGTTGGCTCGCAGCGCCACTACGCGTTCCGGCTCACCGAGCTCTCGGGCGCCTCCACCCGCCTCGACGTCGAAGATGGCAGCGCGGGTGAGCTCCAGGTGGCCCGGAACGATCTGCTCGCGTTCCTCTACCAGCCACGAACCGTGCTCCGGGGCGTGTTGAACCTCAGCTCGAGCCGCGTACTGTGGCTGTCGTCGACGGGGCCGTGCTTCGTGGCGACGGTGGCGTTCGGTGAGGGCGCGCCCCAGCTCGAGGTGCTGCGCCGGTTTCGCGACGACGTGCTGTTGCCCAGGCCTGCCGGGCGGGTCTTCGTGCGCACCTACTACGCGGTCGGCCCGCGCCTGGCGCAGGTCGTCAGGGTCGTGCCCGGGCTCCACGCCATCACCCGGTGGGGGCTCGACCAGCTCGTCTCGCACCTGAAGGAGTCTGCCTCGTGAGTGACGACGTGCCGGTGCCTCCGCCCGCGGGACGAGGGGTGCACCTGAGCAACACGGTGATCATCGGCGGCCTGCTCGCGATCGCCGCGGTGCTCGCGGTGAGTGAGTTCTGGTCGGGCGATGGCTTGTCCCGGGATCAGCTCGCGCCCGACGCGCTCTTCGTTCGCCTCGACGGCTCTCGGATGAAGCTGAGCGAGCTCAAGGGCCAGGTGGTGTTGCTCAACTTCTGGGCGACGTGGTGCCCGCCCTGCAACGAGGAGATGCCCGAGCTGGTGGCCGTCGCGAAGGCGTATGGCTCCAAAGGTGTCGTGTTCGTCGCTGCGAACCCCGAGGAAGGCATCAGCTCGGTCGAGGCGTGGCTCCCGTCGCACGAAGACACGCGGCCGTTCGTCGCGATGACTCCGACCGAGGTGGCCGAGGCCTTCCGGATCCAGGCGTTGCCGACCACCTATGTCATCGGTCGCGATGGCATGGTCCGCCACTCGGTGCGCGGGCGGGTGCAGGGCTGGCAGGTGACGAAGTGGCTCGACGACGCGCTGGAGTGACTACTTCTTCGGCGCCACCTTTCCACCCGCGTCGTCGTCATCCACCAGCCGGAACTCGGTGCGGCGGTTCTTCGCGCGGTTGAGGGCTGAGTCGTTGGGGACGATCGGGCGTTCCACGCCGAAGCCGGCGCTGCGCAGGCGCTCCTTCGCGACGCCCTTGGTGATCAGGTAGTCCGCGACGGCCTTCGCGCGGCGCCTGGACAGGTCGAGGTTGAAGGCTTTGGGCCCAACGTTGTCGGTGTGGCCTTCGATGAGCACCGGGCCGACGCCTGGGTTCTGCTGGAGCACCTTGGCCACCTCGTCGAGGAGCGGGAAGGACTTCGGATCGATCTTGTTCGAGCCGAACTCGAAGAGGATCTGGTTGTTGATGCGAATCTTCTCGGCCTCGAGGACGACCGCCTCTTCCTCTTCGGGCGGCGGGCAGCCGTTGAGTTCAGGCGGGCCGGGCTGCTCAGGGCACTTGTCGACGTTGTCGGGGATCTGATCGCCGTCCTTGTCGGGGCAGCCATCGAGGGGACCCGGGCCCGGCGCTTCGGGGCAGCCGTCGACCTTGTCGGGAATGCCGTCGCCGTCGCTGTCGGACACCGGCTCGTCTTCAGGACAGCCGTCGGCGTCTTCCTTGCCGTCCTTGTCTTCGGGGGTCGCGGGGCAGCCGTCGCTCACGTCGGGAATGCCGTCGCCGTCCTGATCCGGCGCGGCGATCTGCTCGAACCGCACGCCGAGGATCAGACGAAAGGCCTCGCGTCCGTAGCCGCTCTCGCCGAGACCGCGACCGAACGCCACCAGCACGCTCCAGTCCTTCGCGACCGTCGAGCGGGCGCCGATCATCAACTCCAGCGGCGTCTTGAGGGCCTCGGCGTCCCGGAAGGTGAAGGGCGCTTCGGTCGGCGTGGCGAGGTTCACCTCGGCGAGCAACTGGTTCTGCTTCAACTGGCCGAGGTCAGGAAGCGAGATGATGGCGCCGCCACCGAGGAGGAACTCCTGGCCGACGTAGAGGTTGAGGAACTGGCCCGCCGCAGTGCGGAAGCGCCAGCCGCCGTTGGCGAGGATTCGCACCGGCCCGAAGGAACGCTCGACCGCGAGGCGAGGCGAGAGGACGAAGCCACGATCGGACAGGAAGCTGAAGCCGTCACCGATCGGCAGGCGCGCCTCGAGCACCGCCGCGATGCTGGCGATGGGGATCTCGCTCTGGCGGAGGATCTGGAAGCGGCCCAGCAGCCGAGGCGCTCCGAGCCCGACTGCGTTGGGTGCCCGCTGCTCGAAGCCTTGATCGGCCAGCAGCCGGAAGCCGTTGAGCTGAAACACCGTCAGCGGAATCTCGGCGCCCACTTCGAGGCGGTCGAGCACCTGGTACGAGCCGCCGATGCGCAGGTCGGTGCGGAAGGGGATGAGATCGCCCAGGCGCTGATCGCCGAGCTTGAGCGCCATCACGCCGAAGTTGAGATCGAGCAGCGAATACAACTGCCACGAGCGCTTCGTGCGCAGCTCGGCGCCCTCGAGCTGGAGGCCGGAGTTCGCCAGCGGCGTCAGCTTCAGTGGCACCGAGTCGAAGCCGCGCGCGAACGGATCATCCGCGAGCGCGGGGAACGCCAGGAGCAGACAGATGCTCAGCAACGGTCGCGCGAGACGCGGCATTGCCCCGCTTATACCCGCGCATCCGAGGCGACCCAAAAAGACAGGTCGCTACAGCTCCGATTCAGCGCGCGAGCACCTCGCTCGCCTCGATGATCCGCGTTCGCGAGCGTTCCATTGGGATTGGAAACCGCTCCACGCGGCCATCGGTCTCGAGCACGTCGGGCGGTTTCGGCGTGGGATAGGTCGCAGGCGCCGCTGCGCCAGAGGTGAACGCGGAGATCAGCCCCTCCGCGTCGCGGGTGACGAAGACGAACGAGAGCTGCGCCGGGTCGAGGTGCGTGACCAGCGCTCGTTGCACCTCGGCGGGCGTGAGGGTCTCGAGGCGTTTGGCGAGGCGCTCGACATGACCCAAAGTGCCGGTGAGGACCTCGTCGATGGCCCAGCCAAGCCGGCGCTGATCCGTCAGCGTCCACTGACGCAAGGCACCGAGGAGGAACCCTTTGGCCGTCTCGAAGCGCCCCGGTGGGAGCGGCTGGCGCAGGGTCTGATCGAGGAAGAAGAGGAGTGCCCGCGTGGCAAACGGACCGTTCCGCGCCTCGACCGGGCGAAGCCAGAGGCTGAAGTCCTCGACGCTGCGGCGCACGCCTGGGCGGGGCAGCGGCTCCCAGCCGTCCTGGCGAAAGTGCTCTGCATACGCGTAGGTGCCGTAGTTGAGGCCCCGCTTGTCGCGCAGCTCGCGGAACAGCACGCCGTGCTCCTGTCGGTGTTCTCCGAGGAACGACACGCCGAGGAAGAGCGCCGCGAAGTCCGGGTGCTCGCGCCGAATGGGCCACGCGAACCCGAAGGAGCCGGCCGTCGAGGCGGTGTCTCGGCGGATCACCAGCGTCTCCTTTGGCCGAGCAGGAGGCCGTGGAATGACGACGCGCGGGGGTCCCTTCGCAGGCAGCGCGGACAGCCGCGTCGCCAGCGTCTTCGCGTCGGCCTCCGTTGCACCACCCGCCGTGCCGATCACGAGCCGGTCCTGGGTGAAGAGCCGCGCCCACTGCGCCCGCACGTCGCCCAGCGTGATGGCTTCGAGGCCGGCTTCGGTTCCAACCACCGCGTGTCGATACGGGTGCCCGTCGAACAGCACGGCGTCGAGCATCACCTTGCCGAGTTCTTCGTCGTTCTCGTTGCGCAGCCGCGTGCGGAGCGTCGTGAGCTGCTCCGCCTTGAGGCGCTCGAACTCCTTCGGCTCGAAGCGTGGCGTCAGCAGGGCTTCGAGCAGCAGTGGAAGGAACACCTCGAAGCGCTCGCGATGAACCCGGCCAGCGACGGTCGTGAACTCCTTGTCGGTGTCGGTGCGCAGCTCGGCGGCCATCGGGTACAGCGCGCGGGTGAACTCGGCTGCGGTGCGGGACGCCGTGCCGCCTTCGAAGAGCAGCCGCGTGGTGAGCGCGGTGAGTCCTTCTTTCCCCGAAGGATCGTCGACGGAGCCGGCGCGGAACACGAGCCTCAGACTGACGATGGGCGACGGCGTCGTGGGGAGCGATACCACCGTGAGCGGCGCGACCTCGGGCAGCGAGGCGGTGGCTGGTGGCGGAGGCGTCGGAGGCGTCACCGGCGGTGGGGCCTCGACGCGCGGCGGAGACGCTGGTGGCGTGGTGGCGCAGCCAGCCAGGAGGAAGAAGAGGAACGTTCTCATGGGTCAGCCCTTCACCACGGGGCAGCCCCACCCGTCGTAGTCGCCGTCGAGCGGCAGGATGATGTCGAGCACCTCGGCCACGAAGGCATCGGCCTGGCCTTCGGCGAGCGCGTCGTCGCGGTGGAACTGAAGTCCGAAGCGGCCGTCCTCGGAGGGCGTGACGTCATCGGTGGCGAAGCCCGCGGCGGTGAGGCGGGTGACGGCTTCTTTCGCCTGCGCGAGCGACGCGAAGTACGCGAGGTGATCGACGAGCCGTGAGATCGCGAGCTGATCTCCGGCCTGCTCCAGTTGGTCCAGCAACGAGCGGTTGGCGATCGCCTGGTACGAGAAGGGATCGGGATAGAGGAGCTGCGTGTACACGCGCCACTCGCCGTCCGCCTCGGCGAGGTACTCGAGGGAGTAGGGCGCGGTGTTGCCGAGGAGCGCCTCGAGATCGGCGAGCCGCTGCTCCGTGTGCTGCGGGAGGTAGAAGAAGAACTCGGTGGCGCCCCGGGCGACGAGCCGGCCGACGTAGATGGCGTCGAGCTTCGCCTCGAGCGCGTCGACCAAGCGGTCCTCGAGCTGACTCATCGGCTCGAGCTCTTCCCGGTCGCGCAGCCCATCGGCGCGTGGCTTGAGCAGCGGCACCCGCAGCTGCAATCGCATCGGGTGGCTCGCCTGCGGCTGGGCGTTCAGATCGACCACGAAGGACGCCGGGTCTTCGCCGAGCCGCGACAGGTAGAAGCCGAAGTTCGGCTGCCAGGGCAATTGCATGGCGCGCACTGTACGCACTTTCGTGCCGACGGCGACGTGCGGTTGACGCTTGCATGCGGTTCGCGGGCGCGAGAGACGGCGCCGCATGCCGATTCGTCGTGGGGCGTTCTCGTTTGCGAGGTTCCGTCTCGAAGGTGCCGTTCCGAAGGACACGCGCAAGTGGCTGACGAAGGCCCTCGTGTCCCGGGCGTTCGAGGGCATCGATCCAAAGGGCGATGAGGACCGCGCCTCGGGCTTCGTCGAGCTCGAGCAGCCAGAACAGACCGAGTTCTCGGCGGGGTCGGTCTTCCAGGGCCTCCACGCGCTGTTCGCCTGGCGGGTGGAGCGGCTGCGCATTCCCTCACAGCAGTTGCGCGCGCAGGTGTCGGAGTGGGCGCAGGCGTTCGAGCAGAAGAACGGCCGCGCGCCGGGTCGACGCGAGAAGGCCGAACAGAAGGACGTCATTCGTCGCGCGATGCGCAGCAAGACGGAGCCCACCGTGAAGGTGTTCGACATCAGCCTCGATCTCGCCGCGAAGGAGCTGCAGGTGTGGGCGACGACGCGCTCGGTGGTCGAGGAGGTCACCGAGGCGCTGGAGTCGTCGCTCGAGCTTCGGCTGGTGCCGTGTGTTCCCGCCTCGCGCGTCGACGCGGACACGCTCGATCGGCTCGCGCCCACGACGGAGCTGTTTGGTGACGAGCTGTCCCGTCCGGCGCCGGAGGTGGGGTGATGGCAGCCCGGCGGCAGGCGAGCGAAGAGACGAAGTTCCTTCGGGGGCAGACCGGCGTCGACGGCGCGGCGACGAAGGAGGAGGTCGACCCGTCCCAGGCGGAGCAGGCGAAGGCCCGCGAGGCGCTCTACCGTGGCCGCACCTGGCTCGGCCGCGAGTGCCTCACGTGGATTCTGTTCAAGTCGAACGACACCAACCCCATCGCGACGCTCGACGATGAGCCGATCACGGTGCTGTTCACGGGCCGGCTCACGCTGCGCGCGGCGGCGGGAGACATCACCGAGGTCGCGGTGAAGGGCGTCAACGCGCCATACGCCGCGTTGATTCGTCAGGCGGCGGACCGGGGGCTCCTCGTGCACTCGGCGCGGCTGACGTTCACCTGGGAAGAGCGGGTCTACGAAGTGACGCTCGACGCCGAGCACTTCGACGTGCGGGCGGGCAAGACGCCGGAGCTGATGAAGGAAGAGGACTCCGAGAAGCTCACCGAGCGGCTCGACCACGTCGCGGCGCTGGGGCGCATCGTCGATGCGGTGGTCGCGCGCTTCATGACGCTGCGCACGTCACCCCAGTGGAAGAAGACGATCGTGCCTGAGCTCAAGGCCTGGATGCAGGAGAGCGGGCCCGTGGCGAAGGCGAAGTCGAAGGGCTGATCACGGCGCGGTGTAGAGGAAGCTGGGTGGGGTCGAGCTCGAGGATGCCGCAGGTCTTCTCCTGATCGTCGCGCGTCACCACCAGCATGCGCCCATCGGGACGGACGTCGGCCGTCACTGCGCGTGGCATCGCGTCCCACAGCACCGTCACCTTCTTCGCGCGCAGCTCGACCCGCAGCAGGCGGCCGCGCTCGTCGAGCATCACCATCGTCTCCGTTCCCGGGAGCCGCCAGTACGCAGCCATGCTGGTAGAGCAGCCAGCGCTCGTCGTCCGAAGCCTCGGTTCAGGCCCCATCGTGATCGGCTTTCCCGACGCCAGTTTGATCCGAATCGTGGGCTCGGTCAGGCCCGCGTGGGCCCAGCTCCCCACCAGCAGCACTGCGAGCGGGATCAGGACGTGTCGCATGGCCGAAGGACACGGCAGAACCTGGGTCCGTTCCAGTTCAGGGTGAGCGATTTCCAAAGGTTGCTCGCGTGGCCGGGGCTTGACCACCTGCCCCCGGTGTCATACACGCGGCACCCTTTCCGGCTGCCTGTCCCAGGTTGACCGGAACTCGCTCCTTCCCGGACGAGACACGAACGAAAACGAGGACATCACGATGTACGCCGTCATCCGGACTGGTGGAAAGCAGTATCGCGTGGCCGAGGGCGACGTCATTCGCATCGAGAAGATCGCGGGTGACGCGGGCGCCGAGGTGAAGTTCGACGAGGTGTTGATGGTGGGCGGCACCGAGGCTCCGAAGGTGGGCAAGCCCACCGTCTCGGGCGCGAAAGTGACGGGCCAGATCGTTCGTCAGACGAAGGCCCGCCGCGTCGTGCACTTCCGCAAGGAGAAGGAAGGCTGGACCCGCATGCGCGGTCACCGGCAGCCCTTCACCGAGATCAAGATCACCGGCGTGTCGGCCTGACACCCTCACTTCAAGGACAGCACTTCCATGGCACACAAAAAGGGTCAGGGTTCTTCCCGCAACGGTCGTGATTCCAACTCGCAGCGCCGCGGCATGAAGGTGTCGGGCGGGCAGATGGTCTCGGCGGGCTCCATCATCATCCGCCAGCTCGGCACCAAGCTGCACGCCGGCAACAACGTGCGCGTCGGTCGCGACCACACGCTCTTCGCGCTCATCGATGGCGTCGTGACGTTCGAGCGCAAGGACAAGGACCGCAAGCAGGTCTCGGTGTACGCGCCGAAGACGGAGCAGGCCGCCAAGGCCTGAGTCGTTCAGCGTTGGTTTCCACGTGAGCGGGTCGCGTTCCCCGGCATGACCGGCGGAGGCGACCCGCTTCGTGTTCCACGAGGACCGCATGAAGTTCGTCGACGAAGTGCTCATCAAGGTGAAGGCCGGAGACGGCGGCAACGGCGCGGTGGCCTTTCGCCGGGAGAAGTACGTCGACAAGGGCGGCCCGTCGGGCGGTGACGGCGGCAACGGCGGCTCGGTCGTCTTCAAGGCCACCGAACAGCTCACCACGCTGCTCGACTTCCGGTACCAGCAGCACTACCGCGCCCGCAACGGCCAGCACGGCATGGGCAGCGACATGAACGGGAAGGGCTCGGACGATCTCGTGCTCGAGGCGCCCGTGGGCACCGTGGTGCGCGACGCCGCGTCCGGGCACGAGCTGGTCGATCTCTCGGTGGCGGGTCAGACCTTCATCGTCGCCAAGGGCGGCCGCGGGGGCCTGGGGAACATCAACTTCGCCACCTCGACGCGTCAGACGCCCCGCTTCGCGCAAGACGGGACGCCTGGTGAGGAGAAGGAGCTGCTGCTCGAGCTGAAGCTCCTCGCCGACGTCGGCATCGTCGGCTTCCCCAACGCCGGCAAGTCGACGCTCATCAGCCGAGTCTCCCGCGCGCGGCCCAAGGTGGCCGACTACCCGTTCACCACGCTGGTGCCGAACCTCGGCATGGTGCCCTACAAGGACAAGAAGTCGTTCGTGATGGCCGACATCCCCGGCCTCATCGAGGGCGCCAGTGAAGGCGCGGGCCTGGGCCACCAGTTCCTGCGTCACGTCGAGCGCTGCCGGGTGCTGGTGCACCTGGTCGACCTCTCCGCTGTCGTCGAGGGCCGCAATCCGGTGAAGGACTTCGACACCATCAATCGCGAGCTTGAGCGCTACAGCGAGGTGCTGGCGCAGAAGCCGATGGTGGTGGTGGCGAACAAGCTCGACCTGCCGCATGCCCGCGAGGCGCTCCCGGCGTTCCTCGAGGTGATGGAGAAGCGCCGCATTCGTGTGCTCGAGCTGTCGGGGGCAACGGGTGAAGGGCTCGACGCGCTCCTCGATGCCTGCGCGCAGGTGCTCTTCTCGGCGGCCTCGCTCAAGTCGCGCTCGAAGGCGGCCGAGGCTCCCCGTGACGTCGTGACCGCCGCGACGGCCTCACGCGCGCCGCGAACCGAGAAGGTGAAGCCGGTCAAGAAGCCAGTGAAGAAGCCCGTGACGCGGGCCGCGAAGAAGCCGGCGAAGGCGGCACACGGAAAGCGGGCGGGGCGGCGGTCGTGAGCGGGGGCGGGCCGAAGTACGCGCTGCGTGAAGGCGTGCCGGGGCCGGACGAGCTGCTGCTGGCCCCGCGCAAGGAGCGCATCGAGCAGGTGCTCTCGCAGCGCACGCGCAACCTCGTGGTGGTGCTCGATCGCCTCGAAGACAGCTTCAACATGGCGGCCGTCCTGCGCACCTGCGAGGCCATGGGCGTGCAGGAGATCCACATCATCCGCAACCCCGAGGTCTCCTGGTCGCCCAACGCGAAGGTGACGCAGGGCTGCGACAAGTGGCTCGATCTCTTCCGCTACGAGGACTTCGCCTCGTGCCACCAGGTGCTCAAGGCGCGGGGCTTCTCGATTCAGGTGTCGGCGATTCGTGAGGGGGCGAGGAGTCTGTTCGAGCTCTCCTTCGCCGAGAAGGTCGCGCTCGTGTTCGGCAACGAGCGCTTTGGAGTGAGTGACGAGGTGTTGTCGCGCGCCGACGGCGTCTTCTGGCTGCCGATGCTGGGCTTCACGCAGAGCCTCAACATCTCGGCGGCGGCGAGCGCCTGCATCACCCGCGCGGTGGCCTGGCGCCTCGAACACCTCGGCCGGCACGGCGATTTGCCCGAGGCCGAACTGGGCGAGCTGCGGGACCGCTTCAAGCTCCTCTCGGTCAAGCAACGCGGGAGGCTGTACAAGCCGCCGGTGAAGAGCGACTGAGCGGGCCCGTCGAAGGGAATGTCTCGTGAAGTCAATGGGTTCGCAGAATCGAGGGAACGATGCTGACGCGACTGCTGGTGACGATGCTGGTCTCGCAGGTGCCCGAGGGAAACCCCATCGCGCTGTCGGCGAAGAAGGCCACGAGCGCGCGTGACGCGGGCGTGAAGACGACGTCGGCGAAGCCCGACGCTGGCGTGGCGGACGCAGGCGTCGCGGTGGTCGCGGATGCCGGTGTGACGGTGGCGCCGAAGCCGGTGATGGCGCCCGAGGTGAAGACCCTCGTCGATCGCATGCAGGCCTTCTACGAGTCGACCCGCGACTTCACCGCCGACTTCAAGCAGGACTACTTCTACAAGTTGAGCAAGCGCACGCAGACGTCCACGGGCACGGTGGTGTTCGCCAAGCCGGGCCTCATGCGTTGGGAGTACCTCAAGCCCTCGCTGCGCACCTTCGTGCTGGCCGGCGTGAAGGTCTACATGCACGACCCCGAGGCGAAGCTCCTCACGGTGGCGTCGCTCGGCACCAGCAAGCTGTCGGCGTCGGTCACCTTCCTCTTCGGCCAGGGCAAGCTCGCCGACGAGTTCGCCATCACCCAGAAGGCCTGTGAGACGTGCGTGGGCACGCTGCTGCAGCTCGACCCGCTCGTCCCTGACGCGCGCTTCACCCGAATCCTGCTCGAGGTCGACCCGAAGACGGCGCAGGTGCTCAAGAGCACCGTCATCGACCCCGACGGCAGCGAGAACTCCATCGCGTTCCTGAACCTGAAGACGAACGTGCTGCCTGGCTTCGACGGGGGCTCTGGGAGCGTCGACCCGCGTTTCAAGCTCACGCCGCCGCCGGGGACGCAAGTGCAGGACTTCACGATGGGCGTTGGCGCGCAGCCGAAGCCCTGACGCGCGCGGCCGAGTATCTCGCTGGAGACTCGCTCCGCGTCCCGCGCTTGCCATAAGTCGCATCGCATGAACCGCTTTCGTCTCGTCGTCGCCAGCCTGGCCGTCGTCAGCGCCTGTACCTGTGGGCCCGGCGGCGTCGTGGTGATGGAGCCCCGACGTGATGGCGGCATGCCGCTACCGGCCGGTGGAGGCGGTACTGCAGGTCAGGGTATGGCCGGTGGGATGGCTGGTGGCCTGTCTGCTGGCGGCGCGGCAGGCGGCGCGACCGCGGGAGGCAGCACGACGGCCGGCGGAGCTGCGGCGGGTGGGACGGCTGGTGGCGCGTTCGCGGGCGGGGTGGCGGGTGGGTCGACCGCGGGTGGTGCGTCCGCTGGCGGTGCGGCGGGAGGTTCGACGGCAGGTGGTGCCTCCGCGGGAGGCACGGCCGGCGGTTCAATGGCTGGAGGGACCGCTGGCGGGATGAGCGCTGTGGACGGGGGCTTCGTCACGGTCGTCTACGGCCACTCCTCGACCACGCTCTACGCGCTCGATCCGCTCACGCGGCAGGTCCGCACCGTCGGCAACTTCGATTGCACCTTCGACGTCATCGACCTCGCCATCGACGGCGCCGGCAACGCCTTCATCACCAGCTTCAGCGGCTTCCACCGGCTGAACCTCGCCAACGCGTCGTGCACCGACATCACGCTCGGCAACTTCCCCAACTCGTTGTCCTTCGTGCCGCGCGGCACCCTCGACCCGAACGCCGAGGTGCTCGTCGCCTACAACGGGCGGTTCTACTACCGCATCAACCCGGTCAACGGCGTGCAGCAGCAGATAGGCCAGCTCCCCAGCGGCTTCGAGTCGAGCGGCGACATCGTCTCGGTGCAGGACGGCGGCACCTTCCTCACCGTGAAGAACATGACGTCGAACCCGATGTGCAACGACTGCCTGGTGCAGGTGAACCCGGTGACGGGCGCGCTCGTTCGCAACTACGGCACCATTCCGTACACGGACGTGTACGGCATCGCGTACTGGGGCGGCTCGGTGTACGGCTTCACGTCGCTGGGTCAACTCTTCGAGATCGCACCCAACGGCATGGGCATCATCACGCGGCCGATCGTCATTCCCAACGCGCCGCCCGGGCTCTCGTTCTTCGGCGCCGGCTCGAGCACGTCGGTGCCGGTGGTCGCGATGGACGGTGGGCGCATCGTCATCGACTGAACCGAGTAGGGTGTCGGGTCGATGAGGGTTCCCAGCTGGGTGGTGGTCGTCTGCAGCCTCGCGTGTGCGCGGGGCCAGGCGCCGCAGGTGTACGACTCGCTGGTGGGCCTCGACGCGGCGATGGTGCCCGGCCCCGGCGTCCGGCTGGCGCTGCCGGGCTTCGTCTTCGAGCGGCCGGCCGAAGTGCTGCTCGACGTCACGCGTGAGCTCTCCGTGGTGACGACCGGCTGCATCGACAGCCCGATGGTGAGCGCCACCCGGGTGCGCGTGGTCGACCCGCTGGGCGCTGACGAGGTGTTCCCCATCACGAGGCTCGTGGGGCTGACGGTAGCGGGTCGGCGGCTGCGTGCCATGGAGGCCGGGCTGGTGGAGGGCCAGGGCTGCACCGTGGTGCTGGGGACCGACGCGCTGCCCAACGCGGCCCTCGAGGTCGACGTGGCGCGAAGGCTCCTTCGCTTCGTGCCCTCGCGCGGCCGTGACGAGTGGGCGCGCAGCCTCGAGGCCAAAGGCGGCGACGTGCAGGTGCTCGAGCTGACGAAAGATCCGCTGCACGACTGGCCGCTCCTCGCGGTGCGCCTGACGCAGGGCGAGAACCAGCTCACCGGCGCGTTTCTCTTCTCGACGAAGGACCGTGCCAGCCGCGTGTTCGACGAGCCGGTGCGCAGCTCGGGCTTCAGCATCGGCGCGGAGCTGCTCAAGGCGCTCGAACTCCCGAAAGGCGTGGAGCTTCCCGGGGAGCTGTCGGCCTTCACCGGACTGGCCGTCGACAAGGTGGAGCTGTCGCCGGGCGTCGGCACCCAGTCCACCTCGTTCCTGCTCGCGCCCGGGTTTCCAAAGAAGGGCGTGATGGGCGTGCTCGCCGCCGACGTGTGGGGCCGGTTCGAGACCACCATCGACGTGAGCGCGGGCGTGCTGCTGCTGCACCGGCCGCGGGTGCTGACGTCGGGGAGCCGCTCCCAATGCGCGCGTGGGTCATCGCCTCCCGCCGAAGACGCCTGCTTCGAGCTCGCCCAGGAGCGTCGCCCGTCGGGCCTCGTCGTCACCGCCACCGTCTGGCGGCCGCTCCCGCAGGGTGGCCGGCTCTATCTCGACTTCCCGGGGCTCTCGCCGGTCTGCCGCATGGGCTTCACCTTCGAGCCCGGAGATCGCGGCCGCTCGACCCAGCACGTGTTGCCGTGGAGCCGGCTCTTCGAGACGATGAAGACGTGTGCCGAAAGCGTCGCGCCGGCGCCGCAGGTGTCGCTGGGGCTGTTCGAAGACGCGCCGCTCCCCGAGTGTCCCGGCACGTGCGCGTTCGCCCAGGACCTCCGCAGCGGCCGCGTCAATTGTGAGTGCCAGCCGAGCACCGGCGCCCTCAGCACCGAGACCCAACGGGTGCTGCTGGAGCGCCTGCGCGGTCTGCTCCAGCGCGAGAAGCCCGCGAACCCGGAGCCAGCCGATCCAACGCCATCGGAATC
>JBILEB010000287.1:0-5271 GCA_044352295.1 Myxococcaceae bacterium
GTCTTCGGCCTCTCGGTCGAGGAGAGGACCCCCGCCGCCTTCAAGAAGACCCTCGGCTGACACGCCCTCGCGCTCAGACCATCACCTTCCTCTTCGCCCTCATCCCGGCGTCAGTGTTCGCTCTGCTGACGGTGAGCGGCTGGAACCCGTCGACGCGCCGGCCTGAACGGTCCAGCGCGCGGCCGGCGAGCCCCCCGCTTTTCAGGCTCCTTCGCCGCCAGCGACTCCGGATTCAGCACGTGCTGCGGCTTGCCGTTCGCGAACGCCACCAGGTTGTCGAACGCGGCCGCGAAGTACATCTCATAGGTGGACTGCTCGACATAACCCAGGTGCGGCGTGGCAACCACGTTGTCCATCTTCAGCAGCGGATGGGCGGCGCCATACACCGGCTCGTCCTCGAATACGTCTACCGCAGCGAAGCCGGGACGGCCCGCCGTCAGCGCAGCCTCGAGCGCGCCGGCAGCGACCAGCGGCGCGCACCCGCCAACCTCGGGTCACGAAACGAGACGTCTCGCCCGCGAGGTGCTGTCGATTGATGTCCTTGCCGTGGAGCAGCACCACCAGGCCCCTGCGCGTCCCCATCGGGTCGAACACCCACCCTCGGAGCGTCAACCCATCGGCTGTCTTTCACTCGACGTCGCGATGCGGAGCGCCTGGGCTCCCGACGATGGGGACGCGGAGAGGCTGTGTGAGCGCGTTCGCGCCAAGCGTGGCGCACCCCGTGGTGGCGGAGGCAAGGATGAGGAGGACACGAGTCATGGCGCGGCTCAAAAGCAACGAGCTCGCCAGGCCAAGCCCCTGCAATTCTGGTGACCGACTGCGCACGACGCTGCGCAGGTGAGAAGCGGACTTGAGTCGCGTCAGGCTCCGGTGAGGCCGCGGAGCCCTTCGAAACGCCTCACATCGACCGACGCGTGCACTCCACGCCCACCCCAGGTGTCACGTTCCTCATGAGACTGAAGACGTTCGTCATCTTCCTCGTGGTGGCTGGGTGCACTCAAACCGCTCCACCTGAGCCAGGCCCGCAGGGCCTCCCAGGTGCCCCGGGCACCAAAGGGGACCGCGGGGAGAAAGGCGAACGAGGCGAAGCTGGGCCTCAGGGGCCTGCCGGTCAACCTGGGCCCGCAGGACAAGCCGGCCCCGCCGGGCCACCAGGAGCTGTCGGTCCGACGGGACCCATGGGGCTCCAGGGCCCGCCCGGCCAGGTCGTCGTCATCGATGGCGGCGTCGTCACCGGACCGCCAGGCGCGTCAGTCATCGTCACGCCCGTCAGCCCCGGCGCGGAGTGCGCGACCGGCGGGGTGCGCATTACGCAACTGAGCGACGGAGGCCTCTCCCGCGTGTGCAACGGCAGCGTTGGCCCCGCTGGGGTGTCACCGACCGTGGCTGTTCTTCCACCGATGAGCCCTGCGTGCATGGCTGGGGGTCTCCTCATCGGCCTCCCCGATGGTGGCGCCTTGCCGCTCTGCAACGGAGCGCCAGGCACGGCCGGAAGCATCGGTCCGCAGGGACCGGCCGGCGCACAGGGACCAGTCGGGCCCCGAGGTCCGGCGCCAGCCGTGACCGTGCTCTCCGCGATGAGCCCGGCCTGCCCGACCGGAGGGCTCGCTGTCTCTCTCCCCGACGGCGGCTCCCTTCCGGTCTGCAACGGGGCGGTCGGCCCTCCTGGAATGCCAGGCGCTGCTGGCGCGCAGGGGCCGGCTGGTCCGCAGGGGCTTGAGGGTCCACAAGGGCCAGCGGGTCCGCAGGGGCCTGCGGGTCCACAAGGGCTTGCGGGTCCACAGGGGCCTGCGGGTCCACAAGGGCCTGCGGGTCCTCAGGGCCCTGCCGGTGCACAGGGGCCTGCGGGTCCACAGGGGCTTGCCGGTCCCCAGGGACCTGCGGGGGCGGTGCTCTACCTCGACGGGGGTGTCGCGCTGGTCGACGAGTCCGCGCTGGAGTTCGCGGGTTTCACCGTTCGGCTCTACAACGCAAACCTCGGCGGCTTCATGGGCGCCAACGCCAAGTGCGACGCAGATTTCCCCGGTTCGCACTTCTGTGCGGGCGCAGACTACGACCTGTCAAACACCCCCATCGCGCCGCCATCATCGGGCGCGTGGATTGACTGGGCCCGCGAAACGGGGGGCCGGCGTTACGCCGGCGGCGGCTGCATGGCTCAAGGTGACTGGTTCGGCTGGACCAGCGCCAGCCCCACCACGAGCACCTCGGGCAGCCTGGGCCTGATCGTGCGACCTGCAGGGCCTCAGCCGAGCACGCTCTGCAGCGAGCTCAAACCCATCGCATGCTGCCGGGGGCGAACGGTCCGGTTTCGGGGTTTCACGTCGACGCTGTACAACGGGAACCTCGGCGGGTTCATGGGCGCAAACGCGAAATGCCACGCCGAGTTCCCCGGCTCGTACTTCTGTACAGGCGGAGAGTACGACTTGTCCAACACCCCCATCGCTCCGCCATCATCGGGCGCCTGGATTGACGCGTTTCGCGAGACGAGTGGCCGGCGCCAGACCTCCGGCACGTGCATGGCCCCCGCTGACTGGTTCAACTGGACCAGCGGCAGCGCCACCACCAACACCGGCTCGACCAGCCTGGGCCTCATCGTGCGGCCTGCTGGGCGCCAGCCGAGCACCCTCTGCAGTGAGCTGAAGCCCCTGGCCTGTTGCAGCCGGCGCTGAGCAGCAGCGCCAGGTCGACAGACTCGGTGTTTCACGGCCGCTGAGCGACGTCGAGCGTGCAGGCCGTCATCGCGCTGTCGAACGTCACGCCTCGGCGAACGCCCGCTCGAGCGCCGCCACGTCGAACTTCACCATCTTCAACATGGCGGCCATCACCGCCTGCGACTTCTTCGGGTTCGGGTCGGCCATGAGCGTCAGGAACCGGCGGGGGACGATCTGCCAGGACAGCCCGAAGGGGTCCGTGATCCACCCGCATTGCACCGGCTTCGAGCCTGCCTTCACCAGCGCGTCCCAATACCGGTCAACCTCGGCCTGGTCTTCACAGTCGATGAAGATGGAGAACGCGTCGCTGAACCGGAAGTGCGGGCCGCCGTTGGAGGCCAGGAAGCGCTGGCCTCCGACGATGAACTCGGCCGACAGGACCGGCCCGTTCGTTCCCTGCCTCACGAGGTTGACCACCTTCGAGTCGGGGAAGAGCGAGGTGTACAGCTCGACCGCGGGGCCGAGCTGATCGTTGAACATGAGACACGGAGAGGCCTTGGTGCTCATCGCGTGGCTTCGGGAAGGTGACCGCTGACCCGGGGGCCCTTCTTGCACCAACCTGCCTCACGGTGTCGATGCTCGTCCGCCCCTCTCAGATCGACGCGCTCGTGACCACTCAAGACGTGTCTTGAACGTCACGTCGGGGTGAGCACCCGGCGGTACACGAGCCGTCCACGTCGAACCTCGGCCAGCGCGAGCACGGAGCCATCGGGCGCCGTCACTCGAACCAGGGCCACATCGGGCCTCGCCACCTCGACCACGCCGCCGTGCTTCACGCGCTCTGCTTCGGCCGCGGTCGTCGTGACCTCCGGGAGAAACGACAGCGCCTCGTCCTGGGACACGAGACGCCCGACGGCGGCCTCAGGGCCCCGCTCCAGCAGGTCGGCCAGCGGGACCGCCATCGCGAGGGAGAACGGGCCGCTCTGCGTTCGCCGCAGGGCCGTCAGGTGCGCGCCACAGCCGAGCGCTTCGCCGAGGTCGGCCGCGAGGGTGCGGACGAAGAACCCCTTGCTGCACGCCACCGACACCTTCAGCTCGTCACTCGAGAAGTCCTTCAGGGTCAGCGTGTGCACGAACACCGGCCGCGCTTCTCGCTCGACCTCTTCTCCAGCACGAGCGAGCTCGTACAGCCGCTTTCCGTCCTTCTTGATCGCCGAATACATCGGCGGCGTCTGCAATTGAGCTCCCCGGAACCGGCTGAGCGCGGCCTCAATCGACTCGCGGGAAATGGGTGGCACGGGCCGCTCGCGCAGCACCCGCCCCTCAGCGTCGAGCGTGTCCGTCGTGACGCCGAGCTTCAGCGTCGCATCGTAGGCCTTGTCGGCGTCGGTGAAGACCTGCGCGATGCGGGTCGCGTCTCCGAGGCACACCGCCAGCACGCCGGTCGCCATCGGGTCGAACGGATAACGGATAGGAATTTCAAAGCGGGAAACCAGGACCGGGCCCGGGTAGCAACTGAATGATTTCAGTGGCGTGGCTCGCCGAGCTGGCACGACCCTCGAGCTGGCCGGCAACATCATCGGCGTCACGAACTCGGGCGCGTTCGGCATCGCGGTGAAGGAGCGCGAACGCGAGCTGCACCGAGCCCGAGCGCCTCGGGACCCACCGTGACGTCTTCGGCCTCTCGGTCGAGGAGAGGAGCGAGACGTCCGCCGAGTGACGTGGGGCGAAAAGGCTCCCCGACTTCGAGACGACGCGTGCTCCATCATCGATGTGGAGCATTCCCGGTCACAGTGGCGCGACCGCGCCGGAGTCTCACCGGCTTCCCTCTTTGAGAGTGCCCAACGCGGGCACCTGAAGGCAGGTGACTCGTAGGGGGAGTGGGGGTGAGGGTCAAGCGGTGTCAGGGGCTGGGAGTACGCAGGCCTCGTGGGCGGGGCGGTGGAGGAACGGCGACGGGCGCCGGAGCAGTCAGTGGGTGAATGCTCGCCGTGTCCCTCCTGACGAGCGCGACGGCGCATGCGAAGCGGGGGGATGACCGAAATCACGAGAGACGAAGTTCTGTCGTTGTTGGGCACCGCCACCGAGACGGATGGGCACCGGCAATTCCTCAGGGAGGCGCGTTCCGCAGCGGTGAGCTACGCGACGCGCCGAATCGCCAGCGGCGCGAGTCCCATCACAGTGGCTGCCGAGTTGAAGATGAATCGGTGGACGCTGCAGAAGTGGTTGCAGCGCCACCGCAGCGGCCAGCTTGGCGACGCGGCGCCGGTGGCGAAGGGGTTTCGCCAGGTGAAGGTGACGAAGCGGCGAGCGGCGACGCCCGCCTCGCTGGTGGTGCATGGCCCGTGCGGCATTTGCATCGGGGGCCTGGACATGGCCGGTGCGCAGACTGGACTGGGCCAGCCTGCACCAGCACACCTTCGGGGTGGATGTCCTGCGCTGCCCCTGTGGTGGCCGCCGGCGCATCATCGCCATCCACTCCACGCGCAAGGCTGCCGAGGAGCGCCTCACCCAGCTCGGCCACCACCTGTTGCCGCGCCGCCTCCTCCCGCCCGCCACCGCCCAGCCTGCCTTGCCGCTCGCTGGCTGAGGTGAAGTCTCGTCGTTCTTGCGGGCTCCG
>JBILEB010000030.1:0-50488 GCA_044352295.1 Myxococcaceae bacterium
TCATCCTCGTCGGCTGGCTGAACGACGGTGACTCCTTCTCGGTGGCGCCACCGCCGGGTGCGCTCGTCCCAGCCGAGGCGACCGCCGTGTGGAAGGCCCTCGACGACCGCATCGAGCAGACCCTCTCGGCGACCATGGCGGCCCCAGCGGCGATGAAGCAGCGCGCTGACTCCGCCGCCATTCACGCGCTCGAACTCAAGGCCAAGCTCCTCGAGGACTTCGACAAGGACGACGAGCAGGTCACGACGCTCCAGCGCATTCTCGATACCTTTCCGACCGCCCCTGGAAACGACGGGCGTGAGTCACGCATCAAGGACGTGCTGGCCGGCAAGGGCTACGAGCGCGGCCGCCGTCAGGAATGGGCCGATGGGCTCGCGACCTGCAAGATCGACGATCTGAACGGTGGGCGCACCACGGCCGTGTCGAACGCGCTCAAGAAGCGGGGCCTGGAAGGTCTCGACCAGCTCGCCGCCGAGTTCAAGAAGGCGTGTGGCTCAGCGAAGACGGCTTATGCCGGCTCGTACATTTTCCAGGAACTCGCGTTCGCCGCGACGAACGCCCAGGACTGTGCGCGCGCCACCACGTTCTGGACGGAGTACGTCGAGCGGGGCGGATCGGTCAGTGACATGGTGGCGCACCAGCGGAACACCCCCTGGTGCACCTTCGGCGATCTCAAGCAGCGGGTGGTGTGGATGCGCTTCCTCGAGGACGGGACGCGCACCCCGGAGGTCGACCGGTTCCTGGTCTCCATTCGTTCGAATGATGGAAAGCAGCTCGTCATCAACGGGCACAATGAGCGCTCCACCACCGATCTCGCGCTGTACCTCGTCCCCGATGGGACTGGGTGGCGGTGCCGAGACGCCCAGTGGCGCACGCGCGATGGTGATCAGGTTCAAGGCACCTGTACCGTCACGTTGACGAAGGTCGCCGCCGACAAGGGCGGGCACGACGAAGGCACCTTCACCGCGACGTTCACGTATGATCAGGACGGCGGGAAGCGGACGACGCAGCTGACGAAGGGCGAGTTCCGCGTGCGGCGCGAGTAGTCACCGTTTTCGCCACGACAGCAGCCGGGCCAGCAGCACGGCGCCGAACACCAGCACGGTGAACACGGCCGTGTAGATGAGGAACACCTTCCACCCACCCGTCGTCCACGGCAGCCCCACGCGCAGCTCCATCTCGTTGAACTGCGCGCCCGAGAAGAAGCCGGTGGCGATGGTGATCGGCAGGAAGAGGAACAGCAGCACGCCAGTCATCTTCTCGAAGCGCTCCTTGCGGTACTCGTCGAGCTCGGCGGTCTGGCTTCGCAGCGACTCGACCGTCTCGGGCATGCCGTGGAGCCGTCGCCAGGCGTCGTAGCGCGCGTTCACGTCGGGCTCGTCGCTCACCCGGGCGTACCAGAGCGCGTTGGTGAAGCTCATGACGTCGGCGCGCAGGGTCGTCGATGGCGCCAGCGCCCCCCAGCGGCTCCGGCGGGATCTGCGCTCCAGCTCGCCCATGCGGCGGGTGATCTCGAACGCCGCGTAGCGCTGCCCCATGGTGAGGAGGAAGAGGGCGAAGTCTCCGTCGAGCGGTGGAGGCTCGGTCACGTCCTCCAGCTCGAGCTCCAGGCGCGCGCCGCCGGTCGAGGTCATCCAGTGCTCGACGTCGCGGTGGGTCTGCACCGTCCGCGCCTGGGTCTCGGCCTCACTGGGGAGGTTCGCGAGCGTGGGCGCCTCTCCGCTCGCCACGGCGTGGAAGAGGCCCTGCACCGAGCGAGAGCCGTCGAGCATCGTCGAGCGCGCGCGGTTCACCCGGTACGCGCCGAAGACCTGCCAGCGCTCGGTGCCGATGGGGCGGATCACCTCGGAGAGCTCCCGAACGGGCCTGAGCTCGTCGAGGGTGCGCTCCGAGACCAGCCTCGCCTGCCGATGCGCGAGCTCGAGCAAGGTCGCCGGGCCGCTCGTCCGTTCGATCCACAAGAGCGCCAGCCGGCCCGGGTACACCGACACGTGCACCACCGCGTCGCCCGCGTCCCGGCGCATGTGAACGACGTCGCCGTCATGCGCATCACCCAGGAAGGACGTCGCGACCGACGGGAGCAGCCCTCCGCGCGCGTCGACCCAGGGCGTGCGGGTGAAGCCCAGGCGCTCGAGGAACGGCACGTCCACCGACGGGTGGGTCTGCACGGGGCGAACGAACACCGTCCGTGCCGAGGTGACGTGCACGTTCCGGCCGACGTGGAAGCGCTGCCAGATCGTCTCCCACACCGCCTCGCGATCGAGCCGGGTGCCGACGAAGGGCGGAGCGACGATGGTGGAGCGTCCCTTCGGCCACGCGTACCCGTCGGAGTACCAGGGGTCGGACAGGCCCTCGAGCTCGGCCGGCTGATGCGAAAACCGCGGCTTGTTCTTCGCGCGAACGGTTCCGTCGGGCGCGTTCGGTCCTTCCTTGACGTCGAGCGTCAGGGCCAGGTCGGCGAGCGTGCCCGCGCTCTCGGGGGGAATGGAGATGGTGTGCTTCCCCCACGCGGTCGGCTCGTTCGGCGCGTGCACCGCCATCAGCTCGAAGCCGCGCCCGTACGAGGACGACTGCGCGTCTGGCCGTGCGAGCAGCTTGAGCACCGTCACGTCCTGCGGGGAGGAGAGGAACAACCCGTCGATGCGCCGGTAGCCCGCGTCGACGGCGTGATCGAGCGGCAGGTCGAGCTGCACCCGCCACGCGCGCGAGAGCTCCGTGCGGTACAGATCGGCGTCGGCCTTGAGGCGTCGCGTCACCCGCGCGGGAATGAGCGAGGCGGGGAGGGTGGCGAGGACGTCGGGGGTCGGCTTCAGCGACAACACCTCGGCGATGAGCTCGATCAGCGGCCGAGCGCTCCCACTCGCGCGAAAGACGTGGAGCGACGCGTAGAAGACCGACGCCAGCGCCCGGTCGTAGCTGCCGGCGGACTCGGTGCGGCCCTGCTCCCACTCACTGATGTACTCGACGAGCGCGGGGGTCCCTTCGGGCCAGCGGTGGTGCAACGCGCGAAACGCCGCGAGGACGGCGCCCACGGTGACGTCCAGCGTGGGCTCGTGCGACCGGAACGTGAGGGGAAGCCGCGCCGAATCCAGGGCCTCGGCGCTGGCCATCACGGCTTCGGTCGACGAGCGCAGGTTCGTGCCCCGCCATTGGGGCAGCTTCCAGTTCACCATGCGCGGGTGGGGTGCCCGGCCGGCCTCGCGGGTGCCAGTGCCGATGAAGAATTCCTGCTCACCGGGTTCGTCTCCTGGGTTCGGTCGCTGGAAGCTCCAGGTGACTTTGGTCGGGTCGAGCAGCGCCTCCACCGTCAGCGACAGGGCGTCGTCCATGAGCGGCAGGAGCATAGGCGCACGCGCTGGATGAATGAGGGTAGAACCACCGTGATGCGATCGATCGTCTTGTCGCTGCTGCTCCTTGCCCGGCTGGCCTTTGCGCAGGCCGACGCGGGCGTGCTCAAGCCCGTGGTCGCGGTGCTGTACTTCGACGTCGACGATCGCCTGGGCGACCGCACCATCTTCCGCAAGGGCCTCGCGGAGATGCTGATCACCGACTTCGTCGAGAGCCGGCAGCTCACCGTGGTGGAGCGGTCCCGCCTCGAAGACGTGCTCAAGGAGCAGAAGCTCCAGCAGACGAAGGCGTTCGATCAGGCCACGGCGGTGAAGCTTGGACGACTCCTCGGCGCGCACTACCAGGTGACCGGCAGCATCCAGCCGCACACGAAGGGGCGGCTCCTTCTCGAGGCGCGCGTGATCTCGGTGCTCGAGAGCGTCAACGTCACCAGCGCCCGTGCCATCGTGGCCGACGACGACGTCCTCGCGGCCGAGCAGGAGCTCGTCGTGAAGCTGCTCAAGGGCCTGTCGGATCCGACGAAGATCACGCTCACGCCGCCGGCGAAGAAGACCTTCAAGCTGCCGCTCGACACCGCCGTGAAGTACGCCCAGGCGCTCGACGCGAAGGACGCGAAGGAGCCCGAGAAGCAGAAGGCGCTCCTCACCGACGTGCTCAAGGCGCAGCCGGACTTCATTCTGGCGCGCGTCGATCTCGCGGCGCTGGCAAAGTGACGCCATGTTCGTCGAGCTCGAACCGCTGTTGAACCGTCTGGCCGGGTACGCGCCGCACTTTGGCCGGCTCCAGGGCGATCTCGAGGCGATGGTGAGTCGGGGTCGCACCGGCGACTACAAGGGCGTGATGCAGAACGCCCGGCTCGTGCTCGAGGCGTTGCTGCGCTCGCTGGTGACTGACGAGCTCAAGCAGACGCCAGGCAAGGCGATGCTCGACGAGCTGATCACGAAGTTCCGACAGCAAGCGAACTCGGGCGTGGTGCCGACCACCATCCTCGCGCACATGGGCACCGTTCAGGCGTGGGGCAACCTCTCGTCGCACGATCACGCGGGCCGCCTCGAGGATCAGGGCGTGAGCGTCGGCCAGGAAGAGGTCGTCGCCTCGCTCAACTCGATCCTCGCGGTGTTGAGCTGGTTCGCGACCCGCCGGGGGATCACGCTCGACCCGGCGCTGCGGACGCCGCCGCTCGCGGCCTCGACCTCGACGTCCACCGTCACGGCGCCACTGCTGGCCCAGAGTGCCGTGTCTCCGGCCCCTGCTTCGACGTCGCGGAATCCAGCTCCTTTGATCGCCGGTGTCGGCGTCGTCGCGGTCATCGCCATCGTCGGCTTCGTGGTCACCCGACCCGGACCCGCCACCACGCCTGACCCGTCTGGCTCTCCGTTCGTGGCGCTCGACGCTCGCTACGTCGCCTGGAAGGAGCCTGTGCCGCCCGTCACCTGTCGCCGCCCGGAGGACGCGCCCCGCCTCGCGCCCATCGCGGCCGATGCCACCGCGCTCGCGCTGGTCGATCCCAACCCCGAGTCCTCGTACCTGCTGGCCCGCGCGCGCTTCGAGCAGGACGGAACCCGCGACCCGGCGCTCGACCGGGCGCTGGCCTGTCCTGGGTTTGCCGCGGCCTTCAACCTCGCCGGCCGCATCGCGCTCAAGGCGAAGGAGACCGACCAGGCCCGTCGGCACTTCCTCGCTGCCGTGGCTGCCGCGCCTTCGTTCGTCAACGCCCGCTTCAACCTGGCCCTGATTCTCCTCCAGGCCGGCGACCTCGCCGGGGCCAAGGACAAGCTCGATCTCCTCATCACCGACCATCCCGACTTCGGCGATCCCTACCTCCTCCGCGCGGCGATCGACGAACTTCGCGGAGACACCGTCTCGGCCCAAAAGGACGCCTGCCAGGCCGCGAAGCTGGGTGTGGAGAAGGCGAAGCCCGAGTGTCAGCGCCTCGCTCCGTCCGGCGCGCCGTAAAGCCCCACTGAAATCAGGACCCCCGGCTGGAGTCGTGCTAGGTCCTCTGTCAATGGATGCCGCCGCCGCGCTCCGCGCGAGCCCGCTGCTCTCAGGCTTCACGGATACGGGGGTCGGCATTCTCGCCGGCATCGCCTCTCCACGGACGTACCCTGCCGGCACGCCCCTCTTCGTCGAGAACATGGTGAGCGATACGCTCATCATCATCGGTGACGGGCGCGTCGCGCTGAGCACGAAGTCCGAGAAGGGCGCGGCTCTGTCGATGGGCGAGCTGGGGCCCGGTGACTGGCTCGGCGAGCTGAGCCTCATCACCACTGGTCAACGCCAGTGCACCGCGACCGCCGTGACGCCGGTGACGGCCTTCGAGATCCGCCAGGCTGATTTCCAGAAGCTCATGGGCGTCAAGCCCCAGGCCTGCATCAAGCTGCTGATGGCCATCTGCACCAGCTTCGGTCAGAAGATCATCACCACGAAGGACGCGCTGAAGACGCTGGTCAAGCCGTAAGGCTGGCCAACCAGGGCCTCGCACGACCCGCGACCTCACCGCACTGTTCCGGGCGAGAGAAGACCCTGACCGGCCGACGTTCCCGGCGCTTGAACCACCCGGGTCGCTGGGTTACCCACCACCTCATGCGCGCAATGCTCCCGGCCCTCGCCGCGGTCCTTATCTCGTCCAACGCCTTGGCGGCCTCGCAGGGTGACTGGTTCGCCAGCCTCTACACGGGCGACGGCGTGGAGCTGCGCAACGACGAACGAATCTTCGCGCTCTTCGCGATCTTCAACGCCATGGGCTTCGATCAGGGCCCTGTCACGCGCGCCAACCCGATCCCGAAGGTCGTCTACCACCCGGTGAGGCAGGCCGTGCGAGGCCGTGTGATCGGCGGTGATCCCGACGTGCGCAAGGCTGCAGATGGCTTCTTCGACGCCCACCAGGTGCCACTGCGACGCTACCTCTCGTACGCCGTCGGTACCGCGCAGCCGCCGTTCGGCACCGGCGCCAAAGCGAAGGACCTGCAGGACTTGAAGGGCCTCGAGGGCGTGCTCCAAAAAGCGTGGACCGGCTGGAAGCTCGACGAACTGATGGCCCAGGTGCAGGGCGACTACCGAAAGGCGCTCAAAGACTACCTCTCGGTCCTCGACGGGCCGCTCTCGAAGGCGCGCGCGACGCTCAAGACGCCCGAGGCGCAAGAAGTCCTCCTGGTGGTGAACCTGCTCGACGCGCAGGACACGGTGCGGGCGGTCGGTGGCGAGAGCGGCGAGGCGTTCTTGATCGTCGGCCCCTCGGACAAGCCGAACGTCGAAGGCCTCGTGCGTGAGTTCGCGCGCCTGACCATCGAGCCGCAGGTCGCGAAGAAGATCGCCGGGTGGGGTGGCGGTGCGCAGGTGCTCCGGGAGGCCCAGCTCGCCGGCGCCACCGAGCAGAACGTGCAGGACTACGCCACGGCCGTACTGACGCTCGCGGTCGCGATGCGCGCGATGGACGCCACCGACGCCGCGTACGAGGCCGCCGCCAACCGTGGGTATTTCGGGCTGAAGGCCGTCGCCAAGATGTTCGACGACGGCAAGCCGCTCGAAGGGTGGGTGCTCGACGCGATGCAACGGGTTGAAACCAGCCGACCTGGTCCCAAGAAGTAAAGGGGACCGTGGAGAGCTTCCTCTTCAACCTCGTCGGCAGCACCAGCGGCGTCTTCGCCTACCTGGTGGTGTTCGGCATCTTGTTCATCTGCGGGCTGGGGCTGCCCCTGCCCGAGGACGTGTCGCTGATCCTCGGCGGCTACCTCGTGCACGATGGCAAGGCGCGGCTCGATCTCATGATGCTGACGGGGTACCTGGGCATCATCGTCGGCGACTCGATGATCTTCTTCTTCGGGCGGCGGGTCGGCTCGAAGGTCGGCGCGAAACCCACCGGCTTCTTCGCCCGCATCGTCACGCCCGAGAAGCGCGCCCGCGTCGAGCAGCTCTTCAAGAAGCACGGCGAGAAGATCATCATGATCGCCCGCTTCCTCCCCGGGGTGCGCGCGGTGACGTACTTCACGGCCGGCTCGGTGGGGATGAAGTGGCGGCGGTTCGCGCTCTACGACTCCATCGCCGCGCTCGGGTCGGCGCCGATCTTCGTGTACCTCGGCTTCAAGTTCGGCGGAGAGCTCGACCAGCTGATCAGCGCCATCAAGCGTGGCCAGCGCAACGTGTTGATTGCGCTCGTGCTGATCGGCCTGGTGGCCTTCCTGGTCAGCCGGTGGCGCGCGCGTCGGGAGCAGCGCCTCAACGAAGAGGCACTCAAGGCGCAGCAGCCCGTTCAGCTGCCCAAAGAGCCGCAGGCGCCGACCGCGAGCTGAACGTCACAGCCGAATGACGAGGCCTTCCTTCGCCGCGATGGTGGCCTTGCGGAGCTTCCTGGCTTGCCGCAGCAGCTCGTCCATCGCGTCGTCGTTGCGGGTCGGTTCGTGGTGAAACAGCACGAGCGTGCCCACGCGCGCCTCGTCGGCCACCTTGATGGAGGTCTCGAGCGTCGAGTGGCCCCAGCCGATCTTCGGAGAGCCGCTCCGCCCGAGGTACTCGTCCTCGGTGTACATGGCGTCGTAGATCAGCACGTCGGCGTCGCGCGCGAAGTCGATGAGCTGGGCGTCCCGCGCGGTGCCGTGCTCGGTGTCCGTCGCGTAGACGATCACCTTGCCCTTGTTCTCGATGCGGTAGGCGAGGTTGCCGCCGGGGTGGTTCGTCTCGATGGCGGTGATGACGCCGTCGCCGATGCGGGCGCGGTCCCCGGCCGAGAACGCCTGGTACTCAAGCTGTGCGCGGAAGACCATCTCGGCCGTGACGGGGAAGAAGGGCTGCTGCATCTGCCCCGAGATCACGTCCTTCACCGTGCGGCCTTCGCGCGTGGGGCCGCGGACGATGAAACGGCTGCGCGGGTCGAAGATGGGCCCGAAGAACGGCAAGCCCTGCAGGTGATCGTAGTGGTAGTGCGAGACGAAGATGTGGCCTTCGACGGGCCGCGGCGCCGCCTGGCCGAACTCGCGAACCCCCGTGCCGAGATCGAACAGCACCAGCTCGTCGCCGATGCGAACCTCGACACACGGGGTGTTGCCGCCGTACCGGGCGGTCTCCGGACCGGGGGAGGGGATGGAGCCTCGAACCCCCCAGAAGCGCAACGTCAGCGCGACCCGGGCCGGCTTGACGGCCGCCTTCCTGGAATCAGCTCGCCTGGGCTTCCGCGCCGTCTTCGCCGAGGAACTCAATGAGGTGACCTGACCGATCGCGCTTCGTCTTGAGATACGCGACGTTAAGCGGATTCGTCAGGGTGCGCGACGGAATTCGGCGACGCACCGGAATGCCCTCATCCACCAGGCCGGCGATCTTCAGCGGGTTGTTCGTGATGAGGTCGACCGACTCGACGCCCAGGCCGCGGAGCATCTCGGCGGCGATGTCGTAGCGGCGCAGATCGTCCGCGAAGCCGAGCTTGAGGTTCGCGTCGACGGTGTCGAGCCCCTGCTCCTGCTGGAGCTTGTATGCGCGGATCTTGTTGCCCAGGCCGATGCCACGGCCTTCCTGGCGGAGGTAGAGCAGCACCCCGCAGCCCTGCTGGTTGATGAAGTCCATCGCGCGGTCGAGCTGAGCGCGGCAATCGCAACGCAGGCTGCCGAACACTTCGCTGGTGAGGCACTCGCTGTGGATGCGAACGGGCACGCCGGGCAGACCCTTCACCTGGCCCTTCACCATTGCGACGTGCTCCCGGCCATCACGCCGGTCACGGAACACCACGATCCGGAAGAGGCCTCGCTCCGTGGGAAGAGGGGACTCGCTGTACAACTCGAGGAAGCTGGTGGGCTTGCGGGTGGGGAGGATCTTCGCTTCGACGGCGGTCATCATGACCTCGGATTCAGAGTGGCCCCGGCGCGATTGCCAGGAGCGTTGCTGTCCAACGGAGGTCAGATGCTGACCCTCAACAAAGGTTGCACAAACCTTGTTTCAGGCGCCCCACGACAGTGGAAGCAGCTCCACCGACGCACCCGAAGGAAGGTGCGTCGCATCCGGCGGCACAGAAATCAAGTGGGTGGCTCCGGACGCGCTCGTAAGGGCTCCAGATGATTGGTTCTGAAGGGGCAGGGCCCACAAGGCGTCTTCGCGGCGCTCGACCGTGGCGCGCACGAAGTGGCGCAGGCCAGCCGGTTTGGTGAGGGGCGCGGCGAGCCTGCCCGGAAGCAGGGGAGGGCCTGGCGGCAGCCCCTGGAGTGCCCGCAACGCTGGCCGGACGAAGCGCTCGAACGTCACCATCGCTGACACGGGATTGCCGGGGAGCCCGAACACCAGGGTGTCGCCGGCCCGCCCCACCGCGAGCGGCTTGCCGGGTTTCATGGCCACCTTCCAGAAGTCCATCGACACGCCCAGCGCGGCGAGGGCCTCGCGGGCGAAGTCCTTGTCGCCTACCGAGGCGCCCGAGACGGTGATGAGCACGTCGTGACCGAGGCCGCGTTGGAAGAGCGCGGTGACTGCGTCGAGCCGGTCCGGCGCCCGGCCGAGCACGGTGGGAAGGCCTCCGCTGCGGCGCACGAGCTGCTCGATCACCGGCGTGTTGGTGTCGACGATGCGGCCCTGGGGGACCTCGCCGACGTCACACAGCTCGTCACCGCTCGAGGCGATGGCCACCGTCGGCGAACGATGAACGGGCACCTCGAGGAGGCCCTGGCTCCAGAGCGCTCCGGCTTCCGCCACACCCAGCGTCGTGCCCGCCGGAAAGAGGACCCGCCCTTCGAGCACGTCCTCGCCCCGCCGCCGCACGTTCTGGCCGGGTGCCGGGACCTCCTCGACGCGCACCAACTCGCCGGTCACCTGGGTCCGCTCCTGCATCACCACCGCATCGGCCCCGGAGGGGAGGGGGGCTCCCGTCATGATGCGCGCGCAGGTGCCGGCCTCGACCGGCGTCGAGGGCGCCTGGCCCGCATGAATCGTTGAGGTGCAGCGAAGGGACGCGCCGGCGGCCTGGCAGTCCGCGCTCCGCACCGCGTACCCGTCCATCGCGGAGTTGTCCCACGGTGGCAACGTGCGCTGCGCCAGCACGTCGGCCGACAGGGCTCGCCCAATCGCCGCACCCACCCCGAGCCGATCGGACGACAGCGTGCGACACAGCGCCTGCACCCGCTCGTGTGCCTCTTCTACCGACACCATGCCCATGCAGCACCTCCCCTGTGGGTCCCGAGCTGATCGGGCAACCCATCGAAACACATGGAGTCTGCCCTTTCAGGAACGAAAAACCGCAAGAAAAATGAAGGGTTTGGATTGACGGAAGGCGCGCAGGTGGGGTAGGGGCACCCTTTCCGCTCCCTCGGGAGCGCGCCGAAGGAGACAGCGTTGGCAAAAAAGAAGGCCGCTGCCCGCAAGCCGAAGTCCGTCAAGATTCCCGCCGCCAAGAAGAAGGCCGCGCCGAAGCCCGAGCCTGCTCCGAAGGCGTCGGGCAGGGCTGCGTCTTCCGCGAAGAAGGAAGCGCCTGTCGCGAAAGCGGCCGCCAAGGCGCCTCAGACGCCCGCTCCTGCGCCTGCGAAGGCCGGCAAGGGTGACAAGAAGGCCGACAAGAGGGGCGCCGTTCCGCCCCCCACCTTGAGCGCGCCCTCGCGGCGGTCTGATGGCTGGTCCGGCCCCATGCCCGACAAGCCGCTGCCCCGGCGCACCAAGCTGCCAGGCGAGGCTGAGCCGCTCACGCCCCGCGAGATGGAGCAGGTGCTCACCGTCAGCGCGCGCGGCGTCATCGGCGAAGGCCCCCTCAAGGGCCGACTGATCGTCTACCAGGGCTTCCCGTACCTGGAGGTCATCGGCCGCGACAAGCGCGAGCTGTGGTTTCTGCTCCAGGGGCCCGATCAGGAAGTGCTCCCGGCGTACGTCGATCACCGCGTCTCGGTGTCCGGTCTCATCCGCAAGCACCACAACTACGGCGGCACCGTCGACGTGCGGAAGTACTCGGCCAAGAAGGTCGAGGTCGAAGTGCCCGTCGCGGCCGAGCCCGTCGTCGAGGAGAACAAGCTGCGGCTGTTCTCGCCCGGAGAGGTCGAGACGCTCGGTCAGCCCGGCATGTCGGTGGGCCAGAAGGGCTACGCCACGCTCCGCGGTCGCCTCGAGATGAGCGGCGAGGAGTTCTACCTCGTCGTCTCCAACCCCGGCACGCGGCAGCAGGTCGCCTTCACCATCGAAGGAAAGGCCCAGAAGGGCCTCAAGAAGTACGTCGGCGAGATCATGGTGGCCACCGGCGTCATCGAGAAGCTCACCGGCTGGGGTGGCACCGTTCAGGCCGAGGTCTGTGAGCCGCGCGCGCCGGAGTACCCGCCCGTCGCCCGCGAGAGCCTCGAACTCACCACCATCGAAGGCGCCTCGAGCGCGCCCAAGACGGCGAGCCTCAAGGTGAACCACGGCCTGGTGGTGAAGCTGCAGGAGCGTCAGGGCTCCGTGTGGGCCATCGAGCCGTCGATCGCCAAGCGGCTGTCGCTGCGCGAGGTGAACCTCGACCCCAATGGCCCGGTGCGGGAGTTCTTCTTCACGCCCCGCAACCCCGGTGTCCTCGACGTCGACTTCTTCCTGGCGAAGACGCACAACCCCATGCAGGTCTCGAAGCAGTTCCGGCTCACCGTCGACGTGAAGCCCCTCGAGGTCGTCCTGCCCGGCTGAGGTACCCAGTGTTCTTTCGAGCGTTGGAGGTCATGACCGTGAAGCGACTGTGTGTGGCGGTGCTGCTGCTGGTGGGAACGTCGGTGTGGGCGCAGGAGATCGGGACGGAGCTCACTCCGGTGACCCCCGACTCGAGCGCGAACAAGCCCAAGCAGGAGCCGCCGCCCGACACCTCGAACCAGGGCGGGACGAGCGAATCGAACCCCTGGGGGAAGAAGAGCGACGGCTCCCAGAGTTCCAGCAAGAAGAAGGACGAGGCGAAGAAGGCCGCCGCCGCCCCCGAAGTGCCCCGTGAGGGCATGGTGTCGGCTGGCGCGGGGGCTTTCGGGATCCGCGGGACGATCGGCGGCGGTGACGGCGTGCCCTCGCTCGCCACCGGCGGAGCAGCGGCCCCGTCCATCGGCAGCATCGGCATCGCCTACTGGGCGACCGACGGCTTCTCGCTGCTCTTCGACGCAGGCTTCGGCATGGCGGTGAGCCCCAGCTTCGCGCTCGGGTTCTCCGCGGTCGTGGGCATGGACTACCACTTCGGTGCCGTCACCGATGCGCTCCGGCCGCTCTTCAACCTGCAGGTCGGTGTCGTCACGGGCCTCGGCGGCGATCCGATCGCGTCGATGGCGCTCACGGCCCAGGCCGCGGGTGGTGCGGCGTACTTCTTCAACCCGCACTTCTCGCTCACGGGCCGCATCGGCCTGGGCTTCCGGCTCGGGTTCGCGAACAGCGCGGTCGTGTTCGCGCTCGTGACGCCCTCCATCGGAGCCGCCTGGTACTTCTGACGCCAGCAGGTCAGGGCCGTCTCGGCCACCTCGTCGGCGTTCGCACGCCCCGCCTGTCGCGACCGATTCCGGGCGCCGCGGGTGGGGCGTCGTTACGATCTCGTTCGGGACGCCGGCCGCCATCGGGTGGTCGGACGTCGTCTGGCGCCCCCTGTGGGCCGTCCCGAAACCTCGTACGATGGACGCATGCCGTCGGCGCTAGAAGCCGCGGTGGCGACTGCCGTCGTGCCCCAAGCCCAGACTCACTCCGATTGGAAGATTGATTGGCGATTGATGCAGAGCAGGTGATGGCCCTCGTTGAGAGCGCAGGGCGGTTGGTGGGACTGAAGGAACTCTTGCGCGCAGGCGGGCTCAACCCCGGGCTGCAGCCGGAGCTCAAGCGCGTGTTGCGCGATCTCGTGAAGGACGGCCGGCTCGAGCAGGACGGCAAGCGGTTCGGCGTCTTCGGCAAGCCCCAGGAGCGCAAGTCGGGGCCGGCGTGGGAGTCGCGCAAGCCCAGCGGCGTGCGAGCGAAAGCGGGCGTCTCGCCTGGACTGCGCCCCGGTGCCCCGTCGAAGAGCCGGCCGGAACGCCCAGCCCCGTTCGGCCTCGCTCCAGCCCGTCCCCGCCGTGAGGAGCGCCCGTCCACTCGCCCGGCCGACCGGGCCCTTCGCGGCACCGACGTTAAACAGCGCGGCCCCAGGGGGCCTTCGCAGGTCCTCGTCGAGGGCATCATCAACCACCACCCCGACGGGTTCGCCTTCGTCCGCGCGCTCACCGGGAAGTCCGACGACATCTTCATTCCGCCGGATCAGGCCCGGAAGGCGCTCGATCACGATCGCGTCGTCGTCGAGGTGGTGCCTCAGCGCGGCGGCCGCACGCTCGGTCGCATCGTCGAGGTCAAGCGCCGCACGCGCCAGCACCTCATCGGCACCTACGTCGAGCAGAAGGGCAAGGCGTGGGTCGAGCCGCGCGAGCCGGAGCTCGGCCTCATCGACGTGCCGAAGACGCAGCTCGCCCGACCCGGCGATCTCGTCAAGGTGCGGCTGGGCGTCGGCGAGAAGCTGCTCCAGGGCCACGAGCACCGGCTGGTGGGCGAGGTGTCGGGATCGCTCGGGGCCGAGGCGGATCACTCCGTCGAGGTGCTGTCGATCGCCTTCTCGCGCGGGTTCCACGACGAGTTCCCCGATGACGTGATGGACGAGGCCGACGCCTTTCCGCTCGAGCTCACCGAGGCCGATCTCGAGGGCCGGCGCGACTTAAGGACGATGCAGCTCGTCACCATCGACGGGGAAGACGCGCGCGACTTCGATGACGCGATCTTCGTCGAGCCCACCGACGCTGGCTGGCGGCTGGTGGTGGCCATCGCCGACGTGTCGCACTACGTGACGCCGAAGAGTGCGCTCGACGCCGAGGGGCTCCACCGCGCGACCAGCGTGTACCTCCCCGGCCGCGTGCTGCCGATGCTGCCCGAGCGCCTGTCGAACGGGCTGTGCTCGCTCAAGCCCGACGAAGACCGGCTCTGCATGGTCGCGGATCTGCAGATCGATCGCTCCGGAGACCCGCGCTCGGCCGAGGTCTATCCCGCGGTGATGCGCAGCCACGCGCGCTGCACCTACACCGAGGTGCACGACCTGCTGAACGGTCGGCCGGCGCCCCACCGGAAGTTCCTGGAGCCGATGCTCCGCGAGGCCCACGCGCTGATGAAGGCGCTCAACGCCATGCGGGTGCGGCGCGGCGCGGTGGACTTCGATCTGCCCGAGACCCGGCCCGAGCTGGGAGAAGACGGCCTGCCGCTGAAGCTCGTGCGCCGCGAGCGCTGGGAGAGCCACCGCCTCGTCGAGGAGTGCATGCTCGCCGCGAACGAGGCCGTCGCGCGGGAGTTCCGCGAGCACGCGCGCGTCACGGTGAACCGCTTCCACGGCGAGCCCGACGAGGACCGGCTCTCGTCGTTCCTTACACTGCTGGGCGCCTACGGCATCGCGATCCCCAAAGGCCGCATCGGCTCGAAGCAGCTCAACCAGGTGCTGAAGGATCTCGATGGGCACCCGGAGCAGAAGGCCCTGCACCAGCTCGCGCTGCGCTCGATGATGCAGGCGGTCTATTCGTCCGAGACGAGCGGGCACTACGGCCTGGGCGCCGAAGACTACCTGCACTTCACCTCGCCGATCCGCCGCTACCCCGACCTGCTCGTCCACCGGCTGCTCAAGCAGTGGTGGAGCCAGCACGAGCCCAGCGATCGGGAACTCGAAGAGCTCGAGGCGATGGCCCAGCACTCGAGTGAGCGCGAGCGCGCAGCGATGCTCGTCGAGCGCGAGGTGAACGCGCTCTACAGCTGTCTGCTCATGAAGGCGCGGGTGGGGGAGTCGTTCGCAGCCACCGTGTCGTCCCTCACCGAGCACGGCTTCTTCGTGGAACTCGACGATCTGTACGTCGAGGGCCTGGTGAAGGGCGAGACCGTCTATCCCGACTTCGAGTTCGACCCGGCCACGTACCGGCTCACCTTCACCGACGGGCGCGTGGTGAAGGTCGGCCTCAGGTGCACCGCGACGCTGGTGGCGGTGAACCTGACGAAGAAGCAGATGGACTTCGTGATCGAGGCCTTCGCCGAGGACGATGCTGGCTACGACGGCCCGCACGCGGCCAAGGCGAAGCCACGACGCGATCGCAAACCGGAGCGGCGGGAGGCGGCGCCGCGACGCTTCGAGCGCACCCGTCCCGAGGCCCCTCGCCAGGAGCCGGCGCGGCGCGAGCACAACCGAGAAGCCCCGGCCCGACACGAGGAGCGACCGGCGCGCAAGGCGTTCCAGCCGCCCCCCGAGCGCGAGGTTCGTGCGACGCAGGCCGGCCCGAAGGACGAGTCTCCGTTTGGAGCGCCGAGCGGATCGTCGTTCGACGCGCGCGCCGTGCTCGATCGCCTGTGGCGGGAGCGCGGCGGCAAGCCCCTGGGCGGAAGTCCGCGCGCGTCGGAGCGCACCGAACGTGAAGGTCGGGACGACCGCGACAGCCGCGATCGGGGTCGGTCCGAACGAGGCGACCGGCGCGGGACCCGGCGGCGCTAGCGACATCAGTCGCGCCCACCTTTGAGCCAAAGCCCCGCTCACGGATGCAGCCCCAGGCGGGTCACCTCGGCGGTGGGCGCCGTCACCGCGTCGAGCCGTGGTGCTGACGGTGCGTGCTGGCCTCGTGGACCGGGCGTGCGTCGCCGAGTGCTCTCGCAGACCCGAAGCGGCAGCGTCCTGGCGCATCGCCTTCGAGGGAACGAGGTCGGCGTCTGGCCCGCAGCGGCTTGATGGACGTCTCGCTCACGTTCGTCACTGGCCCTGATAGGCTCGACCGCAGTGGTACTCGTGTTCGCTCGCGTCACGGTCTTCGCGCCCGACGTGATCCAGTTTGCGTTCAACACGGTCGTGGGGCGTGTGCCCACGCCCGCCGCCGCGCTCCTCGTCAACGTCGACCCGATTCACCAGACGCGCCTGACGGTGCTGAACAACGCCTTCGACAACTTCGGAATGCTCGTCGAAGACATCTCTGCCTCGCGCTCGGCGCTGGTGGACGGCGGGGGCACGTGGGCGACCGGTTCGCCCGTCACGATCAACCTCCCGGTCCCGATCGCAGGAGCGGCGACCGAGTGGAGTCCAACCTTCCGCCCACTGCCCGATTCGGGTCTCGTCGACAACGCCGTGGCCGTCGAGCCGTCCGTGGCGCCGCCGTTCGAGTTCGCGGGCGATGAGACCAGCGGACCTGGCTTCCGCCCCCGCGGTGGCGTCCGGACGATTGGCGCCTTCGAGGACGGACTTCCCGTTGACGCAGGGCCGGGGACGCGGCCGAGCGCAGACGGCGGTGTGGACGATCTGCGCGACGCTGGGGTGGCGGCGCGGCGGTTCGGCGTGGGGTGCGTGAGCGCCGGCCCAGAGCTCTGTGTCCTGGCCCTGGTTGGCGTGTTGCGAGGCTGGAGACGACGGCGCCGCTAACGCATGTGCTCATTGGCGGGCATCGCAGGCCCCGCCACCGTCGTCCCATCGAGCCGCGCGCGCATTCGCCGGAAGCCCTCGGTGTGCCAGTCGAAGAACTTGGGCTTCGAACCCAGCTCGGTCGCGCGGCGCCGCCAGCGCACCTCGGCCTCGTCGAGCTCCTCGCGGCTCGGCTGCCCTGACCCACGGCCAGTGAGCTCCCGGAACAGCCACGGCGACCGGATGGCGCCGCGCGCGATCATCACCCCGTCACAGCCGGTCTCGGTCATCATCCGGGTCGCCGCTTCGAGGGAAGTCACGTCGCCGTTGCCGATGATCGGAATGGTCGCCCGTTGTTTCACCTCGGCGATCGCCTCCCAGTGCGCAGGCGTCGTCGATTCTTCCCGGGCGTGGCGCGCATGCACGGTCAGACCATCGAGCAGCTCGTTCGCGAGCTCGACGATCGGCAGATACACCTTCTGATCCAGCTCGGCCCGGTTCAGCCCGAGGCGGATCTTCGCCGTCACCGCACCGATCGGGAGCTTCGTCTGGGCCTTCCACGCCTCAAGGGCCTCGAAGATCGCGCGCAGTTTGTTGCGGCGCTTGAGCAGGGCGGGACCGGCGCCGACCTTGATCACCTCAGGCGACGGGCAGCCGAAGTTCAGGTCGACCGCGATGAGGTGCTTGAAGTGCGGATGGGTCGTCGCGGCGAGGCGGTCGATCGCCTCCAGCGCTTCGGTCACCTCGCGCTCGTTCACCACCATGAGCTGGAGGCCCGTGGGCACCTCGGCGTCGAAGGGGTCGATGAGGTCGAGGGTGCTCTTGTTGGTCCGAACGATCCCGCGCGCGCGGATCATCTCGGTCCACGTCAGACCGGCGCCCAGCGACCAGCAGAGGTGGCGAAACGCGGCGTCCGAGACGCTCTCGAGGGGCGAGAGGAGGAAGGGGCTCGCTAGCTCGAGCCGCCCGAGCTTCACGCCAGCTCCACGACCGTCACGCCGTCACCGCCCTCGGGTCCATCGCCGGGGCGGAAGGTCTTCGCGTAGGGAGAGGTGCGCAAGGCGTCGCGGATCATCGTCTTGAGCGCGCCGGTGCCGTGGCCGTGCAGCAGGATCACCGCGGCCTCACCATCCCGAGACGCGCGGTCGAGGAAGCGCTCCACCTCGCGCAGGGCGTCCTCGGCGCGCTGGCCGCGCAGGTCGAGCGTCGGACTCGCGAGCGTCATGGGTTTGGCCGCGGTGGCCTCGGCGCGCTTGAGCTGCTCGTCCTTCTTCGCGGCCGGGGAGGGGAACCGGCTGGGCGCGACCGCGGCCTTCTTCGGCGCGGCGAGCTCCGAGGCGGGGACGCGCATGCGCAGCGCGCCCATCGTCACCACCACCGCGTCCTGGGTGATGTCGACGATCTCGACCTCGGCGTCGAGCGATCGGTGGCGGGCCTTCGCGCCGACCTTGAGCTCGAGCGTGCCGACGACCTCAGGCCCGGACTTGAGCTCGCTGCGAACGGCGCGCTCGGCGACGGCCTGTTCGGTGACGCGCTCGGAGAGCTCCGAGACCGCCGTCTTCGCCGCCTTGAGGGCCTTCTCGGAGCGATCCGACTCGAGCCGCTCCACCAGCGTGCGCAGCTGACTGCGCGCGAACTCGAGCTCGGCGCGCAGGGCCTCGCGGAACCTAAGCTCCTCCTCCTTCTTCTTCTTCTCGACTTCTGCGAGCTGGGCTTCGGCGCGGGCCTTGAGCTCGTGTGCCTCCTTCGCGTCGCGCTCGGCCTGATCCTTCTGCTCGAGCATCTTGCGGCGCTCGTCCTCGGCGGCCTGGAGCGCCTTGGAGAGCGCGCCACCGGCGTTCTGGGCGAGGTGCTGGGCGCGGGTGCAGATGGCCTCGGGCAGCCCCACGCGGCGGGCGATGTCGATCGCCGACGAGGCCCCCGCGACGCCGAGCTGGAGCCGGTAGGTCGGCGCCATCTTCTTCGAGTCGAAGCCCACCCGGCCGTTCACGAAGCGCGGGTCGAGGTGGGCGAGCGCCTTGAGCTCCTCGAGGTGCGTGGTGACGAGCACGAGCGAGCCTTTCTCGAGCAGATCCTCCAGCACGGCGGTCGCGATGGCGGCGCCTTCGCGCGGATCGGTGTCGGCGGCGATCTCGTCGATCAACACGAGCGCGCCGCCCTTCGCCATCGCCACCACCTGCTTGAGCACGGTGACGTGCGCCGAGAAGGTCGAGAGGCCCTGCTCGAGATCCTGCAGGTCGCCGATCGCCGAGTGCACCTGGTTGAAGAGCGGGATCGACGAGCCGGCGTCGCACGGAATCGGCAAGCCCGCGCGCACCATGAGCGCACACAGGCCGATGCCAGTGAGCGTGACGGTCTTTCCGCCTGCGTTGGGGCCCGAGACGACGAGCGCCCGCGCGCCCTGGGAGAGATCGACGTCGTTCGCGATGACCTGATCGCCTTTGAGCACCAGCCGCGGGTGACGCAGGCCCTTCACCGCGAGGGGACCGCTCGCCGGGTGGACGGCAGGCGTCGTGGCCAGCAGATCATCCGACAGGCGGGCGATGGCCTCGAGCTCATCCAACTCCGCCGACGCCAGGAGCCCGTCTTCGATCTTCCCGGCCTCGCGTGCCACGAGCCCGGACAGCTCGAGGAGCACCTTCCGCTCCTCCTCCAGCACCACGGACTGGGCGATGGCGAGTTCGTTGCCGATGCCGATCAGCTCCTGGGGCTCGACGAAGAGCGTCTGGCCCGACTGGCTCGCGTTGTGGACGATGCCGTCGACCTCGCGCTGGTGGCTCGACAGCACGGGCACGACGTAGCGGTCGTTGCGGACCGAGTAGTAGGCCTCCTGGAGGTTCACCGCGAAGCGCTCGTCCCTCAGGAGATCGTCGAGACGGCTGCGAATGCGGCGATGTAGCCCGCGGGCGCGCTCACGGGCCTCACGGAGCGAGTCACTGGCGCGATCGGAGATCTCCCCGCTCGCCTCGAAGCTGCGGTCCAGACGCGTCGCGAGCCGGCCCAGCATCGGCAAGCGCCGTCCGAGCGCGGCGAGTCCCGGCACCTTGTCGCGGCGCTCGTGGAGGATCTCGGAGGTTCGCTCGAAGGCGTAGAGCGCGGCGCAGATCGACATCAGCTCCCGGGGCTCGAGGAGGCCACCCTTCGACGCGCGGTCGAGGAAGCCGCGGAGCTCGACCAGGCCGCCGAGCGGCAGGGACAGGGGCTCCTGCTTGAGACGACGGGCCTCGTCGACGAGCTCGAGGCTGGTGAGTACTTCGTCGCGGCTGCCGAGGAACGGGCGCTTGAGGCCGCGCGCCTTGCCCACCTCGGTGCGGCAGCGGGTGCCGATCGCCGCGCGGACGTCGTCGAACCCAAGGGCGGTGAGCGTGCGATCCGAGACGTCCACGAGACACTCCAGCGAAACGAGAGGGGGCGTGCATACCGAAGGCCCGCCCGGCACGCGACGGCCTCGATGGACGGGCCCTGACTGGGCGACGGGGCCTCCCGCTGATCTCCAACCCTGGTGATGGGTCCCTCGACGCGCCGTGATAGGGGCGGACCGTGTTCGTTCTCGTCGCCCTTGCGCTGGCCACCACGCCCCTGGAAGCGAAGCTGACCGCGGCGCTGGCCCTCGAGCAGGAAGGGCAGGGGAGCGCGGCGCTCCAGCAGCTCGAGGCGCTCGTCGCCGCCGACCCGACGTCCGAGCTCGCCCGCCTCGAGACGGCGCGCCTGGGCCTGAAGGTCGGCGTCAACACGAATCGGGCGTACTGGCACGCCGAGATCGCCCGCTCGCTCGTGCCTGAGAACCCCCGCGCGCATTACGTCTGCGCGCTCGCCCTCGATGAAGCCGGCGATCGCCAGGCCGCCATTCTGGCCCTCGAGGTGGCCCTCGCGCTGCGCTCCGACTACCCGGACGCCCGCTTCCGCCTGGCCGGCCTGTTGTCAGCGGAGCGTCGATGGCCCGAAGCCGTGAGCCTGTGGCGGTCGTTGGCGAAGCCCGATGCGCCGGGGGCGCGGCTCCAGTTGGCGCTGGCGCTCGAGGGCGCGGGAGAGCTCAAGGCGGCCGAGGCCGAGCTCAAGGCGCTGACACGCGTCGAGGTGGTCCGGCTGGCGGCGACCCGCACGCTGGTGGCGCTGCTCGAGCGACAGGGCCGAAAGGCCGATGCGGCGATCTGGCGAAAGACCCTGGAACGGCCTGTCCGGGAGCTCCGCCCACTCAAGCCCTCGGCACGGTGACTTCCAGCCCACGGGGGCCGCGGTCCGCGCTAAACCGGCAGCATGAATCTCCGACTGGCTGCTGGGGGGCTGCTGTTGGTGGTTGGAACGGCGTGGGCGGCGGACCCACCCGGCGTCTCAGCTCCCATTCCCGACGTCATGAAAGAGCTTCGGCGCATCGAGAGCGCGGCCTGGCATGGCACCGTCGACGCCGCGCGCATCGAGCTGTCGAACCTGTCGAAGGGGCGTCCGAACGACGCCATGCTGCGCATCTACGTGGCGTGGTGCTCGATGCCGACCGACGACGCGTGGAACCAGCTCAAGAACGTCTCGCAGTTCTTCCCCGACGTACCCTGGGTTCACTACGGCATGGGGCGCATCTACGTCGGCTGGAAGATGCGCGATCAGGCGAAGAGCTCGCTCGCGCTCGCGCTCAAGAAAGATCCGAACTTCTACCCGGCGCTCGTGGCCCAGGGCGATCTCCACCGACTCAAGGACGAGCTGACCGAAGCCGAGGCGAAGTACCGCCAGGCGCTCTCCATCGCCGACGACGCCGAGGCGCACGCCGGGCTCGGGCTGGTCCTGTTGCAGCAGAGCAAGCCTGACGCCGCGCGTGCCGAGCTTTCGACCGCGATCGCCCAGTGGCCCGATCAACCGGCGGCGTTGCGCGCGCTCGTCACGCTCCAGGGGCCGGCCGATCCCGCGTACGTGAAGACGCTCACGGCGCTGGGCGATCTACAGCCGAAGGACAAGGACGTGCGCAAGCAGTTGGCGACGCTCAAGTTTGACGCCGGCGACAAGAAGGGCGCGCTCGTCGAATACGAGAAGCTCGCGAAGCTCGGAAACCCCGATCTCGACACCGCGAAGCGGATGCAGGCCATGTACCGGGAGCAGGGCGAGGCCGAGGGCGAGGAGCGCCTCACCACCATCGTCGTCGGCCTCGATCGGGACAGCGCGGCGCCGCTGGTTCGGCTTGCAGAGCTGCGCGCGGCGAAGAAGGACGTCGAGGGCACCGAGAAGAACCTTCTGGCGGCCCTCGAGCGGAACAAGGACCTCGCCGACACCTGGCTGCGGCTGGGGCGGCTCAGCCTCGAGAAGAACCTCCCCCTCCAGGCGCTCGAGCGGTTCCGTGGAGGCGCGACGAAGAGCACGCCCGGCGCCGACGACTGCCGGACCGAAGCGAAGAAGCTCGAGGAGCTGTTCAAGCTCCCCACCAAGCAGGCAAAGGGCAGCGTCGACCGCATCTATTCGCACGTCGCAACGACGCTCGACGAGCTGTTCCGCGCGCGCCTCAAGGTCAACCCGAAGCTCGGTGGCACCCTGAAGGTGCGCGTCAAGGTGACGGCCGAGGGCGTGGTGGAGTTGGCGGAAGTGACCGAGGACACGGTGGGCGATCCGGCGCTGACGGGCCATGCGGTGTTCGCGCTGCGCGACGCCGAGTTCGAGAAGAAACGACGCGAGCCCACCTTCGAGTTCGAGCTGGGTCCCGCGAAGAAGGGGAAGTGAATGGCCGTTCGGTTCGGCGTCGACGTGTGGGTGAAGCAGAAGTTCCGGGCGATGAAGGGGCTGCGGGTGGGGGCGATCGTGAACCCCACGAGCGTCGATGGCGCCTATCGGCACCTGGTGGATCTGCTCCACGGCGCCGATCACGTGACGCTCGCCGCGCTGTTCGGGCCGGAGCACGGCGTTCGCGGTGAGGCTCAGTACATGGTCGCGGTGGACGACGTGCCCCGCGATCGACGCACTGGCGTGCCCGTTCACAGCCTCTACGGCCACACCTTCGAGTCGCTGTCTCCGAAACGGGAGTGGCTCGCGCCGCTCGACGTGCTGGTCTTCGACATCCAGGACGTCGGCGCGCGCTACTACACGTATGTCTATACGATGGCCCTGGGCATGAAGGCCGCGGCGAGCGCGAAGCTCCCCTTCTTCGTGCTCGATCGGCCCAACCCCATCGGCCTCGACGTGGTGCAGGGCAACCTGGTGGCGAAGAAGTACCGCTCCTTCGTCGGGCTCTACGAGCTGCCCACCCGCCACGGCATGACCGCCGGAGAGATCGCCCGGCTCTTGAACGCGCGCGAGAAGTTCGGCTGCGAGCTCACCGTGGTTCCCTGCGAGGGCCTGACGCGCTCGATGCGCTGGCCGAAGCTGGGCCGGGACTTCATCTCGCCCTCGCCGAACATGCCGACGCCGCAGACTGCGCTGGTGTACCCCGGCATGTGCCTGGGCGAGGGCACCAATGTGAGTGAGGGCCGCGGCACCTGTCGGCCCTTCGAGCAGTTCGGCGCGCCGTGGCTCAAGGGCCCTGAGCTGGCCGAACACCTCAACGGGCACGGCCTGCCCGGTGTCACCTTCCGCGCGTGTGCGTTCACGCCCACCTTCGACAAGTTCCGCGGCGAGTCGTGCGAAGGCGCGTTCCTCCACGTGACGGACGAGCGCACGTTCGATCCGTTCGTCACCGGCATCGCCGTGTTCAAGGCCTGTCACGATCTGGGTGGGCCGAACTTCGCCTGGCGCGCCGACGCGTACGAGTTCGTCGAGGATCTCCCCGCGTTCGATCTCCTCTGTGGGACGGGCCGGGTCCGCCAGGGCATCGAGGCGGGGTGGTCGCTGGAGAAGATCGTGGGAGGCTTCGAGGCCGAACGGAAGCCGTTCCTACCGCTTCGAGCACGGCATCTGCTGTACTGAGCCTCAGCAGACGCCATGGCCACGGCAATCGGCATCTTCGGAGACACCGGCGGAGACGTGAACCTCTTCGACTCGGCCTTGCGCCTGCTTTCGGAGCGGGGCGCCCGGCGTTTCCTGTTCGCCGGCGGCAACTACGACGATCTCGACGAGTGGCTGCGCATCAAACGCGACGAGGTGCGCGCCCAGTCGGACTACTCGAACGACGACTTCCTGGAAGACGTCTCCCGCTACCTGATCGGCCTCGAGCAGCTCGAGCGACCTGCGGCCTTTGGCACCGCCTGGGAGTTCGCGCGCGAGATCGAAGAGGTGATGCGCATGAAGGACAGAGTGGTGCGCACGCCCGAGAAGGGCTCGCTCCACTACCTGGACTCGTCCGTGCCGCGAAAGGGCGTCGATCTCGTGGGCGACGTCCTGTGCTGCGTGGTGCACGACAAGAACGATCTCGACAAGGAGGACATGATCAACGCCGCGGTCCTCGTGCATGGGAAGGAGCCCGAGCCGAAAGTGGTGCAGATAGGTCCACGGTTCTTCGTGACGCCGGGGCGGGTGAAGGGCGGTCCCAAAGCAACGGTGGGCCTCCTCGAGGTCGTCGACAAGCAGCTCGTGTTCTCGGCCTTCACGCTCGACGGGAAGATCGTCATCGACAAGCAGCCGATCAGCGTCGGCTCGAAGACGAAGCTCTCGGTGAAGTGATGCGGCACGTCGCGCTCTTCGGGGGCTCCTTCAACCCGCCACATGTCGGACACCTCATGGCGGCGCTCTTCGTCCGCGCGACGTGTGCCGTGGACGAGGTGTGGCTGGTGCCGGCGTTCGATCATCCCTTTGGCAAGGCGCTCGCGCCCTTCGAGGATCGGCTGCGCATGTGCGCGTTGCTCGGGGCCGATTGCGGACCGTGGCTCAAAGTGAGCCGCGCCGAGGCCGAGGTCGGTGGAGAAGGGCGAACGATCGAGCTGCTCGAGTGGTTGCTCCCGCGGCACCCCGACACGCGGTTCCACTTCGTGATCGGCAGCGACATTCTGGCCGATCTCCCGAAGTGGAAGGCGTGGGATCGCATCGAGGCGATGGTGAACGTGGTGGTGCTCCACCGCGCGGGTTATCCGTCGGAGCGCGCCTTCGGGCCGCCGATTGTCGAGGTGTCGTCGACCGCGATTCGCCAGGCGCTCGCGGAAGGGCGCCGACCCGAAGGCTTCGTGCCGCGAGGGGTGCTCGACTACCTCGAGGCCCGGACGCTGGACTTCAGCTCTCCTTGACCAACACCAGCCGGTCGCCGACCCGAATCCACGTCGATGCCCGCCAAGGCGCTCCCCGTCGATCGGCTGGGAGAGTTCGCGTTGGGTTCGGCGGTTCAAGCGATCGAGCTGGGCGGGCGTGAACGGTTTGCATGGGCGAGAGGTCCTTGCCGAAGCCAGTGCAGTCCCTGTTCCCGCGCCGCGACACCTGATTCAGGCGTGTTCTGAGCTCGATCCACTTCAACCCCCTGGATTCACGATGCTAGAACGACATTCGGATCATATCCATGAGGGTGCATGCCGGTGGGCGCCGAACCGCCCGGGCAACTGGCCGAAACGTGCCGAAAAGCGATCCGAACACGAACGCCAATGCGGAGGATCATCGGTCATGGACGCTGAGCAGTGGATGCTGCAGTTCAAGCACGTGCACGAAGAGGCGAAGAAGAACGGCTCCGGCGACAGGCACCGGGCCATGAAGGACGAGCTAGCGCGCTCGCTGGTGCAGGCGCAGGGGCTCTCGGTGCCGGAAGGCCAGTCGCACCGGAAGGCGTTTCGCGTCGCCCAGGCGTGGCAGCTCGAGTTGAACAATGGGCACAAGTGCATCACGCGGGACGTATCGGGCGGCGGCTTCAGCGCGATCGTTCCCACGCACTTCAACGTCGGCGAGAAGGTGACGTTCAAGATGCGCGTCGGCGGAGACCCGGTCACTGGCAGCGCGTCGGTCGTCGCGGCCATCAAACAGGCCGGCAATTCGCGCATCTCGTTCAGCATCGTCTCGATGCCGACGGCGGAAGCTGAACGCTTCGAGGACGCGTTGTTCGACTGCGTGCTCAAGCGCTACGTGAAGTGATCGAGCGTTCGGCGGGCCATAGGCCTGAGGGTCACCGCCATATGGAAAGCTCCTATAATGAGCGTTATGTCAACTCACGACACGGCTGGCGGGAGCCGGGTTTGACCGGGTTCTGGCCTACGGTCAGCAGCCTTCGATGGGTGTTCGCGGCCTTTTCTCCTTCTTTTCACTGTTGGTCCTGGGGTCGGCGTGTCCCGCGAGCCAGCCCCCCGTTCCGCCCAGCGTTCGCATTCCCGATTCAGGAACGGACGCTGGCGAGCCGGTCGATGCCGGCCTGCCATCGCTCACCTTCCGGCTGGCGATCTCTTTCCTCGATGGCGGGCAGCTCGACGTCGACCTCGGCGACGCTGGCGTCGTGAGCCTCGAGCCCGCAACCAGCCTGGAGCTGACCTCACCAATCCCCCTCCTCGGCACCCGGGTTCGCCTGTTGGATTGGACCGACGCCGTGGTGGCTGGGGACGACGAGCTCGACGTGTCCGATGCGGGGTTCAGGTACCGGATCCAGACGCTCCAGCCGCTCAAGTTGGGCCGCGGCTACTCGCTGTTGATCGATGCCGAATCGGCCGAGCAGTTCACCGACGGGTTCGGCCGAACCCACGATGAGCTCCGGGTCCCCCTTCGGGTCGCCGGCGAAGTTCAACCTGAGCCTGGGCAGAGCGCGTCGAAGAAGAAACGAAGGAAGCGCTGAATGTTCGTCGGGCTCGCGTTGATGACGGTGGTCGGTTTCCGCCGACGTCCCCGCTGAGGCCGGCACCGTTCGGCTTCGGTCGGGCGATGGCTCACGGCACCGACAGCACCAGCTTCGACACGTCGTACAGCACCTCGCCGCGCTCGAAGATCGGCCGGCGTTCGAGCTGCCAGGCGTACTGCTCGGCGATCCGCCACTGACACCACTCGAGCACCGCGCGGAGGTTGAGCGCGTCGTACAGGTTGTACTCGACGAGCACCCGCAGGGCCTTCACGTCGCGGAAGTCGTTCCACAACCGCCAGAGGTGAATCGCATCCAGGCCCTTGAGGCCCTTGAGGTGCGGCGGCCGGTGCAGCGCGAGCACCTCTTCAATCCCCTTGAGCCCGCCCTTGAGGCCCGTTCGGCGAACGAGGAACCGCAAGTCGACGTGCGCGGCGGGGGTCGGAAACGGCTGACCCTCGAACGCCTTCTGGAGCACCGGCACGTCGAACACGGCCCCGTTGAACGTCACCCACAGCTCGCTCTCGGCGAGGCGGGCCGGCAACTGCTGCATCGAATGCCCGCGGCGAAACGTGGCCACCCCGTGCCGATCCATCACGCCCACCACGGTCGGCACGTTGTCGCCGTCGGCCTCGATGTCGAAGAAGGCCGCCCGCTGCGAGAAGTGGGGGTACAGCCGCCAGTGCTCCCTCGGGGGAACGAGCGTCGCGAGCGCCGGCAGGTCGCCCGAGGCGAGGGCCTGTCGCGCCTCGTCAAGGCGAAGGCGCGTCTCCGCGTCGATCTTCGCCGACATCACCGCGCCCCGCTTCGAGGCCTCGTCGAACTGAGCCCACGTCTCGATCCCCCGCGCCCACAGCTCCTTCTCGCGATACGGCCCGACGCCCTTCGACAGCTGAAAGGTGCGCTCGAGGAACCCGCTCATCGCGTCGGCACGGAGCCATCCACCAGCGCGTCCAGCAGCGGCAGATCGGCCTCACAGAACGGGAGCGCCTTCATCTCCTGCGGGGTGGCGAACGTCAGGGCCTGCGCGCCGAGGGCCTTCGGATCGCCGGTCGAGATCTCAGCCGCGAACAGCTCGAGCTCGACGATGAGCTCCGGATACGCGTGCTCGGTCCGCCACAGCCGTCGTCCAACGGAGAGCGTCACCGCGAGCTCCTCCTGGCCCTCGCGGACGAGCGCCTGCGCTTCCGTCTCACCGGGTTCGATCTTCCCGCCGGGGAACTCCCACAGGTTCGCCCGGCTCGCGTTCGGCAGGCGCTGCTGCACCAGGAAGCGGCTCGCGTCACCCGGCTTCGGGATGAGGCCGGCCACCACCCGGATGCGCTTCATCCCCCGCTCCCCACCAATTGCAGCGCGAAGAGGGTGCCGAGGTTCGTCAGCACGTAGAGCCGGTTCCCGCCACGGGCCGAGACGAAACGCGTCGGGGTCGCCGTCACGCCGCGCCCCGGGTTCCAGGCCGCGCGAACCCGCCCGACGGAGGGGTCGACGAAGGCCAGCGCGGTCGAGGTGGGCACGACGATGTACCCGCGGGTCATGATGGGGGCCCTTCCAGCGTTGTTCCCCTTCCCCTTTGGCGTGCGGTCAGAGAGGTCGAGGCTCCAGAGCGCGCGGCCGCCGCGGGTCTCGACGGCGGTGAGCGTTCCGTCACCGGTGCAGAAGAGGACCTCGCCGCGGAGGATGAGCGAGGTGATGCCGGCGCGCGCCGACGTCCACAGGATGTCGCCCGTCTTCGCGTCGAGGGCGAACACGCCATCCTTGTAGCTGGCGGCGTAGAGCCGGCCGTTCTCGTCAATCACCGGGCTCGAATCGACGTCCTTGAACTGCTGGCCGCCCGAGACGGTGAGCTTTCGCTCCCACCGCGCGACGCCGTCATCGAGCCCGACCGCGACGAGGAACCCATCGGCAAAGCCCGCGTAGACCAGCCCGTCCTCGACGATCGGCGTCGAGCCGCCCCGGACCGTGAAGCCCTGGGGCAGATCGCGCTTGTACTGCCACGTCCACTTCCCGGTCTGCACGTCGACGGCGAAGAGCGTGTCCTGCGAGGAGCTCACCAGCACCCGGCCCTCGGTGACGACCGGCGTGGTGACGAGCTCTTCGTTGGACTTGAACTCCCACACCACCTCGCCGGACAGCACCCGGATTGCGTAGAGCACGCCGTCACCACCGGGCACGTAGGCGATGCCCCGGCTGATGGCTGGCCCCGAGAAGAACTTCCCGAGCGTCTTCTTCTCCCACAGCACCGCCCCATCGAGGGGCGACAGACACCGAATGGCCCCGTCACGCGTGGCCACGATGATGCGCTCAGTGTCGGGGTCGATGGCCGGCCTGGCGGTCTCACGGGGCTGGTACTCGAGCAGCTCGAGCTTCACGAGCGGCGCCGACCAGTCGACCTCCCAGAGCGCGGGCGGGCTGACCTGCGCGGCCCGCACCGGCATGGTGGGATCGTTGTTGAGGGGAATCGCCCGGCAGCCGAAGGCTCCCGCCGCGACGAGGACCGCGACCGGGAGCCGCATCGTCACTTGCCTGCGTCGACCACGGCCGCCGGAGCCGGCGCGATCTCGGGCATCGCCACGCCCTTCGCGGCGAGCAGCGCCATGCGCTCCTTGGCCAGCCGGGCCGCCGAGGAGTCCGACGCGCTCGAGGTCACCTCGCCGTACCGCTTCATGGCGCCGGTCAGATCGCTCTTCTTCTCGAGGATCCGCGCGTGGTGGTAGAGCCCCATGCCCTTCATGAAGTCCGTCTTGTTCTCCTGGGCGAGCTTCTCGAAGGCGGCGGCGGCCTCGTCGAGCTTGCCGGTACTCTCGAGCGCATAGCCGCGGGTCTCGAGCGCCACGGGACGAACCGGGTCGGCCGGGTCGGCGTCCTTGAGGTACTCCTCGGCGAGCTTGAGCGCGTCGTCGGCCTTGCCCTGCCGGAGCATCGCTTGCGCGAGCGGGAGGGCGGCGTTGGTGGCCGACTTCTTCCCCTTGTTCTCGGTCCGGAAGGCGGTGAGCCTGGCGATGATCGCCTCGTCCTTCTCCTTCTCGGTCTTGAAGGGCGGGTCCTCATCCTTGGGCGCGTCGGCCGGGGCGTTCGCGTTCACTTCGCGATCGAGCACCTTGAGCGCCGCGCCGTACTCGTACATCGCCGCTTCGTTGCCGCGCTTCTGGATGTGGCTCACCAGGGCGACGCCGCCGCCGACGCCGACGAAGGCGAGCACGCCGAGGACGATGGTCTTGCCGTGCTGCTCGAGGAACGGGACGGCCTGCTGGCCGAGCTTCTGGAACTCGTCAGGGGACTTGAGCTCCTTGTTTTCTTTCTTGGTCGTCATGTCGGGCGGGGCTTCTGACGCTCCTCGGTGGGCCTGTCAACGCCGACCGCCGCCCTCGATTTCACGGGTGCAGATGGCCGCCGGAGCCCTCGAGCCGGCTCAAGTCGCGATGGAGCGTGACGACCTCGAGTTCCTTCGCCTGCAGCGCCGCCAGCGCGTCGGGTCCGTAGCGTTCGGTGAAGGCCGAAAAGTCCTCCAGGCGGTGGAGCTCGCTCTGGGCCCGATCGAAGAGCGCGGCCTCCTTCGGGGGAGCGGCCTTGCCGTGCGCCTTCGCCTCATGGAGCGCCGCCTCGGCCTCGGCCACGCGCTGCTTCACCGTCAGCCACGCCGAGCGTCTGCCCGCGTACTCGCTGACCGCCACCTTGATCCGCTGCTGGGTGAGCGCGTCGAGCCCTGACTCCTGGAGCGCCCGGCCATGCGCGAACGCAAACCGCCCGGCCCACGACGCGTGGGCCTGGTCGCTGGAGCCGGCGAGCCCCGTGAGCAACGTGCGTTGGTAGAGCAGGAACGCCTCGAGGGTCGCGGGGGTGAGCTGGGCCGAGGCCAACCGCAGGGTCTTCACGTCGGTCATGATGGCGCGGCACCCTACTCTGCCCGCGCGTGGTGATGGAGCCGCCCTGCGCTTCATGCTTGAACCCAAAAGGTCGACGAGCCCGGTCGTCGACTCCCGCCCGCCCACACCCGTGTCGGAATCGCCTCCTCCAGAAGACGGCCTGCTCGGCGACACGCTGCCGCCGGTGAAGACCGAACCCGAGGTCTCACGCCAGGCCGATCCGGGCATGGCGCGCACGCACCACTCCGGAGAGTACCCCCAGCCCTCGGAGCCCGGCCGCTCGCTCACCAAGGGCGACCCGGTCGACCGCTACGTGGTGCTCGATCGGCTCGGCGCCGGCGGAATGGGCGAGGTGTACGCCGCGTGGGATCCCGCGCTCGATCGAAAGGTCGCGCTCAAGGTGCTCAAGGCCGAACACCAGAACAGCGCCATCGCCGACGAGCTGAGACTGAGGCTGATGCGCGAGGCCCAGGCCCTGGCGCGCATGACGCACCCCAACGTCGTCACCGTGCACGACGTCGGCCTCGTCGATGGGCAGGTCTACCTCGCGATGGAGTTCGTCGAGGGCCAGACGCTGACGAAGTGGCTGACCGAGAAGCCGCGAACGTGGCGCGAGACCCTCGAGATCTTCCTCGACGCCGGAGAAGGCCTGGCCGCGGCCCACGAAGCCGGCGTCACCCATCGTGACTTCAAGCCCGACAACGTGGTGGTGAGCCGTCAGGGCCGCGCGCGCGTGATGGACTTCGGGCTGGCGCACGCGCACGGGCAACCCGCCGAGCCGAACACGCCGCTGCCCGCCGTCGGAGAGACGCCGACGGGCTCGATGCGGCGCCGCATCACCCTGCCCGGCATCATGCTGGGGACGCCCGCCTACATGTCGCCCGAAGCGATGTACGGGAAGCCAACCGATCCCCGCAGCGACGAGTTCAGCTACGCCATCGCGCTCTTCGAGGCGCTGTACGGCATGCGGCCCTTCGCGGGCGAGACGGCGCCGGCCGTGGCGGCCGAGATTCAGCTCAATCGCGTTCGCCCCACGCCGAAGAAGACCCAGGTACCGCGGCGGATTCACGAGCTCCTCGTCAAGGCGCTCCGCTCGAACCCCGACGAGCGGTTTCAGTCGCTGCGGGCGTTCCTCGTGCAGCTGGGACGTCGGAAGTCCTCGCGGCAACGGCAGTTCGTCACGCTGGCGGTAGCGGTGCTGGCGACGATCTCCGTGGGCATCGTGCTCGCCGTGGCCCGCCGAGAGGCGCAGCGCTGTGCTGGTGTGGCGAATCGTCTGGTGGGCGTCTGGGACGATCCGACGAAGGCGCAGGCGAAGGCCGCGTTCCTTGCGACGAATCGGCCGTGGGCGCCGAGCGCGTGGAGCGAGACCGAGCGGCTGATGGACGGCTGGGGCCGGCGGTGGGTCGAGCGCCGACAGGCCGTCTGTGAAGCTGCTGAAGGTCGGCCCGACGAGCAGGTGGGCCAGTCGATCGTCTGCTTGAGTCGTCGCCTCGCCGACTTCGATGCGACCGCCGGGCTCTTGCGGAAGGCGGACGCGGACGTGGTGGAGCGCGCGGTGTCGCTCGCCTCGGCGCTCCCGGAGCTGCAGAGCTGTGAGCGCAATGACGCTCCAGCCGTGACCGCGGAGCAGGCCGAGCTTCGTGCCAGCCTCGCCAGCATCAAGGCCCTGGTCGAAGCTGGGAAGGTGAAGGAGGCCCACACCGCCGTCGAGGCCACCCTCGGCGCCGCGCGAGCCACCGACGCCGCGGGCGCGCTGGCGGAGGCGACCTGGTTGTCGGCGCGACTGGCCGCGGCCGAGCTCGACTTTGCACGGGCCGATCAACTGGCCGAGGACGCCATCCTCATCGCTGAGCAACACGCAGAGGACGAGCTGGCCGCGCGCGCCTGGATCGATCGGGTTGGCTTCGCGGCGGCGGCGGGGACGAAGCTCGACGACGCGGAGCGCTGGGTCCGCTACGCCCGCGTGGCCCTGCACCGCTTCGGAGCGCCGCGCGATCTCGAAGCCTCGCTCGCCAACAATGAAGCCGTCCTTCGGAACCGCCAGGGTCGAACCGCCGAAGCGCTCACGCTTCATCGATCGGCGCTGTCGTTGCGTGAAGCGGTGTACGGCCCACGCTCGGCGCTCGCGGCCCGCAGCCACAACAACGTCGGCATCGCGCTCCGGGCCCGCAGCCAGACCCGCGAGGCGATCGTCTCGTTCCGCGCGGCGCTGGAGATCGAAGAGGCCGTGCTCGCGGCCGACCATCCCTCTGTGGCTGACACGCTGAACAACCTCGCCAACGCGCTCAACGAAGACGGCGCGGTCGATCAGGCCATCGAGGCGCTGCAGCGCTCGTTGGTGATCCGCGAGAAGGCGTTCGGTGCCGACAGCCCGAAGGTCGCGCAGTCCTTGTCGAACCTGGGCGCGGTGTACCTGGACCGGAACCGCGCGGCCGAGGCGCTCCCGTTGTTGACCCGCGCGTTGGCCATCAAGGAGGCGTCCGCTGGCAAGGACTCCATCACCGTGGCGGTGACACTGACGAACCTGGCGACCGCGCAGCGGCAGGCGGGGGCCTTCTCCGATGCGCTCGAATCGGACTTGCGGGCGTTGGCGATCCGACGTGCGAAGCAGGGCCCGAAGAGCCCGGAGGTGGCGCGAAATCTGATCGGGCTCGGCGTGACGCACCTGGCGCTCGGTGAACTGCCCGCCGCGCGCCCGCTGTTCGACGAGGCGTACGCGAGGTCCGTTCCGTCGACCACCGATCGCGCCGACGCGGCGTTTCAGCTCGCGCGGTTGCTCCGGCGGACGGACAAGACGCGCTCCATGGTGCTCCTGCGGGAGGCGCTCGCGGCGTGGCCGCCAGGTTATCCAAGCCGGGTCGAGGCCAACGCCCTGTTGGAGGCGCCACCGAAGCCGAGGGCCCCATGAGGACTCACCTCGCCCTCGCAGTGGTCTGCCTGGACGTTCGCTTTCGACAGGTGACCCGGCGCCTCCTCGTCGTGACGAATCCAGCGGGCGGCGTCGACCTCTATCGGCGCTGACGTCAGCGCGAGCCGACGCGACGGGCGACGGACTTCGCGCTGTCCGGCACGCGCGTCGAGTAGTGCACGACGCCCTCGTCATCGACCCAGCGGTAGATGTCGTTCCCCGGCGTGGACGGCTTGTCGTCGTCCCGGCTCGCCACGACGGGCGCCGGTTGGGCCGCCTTCTCCGCGTTCGCCTTCGCTGCGGCGGCCGCGGCACGCTCGGCTTCGAGGCGCTGCATCGCGAAGAGCTCCTTCTCGGCCGCCAGCCTGCGCTCGGTCTCGAGCTGCTGCTGCAACATGGCTGCGCGTTCGGCCGCCAACCGCCGCTCTGCCTCGAGCTGCGCCTGCCGCGCCTGCTCCAACTCGGAGGCACGGGCGGCCTCGGCCTGTTGTTGCGCCGCGGCCTGCTGCGCTGCCGTCTGCCGTTGCAGCTCCGCCTGAATCGCCCACTGGCTCTGCGCCTGAACTTGCGCCAGCTGCCACAATTGCCAGTTCGACACCTGGTTCGACCACGTGGTCACGGCGGGCCGATGAGGAAGGAGCCCACCTCCGGTGAAGACCGGCTGCGGGTTCGGCTTCCACCCACCGACGTACCCCGTCCACACGCCCCCGTTCTCGTACTGCGCGAAGGCCGCGGAGCTGAGGGACACGAGGGCGAGGGTGAGCGCGCGCATGGTGGAGACACTCTGACGACGCGCCCCGACTCGCGCAAGCGCCGTTCTCCCCAAAAGGCCGACCCGGTGCGGGCTGATGTCGCTATGGTGCCCGTCCGTGGACGCGCTGATCGCCAAGCCCGAGGCCTTCGTGTCGCAGAAGCTCCACCAGGAGTTCGGACCGATGGGCCGCTGGTTGGCCCGCCGGTACTTCGAGCCGGTGCGCTTCGCCCAGGGCGCCGTCGACGAGCTCAAGTCCCTGCACGACAAGGGCTTCGTCGTGCACGTCATGCGGACGACCGCGTGGGTGAACTTTCTCTACCTCCACTGGGCGATGGTGCGTCGGGGCCTGCCGCCGGTTCGCGCCGTGGTGAATCTGCGGCCGTGGTTCACCCGGCCCTTCACGCTGGCGGCCCAACGCGGTGACTTCACGGAGCGCTTCACCCATGCGCGTCGACAGGGCGGTTCGGGGCTCATCTTCCTCAAAGAAGCCGCCTTCAACTCGGCGCGCGGCAAGTCGACGAACGAGGACCCCTTCCCCGCCCTCGTCGACCTCGCGCGGACGAGTGAGCAGCCCGTCTTCCTCGTGCCGGAGCTGTTCGTCTGGGAGAAGTGGCTCCAGAAGATCACCCCGTCGGTGTTCGACCGCATCTTCGGCAGCCCGGAAGCGCCTGGCTTCGTGCACTCGGTGGGCGCGTTCTTCCGGAACTACCACCGCGCCCAGTTCCGCGTCGGTGAGCCCATCGAGCTGCGCGCCTTCGTGGCCGAGAACCAGAGCCAGCCCACCGAGGTGATCGCCCGAAAGGTGCGTTCGACGCTGCACCATCACCTCGCCCGCGAGACCCGCGCCGTCTTCGGGCCGCCGCGCAAACCGACCGACCGGCTCATCGACGAGGCGATGCGCGATCGGGTCTTCCAGCAGACGGTCGACGCGCTTTCCCAGGAGACCGGCAAGAGCGTCGCCAGCCTCAACCGCACCGCGAAGAAGAACTTCGGACAGATCGCCGCCCGCTACAGCCCGAGCATGGTGGGCTTCACCGCGCCGATCCTCCACCAGGTGTTCAACCGCATCTACGACGGCGTCGAAGTGGACGAGGCCGGTCTCGAGCGCGCGATGAAGGCGGCGGCCCACGCGCCGGTGGTGCTGACGCCGAGCCACAAGAGCCACGTCGACTACCTGATCATGAGCTACGTCTTGTTCCAGCGTGGCTACACGGTGCCGCTGGTGGCCGCGGGCGCGAACCTGTCGTTCTTCCCGCTCGGCCCGTTCCTCCGCCGCGGCGGAGCCTTCTTCCTCCGACGCAGCTTCAAGGGCGACAAGCTCTACACGGCGGTCTTCAAGGCGTACCTGAAGAAGCTCGTGCACGATGGCATTCACCACGAGTTCTTCCCCGAGGGCGGGCGTTCGCGCACCGGCAAGCTGCTCTCGCCCAAGCTCGGCCTCTTCACCTGGCTCGTCGACGCGGTGCTCGAGGGCGCGCGGAACGATCTGCTCTTCGTGCCGGTCGCCATCGACTACGAGAAGGTGGTCGAAGGTGCGAGCTATCGCGCCGAGCTCGCAGGCGGAGAGAAGAAGCCCGAGGACCTCAAGGCGCTCCTCTCGGCACCGAGCGTGCTCGCCGAGAACTACGGCCGCATTCACCTCACCTTCGATGAGCCGGTCTCGCTCGCGCAGTTGATGAAGGAGCGCAGCGTCGATCGAAAGACCGTGAGCGAAGACGAAAAGAAGGGCCTCGTGCGCGCGCTCGGGAACCGGGTCATGTACGGCATCTCGCGGGTGTCGACGGTGACGCCGCACGCGCTGCTGGCCGCGGCGCTCCTGGCGCATCGTCGGCGCGGCATCTCGGTGCGGGAGATCACCGATCGCGTCGGCCTGCTGCGCCGCATGGCGGAGGACTTGAAGGCGCCGCTCTCGGTTCAACTGAAGGACGCGCCGTCCTCCCCTACCGTGCTCGGGCCCCTCCAGGACGCGATGCGCATGTTCGCGTCCGAGGGCTTCGTGCGCATCGTCGAGGCGCGCGGCGAGCCCATCTACCAGGTCGAGGACGAGCGCCGCACCGAGCTGTCCTTCTACAAGAACACGTTGATGAACCTCGTGGCCGGCCGGACGATCGTCTGCGCCGCGCTGCTGTCGGTCGAGCCAGAGCGCTCCATCGCCGCGATCCGCGAGCGCGCGCTCGTGCTGTCCCGCCTGCTCAAGATGGAGTTCATCTATCCCGTCGGTCAGACCTTCGAACACCTGTTCGATGGGACGGTGGAGCACCTGCTCGCGCTCGGCCTGATCGTCCGTGAAGACGACCGCCTGTCGGTCGCACCCGAAGCGCATGGCCGGCCGTCGGTGCAGTTTCTCGCCGATCTCCTCCTCGACGTGCTCGAGACCTACCTGATCGCGGCGCACCAGGCCGCCGAGGTGCCCAAAGAGGGCCAGGACAAGAAGGACTTCCTCAAGAAGGCGCTCGAGAACGGCCGCGCCGACTTCCTCGCGGGCACGATCCGGTCGGCCGAGGCCGTGTCGAAATCGAGCCTCGAGAATGGTTTGGGCTACCTGCTGGAGCAGGGCTTCCTCGTAGAACAGAATAAGAAGCTCACCCCCGGTCGGCCGGTGCCGGAGCTGGTGACGCAGCTCCAGCGGTTCCTGCCCGAGGTGAAGTGACGTGACGCCCCTCCTGGTGACGATGCTCCTCGCGCAGGCCGACGCCGGCGTGCCGACGATGGTCGACGGCAAGCTCATGGCGCACCCGCTCGAGGGCGTGTGGCAGCTCGACCTCGCCCAATCGACCGACACCGCGCCGATCCTCGAGAAGCTGGGTGTGAACTGGTTCGTGCGGCAGGCGGCGAAGTCGGCGCGCCCCATTCACCGGCTGCGGGTGAACGACAACACGCTCTTCCTCGAGATCGAGGCGTCGATCGCGAAGAAGCGCTACCAGTTGGTGGTCGACGGGAAGAGCCCCACCAGGGACGAGTTCTTCGGAGATCCCTTCGAGTACACGACGGTGCTCGAGAACGGTGCCTTCGTCTCGAACGGGAAGATGACGGATCCCGCGAAGAAGGCCGGCATCACCCTGCACCGCTCGCTGCGTGAGGACGGGCTGATGCTCTACCGGATCACCCTGATGCCCGATGGCCAGGAGCCGATCGTCATCAACCGGGTGTTCCGCCGGAAGCCGTGAATCGGGCCCCCAGCCCCGACCGGAGCGCCTCGCGCGCCGCCTCGAACGCCGCCGTCCAGTCGCGCCCTCTCAAGATGAAGGGGCGGCCCTCGAAGCACCGCTGAAGGTACGCCTGCTCGATGAGCGTCGCCTGCTGTTCGCAGTTGAGCTGGGCCCAGGTGCGGCCCTGCAGCAGGCCCTTCTCGAGCTGGTAGCCGTCGCCGAACGCCTGCGCCCAGACCGAGTCTGCGATGTACGCGTGCCCGCCGTGCTGGAACTGCCAGACATGGGTCGACTCGTGGACGACCAGGTGCGCAGGCGCGGTATGGGGCGCCATCGGCAGATGAATCGTGTTCTCGATGACGAACGCGCGCTGGCTGACGTTGAGGAGCCCCGAGAGGGACTCCCGCACCTCGATGACGGTCGGATCGAGGGCGTCGTCGAACACGCGATGCAGGAGCCGGCGCTCGTCGACGGTGAGCCAGCGTCGGGGCGCGGCACTCCAGGCGCCGACCTGCTTCACCACCGCGGCGAGCGCATGGCCGACCGGGCCCTTCCAGCCACTCATCGGCAGGTCGACTGGTTGAGCGGAGGGTCGCCCCCGAGGGCTTCGCTGGCGGTGAAGTACGACCGGCCATCGGCGGCGAACGCGACCGCTTCGCCCTGGGGCTCCTGCGCGACCGGGACCTGTGTGAACGGCGCCGAGAACGCGTCCTCGAGCTGGCCGCCGGCGGGGACCCGGAAGAGCAACAGCTTGTTGTAGAGCCGCACCAGCACCGCATCGCCGCAGGGGCTCACGTCGGCGCCGGTGAGTTGTGGATCGGCGCCCGACGGCACCGGCAGGGTCGCCACCCGCTCGAGCGTGACGACCACGCTGCTCGAGAGCGTCAAGGGAAACCGGAACAGCACGCTCGGCTGGCCCGCGTCTTCCTTGGTGAGGATGTAGAGGCGACCGGTCGAGGGATCGGCGAAAAGCGCCTCGGCGTTGTGCTTCTCGCCGTTGGGGTACTCGTAGGGAATCCGCTCGGCGGTGACGGAGGCCACGGCGCCACCTGCTTCCACCCGTGGCTCCGGCACGCGGTACACGGCGTAGTTCGTGCGCACCTTGCGGTTGTCGCCGATGTCGCCGAGGAGCAGACACGTCCCGGCGGGGCATGAACCCAGCGTCAGGTCTTCCCAGTCGACGTGGGTCGCGCCCTGCACCGCGAACTCCTGAAGAATCGCCCCGTCGGTGACCGAGAGCGCAAAGAAGCGCGGCGAGTCTCCGGAGTCGTTGTGCGCGTACAGCACCGGCTGCGTTCGGCTCGCGACCAGACCCGAGAGTTCGACCACGGGAGGACGAATCGTCCCGATCGCGCGGGCGCTCGTGAAGCTCGTGCAGGTGGCCTGGCAAGCGAGCCCCCCGTCGGTCAGATTCATTCCCCCGTCCATCACGCTGTCCGTCGCCGGGGTGAAGACCTGCGCGGGCCGAGGGGCACAGCCCGCGAGCAGCAGCAGCAGCACGAGGAGCCGCTTCACGCGCCGCCCATGCGCAACAGGCCTTCGAGAGAATCGACGGTGACGAAGACGAAGGCGGCGTCTCCGAGCGAGAGCACCTCGCCGTCGGAGAGGATCGCGAATTGATCGCTCACCTGCGCGCCGTTGATGAAGGTGCCGTTCGTCGAGCCGGCGTCCCGAATCGCCACCACCGAGAGCTCGGACTGCCAGGTGATCTCCGCGTGGCGCGACGAAACCGATGGATCCTCGACCACGAAGTCGTTCTCAGCGGCGCGCCCCATCGTCTCGATGCGATCGCTGCCCGACCCGACGGGGAACACGTGCATGTCCTGGAAGCCCAGGACGAGCGCGAGCGCATGCCGAGCGAGCTCCGGCTTGCCGGGGAGCACCATCGTCTTGGGCTGCTGGAGCGCGGCCCGCCGTCTCAGCTCGTCGGGCGGTTGCTGCACGAGCGCCGCGAAGGGCACCGACTGGCGAAGCGTGCCGGCCATCGAGAGCGCCCGGAGGTCACGAATGGACAGCTTCTGAACCATGCCTCAACGTACCCTACTCCAGAGCGAAGACCGTCGCGCTCACTTCCTCTGTGAGGCAGGCTTTGGTCATGCTCTCTTTCACGCTTGCGCTGGCCCTGGCCGCGCCTCCCCTCGAGCAGGTCGTGCAGAAGGTCGATGGCGCCGTCGTCACCGTGCGGGTCGCGGAGAAGCGCTCGACCGAGCGCAGTGTCAGCATCACCACTGGGACGGGCTCTGGCGTCGTGGTTCACGCGGACGGCTGGGTCGTCACTGCCGCGCACGTGGTCGACGACGCCGATCGGATCGAGGTCGAGTTCGTCGATGGTGAGTCGTCGACGGCGCAGATCGTCACGCTCTCGCGCACCGAGGATCTCGCGCTCCTCAAAGCCGACAAGCCGCCGAAGAAGCCCGTGGTCGCCTCGCTGGGGGACTCCGAGGTCCTCAAGCCCGGCATGCGGCTGTTTGCGATCGGCGCCCCGCTGGGGCTGACCCACACCGTCACCTCGGGCGTGGTGAGCGCGCTGCGCACCGACACGCGCAAGGGGTTGCACCCGAGCAAGCTGTTGCAGACCGACGTGCCCATCAACCAGGGCAACTCTGGCGGGCCGCTCTTCAACGAGAACGGAGAGGTCGTCGGCATCGCGAGCTTCATCGCGTCGAAGTCGGGCGGCTCGGTCGGCCTCAACTTCGCGATCCCCACCTCCACGGTGCGCTCGCGTCTGTTCGAGTCGCCGCTACCGTGGATCGGCGTGTCCTTGCGCTTCGTCTCGAAGGAGCTCGCCGAGGTGATGAACTGGCCGACGGGCGCGGGCCTGCTCGTCGAGAAGGTGAAGAAGGGCGGCGCCGCGTCCGAGGCCGGGCTCCATGGCGGCATGATCGAAGCAGAGATCGCGGGCGCCCCCATCATCCTCGGAGGCGACCTCGTGCTGCGCGTCAACGGCCTGCCCACCACCGACTCCAAGGCGATTGGCGCCTCACTCGCAGCGCTCCAGCCCGGAGACGCCATCACCTACGACGTGCTGTGTGCGGGGACGCTCAAGACCATCAGCGTGCCGTTGCCCACGTTGCCGAAGGTGCCTTCGCTGACGCCAGGGAAGCCGGGGCCGAAACCGAACTGAACGCCCCTCCGCAGGGGGCGCGTGGTAGTCCACGACGCTGCCGTGTCGAGCGCCAAGCCGATCAGCCTGTCGGTCCGCCTCCCGTTCGCGACGGCCGAGGAGTTCCTTCAGGGCTACGGGTTGATGATCAGCCGCGGCGGCATCTACCTGCGCGCGCGTCAGCTCCACGCTCCGGGCACGCCGGTGACCCTCGAGGTGAAGCTCGCCGACGGCAAACGGCTCCTCTACGGCAACGCCACCGTCTCGTGGGTGACGGGGACGCGCGGCGAGGGTGTGCCCGGCATGGGCTTCAAGTTCATCACCCTCGACGCGCCCAGCCGGCGGTTCCTCGAGGCGGCGGCGGCGGCGATGCCTCACGCGCGCAGCCCGGAGCCTCCCGTTCCGCGCAACGTGGGGCCGATCGACACCTCACCGGACGCCGTCGCGCCCGCGCCGCCACCGGCCCCCCCACCCTCTCAAGCTCAGGCCGAGCTCCCCTCCGAGGCGTCGGGCCGGCTGCTCGTCCAGAGCGCGACGGCCGCGGAGGTGAAGGCGCCGGCCTTCGAAGCACCGGTCTCGGAGCCGCCGCGCGACGGGCCCATCATCGGCATCGATCTCGGCACGACCAACTCCTGCTCGGCCATCGTGAAGGATGGCCAGCCGATGGTGCTGCGCAGCCGCGATGGCCAGGCGCTGGTGCCGTCGGTGGTGGCGCTCAACTCCCGCGGGAAGTTCGTGGTGGGCGGCGCTGCCAGGAGCCAGCTCGTCACCAACCCGAAGTGGACCGTCGCCGGCTTCAAGCGCCTCATCGGAAGGGAATACGAATCACCAGAAGTGCAGGACCTGCTCCAGCGCTTCACCTGGGAGGTCGTGGCCACCGAGTCCGGAGGCTGCGGCGTGAAGCTCGCCGACCGCGTGTTCTCCCTGGAGCAGATGTCGGCGCTGGTGCTGCGCGAGGTGAAGCAGCTGGCCGAGCAGGCGCTCCAGCAGCCGGTGAACCGCGCGGTCATCACCGTGCCGGCCTGGTACACCGAAAAGCAGCGGCTCTCGGTGCGTGAGGCCGGTCGCCTGGCCGGCCTGCACGTGGAGCGGATCGTCAACGAGCCCACCGCCGCAGCCCTCGCGTGGGGCTACGGCCGGCGCAAGAGCCAGCGGGTGCTCGTCTACGATCTCGGCGGCGGCACCTTCGACGCCTCGGTGCTCGAGCTGAGCGACTCGGTCCACGAGGTGGTGTCGACCGGCGGCGATCCCTTCCTCGGCGGTCTCGACTTCGATCACGCCGTCGTCGCGTGGCTCCTGGCCGAGTTCGAGGCGAAGCACGACGCGCTGTTCGGCGATCGGGTCTCGATTCAGCGCGTCCAGGACGCCGCCGAGCGGGCGAAGATCGCCCTGTCGGACAAGACCGAAGCGCGAATCCACGTGCCCTTCGTGACGATGGTGAAGAACCAGCCGGTCGATCTCGACGTGACGATGACACGCGCGCAGCTCGTCTCGCTCACCCGGCACCTCGTCGACCGCTCGATGGAGGTCTGTCAGGAGGTGCTGCAGGACCGCTTCCTCCGCGCCGATCAGATCGACGAGATCCTCCTGGTGGGCGGTCAGGCGCGCGCGCCGCTCGTCCAGGAGCGCATCACCCTGCTCTTCGGTCGCCGGCCCCTGTTCGGCATGAACCCAGAAGAAGCGGTCGCCCAGGGCGCGGCGTTGCTCGCGCATTCGCTGGAGACGAAGACCGGCGCCCTCCTCATCGACGTGCTGCCGCAGTCCATCGGCGTCGGCCTGCCGGGCGGGCGCTTCTATCCGGTCATTCAGCGCAACACGGCCCTGCCGGTCACCCGCACGTACCGGGTGCAGACGACGAAGGACCACCAGACCGAGCTCGAGCTGTCGATCTTCCAGGGCGAGTCGGCGCTGGTTCGAAACAACCACCTGCTGGGCGTCTTCAAGGTGAGCGATCTGCCGCCAGAGCCCCGCGGCGCGATCAGCATCGAGCTCGCCTTCGAGTTGTCGAACGAGTGCCTGTTGACGATCAAGGCGACGGAGCAGTCCACGGGCCGCGTGGTGTCCACCTCCTACGCGACCCAACAGACGACCAGGGCGGCCCGCCAGAAGGTGAGCCAGCTCGAGTCCCAGGGGGGGCCTGAGCTCACGGCCGAGGAGATCGCCGCCGCGAAGCCCACCGGGGTCTTCGCCTTCTTCAAGCGGCTGTTCGGTGGTTGATAACCCGCCGTTATCGATTTGCGGCCAACGTGTAACGGAACGTCTTTGGCGCTCGGGTGTTGAAGGACGACACATTCACGCAGCACGGGGAGGACGCGATGAGCAAGGACGACACGGCGGACAAGGTGATTCGGCAGCACGTGTACTGGTCGGTCGGCGCAGGCCTGGTGCCAGTGCCCATCGCAGACTTCGTGGCGGTCACGGCGGTGCAGCTCGACCTCATCCGCCAGCTCTGCACGCTCTACGGCGTCTCGTACGAGGAAGGCACCGGCAAGGTGTGGGTGGGTGCGCTGACCGGCGGCACTCTCGCGCGCATCGGAGCCTCGGCCCTCAAGGCCATTCCCGGCATCGGGTCGATCCTCGGCGGCATGTCGATGTCGATCGCCTCGGGCGCGTCGACCTACGCGGTGGGCCAGGTGGTGAAGAACCACCTGTTGACGGGCGGAACCATGACCGATCTCGACGTCGAGAAGGCCCGCGCGAAGTACGACGCCGAGTACGAGAAGGGGAAGTCGGTCGCCAAGGAGGCCTCGGACGACAAGGACGCCGGCGACGTCTTCCAGAAGCTCGAGAAGCTGGGGAAGCTGCGCGACTCCGGTGTCATCACCGCCGCGGAGTTCGAGGCGAAGAAGGCCGAGCTGCTCAAGGCCGTGTAGGCGGTCCCCTACTCCGGTGAAGCGCGCGCGCGGGAGGCCTGCTTCTCCCGCTCGCCGAGGGCGGCCTGCAGGTACTTGCCCGACAGCTTGCGGCCGATGAGCTCCTGGGCGAGCTCGCCGGCCTCCACCAGCTTCTGCAGATCGATGCCGGTGTCGACGCCCATCCCGTGCAGCATGAAGACGAGATCTTCGGTGGCCAGGTTCCCCGCAGCGCCAGGCGCATACGGACAGCCGCCCAGCCCGCCGATGCTCGAGTCGAAGGTGGTGATCCCCAGCTGCAGGCCCACCAGCGCGTTCGCCAGCGCCGTGCCGCGCGTGTCGTGCAGGTGGAGCGCGAGCTGGTTCAACGGGACGATCCGCGACACCTCGCCGACGAGCTCTGCGGTCTGGTTCGGCGTGCCGATGCCGATCGTGTCACCGAGCGACAGCTGGTACAGCCCGATGTCGGCGATCTGCTTCACCACCTCGACCACGCGGCTCACCGGCACGCGCCCCTCGTACGGACAGCCCCACACCGTCGACAGGTAGCACCGCACGCGCATGCCGGCCGCTCGGGCCCCGCTCGACGTCTCCTTCGCTGCCGCCACCGCCTCGGCCACCGACTTGTTGATGTTCTTCTTCGAGTGCGCCTCGGTCACCGAGAGGAAGACGGCTGCCTCTCTGAGCCCCGAGGCGACGGCGCGCTCGAGCCCCTTCGCGTTGGGGACCAGCGCGGTGAAGGTGACGTCGGCGCGGCGCGGCAACAGGCCGAGCAGCTTCTCCGCATCGGCGAGCTGGGGAATCCACCGGGGCGAGACGAACGACGACACCTCGATGCGCTTCTCACCGGCCGCGATGAGGGCCTCGATGAGCCGGGCCTTGTCGGCGGTCGCCAGCGTGCGCAGCTCATTCTGCAAGCCGTCGCGCGGACCGACCTCGTACACGTCGACGTGCTTCGGCAGCGAGCCGAGCATTCCGCTGCTGACCGCCCCAGGCGTCATGCGCGCGCCGGAATGTGCGCCTGAATCCACTTCACGATGTCCTGCGTGCTCGAGCCAGGCGTGAAGATCTCCGCGACCCCCTGCGCCTTGAGCTTCGGAATGTCGTCGTCGGGGATGATGCCGCCACCGAAGATCAAGATGTCGTCGGCCTGCTGGCCCTTGAGCAGCTCGATGACCGCGGGGAACAACGTCATGTGCGCCCCAGACATGATCGACATGCCGATCGCGTCGACGTCTTCCTGCACCGCGGCGCTGACGATCATCTCGGGCGTCTGATGGAGCCCCGTGTAGATGACCTCCATGCCGGCATCGCGGAGCGCGCGCGCGATGATCTTCGCGCCTCGGTCATGACCATCGAGGCCAGGCTTCGCCACCAGGATGCGGAGTTTGCGGTCAGCCACGTCTCTGTGCTCCCACGATCTGATCGACCGACGCCTCGCCGGGCGCGCTGCCATCCAACGCGCCGTGCACCCACTGCACCGAGAAGCCCGCAGCGTCCAGCAGGGCCTCCCACTCGGGCGCGGCATAGTAACGAATGAAGAATGATGCAGCCATGAACCGCCCGTCCGGCAGGGTGAGCTCGCGCCTGAGCTCGTCCCGGCGACGCGCCGAGTCGTAGCGGACCTCCTCCACCAGCCGGGCGCCATCGGGCAGGGGCCCGTCGAACCGCGCCACCGGCTGACGCTCGGCGCTCTGCGGCGAGGAGCCATGCACGAGGAACCACCCACCCGGCCTGACGCATCGCGCCACCTCGGCCAACGCCAGCGGGACCGCCTCGTCCGAAAACGTTCCGAGCGTGTTGTACCAGCAGAACGCGCTGCCGAACGCGCCCTCTCGGAAGGGGAGCTGGAAGAACGACGCCCGCGCGACGGGCGCGATGACTCGAGCCTCGACGAGCGACAGCGCATCGAAGTCGACCCCGACGAGCCGACCGCGGAACGCCGTCAGCCGCGACAGATGCCGGCCATGGCCGCAGCCGAGATCGAGCAGCGCTCCGGGAGCGTGGGCGAGCTGGGTCGACAGATACGCAGCCTCGGCGTCCGACACGGCGTCGGGCAAGAACGGGCGCGTCGAGCGCAGGTATAGCTCGCCAAAGAAGCCGCGGGGGCCGTCAGTCGAGATCGTCATCCGAGCCGTCGTCGTCGACCTCGGCGTGGGCTTTGGACGTGTCGACCCGCAGGCGGCTCTCCGTGTCCCACTCGAGGCGAACGCCCGGCGGGAGCGCGAGGTAGCGGATGATCTCGGGGATCCGGCGGCCGATGTCGCCGAGCGTCATCGTCCCCTCCTCCGGGCCGTCGTGGGTGGTGCGGCTGATGAAGCGCCAGCCGGAGTCCTTCGACGCGGTGGGCTCCTCGCGGAACGCCGTGAGCGCGCGCAGTCCATGAACGAAGCCGCGCACGCGGGCGGTCGCCGAGTGAAACGGGGAGTCGCCGGTGAGATCGTGCTCCTCGAGCACCAACCGTTGATCGAGCGCGCGCTGCAACGGCACGGTGAGCGGATCCCTCGGAGCAGCCGGCCCATCGGGCACGCACTGCACCTCGAGCACGCCGACGCCGGGGAAGATCTCGGGCGCCAACAGCTTCTGGATGAGCGGTGGATGCCAGCCGCGAAACGGCCCGCCGGCGTCGCCTTCCGACGCGAAGAAGGTCAACCGATCGAAGCCGTACGCCATCGACTGGCCGTGCTGCACGCGGTGGCCGTGCTCCATGGCCCAGTCCGCGAGGTGGCCGCACATGAGGGCCGCGTCTTCGAGCAGTTCGCGCCCCTTGAACTCGAAGCTGATCTCCCGCTGATCGAGCTTGGCGAGGCCGACCGTCTCGGCGCGGTAGCCGTGCTCACCCATCTCGGTGAAGCCGACGGAGAAGAGGTCTTCCGCGAGCGGCTCCTCGGGGAGCGCCTCACCTGCCTGCCCGAGCGGAAACGGCCACAGCCGCAGCACGTCCAGCCCGAAGCCCTTCACCGAGGCGGTCGTCTCGAGGAGCACCCGCCGGCACTCCGAGAAGAACGTCCCCGCGCCGCCCCGCACCTCCTTCGAGAAGGCGAGCAGCCAGGCCCGCTTCGGCGAGAAGCGCGAGAACGCCTGCGCGTGGGGCCCGAAGAGTTCGTCGGCCTTCGAGGGCACGATGAGCTCCGGCAACTCCGAGAGCAGGACCTGGGTGGCGCCCGAGGGAGGCCCGAACGCGTCGTTCGGTGCGCCCCCGTCGGTGTAAATCGCGAAACAGCAGCGGAGCGTTGGCACGGCAGCGCGGAACGTTACGGCCAAATGGCCCGCGAGGCGAGAAGCCGGCGCGGGCGCCTCGTCAGAAGATGCCGCCCTCGCGGTATTGGCCCCAGACGGTGCGGAACACGTCGGACACCTCGCCCAGCGTTGCGTAGGCCTTCACGGCCTCGAGCACCGGCGGCATGAGGTTGAGCTGCTCGTCGCGACAGGCCGCCTCGACCTTCGCCAGCGCGGCCGTCACCGCGGCCTGATCCCGCTCGGCTTTGACCGCCTTGAGTCGCGCGACCTGCTCGTGGGCGACTTTTTCGTCGATCTTGAGCAGCTCGATGTTCGATCCGTCGAACTTCGACCTGAACGCGTTCTGACCGACGATGAGCCGGTCACCCTGCTCCACCTCGCGCTGGAACCGGTAGGCCGACTCACCGATCTCCTTCTGCGGGAAGCCCTCCTCGACGGCGCGAATGATGCCGCCCATTTCGTCGATCCGGCGGATGTAATCGAACGCGCGCTGCTCCATCTCGTCGGTGAGGTGCTCGACGTAGTAGCTCCCCGCGAGGGGATCGACCACGCGATCGGCGCCGGACTCGTGCGCGATGATCTGCTGGGTGCGCAGCGCGATGGTGACGGCGTCCTCGGTCGGCAGCGCGTAGGTCTCGTCGAGCGAGTTGGTGTGGAGCGACTGGGTGCCGCCGAGCACCGCGGCGAAGGCCTGCAGCGCCACGCGCGCGACGTTGTTGTACGGCTGCTGCGCGGTGAGCGACACGCCGGCGGTCTGGGCGTGGGTGCGCAGCATCATCGAGCGGGGGTCGGTGGCGCCGAACCGGTCGCGCATGATCTTCGCCCACATGCGGCGGGCCGCACGGAACTTGGCGACCTCCTCGAAGAAGTCGTTGTGCACGTCCCAGAAGAACGAGAGCCGGGGCGCGAAGTCGTCGACGTTCATGCCGCGTTTGACACCCTCCTCCACGTAGCCGATGCCGTCGGCGATGGTGAAGGCGAGCTCCTGGACCGCCGTCGCTCCAGCCTCACGAATGTGGTACCCGCTGATCGACACCGGGTTCCACTTCGGCATCTGCGTGGAGCAGAACTCGATCATGTCGGTGACGATGCGCACCGCCGGACGTGGACCGACGATCCACTCCTTCTGGGCGATGAACTCCTTGAGCATGTCGTTCTGAATGGTGCCGCCGAGCTTGTGCATCGGCACGCCCTGCTTCTCGGCGACCGCGATGTACATGCACAGCGCGATGATGGCCGACGCGTTGATCGTCATCGAGGTGGTGACTTCGTCGAGCTTGATGCCCTCGAAGAGGATCTCGAAGTCCTTCAGGGTGGAGATCGCGACGCCTTCCTTGCCGACCTCACCCCGCGACATCGGGTGATCGGCGTCGTAGCCCATGAGCGCGGGCATATCGAAGGCGGTGGAGAGCCCCGTCATGCCCTGGCTGATGAGGTACTTGAACCGCTGGTTGGTGTCCGCGGGGCCGCCGAAGCCGGCGAACTGGCGCATCGTCCACAGGCGCGAGCGGTACATCGTCGGCTGCGTGCCGCGGGTAAAGGGGAACTCGCCGGGCAACGCGAGGTCCTCGAAGCGCTCGCCGCGGCGATCGGCCGGCGTGAAGACGTCGGGCAGCGGAATGCCGGAGTCGTTGAGGAACTGCGGCCGGCGCGTCGGCATCTTCTCGAGCGACTTGCCCAGCGTCGTCTTGCGCCAGCGCGCCACGTCGGCAGCCACATGCTTCACCGTCTGGGGATCGTGCACCAGCGGCTTCTTCGTCGGCCCCTTCGCCTTCGCGGCGGCGCGCTTCTTCGTCGCCACGGCCTTCACCTTCGGGCGGGCCTTCGAGCTCGACTTCTTCTTCGCCAGGGAGACCTTCTTCGCGCTCTTCGCCATGCGCGGGCCAATATCACCGGGGTGCCACGCTGGCGAGGCGAGGCGTTGAGCCGCTGCGTCAGCGGATCTGGGTCGACGGGATCTCACGCGACCGCTGAGGTGCTCCGGCGTGGGCGGCCTTCGCTCGCCGATCCCGTTGGCCGCGCCCAGGTGCTCAACTCCGCCATCGAGGGCGTCTTGAGCGCGGTCATCTTCCAGGCCCCGAAGCAGTTGTCGTCGCCGACGCTGGACGCCGAGCTCAAGCGGCTTGCGCTGGCCTACGCCTCAGCGCCCGATTGACGAAGCCCAGGTGACGAGCTGATCGACACCCGCCTGCAGCACCGGGTCGGTCTTGCAGAACGCGAACCGGGCGAGCCCATGCACCGAGCTCGCGTGCGCTGGCGTGTAGAAGACGGACGGCGGGATCGATGCCACGCGCGCCTCGTGGACCAGCCGCTTGCAGAACGCGACATCGTCTTCCGTGGAGCGCCGATGCCGATCGGTCCTCGCCATCACGAAGTAGCTCCCGTGCGGCACGAGCGGTTCGAAGCCCGCGCGTCGCAGACCGTCGAGGAGCCGGTCGCGTTTGCTGCGATAGTCGGCCACGAAGCCGGTGAAGTACGAGTCCGGAAGCCTCAGCGCCGCGGCGATCGCGAGCTGAAAGGGATGCGCCACCGCGAAGGTGACCCATTGGTGGGCCTTCTGCGTGGCGCGGACCAACGGCGCCGGCCCCAGGGCCCAGCCGATCTTCCACCCGGTGAACGAAAAGCTCTTCCCGCCACTCGAAATCGTGAGCGTCTGGTCCGGCGCGAGCGTGGCGGGGCGAAGGTGCGTGCCCGGACCGAAGACGAGGTGCTCATAGACCTCGTCACTCAACACCACCGCGCCATGACGCGCCGCGAGCTCGTGAATCAGCGTCAGCTCGTCACGTGTGTAGAGCTTGCCGGTCGGGTTGTGCGGCGTGTTGACGATCACCAGCTTCGTCTTCGAGCTGAACGCGGAGCGCAGCTCCGTCTCGTCGAAGCGCCACTCACCCTCCGCGTCGGTCGGAGGTCGCAGCGGGACGAACCGCGGCACCCCACCCGCCATCTGCACGCTCGCCAGATAGGAATCGTAGAACGGCTCGAAGAGCACCACCTCGTCGCCAGGGTTCACCAGGCCCATCACCGCATCGAAGATGGCCTCCGTGGCGCCGCTGGTGATCGTCACCTGGGTGTCGGGATCGATCGTCTGTCCATAGAAGCGCTTCGCGTGCTCAGCGACGGCCTGCCGCAGCACGGGGTTTCCCGTCGTGACGCCGTACTGATTCACCCCGGCGCGGATCGCCTCGAGCGCGGCCTGCTTCACCACCTCGGGGCCATCGAAGTCGGGAAATCCCTGCCCCAGGTTCACCGCGCCGAGCTGGACGGCGAGCTTCGACATCTCGGTGAAGATCGTGGTGCCAAACGGGGCGACGCGCGCGCTCTCGAGGGCCATGGCCCCTTCTCTCACGAGCCCATCGAGCGCCACAGCAGCAACACGCCGAGCGCGCACAGGAGCGCTCCCGCGGCGAGGATCATCGTGCCCAGGGTTCGGCGCCGGTTCGCCTGCCGGAGCGCCTCGCGTCGCTGCGCCTCGTCCAGCGCTGGATCGCGTCGAGCCACCGGTGTCCGCCGCTGCCGGACCTCGACGACGGGCGGTTTCTCGGTGACGCCGAGCACGTCGCGTACGTGGCGAATGATTCGATCGGAGCCCTGATACTTCCCGAGCGCGGCGGCGAACCGGTCGAGCCGTTCCCGCGAGGGCCGCTCGTCCCACCGAACCGACTCGGGCGGCTTCGGGGTCTTTCCATCCGGCGATCCCGCTCCGGTGCGGAACACGCCGGCGACCCACACCATCACCTCGTCGTGCAGCCAGAGTTCCTGCCGGGTGACGTGGCCGTCATCGTCGATCTCGGAGACGAGCTGGGCCCCCTTGAGGCCGCGATGCCAGACGGTGCGAAGGCCCGCCACCGACGGCGGAGACTCCACCGCGCGGATCCGGAACATCGACTCCGCTGCCGCCACCCGCTCCTCGTTCGTCAGTGCCACCATCGAGGGGCTCACCATATCCCGCAGCCGCTCGGATACGCTCCGTTGCCGTGAAACGCCTCGCTCTCTTTGCTTCCCTCCTGCTCGTTGCCTGCCCGCGACCCAAGCCCGTCGACGAACCCGTGCCGCCCACCCGGTGTGAGGTGAAGCTCGACGACACCATGCTGTTTTCGAAGCTCGGGACGGGGTCTCGCGCGAAGGTGATCGAATCGCTCGACGAGCGGATTGGCGGCGGGTTCGCGCAGGGCCGCGCGGGCGATGTGGTGCTGGCCAACGACAAGATCCGCGTCGTCATCCAACAGGCCGGCCGCGTCGGAGGCCCCGTTCCCTACGGCGGCGCCATCATCGACGCGGACCTCGTTCGTCCCGCCGGACAGCCA
>JBILEB010000288.1:0-5226 GCA_044352295.1 Myxococcaceae bacterium
AGTGCAACAACGCCGCGGGCGCGCCGATGGTGCGGTTGAGTTCGACCTCCACTGCCATGTGCACGTCTTCTTCGTCGGGCAGCACGAGCGTGCCGGCGTCATCCCGACGCCACAGCGCCACCAACCCGTCGCGAATCACGCGCGCATCGGCCGCGGGGATGACGCCCGTTCGCCCCAGCATCGTCACGTGCGCCATCGAGCCGAGCAGGTCCTCCTTCAGCAACTGCCGGTCGAGGCTCAACGAGCTCGAGAACGCGAGCACTTCGGGCAAGAGCCCAGAGCCTCCGGAAGCATCGGTCTTGGCGAGCGCCATGGCGTGACTCCTTGTCGAAGCGGATCAACCCAGGGTGACGAGGCTGCCGATGCCCTGGTCGGTGAAGAACTCGGCGATGATGCTGTGCGGGGTTCGCGAATCGATGACGTGGACCCGCTCCACGCCCCGCTCGAGCGCGGTGATGGCACACCGGCCCTTCCGCGCGATGCTCGGCTTGAACAGGCCTGCCGCGATCTTCGTCGAGAGAATGGTGGTCGTGAGCTGCCCGAGCAACGAGTCGTCCTCGGTGAAGCCAGGCACACCCACCAGGTACACGAGCTTGGAGGCCTTGGCGGCCACGGCCAGCTCACTGGCCACCTGATCCGGTTCGAGCGGCACGGTCGTGCCATCGTCGAGGAACCCGACCGGCGAGACGACCGGCACGTAGTTGCGCTGCAGGAACAGCTCGAGCAACTCCGTGTTGATGCTCGTCACCTCGCCGCGCGGGGAATCGACGCTCGAGTCCGGTGACAGCTTCGACTTGAGAAACGACGCGTCCATGCCCGACAGGCCGATGGCGTTCGTGCCGGAGCGGTTGAGCAACGTCACCAGCTCCGTGTTCGTCTGGCCGTTGAGCACCATCTCGCGGCTGCGCGAGTCACCCTTCGACGCGCCCTCGGGGCTCTCGCCGTGCACGATGATGGGCACCATGCCCACCGCGCGCAGCAGTGACACGTCCTGTGCGATGGAGGCCCGCAACGAGTCCTTCCCCATCGCGTGCCGGCCCAGCTTCAGCACCACCCGCTTGTCGGCGAAGCGCGAAATGTACGTGAGCGCCTCGGTGACGAGGTTCACCTTGAACTTGGGTGAGTAGTTCGTGAGCCGATCGTCCTTGGCGACGCTCCCGTCGGCGGTCGGCACCAGGAGTGAGGTGTAGTCGGCGTTGAGCTTCACGTAGTCGTACGAGAGGTCGCAGCCCCAGCCCACCGACGCGTCGCTCCCCTGGCGCAGGTCGACCTCGACGAGCACCTCGGGCGCCCGCATGCGTGCGCGCAGCCCCTTGTGGCCGGGCACCGTCGGACCTTCGTTGGCGTCGTTCGCGATGAAGGGTCCGGGCGGCTCGCGGGGATCGAACATCGGCCGCGCGTCGAACACGCACACGCCCTGCACCGTCACCTTCGCCTTCGCGGGGTCGACCGGGTACTTCTGGCTGCCGCACCGTGCGCCCACCGTGGAGAGGATGCGGCCCCAGTTCGGATCCGCGCCGAAGATCGCCGCCTTCACGAGCGTGGAGCCGGCGATCGAACGCGCGAGATCGACCGCGATCGGCTTGGTGGGCGCTCCGCTGACGCGCACCTCGAGCAGCCTGGTGGCGCCCTCGCCGTCCCGCGCCACTTCTTTCGCCAGCTCGGCGCAGATCGACTGCAGGTGCGAGGCGAACAGCTCGAAGTCGGGCCCAGCCTCGACGATCTCCGGGTTCCCCACCGCGCCGTTCGCGAGCGCGAGCACCACGTCATTCGTGCTCATGTCGTTGTCGACCGTGAGGTTGTTGAAGCTGCCGTCCATCGCGGCCGACAGCGCGCGCTGCAGCAACGCCGGAGCGATCGCCACGTCGGTGCAGATGAACGCCAGCGTGCTCGCGAGCTGCGGTGCGATCATGCCCGAGCCCTTGCACAGCGCCGTGATGCGACCTTCCTTGCGCCCGAAGCGTACCGTGCGCGAGGCCACCTTGATGTGGGTGTCGGTGGTGAGGATCGCCTCGGCGCACGTCTCGACCGCCGCCTTGAGCTGAGCCTTCAGCCGCGGCAGGGCGTCGACGATCTTCTGCTTCGGCAACCGCTGGCCGATGACGCCGGTCGAGCCCATCACCACCTGCGAGGGATCGAGCTCGAGCACCTTCGCGGTCGCCGCGCAGAGGTCGGTGACGTCGGTGAGTCCTTCCGGTCCGGTGAGCGCGTTGGCGTTGCCGGAGTTGATGAGCACGGCCCGCAACGGACCGCTCGTGAGCCGCCGCTCGAGATCGACCACCGGCGCGGCCTTCGCGGCGTTGACGGTGAGGGTCGCGGCGACGGTGCACGGTCGATCCGAGACGATGAGGGCGAGGTCCTTCTTGAACGGCTTGATGCCGCAGTGCAGGCCCGCAAACGTGAAACCGCGCGCGATCGGCATCGAGGTGGGCGCGACATACGGACAGTCGCGCACGGCTTCAAGCCGCTTGGCAGGCCACGGGTCCGTGACGAATCAGAGCAGACCGGTCGTCTCAGGGAGGCCCAGCGACAGGTTGAGGTTCTGCACCGCCTGGCTCGCCGCGCCCTTGAGGAGGTTGTCGATGGCGGCGATGGACACACATCGACGCCCCTTCACGCTGGCTCCGACGAGGCACCGGGGGGTGTTGGCCACGTCGGCGATGCGTACGGCGGCGGCCGAGGCGAGCAGGCGAACCAGGGGCTCCTTCGCGAAGGCGCGCTCGAAGGCCCCCTGCACGTCCGCGCCGCTGACAGCGTTCTTCAGCAGCACCGTCGCCGTCGAGAGGATGCCGCGCTTCATCGGCAGCAGGTGCGGGGTGAACACGATCGACACGGGAGCGCCCGCCACCGTCGACAGCGTCTGCTCGATCTCCGGCGTGTGCTGGTGGCCGAGCACCTTGTAGGCGCGGAAGTCGGCGTCGATCTCCATGAAGGTGTACTCCTCGGAGGCCTTGCGCCCGGCCCCCGACACGCCCGAGGCCGCGTTGATGACGATGGAGTCGAGCTCGACCAACCCCGCGCGCAAGAGCGGCGCGACCGACAACGCCGCCGCCGTCGGATAGCAGCCGGGGTTCGCGATGAAGCGCTGACCGCCGAGTCCCTCGCGGAACAGCTCGGGCAAGCCGTAGACCGCCTTCGCGAGGAGCGCCGGCTCCGAATGCGTCAGCTTGTAGAAGGTGGGGTACTGCGAGGCGTCCTTCAGGCGGAACGTGCCCGCGAGATCGATGACCCGCGTCCCTGCGGCGAGCAGCTTCGGCACCAGCTCGAGTGAGGTCTCCGCCGGCGTCGCGAGGAGCACCGCGGCGCAGGAGCCTGCCCGAGCGAGCCCGTCTTCGACGGAGACGTAGGTCGAGGCGTGAGGCTCCCGCGCCACCAGGCCCGTGCGCGCGCTCACCGGCTGGCCGACCCAGCGGTCCGAGGTGAGGAAGTCGACGGTCACCTGACCGTGGCTCCACAACAGCCGGGTGAGATCGAGCCCGGCAAAGCCGGAAGCTCCGATGATGCCGACGCGCGCCTGGGTCATTCGACGCACATACGCAGCCGGGGCCTTTCACTTCAACTGATCACCGCGGCGACGCGTCGGGGAGAGGCTCGGCCAGGTGCTCCGTCGCCGTGGCGAAGCCGAGCTGCTTCACCATCAACGTCCCCGCCGCGATTCGAGACGCGATGGCTGGCCGGGCGACGTATTCGGTACGTCGATCGCGCGACGAAACCTGCGCTCACGGGCAGTCCACCCACGAAGCCCAGCGTCACCCGCTTCATGAAACGGCTGTCAGATGAAGGCCCAGGCGGAGCTGAAACGGCCGCAGCGACTCGGGTGGATGCGACCACGAAGCGCAATTCCTGCGTTTTCAGCGACCTGGACCCAACAGGAAGCGCAAGGCCCCGGGCAACCGCTGCGCCCAGAACCGCTCGGAGTGCGTCGCGCCATCCTGCACCACGTAGAGCAGCGTCGCGCCCTCGGCATACCCGCGATCCCGCCAGGCCTGCGCGAGCTGCGCGGTGTTGGCCACGTCATCCATCGAGGTACCGGCGTTGCCACTGTCGACGTACACCCTGAGCGGACGATTCGGCGCAGCCCGCACGCCTGCCACGGAGCCGAGAATCCACCGGCCGTCCCACCACGTCGACGGCGAGAGCGCTCCGACCAGCCCGAACGTTTCTGGCCGCGTGACGCCTGCGTACGTCGAGATGAGGCCGCCGAGCGAGGAGCCCATCACCGCCGTGGATCCCCGCTCCGGCCGCGTCCGGTAGTCGCGATCGATGACGGGCTTGAGCTCTTCGACGAGGAAGCGCAGGTAGAGGTCGCCGCGGCCGCCGCCGTACATCGCGGTGTTCGTCGGCGTGTACTCGTCGATGCGCGCGCTCCCCCCGTTCGCCGGCCCCACCACGATCGCCTCGGCGATGGAGCCGTCGCTCGCCGCCTGGTTCATCGTCTCGTCGACCTGCCACTCGTTCCCACCAAAGGCGAGGGCGGGATCGAACAGGTTCTGCCCGTCGTGCATGTAGACGACCGGCGCGCGCCACGCCGTGTTCTCCAGGTACGTCGGCGGCAGGTACACCCACACCGCCCGCACGTTCCCCAACACGTTCGAGCGGAAGTCGGCCCAGGGCCGGCGCACCTCTCCACTGTCGCGGAAGAACCGTGGATAGACGTCGACCGTCTGGCCGGGACGCACCACGAAGTTGGGTCCCTTCGACCACTCCTGCTCGTCGAGCCGCGGCTTGAACTCGAGCGGCCCTTCGTGGGCCGGCACGCTCCACGTCCAGGTGTCCGCGTCGACGCTCTGCATCTCGACGCCCGCCGACCACGAGAGCGGCGCCAGGGCCCCACGGAGGAACATGCGGCGTGCGCCCGTCGGGTAGTGCACCCGGATCGTCGTCAACCGCACGCCGGCGTCGATCACCCCGGCATCGACCGCCGCCATGCCACCCGCCGCGCCACCCGCCGCGCCACCGGCCGCCACGCCACCCGCAGACCCACCCGCCAGTGGCGCCAGCCCTCCACCAGGGCTCCCACCGCCCGCGTCAGGAACCACTGGCGCGACACCGCAGGCGGCCGCCAGCAGGAGGACCATGAAGGGCGAGGTGCGACACATGGGCAGCGCGTCTACAGCAGGGGACCCATGCGCGAAAGGTGGTCTGCCGCCCACAGCCGAGGCCACCCATTCGATGCTGGGAACGGATCGGTCCTTGGGCCACATTCCGTTGGCATGGTTGAGCAGG
>JBILEB010000160.1:0-17393 GCA_044352295.1 Myxococcaceae bacterium
TGCTCACGAAGACGCAAAAGCCCCGCGCACCTCGATGGGCACGCGGGGCTCGAGGCCCATCGCGCTTGGGATGAGCTGCTACGGCCTTCCGCCGTCGGCCGCTCCAGCCAGGCACGCCGTCAGCGCGGGCGAAGGCGTGTGGCCGCACGTGCCGTTCGCCTGCCGCTCACACGCGGCCTGCTGGTAGCACGCGTACTCGGGCCGCCACTCGCACGTGCTGCCGAGGCCGGGCTGGTCGCCGCACAGCTGGTTCGAGCAGCCGCCGCGGAAGCAGGGCGCCGCGCCTCCGTCGAGCGCCGGGCCCGGGTTGCACCGGCACTGATCGCAGCCCGTCGCCGGGTCTCGCGCGAAGCCGTACTGGCAGGCCAGCGTGCACACCGTCGGGCCGCACACACCGGCATCACTCGCCGGGCACACGAAGCGGCAGTCGGGGCCCGAGCGGCCGACGAAGGTGCCGTCGGGGCACTGGAAGGCGTCGGCGGTGCACACCACCGGGCCGCCGCCACCGTCGAGCGCGGGCGCCGGGTTGCAGGCACACACCTCACAGCCCGTCGACGGGTCGCGCGCGAAGCCGTACTGGCACGCCAGCGTGCAGACGGGAGGCGTGCAGGCCGCGCCGCCGTCCGACGCGCCGGGGCACACGAACTCGCAGCGGGGGCCGGTGCGGCCCACCACCGTGCCATCGGCGCAGCGGAACGCGTCGCGCGTACAGGCGCCGTTGTCACCCGGACACGCGGGGAAGGAGCAGTTGGGGCCGGTGCGGCTCACCGTCGAGCCATCGGGGCACAGCCGCACGTCGGCCGGACACACCACCGCGCCGCCGTCCGTCTCGCCGGGGCACGCGGGGAAGGTGCAGTTGGGGCCCGTGCGGCTCACCGAGGAGCCATCGGGGCACAGCCGCACGTCGGCAGGGCACACGGTGGCACTGCGCCGGCGCGGCTGGAAGCGGGTGAAGCCGTCGACGTCGAAGCTGATGCGCCCGTCGGCCACCTGCACCGCCGACGCCGGCAGCTCGAACTCACGACCGTCGGCCTCGCGCACCTGCACCGTCAGCTCTCCGGCCGCCGCGCTGATGGAGAGCGGCAACGTCATGCGCGCCTTCTTCGAGAAGCGCGTGCCCGCCGGGCCCCAGATGGCCACCGGCCCCGCCACGTCGGCGCTCGCCACGAGGTCGTCCAGGCCCAGCTCGAGGGTGAGGCGCGTGGTGGCCGCGAGCGCTCCGGGGGGAACGTCGAGCGAGGTGCCCGCGAGCGCCGTGGCCGCCACCGAGATGGTGCCGCCCGCCGCGTCGACGTCTTTCGACGTCACGAATCGGGAGCCGGCCTGGTTGCCGCAGCCCGAGGCCGCCAACACCGCCGCCAGGGCCACCACCGCTGAAAGAAGAGGTCTCTGCACTCGAGTCATCGTCGTGTCCTTGAGAAGGAGAAAGGGGTCTACGTGCATGAATGACGTGAGGCCGTGTCAGCGTTCATGCAACGTGCACTCGGCCGAGAACGGCGCCGGGTGCCGAAGGGTGCGCGCGACGTCGCAGGCCGGCCCCAGCTCGCGCAGCGCATAGAGGGCCATCGCCCTCGCCGTTCGGACCTCGTCGAGCCGCTCGCTCTGCGGGAAGGCCACCTCGAAGGCCTCGGCGCGCCGGGCGACGTCGCGAAAATCCGAGAGGGCCGCCGCGGCCTCGAGGGCCGACAACGAGCGCTCCATCGACAGCGAGCCGTCCGGAAAGCGCACCGCCGCCTCGTCGAAGGTGGCCCGGGCGCGGGCGGGCGCGGCGAGCCGGCGCAGCTCCAGCTCTCCGCGCTTGAGGAGCGCCACCTCGGCGCGCAGCGACGTCGACGCCGCCACCTCGTCATACGCCGACGCCGCGTCCTGCCAGGCGCCGGCCTCGACCGCCGCGGCCGCCCGTGCCTCGGCCCGCGTGAGGGGCGCCTCGGCCGGCTCGAGGGCCCGAAGCGCGCTGACGTCTCCCGCGGCGGCGCGGCTCGCGGGCGTCGCCTGCACGCGCTCGCCCTCGACCAGCACCACGCCGTCCACCGGCAACACCCGCACCGCGTCACCGGCGACCTCGACCACCGCGATGGCGGCTTCGAGCTCGACACGACGGCCGCGGGCCTCAAGGCGCACCGGCGCGCCCCATACGCTGAGCGCCACCCGGCCACCCTCGAGCCGCAGCGCCCGGCCCTCGCGCGAGAGGGTCGCCGACGTCGCCAGCAGCCCGAAGCCCTCGCCGGTCTGTGGGCCCGTCACCGCGCGGGGCCAGAGCGCCAGCACCACCACCACCACCACGCCGGCCGCCATCGCGCCCACGAACGCCGGCGCGAGCCATCGCCGCGTCGGCGCCTTCGCCGTCGTCATCGCGCGCCACACCCGGGCCTTCGCGCCCACGGGAGGCAGCTCGGTGGCCTGCCGGTAGTCCCGCCGCCAGTCGACGTCACTCATGGTTCGACTCCCATCGCCTGTGCGTGCACGGCGAACTCCTTGCGGGCGTAGAAGAGGCGCGTGCGCACCGTCTCGACGCGCGCGCCCGTCAGCTCGGCAATCTGCTCGTGGGTGAGGCCTTCGATTTCGTGCAACGCGAAGGCCTCGCGCTTTTCCCGCGACAGCCGCCGCAGGATGCGCTCGACGCGTACCAGGGTGTCTCGCGCCTCGAGCTGGCCATCCATCGTGGCGCCATCGTCGGGGCCCCGGCCGAAGAGGCCATCGAAGACGTCTCGCACGCGGCGGCGGCGCAGCCGGGCTGACACCACGTTGGCCACGATGCGGTACAGCCACGTCGAGAAGCGGCCATCGCTGAAGGTGTGCAGGCGCGCCCAGGCGACCTGGAAGGCCTCCTGCACGGCGTCGTCGGCGTCGGCTTCGGGCAGCCCCAGCCGGCGCGAGGTGCGCCAGGCGAAGTCGAAGTGGGCGTCGTAGAGCGAGCGCCACGCGCCCTCGTCTCCCGCGCGGCACCGGTCGACGAGCGAGCCCGCGTCCAGAGCAACTTCAGCGGGTTGGGTGGCGAGGGCGGGCAGCACGGGAGGGTCCGCCGGTGAATGTCCCGACGGCGCGCGGGCGTTCATGGCGCCTCGAGGCCGACCGAAAGCCAGCCCAGGCCCTCGAAGCGCGGGGTGGTGATGGTGGTGGGGAGCCCGTCGACGCCGAGCGACGGGGTGGTGAGGTTGACGAGGCCGGTGAGGTCGAGCGCGATGAAGAAGCGGCCCAGGTGAAGGAGGACCCGGCCGGCGGGCCCGACCGTCGGCGCGAGGGCGAGGGCGGTACGGGTCTGGAAGATGAAGGGGCCTGAGGCGTCGCCGATGCCGAGCCTGACGCCTGCGCGCACGCCGCCGCAGGCCTGGAGACGGCCCGAGGTGCACGCCATGCCGCTCGCCAGGAAGGTGACGTCGCGGGAGAAGAGGGTGCCCCGGGTGCGGCTCGCCTCGTCGATGATGGCCACCGAGCCGCCGAAGGAGAAGAGGCCCGTGAGGCCGATGCGCCAGCGGTCGCCGAAGATGAGCGCGGCGTCGAGGGCGAGCAGGGGGCTGACGAGGGCTGGCGTGGGCGTGGGGAGGGCGAGGCCTCCGCCCGCGGAGACAGAGAGGCGGGGCGTGACGGCTTCACCCACGGAAGTGGCGTCGGGCAGCTCGCGGGGTGAGTCTGGTCTCGAATCGGCGGAAGTTGCGGGGCCGGGGCTCGGCCCGTCGCCGGTCGCGCCCGGTGCGTTCCGGGGAGGTGTCGAGTTGATCCGCCCGTCGACGGTCGGGGCCGTTCCGGTCGAAGGAGGTGTCGAGCTGATCCGCCCGTCGATGGTCGGGGCCGTTCCGGTCGAGGGAGGTGTCGAGCTGATCCGTCCGTTGCCGGTCGGGGCCGTTCCGGTCGAGGGAGGTGTCGAGCTGATCTGCTCGCCGACGGTCGCGCCCGGTACGGTCGAGGGAGGTGTCGAGCTGATCCGTCCGTTGCCGGTCGCGCCCGGTACGGTCGCTGGAGGTGCGGGAGCGACGGGTACGCGCGATGGAGGTGTCGAGTTCGTCCGCCCCGTGCCGGAGTTGCTGCTGGCCGGGCCTGCGGGCCCGGATGGGCTGACAGCTGGAGTCGACGGAGAGGCCGGCCCGAGCCGCTTCGTGCCGGAGCCGCCGCTGGCCGGGCTTCCCGGTGGAGGTGGTGTGGTCGATGGTTCGGTCGAGCTGATCACTCCCGGGTTCAAGCCGCCGCTGGCCGGGCCTCCCGGCGCAGGTGCGCTGCCGGACGAGGCGGCGCCGGCGTCGGGAGCCCCCGTCCCCATGGAGCCTCTTCGCCCCTTGCTCGCGCCGTTCTCCGAGTCGCGCGCCGTTCGCGGGCCCCGGCGGTCAGCCGGCCGGAGCACCACCGACACCGCGACCTCCCGCATGAAGCGCTCGATGATGACCGCCGCCGCCGCGACCGCCTCGGGACACGACGTCGTGGGCAGAGCGCGCTCGAGCACCACGTCGCCCTCGCCGCGGGTGACCTCGAGCCGCAGCCCGGGGCCCGCGGCCACCAGGGTCACCTCGAAGTCCGCGTCACCCTCCACCACGGTGACCGGCGCCCGCGCGAGCTCTCGCCGCAGGGCCGCCTCGGGCGCACACCGTGACGCCGGGTCGACGCGCATCGTCGGCGCCGCGGCCAGCACCAGCCCGAGCATCACCCCCATCACGTCCAGGACCTCGCCACGGGGCCCTCGCAGCACAGCGTGGCCCCGTTCGTCCAGCCCGACCCTCGACCGAACCTTCATCGACACGTGTTTCGATGGCAGCGTCGCGCCCACGCCCAAACCCCAGCGCGCCAGGCGGCGCTGCCCCAAGGCGTACCTCGAACGGAGGCAGTACCGCTCCGCCGCCGACTTCCCCCAAGAGCGCCAACCCCGCCGGGAGCTTCAAGCACGCGGCGGGCGTCGTCGGGACGTGCAGCTCGATGGGCTCGAGCTCGCAGCGCCCTTCATTCTCTGGCGCAGCGTTGGTGATGCACACCTCGCGGGCAAATCGCACCCCGGTCATCCGCGTGCCGGCGTCCGAGGTCGTCGGTCGGCCGCGGAAATCGGCCCACGCTCGAGCGGCACGCCCAGCTGCTGCGCCGCCTCTGCCGCCAGCCGTTGCATCGCCTCGTCGGGGAGCTTCGTGCGCTTTCGGAGGCCCTCTCCGACCGACACGGGTCCCTTCGTCAGCGGAAGACCACCGCGAGCGCCAGCACTGAGTGACCCACTTCATCGCGAGGTGCGCGCGGCCTTTCGTCAACGCAGGACCAACAACGCGAGCGCCAGCACGATGGCGCCGACCAGCACGGCCCAGGGCCAGATGGGGGCGGCGGAGCGAGGCTGCACGGTGAGGCGACGACGCGCGGCCAGGGGCACGGCCGGGCTCACCGAAATCACCGGAATCGGCGGCGCATCGGGGGGCGTGAGCGCGTTGTTCGAGCCGTCGACGGTCTGGGCGGGCCACACCGGCGTCCGGGTGTCCGTCTTGAGGCTGGTGATGGGCGGCGGCAGGGCCGGCACGCGGCGCTCATTGCGCGTCGCGGGGGGTGGCTGCGCGTCGCCCAACGGCACCGAGAGGCTCGGTGAAGGAGCCCCGGCGTCGGGGGTGACGACGGCCGAGACGTCGATGACCGGCGCCGACACGTCGGTGGCCGGCTCGGGCGGGAGGCGCCGGTCCGTCGACTCGTCCGCCTGGACCGGCGTCGCCGCGAGCTCGAGGTCCTGCAGAAAGGCGTCGATGGTGGGGTAGCGCTCGTGCGGCCGCTTCTTGAGCCCCCGCAGCAACACCTGCGACACCTGGAGCGGCACCTTCGGGTTGATGACGTGCGGCGGCTCCGGGGTCTCTTGCAGGTGCTGCGCGAAGACGACGGCGGTGTTGCCGTTGGCGAACGGCCGGCGACCCACCAACAGCTCGGTGGTGAGGAGCGCGAGCGCGTACTGGTCGCTCCGAGCATCCAGCGGCCCCTGCATCACCTGCTCCGGCGACATGTAGTGGGGGCTGCCGACGGTGGTGCCGGGCCGCGTAATCTGGCTCTCGTGGTCGCGGGTCAGCCCGAAGTCGAGCAACACCACGTGGCCCGTCGTCGACACCATGACGTTGCCCGGCTTCAAGTCGCGGTGGACCAGGCCGCGCGCGTGCAGGGCCGCCAGCGCGGTCGTCATCTGACGCACCAGCGGGAGCGCCTCGTCGAGCGGCAGCGCGCCACGCTCCTTCATGAGGCGTGAGAGCGGGCGGCCGCGGGCCACGTTCATCACCAGGAAGGGCACGTCTCCGTCGAGCTCGGCGGCGTAGAGCGCGACGAGGTTCGGGTGCTCGACCTGCGCCATGAAGCGGGCCTCACGCACGAAGCGCTCGCGGTGCTCGGGTTGCGCGGCCAGCCGCAGGTGGAGGAACTTGATGGCCACCTCCCGGTCCACCCGCAGGTCGGTCGCGAGGTACACGGTGCCCATGCCGCCGGCGCCCAGGCGGCGGTCGAGGCGCCACTTCTCGTGAATGACGAGGTCGACGTTCGGGTCCTGCACCACCTGGTGTTTCCCGCATCCGGTGCAGGGGCGGACCTGCAGCGGCGCCAGGCCTCCACCGGTGGGCGGCAGCACCGGCTCGAAGGGGAACACCTCGCCGCAGGCCGGGCACTCGAACATCTCGGGCACGGGGCCGAGCGAGGGAATGGTGAGCTGTTCCGTCATGCGGAAGGAACGAAGCATAGCGGCTTGGCGGCGTGCCCCAAGGCCGGTGTCGGGTCGCCGTCGACGACCGGCACCCCTGCGGTCCTCTCGCTGAACGAGCCAACCCCCACGTCGCTGCGCCCCGGCGTCCGACGCTGATCCAGCCACGCGCCGACGAAGCGCTGGTCGAGAGGAGGTGGCGGAGCACGCGTCTCCCCGCGGAACACCGTGTTGTGTGCAGCTCGGCCTGGCTGCTGGCTTCAGGGCCGGTGCCGGGCGTCGACGACCGGCACGTGGTGCGTGCGTCTGGACGAGTCGACGCTGCGAGACCCCGGGTTCGTCAGCCCTTGCAGATGGACGCGCAGAACGCGCCGGCCGAGGTGCCGCAGCGGAACGTGGCGGTGGCGCTCCCGGTGGCGAACGGCTGGCCCGCGGCGTCCTTGGCCGTCACCGTGAAGCGCAGCGCCTCGCCGATGATGTCGACGCCCACCGGGGTGGGGCACATGAAGACGGTGACGGCCGACGGCGTTTCCCAGGTCGGTACGCGCGTGAGGCCCACGTCCCACATGCGGGTGCCACGGCTGACGAGGCGCTCGTCCCGCACGCGCCGCACCTGATGCTCGACCGTGATGGAGCCCACCGCGCCGCGCGGCAGCCGGTACAGCAGGTTGACGTGAAAGCCGCCCTGCGAGCCCGGAATGCCGTCGACGGGCCCGCTCAACGCCACGAAGGTGCCCGCGTCGTCGGTGGTGCCGAGCTCGACCGTGCCCTCGACGACCGGGTCTCCACCATCAGGCACGCCGCCGTCGGGCGGAGGCGGCGGAGGCCCACAGCGCAGACATGACAGCGCCGCGATTACCACCAGCATTCCGCGCACGACGGAGGCTGGCAGGGCGCGGCGCATACCGGAAAAGCGGAGTCTGTCAGTTCGCGCGACGGCGGCGAAGCCCCGCGAGCAGCGCGACGAGGCCCAGGCCCAGCGGAGACACCGCCGAGCACCCGCCACACCCCTCGACCTTGCGAATGGGTGCGCTGTTGTCGAGGTCGACGATGGGCGCGCCCTCTTCGGCGAGCGTCTCGATGCGCAGGGCGCTGGGTCCGACGACGAGCTCACGCTCCGGAGTCTGCTGGCGGCCGTTCGGGTACTTCAGCGACCAGCCCTGCTCGGTGATGAGGCGGCCGGGCGAGGTGAACTGGTTGCCCGCCACGCCGCAGTTCACCTCGTACGTCGCCGTGTGGTCGCGCGAGACGGGCGCGAGCGTGGGGTTGTACGAGAAGACCGGGTCGCGGTTCATGTCCTGCGGCGAGAGCGTCGTGTAGAGCCGGGTGAGCGTCGGGTACTGCTTGAAGAGCGCGCCCGCCTCGCGCGCCGGCTTGACGACCTTCTCGAAGATTTCCGCCGCCAGCGTCTGCGGGTTGAACGTCGTCTCGTAGCCCACGAAGAGCTGCGGGTTCTGTCGGCGGTAGTCGCCCAGGTAGAAGTCGATGCGCCGCAGGAACTCGTCCTCGTCGGCCACGCCGCGCAGCGCGGTGGGGTAGGGAATCTGCGAGAACACCACGCTCTTCACGTTCGGCGGGAGCACCGGCGCGAAACGGCCGAAGCCGTTCTGGTTCGACGGCGGGGGGATGTAGCCGTTGGAGAAGAGGTACTCGACGAAGTCGATGGGCGTCGGCTGCGAGGCCAGCGCCGCCTGGGTGCCGTAGCGGTTGGGGCCGTCGAGCACGTCGTGCATCACGTTCGCGGGGCCGGCGTACTCGGTGATGAAGGCGTGCTTCTCGGGTGCCTCGCTGACGGCGCGAATGACGACGTCGTTGTAGTTGCGCGCCTGGTTGAACCAGTCGAGCTGCGAGTCGTTGAGCACGACGTGGCGGTAGTTGCGGGGAATCGCGCGGCCGGTGCCCAGCATCCACACCTGGATGCCCATGTTCGGGTTCGCCGCCACCGAGGTGAGGATGATGGGAATCATCGGGAGCTGGCTGGGGTACTCGAGCACCACCGGCTGGATGTCGCCCGTCGCCTTGCCGCTCTTGAGCTTGAGCGCGAGGAAGTAGGCCCCCGGGTTGATGTAGGGCCCGACGACGTCTTCGGTGCCCACGGGGATGAAGTAGCGGTTGTCGGCGAGCCACTTGAGCATCGCGTCTTTGTTGTCCGCCTTGAGCACCGCGTAGTCGTAGGGCCCGATGGACGACTGAATGACGAGGGGAGAGCCTGCGCCGGTGTCATCGACGCCGCCGCGTGCTTCCGAGTTGGCGCTGGGGGCCGGTGAACCGCCGAAGCCGAAGCCGCCACCACAGTTGCCCGTCGCGTTCACCTGCACGAAGTAGCGCGGCTGGGTGGTGTTGATGAGCTGCGTGAAGAGCTCTTCGGTGCCGACCTTCAGGGTCGGCACGCTGGGCAGCGGGAGCAGCCACCCGAAGTCCTTCGCGTCACCCGCGTACTGAATCTGGATGTGCGCGGTGACCTTGCCGTTCTCGACCGAGAAGAGAATGCGCTCACCGGCCTGCACGATGGGCACCGTCGGGTCGGGCGGCGCGAAACACCCACACGCCTCGGCCCGGGTGGACCAGGTGGCGAGCGCCACCGCGGCGGTGAGGATGATGGTGCTGATGGTTCGGATCATGAGGTCTCCCCAACTGCGTTCGGACAATCGGCCGCAGCGTGACTCGCATGGCTCGTGCCATGGACGTTTCACGGAATTTCAGGGAGTTCACGGCGAACTGGAGGACTCGTTCGGGTTTTCCGGTGGTTCGATGATGAAAAGCTGAGTGATCCGGCCCTGTGCTTTCATCGTCGTGACCCCGCATGTGACCGTTGGTGACATGCATGTTACCGACGGAAACATGCGGTGGCCGCTCACCTCGTCGAGAGCCCCGAGCCGTTCAGGTAAATGGCCACGTCCTGTGGGCGGCCCTGACCCGTCAGGTCGAGCTTCACCGTTGCCTGGACGGGCGGCACGAATTCGTCTCGCATCAACGAGAGGCCTGGCTTCGGAGGAGGAGGCGGGGGCGCCAGGGCTTCGTTCACCTCGTCCTGGCTGGGGAGGGAACGCAGCTCCGAGGGCCGGAGTGCGTCAAGACGTCGAAAGAGCCGAAGTTCAGACATGAAACCTCCTGGTGGGTGACTGTGAGAGTGTCGGAACCAGGGGTCTCCTCGTCCGCTTCCTTGTTGGCAGCTTCACGTTCGGTCGAGCCTCATCATTCGGTCCGCTGCACTCCATTCATTGAGCCGCTGAGGCCCACGGCGCGTTCGGGCCGGGCTTCACGGCTCGCGGGGTCGCCTGGCGCGGCCTGTCGCGAGCCGGAGTCGCTTCACCGCCCTCTGGCGAGCGCCGTGAGGCAGGCCTTCGGAAGGGTCGTGTCTGCGCTTCCTCCTCGCCGTGTGGGCCTCGGCTCGGATCACTCGCTCCCGGCCACCTGGCGCGTTGCCCTCATTGACCGCACCCGCGTCAACCATCGAGAGTCGTCTGTGTCCGTGGCACTGTCACTTTCCCAGGAGTTCGAGGGCCTCATCGCCGCGCTGGAGCAGGCGGGGCTCGACTACGCACTCGTCGGTGGCCTCGCGGTCGCCGTGTGGGGAGCCCCGCGCGCTACCAAAGACATCGACCTCCTCGTTCCCAAGGACGCGGTCGAGGCCATCAAGGCCGTGGCGCGGTCACGGGGCTTCGTCCTCGAGGCCGGGCCCATGACGTTCCGCGATGGAATGGAGCTGCGGAGGGTCACCAAGTTCGAAGGCTCCCAGTTGCTGACCCTCGACCTGATCCTCGTGAACGACGTCGTCGCCGACGCCTGGCGATCTCGCCAACGGGTCACCACGGAGCGCGGGGAACTCTGGGTCGTCGCACGGGAGGCCCTCATCTCGATGAAGCAGCGTGCCGGGCGTCCACAAGACCTTTACGACATCGAACGACTGAAGGACCTCGACCGATGACCGTGTCGATGACGCCAGCCGACATCACCCGTCGCCTCGTCGAGGCGAGTGACGCATCGGACTTGAGCGCCGACCGACGGCTCGAGGGGAAGCTCGATCTCTCGCCCAGTGGCATCACGCAGCGGCTTCGAGAAGCCTCGGAGCTCCTCGACCTGTGCGTCAGCCTGCGGGCACGGGAACCAGGGGTGAAGCCCACCGGCGAATGACGATCATCGTGACGCCCGCGCCACATCGCTCCATCGAGCGCGAGGAGCCGCACACGCCCGAGGCGCCTCCCGATGGAGGCCTTGCACGTCGACCTCGTCGTCCCGGCAAGGTGTGCTGTCGTTGTCGTTGAGGTCGTCGTGCGCGCCGAAGGAGGGCTGGTGATTCGACTCCATGACGCTGGCCTGGCGAGCTGCGACTCGCAGACGTTCACGATGACGGAACTCGATTCACAGAAGCGCGCGGAGCGCTGACCCATGCACTGGCGACTGGTGTTCGTGCTCGTGGTCCTCGTCGCCGGCGGCCTCGTCGTGGGGCTCGGTCTGTCGCAGGGCTGGTGGCGCAGCAATCACCCCGATGCCGACCGCTTTCCCATCTGGGGGCTCGACGTCTCACACCACCAGGGCGCGATCGACTGGCCCACCGTCGCCAGGCACCCGCGCCTTCGCTTCGTGTTCATCAAGGCGACCGAAGGTGGAGACTTTCGAGACACGCGCTTCGCCGAGAACTGGCGGGCCGCGAAGGCCGCGGGTCTGCGCGTGGGCGCGTACCACTTCTTCACGTTCTGAACGGACCCGGCGCTCCAGGCCCAGAACTTCCTCGCCGTGGTGCCGAACGAGGTCGACGCCTTGCCGCCCGCCATCGACCTCGAGTTCGGTGGGAACTGCCAGAACCGGAAGACGCCCGAGGACGTTCGCCGAGACGTGCTGCTCCTCGCGGCGGCGCTCGAGCGCGGCACCGGCAAGAAGCCGGTCCTCTACGTCACGGGCCAGGCCTTCTGGACCTTCGTCGAACGCGGAGAGGTGCCGCTGCCGCTGTGGTTTCGCGACGTCTGGGCCGAACCGAAGCATCCAACATGGCTGTTCTGGCAGTTCGCGAACCGGGAGCAGATCGACGGCATCAACGGCCCCGTCGACGTGAACGTCTTTCGCGGAGACGAGGCCGCGTGGCGCCAGTGGTGAGGCGTGAGCACGCGCCCATGTGATCAGTGGTGACATGCAATGTTTCCACCGGTCACATCACGTGGTGGATGCCGGGGCGCGGTGGAGGCGCTATCAGCACCGGTGCATGGTCGACGATGAGCACGGGTGCAGGCCGTGAGCGTTCCAGTGTTGGGGCTCATCTCGGTGAATGACGTGTACGCGCTGACGAGCCTGCCGAAGCTCGCCGCGCTCGTCGCGCACCACCGCGCGCACACGAAGGCCGACCGGTGGCTGGTGGTGCTCGCCGGCGACTTCCTCGCGCCCAGCCTGCTGTCGAGCCTCGACGGAGGCCGGCGGATGATCCAGGCGCTCAACACCCTCGGCGTCACGCACGTCATCTTCGGCAACCACGAAGACGACCTCGAGCCGAGCGAGCTGCGCCAGCGCGTGCGGGAATTCCAGGGCGTGTGGCTCGGCACCAACGTCTCGGGCTTCGACCCGCCGCTGCCCACCTCGGACGTCATCGACGTCGCGGGCGTGCGCGTGGGCCTGGTCGGCGTGGTGATGAACGACGCCAACGTCTACCGCCGGCCGCCCTTTGGCGGCGTGCACCTCGACGAGCCGAACGCCGCGGTGGTGCGAGAGGCCGAGCGGCTGCGGGAGGCCGGCTGCCACACCGTCATCGCGCTCACCCACCAGTGGCTCGCCGATGACCGGCGCCTCGCGCAGGCGGGCGTCGTCTCGCTCGTCCTCGGCGGCCACGAACACGACGCGCACCAGGAGCGGTTCGGTGAGGTGGTGCTCTCGAAGTCCGGCATGGACGCCACCCGCGCGGCCGTCGTCACCGTCACGCTCGAGCGCCCTCCTCGCGTCACCGTGCAGCTCGAGGCCGTCTCGACGTACCCCGACGAGCCCCGCCTCGCCGCCCTGGTGGCTGAGAGCGAGGCCTTCGTCGCCCAGCTCTCGGGCGCGGTCCTCGTGCAGCAGCTCCTGGGCCCGCTCACCGCCGCCGGAGGCCGCGCCGCGCAGACCTCGATGGGCACCTTCGTGTGTTCGCACCTGCGCGATGCGCTGCACGCCGACGTCGGCCTCTTCAACGGTGGAGGGATTCGCGGCACCGAGGTGCACCACCAGACGTTCACTCTCGGCGACCTGCAGAACGAGCTGCCCTTCGACAACGAGGTGGTCGTCACTCGACTCCCGGGCGCGGTGGTGCGCGACGCCGTCGCGTATTCCCGTCGGCACGCGCCGAAAGGTGACGGTGGGTTCCTGCAGGTGGACGACGGCGTGAAGGTCGCTCCCGACGGAAAGACGCCGACCCACCTCGCGGGCGCCGTGCTGGAACCCGAGCGGCTGTACCGCGTGGCGCTCCCGCGGCCGCACCTGGTCGGCCTCGACCGCATCGAGCCGCTCGAGCAGTACGCGCGCGCCCACCCCGAGGTGGTGCCGCCCTACGGGACCGGCCGCGAGCCGAGGTTGATTCTCCTCGAGGTGCTGGCCCGCGAGCGCCTCGCGCGGCTGGGCGGCTTCGATGCGCTCGACCTCGACCATGACGGGCGCCTGTCCCGCGACGAGCTGGACGCCGGCCTCGCGAAGGAAGGCGCCGCCCCGACGCCCGAGACCGTCTCGCTGGTCCTCGACACCCTCGACCAGGACCACGACCGCCAGCTCACCCGTGACGAAGTGACCGGTCTGCCAGCGACTCGGAACAAGCCACCCCAGTGAGTGGGTCCCCTTCAGCGGCGACCCTGCGCGCGACAGGTCGAACCCGCGCGAGTCGAAGAGATGTGACCTCTGGAAACATCCAGAGCGCCCCGATGTGACCAATGGTCACATATAACCTCCGAGGTACGCTCGCGGCGTGCGAACGGGGCTGCTGCGCGTGCTGGTCGTGGGGCTCATCGCCTGTGACACCGAGCGGGACAGTGAGCTCGCCCAGCTTGCGATCGCCGACCGCTTCGCACCGCTCGACCCGCTCCCGGTCCTCGAGCGGCTGCACACCGCTCCACCCATGGGGATTCGCATGTTCCAGCTCCGCACGTCCGGCCCGTGGACCTGCACCGACCGCCCTGACGGGGTGCGCTTCGAACGGGCTCCGTGACGCCGACGAAAACCGCGTACACTGGCGCCTTTCCGAGGAGGCGCGTGTGGCGAAGGTGAAGACGCTCGAGGAGCGGTTGTGGGGCGCGGCGGTGCTGAAGATGAGCTTCCGCCTGCGCGGCGCGGAAGACTCGCCGGCCTTCCGTGGCGTCTACCCGGGCGTGCTGCGCGACCTCGAGGTCGATGACGCCGCCGTCGAGCAGTTCATCGGCGCCAACCAGGAGAAGGTCGAGAAGGCCGCGCGCGGCTCCGGCGCATGACCGCTCGTTCCGGCCCGTCGATCCCGACGGCGGCACCATCGGGCCCATCCAACTGACGAACCTGCGCTCCGCCATCTCGAACGTGCTCTTCGTCTGCCCACCGCCAGTCAACCTCGGCGGCGGGAGCGTGGTGAGCGACCTCGTGAACGACGCCGAGAACACCATCTCGCAGCAGGTCGCGCATGGGATTCAGAGCGGCTTCGAGGCCGCGATTCGCCAGCAACTGTGTCTGCGGTCCTTCCGCGGCACCTGCGCCCAGGGCACGGCGAGCGACGCCGGCCTGTGGGTCGATGACGCTGGCGTCTGCTTCTCGGCCCACCACTTCCGCGAGCCGATTCCCACCATTCCCGCCTGCGTGCCCTGACGATGCGCTGCCGGAGCCCGCGCCGGGACTCCACGCCGGTGAACCCCTGCGAGTTGAAGGTGAACTCGCCCGCGCCCTCCAGCCGCCCCCGCCACGCGTCGGCCACCCACCTGCGGGCCCGTCAAGGTTCACGCGACGGCAGACGCCTTCGCCAGGGCGCGGTGCACGGCTTCGAGCGCCTTGCGGGCCTCGAGCAGCTCCGCGCGCTCCTTCGTGAGGTCGGACACCTGCCGTGCCAGCGTGTCCCGCTCGCCCTTGAGGGCATCGGCGCTGCGGCGCAGTCCCGTCATCGCCTCATGCGCGGCCTCGAGCTCGCTGGCCAGCCGCTCCTCTTCCTGGAGCGACGCCTCGAGCTCCTCGTCCTTGCCGGTGAGCGCTTCCTGCAGCTCGAGCTTCTCGCGCTCCGACGCCTCGATGGAGGCCCGCGCCTCTTGCAGCGCGAGCAGCGCCTCGTTGCGCTCGCCTTCGAGGGACGACAGCTCCTTCTCGAGGTCGGCGAGGAGCTGCGCGCGGCCTTCCATCTCGGCCGACAGGCGGCGGGCCTCGTCCATGCGCAGGCGGGCCTCTTCGGTGGCTCGCTCGGCCTGACGGCGGGCGGCCTCGAGGTCCTGCGAGAGGGCGAGGTTCATCGCGCGCGTCTTCGTCAGCTCGGTCTGCAGCGCGGCGATGCGCTCGACCGCCAGCACGCCCGCCTCGGCGACGGTCTCGGGCAGCGGCTCGGGCCTGGGGTTCTCGCGCACCGCCTTGAGGCGCTCGCGCAGTCGCTCCCGACGGTCTCCCGCGTCCGGCGCGGGCAGCTCGCTCGGCGCGGTCTGCACCTCACGCACCTCGGCCGGGGCCTCGACGGCCGAACGCACCGACTGCACCACGGTCCTGGGCTGCGGCATGACGGCCTCCACGGTGATGCGGGACTGCGAAACGGCGCTGGCGGATGGGGACGTCAGACCCGACCGGGCGATGGGAGCGGCCGCACCGTCGACGCTCCCGGTGCCCTGGGTGAACGGGTCGACGACTCGCGCAGCCTGCTCGACTGACGCCGAACGTGGAGCGCCCACGTCGTCGTGGCCGGACGACGCTTCGCCGTGGTCGATCACCTCATCGCGCAGGTCCCGAGCGAGTGCGGCGGGGCGTGCGAACTCCGCGGGCACCCCTGAGGCTGGCGGCTCCATCCGCTCTGGAGGAGTCGGCGGGGCGACACGTGCGACCGCCTCGGCGTGGCCGACCGACTCTACCTGCAGCGCGTTCGTCAGGGCCTCGACCGCGCTGGGCCGTGCCACCCGGTCACGCAGGCGGGCCTTCACCGCCGACGAGAGGTCGCGCGAGGGAATCACCGGCTCCTGCGCGACGGCCTGGGCGAGGGACTCGACCTCTTCGGCGGTCACCTGCGGTGCCTCGGAGGCCAGCATCGCGCCCAGCCGCAGCTTCGGGCGGGCCCGCGAGACGTTGGCGTCGAATGCCTTCTTCATCGTGCGTTCTCCTTCACGTCGGTCACGCTGACTTCGCTTCCACCTGCGGGACGACCTTCGCGCTCGACTGCAGCCGGCGAATGACCTCGTCGATGAGCACCTGGACGTCGCCAGCGCCCTTCGAGTCGCGGTCGAACGCGAAGATGGGCTGGCCCTCACTCGAGGCCTGGGCGAAGCGCGTGCACTGCCGCACCACCTGCGGCATCAGGTACTCGGGGTAGTGCGTCTTGAGCGCCTCGAGCGCTTCCTTCGCGAGCTTGAAGGTCGCGTTGAAGGCGTTCACCACGATGAAGACGTGGTCGAGCACGTGGCCCAGGTCCTCCTCGAGGCTCTGCACCGTCTCGAACAGCAGCTTGAGGCCGTGGAACGAAAGGAAGTCGGCGAGCACCGGCACGATGAGGTCGTCGGCGGCCATCAGCGCGTTCAAGTTGAGGAGCCCGAACGACGGCGGCGCGTCGAAGATGATGAAGTCGTAGTGCGACTCGACCTCTTTGAGCGCGTTCTTGAGCTTGAACTCGCGGCCGGCCATCGGCATCAGCGCGAGGTCGACGGTCGACATCGTCAGGTTCGAGGGAATGAACTCGAGGTTCGGCAGCTGCGACTTCTGAATCGCCTGGGTGATGGGCGCCTTCTTCACCAGCACGTTGAGCAGCGTGTGCTGAAAGTCCTCACCCTCGAAGCCCAGGCACTTGGTGGCGTGGCCCTGGCTGTCGAGGTCGACGAGCAGCACGCCGTAGCCCATCTCGGCGAGCCGCCAGGCGTACGAGGTCGACAGCGACGTCTTCCCGGTGCCGCCCTTGAAGTTGAGGAAGAGCTGCTTCCGCGTGCCGATGGAGGGCGGGTAGAGGTTCAGCTTCGCGCGCAGGTCCCACACGTCCTCGGGTGTGTAGACGTCCTTTTCGAGCGAGGCCTTGACGGCCTTCGGGGTGATGCCCAGCAGCTCGGCGGCGAGACGTGGCGTGTAGGTGGGCGTGTCCATGACGGTCCCTTCAGGCGACGAAGTACTTGAGGCCGCGGCGAACGACCTGCCTCTGCGACACGAGCTCGGCGCAGGCGCCGCGCACGCCGTCGACGGTGGCGTGGAGTGAGGTGGCGAGCGCCTCGAGGCTCTGACCGCGAATGGCGGCGCGAAGCTCGGTGAGGACCCCGTCGAGGAGCGCGGCGTCGACGGCCGGCGCGACCTCGAGCACGGCGACGCGGCTTCCCGTCGTGAGGTGTGAGCGCGCGCCGCTGGCGGTGGAGCGGGACTCCACGGTGCGAACCGGGGCGCGTGCAACCGACGGTGCCTGGTCGTGCTCGAAGCGCGGGACCTGCGCCGAAACGCCAGCTGGAGCCCCGGGGTGCTCAGCAGACTCAGGCTCGGCATGAACGTGCTCGTCGCGGTCGGACGCCGTGTCGACGTCATCACCAACCGCGTGAGTGGCCCGAACGTGTTCCGACGTGAAGCGGGAGACGAGCGCTCGGTCGACCTGCACGGCGGCCGGCGCGGAGCGTGGTTGCTCCCGGTCGTCGCGGGGAGC
>JBILEB010000289.1:0-5189 GCA_044352295.1 Myxococcaceae bacterium
GCGGCCGCGGCGGCAGCCGACCGGCGGACCCGCCGCAAGCCGCGCTCATGGATCAGGCGGACGCCACATCAGACACGCCCCGATGAATCATCCGGGTTAAAGGCATGGGCAGGTCCCCTCGAGCGAGGGCCGAGATGGTACTCGGACGCCGGTGCGAGCGGTGAGGTTCCGCGTGTCAGCGAGCGGTGGCCCCAGCGACTGCGGGAAATAATCTTCACACTGCGCCGGTGCCGCGGGTCTCTCCAGTACCCAATTCCAAATGGAGGTTCACATGGCGACGTTCAGCTTCAACGGCACATTCCACTACCTTGACGAGGCGGCCCTGCGGGTTGCGCTTGAGAGTTTTCACGAAGACCATGGCATGCACTGCGGGCCCGCGCTGACCGACAGCGTGCTGTCGGTCGTGGGCAAGTCGATTGCTGTTCAATGCTCTCTGAGCAGCGGCCTCGAGGCCGCGTGGACAGGTCTGCTGATGCAGGTCTCGGCCTTGAGCATCGGCGCAACTGACGGGTCGGTGCTGGCCGTCTACGTCGGTGGCAGTTCGTCAGGCCCGACGGTGCAGCGAGTGAAGGTCGGGCCTGATGGCGACATGAGCGAGGCGGACGGCGTGTGATCGTTCGCTGGTCTGAAAAGGCGACACCTCACCCGGTGCGACGAGGTTCTGCGGCCCACTGCGAAGAAGAAGTCGAACAAAGCTGAAAACGGGAAGGTCGTCGAGGGGGCGTTTGGGCCCGCCGGGCTGCGGGGAAGGGTTTTGGGGCTGCGCACGGGGAGACCGAAGGCGGAACTCCTGGTCCTGGGGGCCCCCTGGACAGACGAGTGCCTCACGGACGAGCGCGGTGGACCTGCTTGACGCTGTCCGTCAACCAGCCAGAGGCAGCGAGGGCTGGGCGGTGGTGGGTGGGAGGATGATTCGCGAGGGCAACGAGTGGCCGAGCTGAAGCAGACGGCTCTCCCTTTGGGGCGACACCGTCTGATCCCACACCGAAGACCGGCGCTCGACATCACGGCGGCACTGTTGCAGCATCCTCCATATGACTCCGACGGAGGCCTTTCTCCGCGCGCGCGACACGCTCCTTCGACACCAGGACGATCTGGACGCCGCACGCGAGGCATTCCGCTGGCCCGAGCTCTCGGCGTGGAACTGGGCGTACGACTGGTTCGACGTGCTCGCAAAAGACAACGGGCGCGCCGCGCTGCGAATCGTTCGTGACGAGCAGCCGGACGAGTCGCTGAGCTTCCAGAAGCTCGGCCAGCGTTCGCGCAGCGTCGCCGCGCAGGTCGGAAACCCGCCTGGATTTCGCGTCAAGACCGGCTCCATGGGCAAGCCCCTCCCCGGCTACGACGTGGTGCTGCTGGACCATGCCGGCAAGGAGCTCAGCGAGGGAGAGTTGGCGCTCAAGCTCTCGCCGCGCCCGCTGGGGCTCATGGTGGGCTACACGGATGATCCCGCGCGCGCCGCGGAGGTGACCGCGAACGGCTACTACCGCACCGGTGACGAGGCTCGCCGCGACGAAGATGGCTACATCCACTTCGTCGGGCGCGGTGACGACGTCTTCAAGAGCAGCGACTACCGCGTGAGCCCGTTCGAGCTGGAGAGCGTCCTCATCGAGCACGAGCTGGTGGCGGAAGCCGCCGTGGTGCCGAGCCCCGATGCGGTTCGCCTGGCCGTTCCGAAGGCATTCATCGTCCTCGCGCCCGGCGTGCCCCAGACCGCCCAAACCGCTCGTGCGATCTTCGAGCACGTGAAGGAGAAGCTCGCGCCGTACAAGCGCGTGCGCATCCTGGAGATCGCCGCGCTGCCCAAGACCATCAGCGGAAAGATCCGACGCGTCGAGCTGAAGAAGCGCGAGGCCGAGCAGCGAAAGTCGAACGTGGCGCGCTGGAGTTCTTCTACGACGACTTCCGCGACGCGAAGTGAGCATAGAAAGCCCAAGGCCGATCGCCGATGCCCAGCTAGAGTTCTCAAAGCGCGAACAACAACTCCGAGAACCAACCCACGGAGAACTACCTCATGTCCCTCAGCGAGTTGATCAACAGCACCAGCGAGTTCGACGCCGTTCCGCTCGCTGCAGCACCCGCACGGTGAGTACGCAGATGCGAACGAACAGAACGACACCGACGAGCGTGCCCGCGAAGGCTCGCAGCACCAGGCCGGCCGCTCCTCGTGCGCTGGAGTCAGACCGTGGCCCCACCGCATGGAAACCCGCCGCGAGGGCGACGACCGTTCGCGCGAAGACGGCGGTTGCGCTCGCGCCCGGCGTCGTCCAGCGACCCGCCATCGAGTGGGCCGGCGGGCTGCAACACAACGGCAACAACCCTGAGATCATCGACAAGCTCGGTCGCAGCTATTCCTCACGTGGCTTCAAGCCAGAGGGGGTGAGCTTCGCCGATGCGAAAGGCCAGTTCGCGCCGCAGCAGATTTTTTCGTCGAACAAGAACATGTCAGGGCGGCCGGTCGGCCAGTCGGTGGTGTTGACGAACCCGGGCGCGACGCCGCTGCGGCTCAAGGTGAACCTCGCCATCACCGACCCGACCGGCAAGCCGCCCGTTCAGCTCGAACTCACGCTTGCTCCCGGAGCGAGCCGGCGGGTGCCGGTGGTGCAGTCGCAGCGCGATGGAGGCTTCACGGCCTTCACCGCGCTGGTGACGCCGCTCGACGCCGCCTCGCGCGCGGGCAAGCTCCACGTCGACGTCGTGGCGCATGAGCCGGGCACCCGGCAGGACGCGGCGGGCCTCGCGAAGGGCACGCTGATGAAGACCGAGGGCGAGCGCGGCTATCGCGTACCGCCTTCGCGCTTGTCGGAGCACCCTCACTACGAGAAGGAGCTGCGCTTCGTGATGAAGGCCGCGGGCGTGACGCCGGACCCGGTGGCAGACGCGCACTGGACGAGCGCGCGCGTGACCGACTGGGCCCGGCAGCAGGGGGCGTTGGGCAGCGCTGGCGCTCCGAATGCCTTCGACACCAGCGTCAACCGTGGCATCCAGGGCCGCGTCAACGCGCTCGTCTCGGCGACCGAGGGCCGCCTCAGCGCCGAGCCGCTGCAGCTCAGCCGCCCCGACGCCTCTGCCACGGTCCGGGTGCTGTCCAACCGGGCGCCGCCACCTCTTGTCGCCGGCAGAATGGGCGCGGCGGCTCGCGACGCCGGCGCCTACGGCAAGCGCTTCGTCACCACGTTGCCGTTGGTCAACACCTCGTCGTCGCCCATCACGGTGACCGTGCAGCTCAAGACGCCACCACCTGGCCAGGACGGGTCTCAGCTCCCCGGCCATCAGGTCTACAACGGCCCGGTCGGCATCAGCGCCACGGGCGGGCAGCTTCACGACGTCGCGTCCAAGGCAACGCTCGGGCAGCCTGCTCCAGCGACGCCGTTTCCCACCTCGGCGAACGTGGCCACCGTCGTGGTGCCTGCCAACACCACGGTTCCCCTGCGCGTCGCGCTCGAGACGCACGCCAATTCCCAGTTCCCCGTCGATGTGGTGGTGACCCGCCGATAGGTGCGTCGCGCACGCCTCAAAGAGACAACCATGACCAATCGCATCACAGTTCCTCCTGGCGCTCCCGTTACAGTCCGACAGCCCGCGGCCACGGCGCAGAGCGGGTCCGTTCAGCCGCTGGCCGGCACGTTTCAGAGCCTTCCAGCTTCGAAATTCGGCGTGGCGCCAATTCCTCCCAGGTCATTGGCGATCACCGCGTTCCTCGAGGGCAGTCGCCCGGTGCTCAACATCTATGAGCAGTTTCCCGGGAAGAAGGAGGTCTTCACGAAAGTGGGTACCAACCCGACTGTCGTGGACCCGACGCTGAGGACGTTCGATTTCACAGGTCAGGGCGCTCGCTATCTCGACAGCAACGGCTTCTCCGCGCGCATCGGCAACAAGGACCTGGGCTCGAAGTACCGGCTGACCGTCGAGCGCGACACCGAGCAACCCGGCTACCGCCTCGTCGCGAGGCCGACGTGGGGTGCCTCGGGACCCGACCTGGTGGTGGCACGCACGCGCGGGGAGGGCGCTCCCGGCAAGAACCTCGAGCTCATGCTCGAGCCCGGTTGGGCTGCCGTTCGCCAGACCTACGAGGGCAAGCCCAAGGGGCACATCTACCTGCAACACGACTGAGCGCGTCGCGTCGAGTTTCCGGCAACTTCTCCAGGGCGGGTTGAACCAGCCGTAGGTGCCGAGTCACCGTCGCGACGGGGGCGCACCTCGATGGCCTCGACGTGCGGCCAGGCAGCCAGCGCCGCGTTGCGCGGCTGGTCGACGGTGTGGGCGAAGGCGTCCGGTTCGCCGAAGTCATGAGGCATCACGGTCGGCTCGAGGGTGAGCGCCGTCGGTCTGCTCGAGGGCGAAGAGGGGAATGACGCTGAAGCCGACGAGCTGCTTGTCGGCGTCATCCGCGGGCTGCGTGGCAGTCGCGCGTTTCGCGAACCGCGGCTGCAGGAGGTGAAACGCCTTCTCGCCCTAACGACCTCCTGCCGAGCGCCAGGTTGTGAAAGCTGAAGCGGGCGATGCTGCTACGGCCGAGCACCGCCATCGATCCGATGGAGGTTCTGCGGCGGGTCCCACCTGAACCGGTGGCGTGGGCGTCGATCTCAACGTGCACATCAAGTTCTTCTACTCCTCGCGGTGGCTTAGCGCGCGTTGGTGGTGGAGGAGGTCGACGCGGTCAACTTCTCGCTCGAGCAGCTGACGCTCCCGAGGCTCCGCGCCACGGTACGCTTCACGCCGTTCGAGCACGCGGCAACAGATCCTGATCGGTGAAGTACACGCCGGCGCCGACGAAGAAGTCGCGCCCCGAGATCAGCTTGTTCCAGGGATAAGGGATTCAAAGCGGGAAACCGAGCACGAGCCCCCGCATCAAGCCCTGAGTTCGGGTGTTTACCGCTTCACGCAGCTCCGAGATTCTTTCCAGCCTCAAGGGATAAGGGATTCAAAGCGGGAAACCGAGCACGAGCCCCCGCATCAAGCCCTGAGTTCGGGTGTTTACCGCTTCACGCAGCTCCGAGATTCTTTCCAGCCTCACGGAACTCTTGAAGCTTCAGCGACACGCCTCGTTGAAAGCCGCGGGCCGGCACCAGACGACAGAAGCTCTGGCGCGTGACGGTTTCTTGAGACACCTCATTGGGGTGAAGATCGCCTTGGAGGTGATTGATGGGGAAGCGAGCGAAGGAAGAGCGCGGTCGGTACACCGCGAA
>JBILEB010000290.1:0-5161 GCA_044352295.1 Myxococcaceae bacterium
ACGCGAGAATGGTCTCCGCCAGGTGCTCGAGCCGGTCGACCTCGTGGAGGCCGCGCTTGATGAACTCCGCCTTGCGCGCCTCGGGCACGGCGCCCATGCCGAGCGTCTGCAGCAGCGCGCGCACGCCGGCGATGGGGGTCTTGAGCTCGTGGGAGGTGAACTGGAGCAACCGCTCCATGCGCACGTTCGCCATGCTGCGCTGCCGCGCGACGTAGAGGAGCGCTCCGATCGCCGAAGCGAGGGAGAACGCGATGGCGCCGAACTCGGTGATCACCATGAGGTTCATGCGAGAGGCCTGCTCGGAGAGGTCGATGGACGAGCCGGTCTTCGCGAGGTGGAGCTCCTGCTGCAGCTCGATGGTGGTGTTGACGAGCCGCCGCGCGAGCACGGCCCACCAGGTCACCATCAGCGTCACGGCCGCCATGGCCACGCCCGCCACCACGTATTCGGCTTTTCCACGCAACGACCGCATCTACGCCTCCGAGAAGAGCACCTCGAGCAGCCGATCGACGTCGGCCGTGCTGTGCGCAGTGGAGAGGAACCCCACCTCGTACCCGCTGGGCGGCAGATATACCCCCTTGTCGAGCCAGGTGCGGTACCGGGCGTGGAAGCGCCCCACCACCTCGGCATCGATGCCCTCCGCCGTGGTCGGCACCGGCTTCGCGTCGAAGTACGGCCAGAAGAGAGAGCCGACGCGCGCCATCGACACGCCCTTCGCCAGGCGCTTCCACCCCGCCTCGAGGTGCGCGCCGAGCGACTCGAGCTTCTCGTACACACCGGGCTTGTGGAGCTCCTCGAGCGTCGCGATGCCCGCTGCGAGCGCGACCGGGTTTCCGGCCATCGTGCCCGCCTGGTACACGCCACCGAGCGGCGCGAGCTTCGAGAGCAGCTCCTTCTTGCCGACGACCGCCGCGACCGGCAGCCCGCCACCGAGGATCTTCCCCAGCGTCGTGAGATCCGGCGTGACGCCGATCTTCCGGCCGTAGCCTCCGAAGTGGAACCGGAAGCCGTTGATGACCTCGTCGAAGATGAGCACCGTGCCGTGCTTCGTGCAGTGCGCGCGCAGCGCCTCGAGCCAGGCCTTGCGCTGAATCAGCAGCCCGTTGTTCGCAGGCAGAGGCTCGACGATCGCAGCCGCGAGCTTCGGGCCGTACTGATCGAACGCCGCCGCCAGCGCCTGCTCGTCATCGAGCGGAACGACGACGGTGGTGGCCGCGAGGCCTTCGGGCACGCCGAGGCTGTCCGAGAGGCCCTGGGTCACCATGCCGCTCCCGGCCTTCACCAGCAGGCTGTCGACGTGCCCGTGGTAGCAGCCGGTGAACTTGAGCGTGAGTGCCCGTCCCGTGGCGCCGCGCGCGAGGCGAACGGCGGTCTGCACGGCCTCGGTGCCCGAGACGACGAAGCGCACCAACTGCGCCTCCGGGAACGCGGAGAGCACCAACTCGGCGAGCCGCACCTCGTTGCGATGCGTGGTGCCGAAGGCGAGCCCGTCGCGCGCGGTGCTGGTGACGGCCTCGACGACCGCGGGGTGCGAGTGCCCGAGGATCGCCGGGCCCCACGCCATGCAGAAGTCGAGGAGCTGGTTGCCATCTTCGTCCCACAGGTGCGGCCCGCTCGCGCGACGGATGTAGCGCGGAGTGCCACCCACCTTGCCGAACGCGCGCACGGGGCTCGACACGCCGCCGGGCATGCGGCCGCGGGCCTTCTCGAACAGGGCTTCAGACTGGCTGGACGACGGCATCGCGGGTCTCCTGGAAATCGAGGGTGGGCAAGAGGCGGTGAGCGCCTTCGAGGGTGAGGTCTTCGCCGAGCTCGGTGCGCGCGACGAGGAACCGGCCGTTGCGCTCCTCGCCGATCACCAGCCGCGCGCCCTCGAGGTACGCGCCGAACGGGCTCGAGCAGCCGGCTTCGAAGGCCTGCAGGAGCAGCCGCTCGGTCTCGACCCGACGCCGAGTCTCGACGTGTTGAATCGCCGCCAGCCGAGCGAGGACCGACGCGTCGTCATCGCGGCATTGGATGGCGATGGTGCCCTGCCCTGGTGCAGGCACCCAGACGAACGGGTCGAGGGCGAAGACCGCGAACGGCGTGAGGTCGATGCCGAGGCGAGACACGCCCGCGGCGGCCAGGACGATGGCCTCGTACTGCCCCTCAGCGAGCTTGCGCACCCGGGTCGGAACGTTCCCGCGCAACGGCGTGGGCGTCAGGCCATCACCGTGGTGTCGAATGAGCGCCATGCGACGAAGTGAAGACGCGCCGATGCGTCCGCCGGCCTTCACGGGAATCGCGGCTCCGTCCCGCACGGCGTCCTTGCGGACGATCAGCCAGTCCCGCGGGTCCGCGCGCTCGAGCACTGCGCCCAGACACAGGCCCCTGGGCTGCATCGTCGGCAGGTCTTTCAGCGAGTGCACGGCGACGTCGACGCTCTTCTCATGGAGCGCGCGCTCGAGCTCGGCGGTGAAGAAGCCCTTCTCCATGCGGCCCGCGAGCACCGGCGCCTGATCGACGTCGCCCCGCGTCTCGATGATCGTCTCGATGCCGCCGCCGAGCCGGCCCATCACCGTCGAGGTCTGCCAACGCGCCAGCGCGCTTCCACGCGTGGCCAATCTCAAGTCAGGGGACACGTCCAGCCCTCCGGGTCACTTCGAGCAGGCGATGGGTGAAGCCGCGCAACGCCTCGCCCACGCGTTTGGCTTCCTTCGGCGACAGCTCGGCCAGCACCTGGTCGACGTCGCCTTCGAAGAACTTCCGCTTCTCGGACTCGAGCGCCTCGAGCACGTGGTGCTGAGACGCGCCTTCGATGGCCTCGCGCAGCGCGTCGCTGGCTTCGTCGCAGAGTTCTTCGAGCGTCTGCAACGCGTCCGCTCCCAGCATCAGGCCTCGACGGGTGAGCACCTCATCGAGCGCGTGGAGCTTCCAGCCCGGCGCCGCCTTCACCTGCCCCGGCGCGCCGATGTCGATGGCGATGGGAGTGTCGGTGCGCTCGGGGAGCTCCAGCCACGCGCCGGGCCCTCCGGTGCACACGACGATGGCAGCGGCGGTGTGGGCCAGCGGAAAGAAACGTTCGGCCTCGGCGCGGGTGAAGCCGCGAGCCTGGGTGAAGCCCTCCCGATGCAGCGCGCCGAGCACCTGGCGACCGATCTCGCCCTGCCCCTTCACCAGCACGTTCGAGTGGCGCGTCAGGCCCGAGAGTTCGGCGACGACGAGTGACTGCACGCCCACGCTCGAGCCGACCCCTGTCGCCTTCCGCGCCTGCAGCACGCGCCCAATCGCCGTCCAGCAGAGGTGCAGGACCCGATCGGTCCGGTTCGCCTCGTGCGCCAGCTCGAACGCACGGAGCACCTGACGACCGATCGCGTGCTCTCCTTCGGCCACCGACTCGAGCCCGAGCGACATGCGCACGAGGTAGTGCAGCGCGCCGCTCGAGGTCTTCACGTGCATCTTCCGCTCACCCGGCGGCATTCCAGCCGCCTTGAGCAACGCCCCCCGCAGGAGCTCGCCGGCCCAGGACGGGTTCGCCGCCGAGACGACCCACTCGACCCGGGAACAGCTCTCAACGCGCACGACCCCATCGCAGTAGCCATCACGCACGAGCCGCGCGCTCGGCGAGTCCGGTCCATCGTCCACGCCCTTGAGCCGTGCGCGGATCGACGAGGGCCCCTCGCGAAAATCCATCCCCACGACTGCCACCGGAACCGCCATGGCCATTCGCCTCCGTCAGCGGGTCCAGCGAACGACTTCGTCGACCAGCGCCGCGACGTTGGTCTCGGGCGTTGCAGGGAGGATGCCGTGGCCCAGGTTCACGATGCAGCCGCTCGGGCCACCCGAGAGCCTGCCGATCTCGTCGAGCACCGAGCGGGTCCGCTCGCGCACCGCCGACTCCGCGCCAAACAGCAAGACTGGATCGAGCTGCCCCTGGAGCAGCTTCCCCGGCAGCGCCGCGCGGGCCTCGGTGTACGAGGTGCGCCAGTCGAGCGAGACGCCGTCGACCTCGATGTCCTTGATCACGTCGAGCAGGTGCATGCCGCCCTTGATGAAGAGGATGACGGGCTTGCCGGCCTTGCGAATCGCCGACGCCGCCCGGTTCAGCGCAGGCAACGCGAACGCACGGTAGTCGGCCTTGTCGAGCAGGCCGCCCCAGGTGTCGAAGAGCTGCACCGCATCGGCGCCGGCGGCGAGCTGGGCCAGACACAGCTCGGCGATGGCATCGCCGAAGAGGTTCATCGCGTCGCGGGCCAGACCGGGATCGGTCGTCATCATCGCGCGCGCGTGACGGAAGTCGTCACTGCCGCCGCCTTCGACGCTGTAGGCGAAGAGCGTGAACGGGGCGCCGGCAAACCCGAGGATCCCGTGGCTGCCCTCGAGCGTCTTCGACAGGTGCCGCACGGCGTTCGGCATGAAGGCGAGGCGATCCATCAGGCCGGTGGTGTTCCACTTCGCGAGATCGTCGCGGCTGCGCATGGTGCGCTCGAACACCGGGCCTTCCCCCTTCTCGAAGGTGACACCGGCGCCGAGCGCCTCGGGGACGATCAAGATGTCGCTGAAGACGATCGCCGCATCGAGCGGGAACTTCTTGAGCGGCTCGAGCGCGACACGGGTCGACAGTTCGGGCGTGTGACACACCTCCCAGAAGCCATGCTCGGCGCGAACGGCACGGTAGCCCGGCAGGTAGCGGCCCGCCTGACGCATGAGCCACACCGGCGGACGGTCGACGGGCTGACGGGCGAGAGCGGCCAGGAATCGTGCGCGTTTATCCATGAGCGCTGCGTACTCAGGGCCCGCCAACCCTTCGTCACAAGGCCGTCAGACGCAGTCACAACACCGTCATGTCCCGGCCCGACCCGGCGCGGCGGGGTCTACAACGACCGGGTGTTGTCATGGGCGATCACCCGCGCGAGCGTTGATGCGATCCGTGTGGCAGCGGAGCTCCGAAGCGCGGGCCTCGACGCGTTCGCCCTGCCCTGCATCGAGCGACGCCCGCGCGAGATCGAGCCGTGGTCGGCGACTGGGTTCCGGGTGGGCTTCTTCACCAGCGTCGGCGCGGTCGACATGGTGGCGTCGGCGCTCGAGAAGCTCCAGTTCGAGCTGATCGCCGCGATCGCGCCAGCCACGAAAGAGGCGCTCGTGCGGCAGGGGCGCCCGGTCGGCGTGGAGGCCGCGGGGG
>JBILEB010000291.1:0-5119 GCA_044352295.1 Myxococcaceae bacterium
CCGTACCCGCTCGCCACCACCGACAGCGCCTCGGAGTCGCGGTCGAGCAGGTCCCCGCGCTGGCCATGAGGCGCTTGCCGCGCGAGCTGCACGTCGCCGAGGAAGCCGGTGAAGTTCTCGCGAATGCGGCTGCCGCGAAACACCACCGCCGCCTGCTGGTGCGCGGTGAAGCCACCCAGGTGGTAGTGGAGGTCGCCCGAGAGGCTCGCGCGCGTCGCCTCGCCGCCCTGCCGCGCGTCATACGTGTCGAAGAAGCCGATTCGGCCCGCGCGCAGGTCGTCGTCGCGCACCACGCCCGCCGACCGGAAGCCCGCGGCGTAGCCGATGGCCTGCACGCGGAAGCTCGTCGTCTCCGACAGCCGCCCCTCGTAGCCCGCCGCCGCTCGGGCGCTCTGCGCGCTGCGGTTCTGCCCGAAGCCCGCGCTGCGCTGGAGCGAGACGCCGCCGAACGTTCGCGTCGAGGCCGACTCCGGGCCCCACAGGAGCGCCACGCGCTGGGTGTCGAAGGAGCCGTACGTGCCCTTCACCGTCAGCCCGCGCTGCTTGAGGCCCAGCTCGTACGCCGCGCTGCCCGCCACCGCGAAGTTGCCCTGGCGGGGGTCGAACGGCCCCTCGATGACGCGCAGGTTCTCGACCAGCTCGGGGATGATGAAGTTCAGGTCGGCGTAGCCGTTGCCGTGCAGGTTGCCGACGTCGTTGACGGGCACGCCATCGACGGAGAGCTCCAGGTCCTGCCCTTCGCGGGCGTCGAAGCCGCGCAGGAAGATGCGCTCCGGGTGGCCGTCGCCGCCCTCGTTGGTGAGGAGGATGCCCGGCGCCAGCTTGAGCAGCTCGCCAGCCGTCTGCCGCGGCACCAGGCGCAGTTGGCCCACGTCGATGCGCAGGTCGGACGCCCCCCGGGACTTCGGCTCGAGCCGTCCGGTGATGACGGTAGACATGACGTGCTCGCCGTGGCCGCCGTCGAGGGCATCGTCGAACACCTCGCTCGCGTGGGGCGGGTGCGAAGGCTCTCCAGCGTCGCCGGCCTCGACACCGCCATCGGCGCCTCCATCGGCAAGCAGCGGCGCGGGCATCGAGAACGACAGGCGCGTTCGCGAGGGCACGGCCGCCCCTTCGTGGAGCGCAGGCCGGAACGTCCACTTCGAGAGCGCGTCCTTCGCGGCGGCGTCCCAGACGGCGCCGGCGGACTCGAGCACCACCACGTCTTCGGCGCGGCCCTGCGCCGTGACGGTGAACTCGAGCAGCACGTGGTCCTGCGTGGGCGGCGGGGCCCCCTCGGGCAAGGTGGCCTCGGTGCGCGTCAGCACCTCGGGCGGCACCACCTCACCGGCGCGCGCCCACCTCGCCGCGAGCGCGACGACGAGCAGCGTGAGGAGGTGAAGGAGGCGCAAACGCATGAGACGTGGTGCAGCAGGAAGAGACGGGAAGCCCACGCACCCGCACGCAGGCGGACGACGAGGGTCGATTGGGGCGTGGGGGACGGCGGTCGACTGGACGGCTCAGACGCCAGGGGGAGAGCCCTTGGGGGCTTCTCTCCAGACCGCGCGTCGTGCGGCGACGTGTTGGCGACCGGTGTCGAAACCCGCGAGGGCCGCGGCAGCCATTCGGCCTGGAGATTCCGCGTGCGGAGCCGCCACGTGGGCGTCGAGCTGCGCCTCGCAGGGCCCGGCGTCGAACCAGTGGCCCCCCAGCGCGCTCCCGTCACACAGACTGCGTTCGTCGTGGGCGTGGGCATCGTCGCCCCGGACCTCGACGAACCCGCCATCGGAGCTCACGGTGTGCGCCTCGAGCGCCAGGTGCCCCGCGAGCAGCAGCTCGAGGCCCAACAGCCCCACCACCGAGAGGGCTCGGAGGACACGACGCTGAGGGGAGACCTTCGACACGACGAACGGGCTTACGGATCAGCCTCGGCGCTGTCAAGGTCACCCGTAGCTTGGTTGCAAGAACACCGGGATGGCGACGGAGCTTTGGGGGCCCGCTTCCGCTCGCGCGGGCGTAGGAACGTCGAGGGAGGCATCTGATGGCGAAGTTCTGTGTGTTCTGCGGCGCGGCGCTGCAGCCAGCGGCGGGGTCGGTGGTGCGGTGCTGCGCGTGCGGCAAGTCGTTCCATGACCCGGCATCGGCGACGGGGGCCCCTGCCGCGAAGTCCGGGATTCCAACCGTCGCGTGGGTCCTCATCATCGTGCTCGGGGCGGGTCCGGTCGTCGTCGCGGTCATCGGCATCCTCGCGGCCATCGCCATTCCCAACTTCATCCGCTTCCAGTCGCGCTCGAAGCAGACCGAGTGCAAGGTGACGCTCAAGGCCATCGCGACGGCGCAGCAGGCCTACCAGGCCGAACACCGCGCGTTCGCCACCACCTTCTCGGCCCTGGGCGTGTCGGCCCCGCCGGACAATCGGTACGCCTACGTGTTGGGGTCGCAAGCGGATCAACGCCTCGAGGTGAGCGCGAAGCACGCCGCGGCGGCGCGCACGGCGTCAGGGGTCGACCTCACGCGGGCCTCCGCCACGAGCGAGGCCTTCACGGCCCTGTGTGTGGGCAACATCGACAACGACGTCGCGCCTGACGTGTGGGCGGTCTCCTCGGAGGCCACCACCGACTCGAACGGCGCAACCGTCGCGCCTTTCGTCCCGTTCGCGCTCATCGATGACCTGACGACGTCCGACTGAAGGGCCCTTTTCCATTCGCGTGCGTCGGCTCCCTGCGCGCGCAGGTGACGCCTCACCGACGCGGGGCTACACCGCCCGCCCATGATGAAGAACCCGATGCGTCATGGCGGCGACCACCTCGCCAACGTCCTCTCGAAGTGGAACATCCCCGCCATCTTCACCCTGTGCGGGGGGCACATCTCGCCCATCCTCGTCGGGTGTGAGGATCGGAAGATCAAGGTCGTCGACTGCCGCGACGAGCGCAACGCCGTCTTCGCCGCCGATGCCTTCGCGCGCATGACGGGCCTGCCGGGGGTCGCCGCCGTCACCGCGGGCCCGGGCGTCACCAACACCATCACCGCGCTGAAGAACGCGCAGCTCGCGCAGACGCCCCTGGTGCTGCTCGGCGGCGCGACGGCCACCGTGCTCAAGGGCCGCGGCGCGCTGCAGGACATCGACCAGACGTCCCTCATCCGCTCGGCGGTGAAGCTCGAGCTCAAGTGCAGCACGGTGGCGCAGCTTGCGCCCACCATGGAGCGCGCCCTGCGGGAGTGCCGCAGCGGCGTGCCTGGGCCCGTCTTCATCGAGGTGCCCGTGGACGTGCTGTACCCGGAGTCGCTGGTGCGCGAGTGGTTCGTGAAGGAGGCCGGCGTCGAGCACCCGAAGACGGTGGGCCAGCGCGCCCTCAAGCTGTACCTCGAGGGGCACCTGCTGCGGCAGTTCCACGCGCCGCACGTCGACGTGACGCAGTTCGTCCCCGAGCGGCCGGCGCTCCAGAGCATTTCGGCGCTCCTGGACGAGGCGGTGGCGCTGCTCGAGAAGGCCGAGCGCCCGGCCCTCGTGGTGGGCAGCCAGACGATGGTGAACGTGCGGGACCCGCAGTTGCTGGCGCGCTCCATCGAGGCGCTGGGCCTTCCGGTGTGGCTGGGTGGCACCGCGCGCGGGCTGTTGGGGAAGGACAGCGCGCTCCAGTTCCGCCACGCGCGCGGCAAGGCGCTCAAGGACGCCGACGTGGTGGTGGTGTGCGGGTTCCCGTTCGACTTCCGCATGAAGTACGGCTTCGGCATCGGCGCGAAGACGAAGGTCATCTCGGCCAACCTCTCGAGCGAGGAGCTGACGAAGAACCGCACGCCCGACGTCGCCCTTCGCATGCACGCCGGAGACTTCCTGCAGAAGCTCGCCTCGAAGGTGCGCCCGAAGCCGTCGTGGCAGGCCTTCATCGACGCCTGCCGCCAGCGCGAGGTGGCGCGCGACACCGAGATTCGCAGCAAGGCGAAGCCCTCGGGCGAGAAGGTCGACCCGATTCACTTCTTCCTGCGCCTCGAGGAGCAGCTCGCCGATGACTCGGTGCTGGTAGTGGATGGCGGCGACTTCGTGGCGACGGCCGCCTACATCTTGAAGCCCCGCCGGCCCCTCTCGTGGCTCGACCCGGGCGTGTTCGGCACCCTTGGTGTCGGCGGTGGGTTCGCGGTCGGCGCGGCGACGGTGCGGCCGAAGGCCGAGGTGTGGATCATCTACGGTGACGGCTCGAGCGCGTACTCGTTGTCCGAGTTCGACACCTTCGTGCGCCACGGCTACGCGCCCATCGCCGTCATCGGCACCGACGCCTCGTGGCAGCAGATTGCGCGCGACCAGGTGTCGATTCTCGGCTCCGCGGTGGGCACCGGCCTCCGGTACACCTCGTACGAGAAGGTGGCCGAGGGCTACGGCGGCAAGGGCCTGCTGCTGACCGACCCAACGAAGGTGGACGAGACGATCGCCGAGGCGAAGCGGCTGTCGGCGTCGGGAGTGCCGGTGTGCATCAACGTGCACATCGCGAAGACGGACTTCCGCGAGGGCAGCATCAGCATCTGAGGTGGGTGACGGCGCCCGGCGAAGACTCCCTCGTCGAGCTCACCGCGCCCGTTCCCGAAGTCCGTCATTCCAGGGAAACCCGAGCGCCCCGGGAAAGGTGGTGCGCTCGACCGCGGCGCCATCGCGCCACCGACCGCTCGCGCGGATCCACTCCGTCGGTCCGTGGCTCCAGCGAACCTGGACCTCGCGCGTCGACGATGACGAAGCAGCGCGTGGCGCGGAGACGATGACGCCGCGCTCGAGCCGGCCCTGAGCGTCGTCCAACGCGCCGTTGACGAGATGGAGGCCACCCACGCCGACGGCCGCTCCGCCGAGGAGGCGCCAGCCACGCCGCGATGACCGCCGAGCCCAACAGGCCGAAGAGGAGCCCCGTGAGCACAAGGCCCGCGGTCGAAGGCCAGGTCGTCACGCCCCACCACGCCAGGAAGAGGCCGGGCGTGACGATGACGGCCGACACCTGCGCGGCGTTCGACGGAGCTGGTTCGTCGCGGGACCGCCGTGGCGAGGCGCTGCGTAGGCGCGTCATGGACGGCGGAGCGAAGCTGAAAAGTGCAGGCTCGTCGAGCCACACTGTGTCTGCTGCTCGGGGACGTCGTCCGCGGAGTTGGCGTGGGTGCC
>JBILEB010000292.1:0-5090 GCA_044352295.1 Myxococcaceae bacterium
CACGCGGCGGCGTCGCAGCAGCGTCGCGAGCGCCTCGACCTCCAGGCCCTGTCCATCCACGGCGATGGGCTCGAGCCTCGCGCCGACGAGGCGCAGCGCGTCCCACGCGGGCCGATAGCCCAGCGCCTCGACCGCCACCGTCTCGCCTGGAGCGATTACGGCTCTCGCAATGAGGTCGAGCGCCATCTGACTTCCGCGGGTGACGACGACCTGGTCCATCGTGGCAGGGACTCCGCGCAGGTCTGCCACCATGGTCGCGAGCGCGCGACGCAGCGAGGGATGGCCCGCGGGGTCTCCGTACTCGAGCAGGTGCCGGCCGGCTCGGCGCACGACGCGGCGCCACGTGCGCGCGATGAGCTCGACGGGGAACAGCCGCGGGTCGGGTGTTCCAGCAGACAGGTGCATCACGCCGGTGGGCAACGTGAAGTGGCGCTCGATGAGAAACGGCGGGAGCGGCTCGAGTTGAAGGCCCAGCGATGGAAGCCCGGGCTTGCGCTGCAGCCGCGGCTCGACGGGGAGCTGCTCCACGACCCACGTGCCGCGCGTCGGGGTGGAGCGCACCCAGCCCTGCGCTTCCAGCTCCGCCACCGCCGCGACGACGGTGTTGCGGTTGACCTCGAGCGCCTTCGCCCACGCTCGCGTGCCTGGCAGGCGCTGGCCGGGCTTCAATCGGCCACGGCGAATGTCCTCGATGATGCCGCGGGCGATGCGCAGGAACACCGGCGCGTCGGCAGGGCCTGCGTCGGTCAACGTCACGTCCCATGAAGCCATGAAGACATGGACTAGCAGGAATCTCGGAACTGGACCTTCTGGCTGGTCCATGACTCCGGCACCGTAGGGGCCATGAGACGACGCGAGTACGAAGCACCCATCGAGCTGGCCTTCGAGTTGTTCCGAACGGCCGAGTCGATGCAGGTCGCTGGGACGAACGCCGATGGAGCGGTGGTGCTGAAGACGCTCCACGGCGTGGTCGACGACGGGTGGGTCTGCTTCCACGCCGCGCCTGCGGGAGAGAAGACGTCACTGCTGGGCCGGCAGGTCGTCGCCTCGGTGGAAGAGACGGTCGCGCGACTGCCCAGCTACTTCCTCGACGCCGAGCGCGCCTGCCCGGCGACGACGCTGTTCCGGGGCGCTCAGGTGCGCGGCGTCCTCACCGCCATCGAGGAGCCGACCCGCAAGGCGCGCGTGCTCCAGCGGTTGATGGAGAAGCTGCAGCCCGAGGGTGGGCATGCCGTCATCGACGCCGAGTCATCGCTCTATCGCGCCGCCGTGAAGGGCCTTCTCGTCGCCGGCGTTTCCCTCGAGGGCGCGACCGCCAGGGCGAAGCTCGGGCAGAATCGCAACGACGAGAGCCGGCTGAAGGTGATGAACCACTTGTGGAGGCGGGGCGCTCCCGGCGATGCGCGGGCCATCGAGTTGATGCGCGAGGCAAACCCCAGCACGCCCGCACCGTCGTTTCTCCGGAGCGAGCATGGCGTGACGCTTCACGCAGCGCTCGATGGCCGCTCACTCGACCAGATGCTCGCGCTGGTCTGCGGCGAGTACTGGAACGACGTGTTCTCGAAAGAGGAGCTGCGACGGGCGCATCTGGGCAGTTCAGCGTGGGTCGGCGCGCGGGCGCCCGATGGGCAGCTCATCGGAACGGCGCGCGCGCTGAGTGATGGCGGAAAGTACGCGTGGATTTACGACGTGGCGGTTCGCTCCGATTGGCGTCGACGCAGCGTCGGTCAGGCGCTCATCCGGTTGTTGCTCGACCACCCAGCGGTGCGCTCGTGTGCGCGCGTGCGGCTGGGCACCCGGGATGCGCAGTCGCTCTATCAGCGGTTCGGCTTCGTGGAGGTGTCGACGATTCAGCGCCCGTACCAGGCAACCGAGATGGTGCTCGTACGAGGTTGAACGGGAGCGCTCCAGCTGAACCGCTTCGCGTTCACGCCCCGCGTCGTCTGCTGGACGAGGCACACCCGCGCGTCACCCTGGCGCGACGGCTACGGGAGCGGGTGCTGCCGCAGGAACTCGAGCATCGAGCGCTCGTGGTCGACGCCGCTCCCGTCAGCGACGCCGTCGGGCCACCGAACGTGGTTCTGGAGCGCGACGAGCTGTCCGCACGTCGCTGCGCAGCCCGGCGTCTCGCGACCCTGCATCGTGATGATCCGCAGCGTCACCGGCGCTGGAGCGCTCAAGGCACTCAGCTCCCGGAACCAGTCCACGGTCGACAGCGGCGCGGCAGGATTCGACGCGCGCTGGGCCGCGTCGCACGCCACCACGCTGCAGTCTCGTTGAACCATGAACACCGGGAGCGCCACGGCCGGGAGCGGTCGCGCGTCGCACGCCGAGCCGCCCCTCGGCATCGAATACGGCTCGGGCCCCTCGAAGCCAGCGATGGCCGCCACGCGGTTTCCACCAGGCGTCGGCGTGCTTCGCCTCGCGCGCCCGTACTGCTGCGCGAACATGAAGCCGTTCGACCACCCCATCACGAACAGCCGCTTCGGGTTCACGCCCAGCGTCGTCACCGCGTCGTCGATGAGCGCGTCGAGGCTGGCGACGTCGGGGTTCGTGCTCGGTGACGCCGGGTCGCGGAACTCCACCTCGTGCCGCGTCGCCGGCCCGTTGTCGAAGAGGTTGGCGCCGGTGTTGAGCCCTTGATGCGCCAGGAGCACGAACCCCAGGGTCCCATCGCCGGTGAGGTCGAACGTCGAAGCCTTCGAGCGCAGCGACGTGGAGTTGTAGACGTCCGATGCATCGCCGCTCGCCCCGTGGAGAAAGACGACGAGCGGCTTTCCGCGGCCCGGCGGCACGAAGCGGCAGACGGCTCGCGTGAACCCAGCCGAGGGGTAGCGCACCGGAGCGCCGTCATCGAAGCGAGGCCGCGTCAGCGCGGTCGTGCGACAGGTGGGCGCGGTGAGCGGCTCCGTCACGGTCTGCGCGGGCGCCGTGAACTGGCAGGGCGCCGACGTCGTACAGGCTGGAATGGGTGCGCAGCGGCCCTTCCCGCAGCACAGGCCCCCGTCCAGTCCACCCGCGTTCCCGCCCGCCACCATGCCACCGGCGCTGCCCCCAGCGGTCGCGGCCCCTCCTCCCACGCCGGCGTCGCCAGGACCCTGGCGGGGCCCACAGCCACACGCGAAGAGGACGATGAGGAGGGCGCGTGCCATGCCCGAACCCTAGGGCCAAAGCCCACCCGCCGCGACTCGTGGCCGTCCTCACACGCGTCCGGTTGGAGCAGCCGACGCCCAACGCGCAGCTCACGGTCGACGGTGTTCAGTTCTTCTCGATGCCCTGAGGCGTCACGGCTCGACGGTGCGACTCGTCGCCGGGGCACGCCGTGCCGGGCCGGAGGAGGCGACGGCGCGAGGCGCAGGGCGGGAAGGCGTGCGCCGCGCTATGAGGCCGTGCGTGAGCAACGACCCTCTCCACGGCGTCACCCTCGAGCGCATCGTCACTGAGCTGCACGCGCGCTACGGCTGGGAGGCGCTGGCGGCCGAGGTGCCGATTCGCTGCTTCAGTCACGACCCGAGCGTGAAATCGAGCCTGACGTTCCTGCGGCGCACGCCCTGGGCCCGAAAGAAGGTCGAGCAGCTGTACCTGCAGCTGCTCGCTCAGGCGCCGCACGTCAGTCCGGCGGAGCCTCCGAAGTCGACTCCACGATGATGTCGGGACCGTTGGAGCCGGGTTAGCAAGTCTGCGAGTCAGCAACCTTGCTAACTCCCACCCCTGACGACCCATGTTCGCCATCAGCACCCCCGCCACCGCCGACGGCTTCTACGACCGCACCGTCGAGCTCGCCCGCATCGAAGAGGCGCTCGGCAAGCTCGTGCGGGGCGCGCCGAAGTGGCTGTGTCTGGTGGGGCCCCGCAAGGTGGGCAAGTCGAGCCTGTTGCGCGAGGTCGAGCGTCGCCTGCAGGTGCGCCCGGGCCCCCATCCCGCGTTCGCGGTCGTCGACGTGCTCGACACGCTCCCGGCCTCGACCGAGGTGGTGCGGTCCATCGCGATTTCGGCGGTCGACGCGCTGCTCTCGCAGGACGTGGGGCAGGCGCTCGCCCCCCTCGCGAAGTCGCCCGAAGCCTGGCGCGCGGCGTTGCTGGCGAGTCAGCGAGTCCTGACGCTGGCGGCCCCGCTCCGCACGCTGCTGCTCGAGCTGCCGACCCACGCTGACGACCACCGCAGCCTCGGGGTCCTGCTCTCGGTGCCGGAGCAGCTCGCCCTGGCTCTCGACACCTTCGTGGTGGTGGCCATCGACGAGTTCCATGAACTCGCCTCGATGCCGAAGGGAGGGCCCGCGCTCATCGCGCTCCTCCGCAGTGTCTGGCAGCGCCACCGCCGCACTGCCTACGTGGTGTCGGGCTCGGCCCGCGCGACGCTGCTCGAGCTCGCGACGTCCGAGAGCTCGCCCTTTTTCCAGCACTTCGAGGTGCTCGAGGTCGAGGGCTTCACCGAGGCCTTCGCCATCACGCTGCTCGTCGAAGCCAGCCACGACGAGGTGGCCCCCATCACCGAGGCCCTCGCGCGCCGCATCTTCCGCGTCATCGGCGGCAACCCGTTCTACCTCCAGGTCATCGGCGAGGCGGTGTCACGGCAACGCGGTCGCGGCGAGGTGCGCCTGCGCAACGCCCTGCAAGACACCCTCTTCAGCGACACCGGCCGCCTCTCGCTCTACTTCATGAACGAGTTCCAGCGGCTCGTCGGTCGCGCCACCACGCTCGCCGCCACCCTCAACGCGCTGTCCGTCGGCCCAGCGACGTTGACCGAGGTGGCCCGCCGCATCGACGGCTCGACCGCCGCCACCCTGGGCTACCTCGAGCGGCTCGCCGACGCCGTCCGACGCGGGCCCGACCAGCGCTGGATGCTCACCGACCCGGTCTTCGGTCTGTGGCTCGAATGGCGCCAACCCGGAGGCACCGTCGTGCCGATGCGTCTGGTGGGCGACGAGGCCGAGCTCGCGGTGGCGCAGCGGCTCGCGCAGCTGGGGTTCGAGTTCCTCTACCTCTCGCGTGGCTCGCGAGGGCCGTTCGACCTGCTCGCGTCTCGGGCCGCGCGAATGCTGGCGGTGCAGGTCAAGCGAAAGCCGTTGCCGCTGCGCTTCTCGAAGTCCG
>JBILEB010000031.1:0-49040 GCA_044352295.1 Myxococcaceae bacterium
CCGAGGTCATCGTCGTCCCGCCGCCGCTCTGGGAGCCGGCGGGGATCTCGTCTTCCGGCCGCGCCGCCGACAGGCCGCTGCGCCGGGCGCGGGCCACCTGGCGATCGAGCGCCGTGTCCACCTTGCCAGCCTTGAACGCCGCCGCGCTCGGCACCGGCACCACGAGCTCGGCCCCGAGCTTGAGCGAGCGCGCGCTCGTGAGCCCGTTCATGCGCAGGATGGCCTCCTGCGCAGAGTGGTGCTTGAGCGCGATCTTCGACAGCGTGTCGCCCTTCTCGACGCGGTGGATCTTGAAGTTCAGCCGTTCCTGCGGCGCGTAGCGGGCGAAGGCCTCGTCGAAGGCTGGCTTTCGACCCCGGGGAATGCGCACCACGTACGGCGTCTCGCTCGTCGCAGGCGGCGTGCACCAGCGCTTGAGCTCGGGGTTGAGCTCGCGCAGGTCATCGACGCTCACGCCGGCGCTCGTGGCGAGCACCTCGAGGTCGACGGCGTCGGTCAGCGCCACCTCGTCGAACTCGAACGGGCCCTCGGGGTCGAACTCCTCGGCCGAGAAGCCAAAGGCCTCGGGGTGACGGGCCACCAGCGCGCACGCGATGAGCTTGGGCACGTAGTGCTTGGTCTCTTTCGCAAAGCCCTTCTTGAGCTCCGAGAGCTCCCAGAAGTCACGCGTGCCGGAGCGCTCGATCATCATCCGCACGCGGCCCCCACCGGTGTTGTAGCCGGCCCACGCGAGGTACCAGTGCCCGAGCGTCGAGTAGAGGAGCGAGAGGTAGGCGGCGGCGGCGTGCGTGGCCTTGATGGGGTCGCGCCGCTCGTCGATCCAGAAGTCCTCCTTGAGCTTGAACATCTTTGCGGTGCCCGGAATGAACTGCCACGGCCCCACCGCGCGCGCCCACGACTTCGCCTGGGTGTTGAAGCCGCTCTCGATCATCGCGAGGTAGACGGTGTCGCGGGGCAGGCCCTTCGACTCGAGGATGGGCTGCATGAGCGGAATGTAGCGGGCGCTGCGCGACATCCACCGGCGGAACCACTTGCGGCCCGGGCCCTGGAAGAAGCGGATGTACTGGGCCACCAGCGGGTGCATCTCGACGGGAATGTCGTATCGGTCGCGTACGAGCGAGACGTCGAACGTCGACACGTCTGCGACTCGCTCGAGCTCGAAGGGCAGCTCCTGACCGCTCCAGTCGGCCTGGTCGAGCGCGAGGTCGAGCCGGTCCCGCAGCAGGGTGCCCGGCGCCAGGCGTTGAACGGTGCTGCGCAGCGCCGAGTCCTGGGTGGTGGGAGGGGCCTCGACCGACTGTTCCTCGAGCGCCTTCATCGCTTCGAGCTCGTCCTCGGGGTCCTCCTCGTCCGGACCGACGGCGCCTGGCGTGCCACGTGGCTCGAGGACCACGTCTGCCGGCGTGGAGGTGCCCGCATCGGGTGCCAGCATCACCTGCGCGAGCGGCCGCATGCCCGGCGGTGGCGGCGGCATGGGGACATCGCCAGCAGTGAGGGTCAGGAGGACGACGAGGGAGAGCATCGGTGGGGCGCGTTCGGAGCTTACGGAGGTGGCTCCGAGGTGCAAACAGCTGGCGGTCTCGGGTTTGTTCCCCGCGTCACTGGAAGGTGCGAATGAGGCCCCAGTCCTGCACGTACGTGCCGCCCATGGGGACCTCGAGGACGTAGCTCTTTTGCTCCAGGTAGAGCGGGTCTTCGACCGGCAGGGTCTTCGGCCGGGCGGGGGCTTCGGTGCCGAGCATCAGCCCGAGCCCCTCGAACGTCACCTCCTCGGTGTTGCCCGAGGCGAACGTGCATTCGGCGGGCACCCGGAGCGCCACCATGATGTTGAACGTGTACTCGGCTGGATCGCGAGTCATGTCCATGCTGCCGATGATCCCCTCGGCGTTCGAGGGGACGACCCGAATCGCGCCCCGGCGCTTGCAGGTGCGGTTGAGCCCGGTGAGCGACCACGACACGACGTTCACGAGGGTGCGGCTCGTGTCGAGCTCGAAGTTGGCCGAGAACTGGTCGTTGTAGGTGCGGTCGAACCGCAGCTCGCCGTTGGCCTCGATGGTGATGGTCTCGAATCGGAGCGGGTCGAAGGGAATGGTGGCGTTGACGCGGAACGGGCCGCGGTAGCCCGCCGAGTCTTCGATGGTGGCCCGGGCGATGAGAATGTCCTTCGAGGTCCTCACGATGGTCTCGGTGAACTCCACCGACACCTCGACGGTGTCAGGCATCGGCACCAATCGCGGGGCGGTGAAGGTGGCGGCGTAGTTGTTGCTGGCGCCGATGGTGCCGACGGTCGAGCTCCCCCGCTCGGCGCCGTTCACCTTCCACACCGGGTTCATGCCCTCGTGGTTCTCGATGCACTCCGCGATGCGCTCGACGTCACCCGCTGAGCCGTCGTCCTGGGGGTAGCGCTCGCGGTGGCAGTACACGACGGTCAGCTTGCGAGACTGGTTGGTGCGAACAGTGAATTGCTTGGGCACGAGCTGGTGGCCGGTGAAGGGGGCCCAGTCGCTGAAGCCGGTCGTCGTCACGGTGAGCGTCTTGCCGGTCGTGTCGACGGTGGGCGTGAAGACCTCCCACGTGGTGTCGGCGCGCTGGCGCGCGATGCCGAACGCACGGGTCGAGGTGCCCTCGACGTCGAAGTCGGTGTAGCGGAGCTTGAGCGTGACGGGCTGCGCGAACGTCACCGCGTCGGGCTTGGTGAGCCGGTACGCGATGCCGAAGCCGCCGGGCACGTGGTTGGTGATGGGCCGCGCGGTGATGCGCGTTCCAGCGGGGACGGCGCCGGCGGGCACCTGAATCGTCAGGCGCTCATCGGGGGTGACGAGGACGCCGCCCATCGGGCCCGTCGTCAGCACCACCTCGGGACCGACCGGCTGGCCGACCTTCGTCTTCGCGGCCCGCGTCGGGAGGGGCTTCGGCGCGGGCAGCGGCTGCAGTGGACCGGGCCTGGTCGGGTCGTCGCTCGGCATGTTCGGCGGCGGGCCACAGGCGATGAAGACGAAGACCGCGGGGAGGACTCGCGCGAGGAGGGCCGTTCGCATGGCGTGGCACCGTACCTCAACCCCCGTCAACCGGAAGTCAGGGGTCAGCGGCGCTGGCCGGGTTTCTTCGGCGTCGGAATCTTCTGCTCGGGGACACCCGCATCCGCTGGCGGCGGGAGCGGCGCTCCGTGCCCAGGCCCCAGGACGCGCGGCAGGTAGCGGGCCAGATCGAAGTGCGGAGAGTTCTCCCGGTCGTGGCACCCCACGCACATGCGGGCGCCGTTCGCGCGAACGATGTTGGTCTTCTGCGGGTCGGCCGCGTGGAGGCTGCCGGCCCCGTGACAGGACTCGCACCCGACGGCGTCGAAGCCCGCCACCTGGTCGACCCGACACGTGCCGCCCGGCTCTTTCCAGCCCGTGACGTGACAGGCGACGCAGTCGAGGTGGTGGTTCTTCCCTTCGGTGACGAGGGTCGGGTACGCGCGCGCGTGCTTGGAGGCCTCCCAGCTCGGGAACGCCGCCGCGTGGCAGCTCCGACACGCCGGGGCTCCGACGAAGCGCGCCTGGCCCGCCGCGGGTGCTTCACAGCGGGGGTCATTCGCCTTCGCCCACTGCACGTTGAGCTCGCCCACGGCCTGGTCGTAGGCGGTGACGAGGGCCTGCACGTCGGCTGCAGAGGGGAAGCTGGTCTCGAGCGGCACGAAGCGCACGCTGGCCGCGCTCACCTCGCCGGGGACGGGCACGGGCTCGGCGGCCAACGCTTCGCGGCGCGCGGCGATCTCCTCGAGCTTCGCCTTCTTCAGCGCCAGCACCGCCTCCTCCATCGACGGGTCGTTCACCTGCGCGCGCAGCAGCTCGATGCGCTGGCCGAGGGCGTCGAGCTCGCGCTGCGTCTCGGTGGGGCTCTTGAGCCAGGTGACGCGGCCCGGACCCTTGAGGAACAGGTCGACGCGGACCAGCGAGCGGCCCTTGCTCTGCACCTGCACCACCGGCACCCGCAGCGGCACCAGCGTGTTCGTCTCACCGGCCAGCTCGTCCTTGCCGCGCGTGGCGACGAGGAGATCGGCATCGAAGTCATCGCGCTGCGCCAGGGCGAGCGCCGCGTCGATGGGGCCTTCGAAGAGCCCGAGCACGAAGCTGGCGCCGGACGCTCGGGCCGAGGCGGTGCGCTCTCGCAGCGTCGCTTCCTTCGCGCTGCTGACGACGGCCAGGGTCCGCTGGCCATCGAGGGGCACCCGCCAGACCTCGTCGGAAGGCACCTCGGGCAGGGCGAGGCCGCGGCGGAACGCGGCGCCGCGCGCGTCATCGAGCGGGCCCGTCGCCTTCCCGGTCAAGCCCATGGCGGTGAGCGCCTCCGCCACGGCCTTCGCTTTGCGCTCCTGCTGCGCGACCGCATCGCCGTCGATGGTCGTCTGACCGAAGAAGGTGTTCCCCGTGTCCAGCAGCAGCACCGTGCGTCCGGTCTTTCGAACGGCGTCGATTTGAAAGGCCCCGCGCGCGATGCCGCCGCGCATGTTCTCGGAGCAGCCACACGGCCCGAGGTAGCCCTTGAGCTCCGAGGTCAGAAAGAGCGTGAGCTCGAGCGGCGGAGGCTGCGGCGCTGCGGGACGCGTGTCGCGCGCACACCCCACCAGCGCGACGACGAGCAGCAGGCCCCAGCGACTCATCACCCGTGTCACCAGATGATGCTGTCGACCAGCTCGTCGACCCTGTCGCCGAGCGCGTCGAGCCCATGGGCCTTCGACAGGAACCCGTCGGCCCCCACCTGCTGGGCCAGCTCGGCGAGCTCGTCGTCGTTGAGCGAGGAGAACAGGACGATGGGGATGTCTTGCGTGCGGTACTCGTTCTTCAGCGTGCGGCAGATGTCGGTGCCGCGCGCCTCGGGCATGTGGATGTCGGTGAGGATAAGGTCGGGCTTGAAGTCGGTGAGGAGCCGCTCGAACTCGCCCAGCGTGGTGGTAGCCGCGACCTCGTAGCCGCGCTGCTCCAGCACGGCCTTCTCCATCTGGATGGTGATCTCACTGTCGTCGATCAACAGGATTCGCTTGGCGTCCACGCGGGTGTTCCTTAACCCCCCGGCCCTCGTCCGTCGACCTGCTCGGTTCGACAGGGCGGCGATTCCGTGACAAGGGCGTGCACGTGACTTCGCCCACTTCGTTCAAGGATCTGGGGCTCTCCGGCGAGCTGTGCTCGGTGGTGAGCTCGCTCGGGTACACCGCGCCGACGCCCGTGCAGGCCGCTGCCATTCCCGCGCTGCTCGAGGGCCGCGACGTGCTGGGGCTCGCGGCCACGGGCACCGGCAAGACGGCCGCGTTCGCGTTGCCGATGGTGGAGCGCCTCGAGCCGGGCCAGTCGCGTTCGCCCGGGCAGGTTCAGGGCCTGGTGCTGGCGCCGACCCGCGAGCTCGCGCTCCAGGTGTCCGAGGCGATCAAGAAATACGGGAGCCAGCGGCGCCTGGTGGTGCTGACGGTGTACGGCGGCAGCGACATCAGCGCGCAGATGAAGCAACTGCGGCGCGGCGTCGACGTGGTGGTCGCGACCCCGGGCCGCGCGCTCGACCACATTCGCCGCAAGACGCTCGATCTTTCGACCGTGAAGATGGTGGTGCTCGACGAGGCCGACGAGATGCTCGACCTGGGCTTCGCCGACGATCTCGAGGCGATTCTGTCGGAGCTGCCAGAGAAGCGGCAGACGGCGCTCTTCTCGGCCACGCTGGCGCCGCGCATCGCCGCGCTGGGCGAGCACCACTTGAAGGACCCGGTGCGCGTTCGCCTCGAGCGGGGCAAGGGCGCCGAGTCCACCAAGCCGCGCATCGAGCAGCAGGGCTACGTCGTCTCGTTTCCGCAGAAGGCCGTCGCCCTCAAACGCGTGCTCGAGCTGGTGCAGCCCGAGAGCGCCATCATCTTCTGCCGTACCCGCCAGGACGTCGAAGGCCTCGGCCAGACGCTCGAGCGCAACGGGCACTCGGTGGCCTCGCTCCACGGGGGCCTCTCGCAAGAGCAGCGCGACCGCGTGATGAAGCGGTTCAAGCAGAAGCAGGTGTCTCTTCTGGTCGCCACCGACGTCGCCGCGCGGGGCCTCGACGTCGACCACGTCTCGCACGTGGTGAACGTCGATCTGCCGCACACCGTCGACACCTACGTCCACCGCATCGGCCGCACGGGACGCGCGGGCCGGGCGGGCATCGCCATCTCCTTCGTGTTGCCCAAGGAGCGCTTCCTGGTTCCTCGCCTCGAGCAGGCCACCCAGGGCCGCATCGAGCTCAAGCCCGTGCCGTCGATGGAGACGCTGCAGGTCCACCGTGTCAGCCAGCTCGAGTCGATCGTCGGCGCCGCGCTGTCGAAGAAGCGTGCGCTGGAGTCGGCGCGGGACGTGGTGACGAAGCTGGTCGAATCGAGCTCCATCGAAGACGTGGCGGCTGCGGCGCTGGTCGCCCTCAGCGAGGCGCTGCACCCGCCCTCTGAAGACGACGAGGTTGAGATTCCCCAGAGTGGTCCGCCGAAGGGCCTCAAGAAGCCCTTCATGAAGGAGCGGCCCTCACGCCACGACGACAGCCCGCCCGAGCGCGCCCGGCCCGCAGCCCGCACCTCGGCCGCTCGCGACGAGGAGGCTCCGCGGCCTCCACGCGCCTCGGTGCCGCGCGCCGCGCCCGAGACGCCTCGAACGAGTGCGCCGCGGACACCCCGCGTGAGCGCGCCGCGCAAGGCGCCTCCCGCTGCGATGCGCCCGTCGAGTACCCCGGACACCCTCGGCGACGAGCGTCCCCGTCGTTTCAAGCCCGACTCGCGGCCCGCCTCGTTCTTTGGCGACCGACCGTCCCGATTCCCGGCCGCGGGGGACGCTCGCCCGCAGCGCAAGGAGCCCGCGGCCCCGGTTCGTCGCTCCGGCGCCGCCATGACGCGCCTGTTCTTCTCCATCGGCAAGAAGGCCGGCATCCGCCCGCAGGACCTCGTCGGCGCCATCGCGAACGAGGCGGGCATCGAGTCGAAGCAGATCGGTTCGATCGCCATCGGCGACCGGCACTCCTTCGTCGAGGTGGCCTCGGACGTGGCCGATCAGGTCATCACCACCATGCGCAGCTCGAAGATCCGTGGCCGGCCGGTGCACGTCGACCACGACCGCTCGTTCTCGAAGTGAGCACGGCCTCAGCCGTGGAGGCCGTCGATCATCCGCGTGAAGTCACGCTTGGCGTCGGTCACGGTGCGGCGCGGGCCGATGAGGCGGAAGAAATACGAGCCCTTCGGGCCCTGCACGATGGCGCCCAGCAGCTTGAAGTCCTTCTGGGGGACGTCGGCCTTCAGCGTGCCCTCGACCTCGAACGTCGTCACCGTGAGGCCATCGTGGGTCGTCTGCGCAGGCGCCGACGGCATCGGCCGCTCGAAGGTCTTGACCCAGTGTTCCAGCGTCGCCTCCACGGAGCCTCCGAGGCCGGGCTGGAAGTAGAAGACGGCGCACTCGGCCACCTGGGGGTCTCCGCTCACGGGCGGCAAGAGGTAGGTCGCGGTGCGCATCGGCCGGGCGGGGCCGCTCTTCCAGCTGCGCGGTACCTCCCACGAGGCCGAAGGTTCGCCGCCCGCGAAGGCCGGCGCGACGAGAAGACACACCACGAACGTGACGAGACGGCGTGCGGGGGTCGCCATGAGAAAACGCTAACGAGGCTGAACAAACCTTTCACAGTCCCATGACAGACCTTTGCGATGGCCGGGAGGCTTGGGTGAACAGGCCCGGTCGGCCACCGTCACTCGTCTTGACGCGTCAGTGCGCGAAGGCCTACATGGCCGCGGTTTTTCCAAGGGGTTGCCCACATGCGCAGGACTCTTCTCGCCGTTCTCGTCAGCAGTCTCCTCGCCGCGCCGGCCCTGGCTGACATCAAGCTGGGCTACGTCGACCTCCAGCGGGCGCTCCTCGAGGTCTCCGAAGGGCAGGCGGCCAAGGCCAAGCTCAAGGCCGAGATGGACAAGAAGAAGGCCGAGCTCGACGCCGAGCAGGCGAAGCTGACCGACGACAAGGCCGTGCTCGACAAGCAGGGCGCGATGATGAGCGAAGAGGTGCGCACCCAGAAGTTCACCGAGTGGCAGAAGCGCCTCTACGAAACCATGCAGAGGGCCCAGAAGGTCCAGATGGAGCTCGGCGAGAAGGAGCGCACCGAGCTGAAGAAAATCTTCGAGCGCATGGACCCGATCATCTCGGCCATCGCGCAGCGCGAGGGGCTCACGATGGTGTTCGAGAAGACCGACTCGGGCCTGGTGTACGCGCCGCCGTCGCTCGATCTCACCAACGAGCTGGTGCGCACCTACAACGAGCGGCACCCGGCCAGGGGCGGCGGGACGGCGAAGGCCCCCGCCAAAGAGCCCGCGAAGGACGCGCCGAAGCAGTGACGGCGTCCACGCTCCACGCTGGGGTCCGTGCCCGCCCGCTCGCCGAGCTCGCCGCGCTGGTGGCGGGTGAGGTGGTGGGTGATGGCGCAGTCGTCATCAGCGGCGTCGCCGGGCTGGAGCAGGCCGGCCCGGGTCAGCTCTCGTTCTACGGAAACCAGAAGTACAAGGCCCAGCTCGCGGCGTCGAAGGCGAGCGCGGTGCTGGTCGGCCGCGACGTACCGGCGCCGAACGGGTCGGTCGTCTACGTGCGCGTCGACAACCCGCACCTGGCGTTTGCGCGCGTCGCGCAGGAGTTCGCGCCCCGCCGCACCATCGTTCCTGGCGTGTCGGGCCAGGCCTTCGTGCACCCCGAGGCCACGGTGCCGGCCAGCGCATCGGTGATGCCGTTCGCGACGGTGGCGCGCGGCGCGGTGGTGGGGGAGCGCTGCGTCATCGGGCCCGGCTGCGTCATCGCCGAGGGCGCCGCGGTGGGAGACGACACCGTGCTGGTGGCCAACGTCTCGGTGCTGGAGGCCTGCCGGGTGGGCGCGCGGTGCCTGCTGCATCCAGGGGTCGTCATCGGCGCCGACGGGTTTGGCTTCGCCTTCGACGCCTCGATTCCGGGCCACGTGAAGATCCCCCAGACGGGCATCGTGCGCGTCGAAGATGACGTGGAGATTGGCGCCAACAGCTGCGTCGACCGAGCCACCACCGGCGAGACGGTCATCGGCCACGGCTCGAAGATCGACAACCTCGTTCAGGTTGGCCACAACAGCCTCGTCGGGCCGATGAGCATCCTCTGCGCGCAGGTGGGGCTGTCGGGGTCGACACTGCTGGGCACCGGCGTGGTGCTCGCAGGGCAGGTGGGCGTGGCGGGGCACCTGAAGATCGGCGACCTCGCCAAGGTGGGGGCGCAGTCGGGCGTGATGAGCCCGGTGGACGACGGCGCCACCGTGCTGGGCGCGCCGGCCATCAACGCAAAGGACTTCCTCCGCTCCGCCGCCATCTTCGGAAAGCTGCCCGAGCTGCAGAAGACGATTCGAGAACTTTCCCGACGGCTCGAAGCGCTCGAGCAGGAGTCGAAGAAGCCATGATGGACATCACCGAGATCCAGAACCTGTTGCCGCACCGGTACCCCTTCCTGCTGGTCGACCGGGTCATCGAGCTCGAGCCCGAGAAGAAGCTCGTCGGCTTCAAGAACGTCACGGCGAACGAGGAGTTCTTCAACGGCCACTTCCCGGGCCATCCGGTGATGCCGGGCGTGCTCATCCTCGAGGCGCTGGCGCAGGCGTGCGCGCTGCTGGCCTTCAAGAGCGTGCCGATGAACCCGAAGGAATACGTCGTCTACCTGATGGCCATCGACGGCGCGAAGTTCCGCAAGCCGGTGGTGCCGGGCGATCGACTCACCCTCACCGCCGAGGTGCTGCGCCACAAGGCCAGCGTGTGGAAGCAGCGCGGCGTGGCGACCGTCGACGGGCAGGTCGTCGCCGAGGCCGAGTTCCTCGCCACGGTGGTGAAGGCGAGCGAGGCCAGGCCGTGACGGTTCACGCCACGGCCATCGTCCATCCCGAGGCGAAGCTCCACCCGACGGTCGAGGTGGGGCCGTTCGCCATCATCGGCGCGCGGGTGAAGCTCGGCGCCGGCACGGTGGTGGGCCCGCACACAGTCATCGAGGGCGACACCACCATCGGCGAGAAGAACCGCATCTTCCATCACGCGTCGATCGGCGCGCCGCCGCAGGACCTCAAGTACGCCGGAGAGCCCACCCGCCTCGTCATCGGCGACGAGAACCAGATTCGCGAGTTCACCACGCTGCACATCGGCACCGCCGGCGGCGGCGGCATCACCCGCATCGGCCACCGCAACCTCTTCATGGCCTACAGCCACGTGGCGCACGACTGCGTGGTGGGGAACGGCTGCGTGCTGGCCAACAGCGTCGCGCTCGCGGGCCACGTCGACGTGGCCGACTTCGTCATCCTCGGCGGGCTCTCGGCGGTGCACCAGTTCACCCGCATCGGGAAGCACGCGTTCATCGCCGGCGGCTCGATGGTCGCGATGGACGTGCCGCCCTACTGCACCGCCCAGGGTGACCGCGCCGAGCTCGCGGGGCTCAACACCGTCGGGCTTTCGCGGCACGGCCTCACCGACGAGCAGATTGGCCGCATCAAGGACGCGTACAAGATCCTCTTCCGCTCGAAGCTGGGCCTCAACGAGGCGATGACGCGGCTCAAGGCCGAGCACGGCGGGCAGCCGGAGATCGATCACCTGCTCGAGTTCATCGGCTCCTCGAAGCGTGGCATCACCCGCTGACCTGTCCGTGAACGCCATCGGCCTCATCGCTGGGAGCGGGCGCTTTCCGGTGCTCTTTGCGCAAGCCGCCCGGCGCCAGGGCCTCGCGGTGCACGCGGTCGGTCATCAGCTCGAAGCCGAGCCGACGCTGTCGCTCCACGTCGACACGCTCGAGTGGGTGAAGGTGGGGCAGGTCGACGGCATTCTCGCGGCGCTGCGTCGTCATGGCGTGTCGCAGGCGGTGATGGCGGGTGGCATCGGGCGGATTCGCAGCTTCACCCAGGCCCGGCCCGACCTCGGCGCGCTGCGCATCGCGGCGAGCCTTCGCAGCATGCGGGACGACGAGCTGCTTCGGGGCGTCGCTGACTACTTCGAGCGCCACGGGGTGCGCATCGTCGCGCCGACGGACTTCGTGCCCGAGGTGCTCGCGGGAACGGGCCTGCTCGCCGGGCCCGCGTTGAGCGACGCTCAGACGAAGGACGCCGAGGTGGGCGCCGAGGTGGCCGAGGCGTTGGGCCGCGTCGACGTCGGGCAGACGGTGCTGGTGAAGGACGGTGCGGTGCTCGCAGTCGAGGCCGTGGAAGGCACCGACGAGGCCATTCGTCGCGGAGGCCGGTTCGGTGGGAAGGGCGCGGTGGTGGTCAAGCGCTCCAAGCCGGGCCAGGACCTGCGCTTCGACCTCCCGGCCGTGGGCCCGCAGACGCTCGAGGTGATGCGCGAGGTGGGCGCCTCGGTGCTGGTGGTCGAGGCGGGGCGCACGGTGCTGCTCGACCGGGAATCGCTCTTCAAGTGGGCCGAGCGGCTGCGCATCAGCGTCGTCGGGCGCTGACGGACGGGCGACAGGCCTGCACCACGCCTTCGCGGCCTTCCTGGAGAGGAGGTGCGAACCGCGCGGCACCCGGCCGGCGCGTTCCCCTGCCACAGGTGCGATCGCGGCGCTTGTCGTCAGGTCGCCCCACGACTGGTGGGCGGTGTGGCCTGGCGAGGACGAAGCGCCGAGGGAGGGCCAGTTCTCCCGACGACGCGGCGCCCAGCGACTGATGGTCGTGCGGACGCCACCTGAATCGGCGCGCTACGGCTCCCAGACGAACTGCTGCGTGCAGTCGAGGTTCAGTCGGCCGCAGAAGTGGTCGCGCACCTCGGGCCTCGCCATGAAGTCGTACTCGTAGTTCGGCCCGTACCCGACGAGGAACTCCTCACCCTTCGGCACCCGCCGCGTCGTCTCGTACACGACGTACGGCCGCTCACAGATGAAGCGCCCCTGGGTATTCTGGAAGTTCGTCGCGATGCCGTTGATGCGGCTGGGCGCGAAGTTCACCTTCCACGCGCGGCCGCCGTTCACTTCGCCGTCCACCACGTCGAAGGGCCAGACGTCACGCTTCGCGCAGGGCGGTGGGGTGAAGAGGTAGCCGCGTCGGCCGGGCGCCGAGTCCCGGTAGAAGACGAGGCGGCCGCCCATCTCGGCGACGACCTCTCCGGCCGTAAAGTCGCGGGCCGCGAAGAGCCCCTCGCCGCCGCCAGGGATCGTCGAGGGGGCGATGCGGGTCGAGACGTCGTACGCGTCGTTCGTGGGGAGCCAGCGCGTTCGCAGCAGCACGGAAGGCACGACAGCCCCCAGGCCGAGGACCACCAGCAGGGCCAAAGACCACCAGGGCCAGTTCGCGCGCGGGCGTGCAGAAGTTTCGTCCCGTCGTGTCACGGCGTGGCGGAGTCTCCACGAGGCGGGGCGCGATGACGAGGCTCGCCATGGGGTCGTGCGTCCATTTTCCGCAACGATCCTGGCCGGGCACCGGGCGTAGACTGCGGTGCTCATGGCTGCGTCCCGCCCCACCCCTGCCGCCCCGTTCGTCAGCCGGGAGCTCAACGGCGAGCAGCTCCTCGATGAGCTGGCGGATCTCCGCAACGCCCAGGTGTCGCAGAAGCAGCTCGACGATCTCGCCCGCGCGCTGAAGGAGCTCGAAGGCCGACGCCTCAGCGAGGTGGTGACGCAGCTCAAGGCGCTCGCGTCGAACCGCTTCGCCGGTCAGCCAGCCCTGGCGTCGCTCCTCGTGCGCTGGTCGACGAAGCTCAAGAGCGAGGTCGACGTGCCGCTGCTCGTCTCGCACCTCGAGCGCATGGCCCTGGTGTCGGCGATGTTGACGGCCGTGCGACGGGGCGCGGATCGGCTCCCGCGGGGAGGTCGCTGACCCGTGGCCGACGCGGTCCCCGACGAGGTGCAGGCGGTGCTCGAGCGCTGGTCGCCGAAGGGCCGGCGTGTCTTCACTGAGCTCATGGAAGACGCTGTCAGCGAGCTGCAACGGGAGCTGGTGCAGCGCGCGGTCCTCGCTGGGCACACGCCCGGAGAAGTCCACGCCTTCGCCGATGAGCTGCGCGGGCTCTCCGATGACGAATGCTACGAGGCCTGCACGCTCGATGACGCCGCGCCCGAGGACTACACGGTGGCGCAGCTCTTGCGCGCCGAGTCCGATCCCCTCTTCGCCTTCGAGCTTCGCGGCGGCACGCTGACGCCGAATGAGGCCGACGATCGGCTCTCGGGTCCGCTCCCTGTGCAGCGCCGCAAGGTGATGGACGTGCCCATCGATCGCGCGGTGGCCTCGGACCCGATCCGGGTGGCCAGGGCCCAGCGGCAGGCCTTCAACGCCGAGTCACCCATCACGCGCGCCAGCCCGTCGGTGCCCCGGAAAGAGGTGCTCGGCGCCGGGGTCCCGCCGTCGCAGTCTGGCGCCGTGCGGCCGCTCCTTCCGTCCGGGAGCGCGCGGCTGCTCGAAGATCTGTTGTCCGAGGCGACGCGCGCGTTGGGCGTCTCGTGGCGGGAGAGCGAGCTCGACGTTCCGGGTGGCCTGACGATGGAGGCCGGCCTCCAGCAGGCGGCCCAGGCGCTGCTGCGAGGCCTCCCCGTCGCGGGCGTCATCGGCAACGCCCAGGGGAAGCCGCTTCGGTCGCTCCTGGTGCTGCAGGTGTCGACGTCTGGCGCGACCCGCGCGTTTCAGCTCTACGAGCCGATGTCCCAGTCGCTCATCTGGGCGAACGAGAAGGATCTCCTCTCGAAGGGCGAGCTGCCGTTCGACGACAAGAGTTTGCGGCGGCTCCTCCGCGTCGTTTTGCCATCAGGACGGGGGCTGTAGCGGGCGGTGCCTGCTGCTTTTGGGTAGACGGAGCTTCGACATGCGCCTCTCGCTGCTGCTGTGTGCCCTCGTCGCCTCTCCGGCCTTCGCCGACGCCATCGACGTGGCGCTCGCCAACACCACCGTGATGCGCGGCAAGGGCTGGCCGCAGGTGAAGGTGTCGATCCTCGAGCCCATTGCCGGCTTCAAGCTGAACCTGTCGCGTGCATCCGACGGCAAGGCCTTCGAGTGGAAGGGTGGAGGCCGTCCAGGCGTCACGCGCACCATCGAGCTCGACGCGCCCATCGGGAAGACGACCTGGAAAGGCGAGCTGACCGTGAACTTCCCCAACGCGTCGACGGGTACGATGCCGCTCGAGTTCGAGACGGTGGTGGCCGTGCCGCTGGAGCTCAAGGTCGACAAGGACAAGGACGTCGACCTCGACGAGCGCACCATCACCTTCCGACTCACCAACCCGGCGGGCAAGGCGCAGCTCAGGGTGCTGCTGGAGTCCGGTGACTTCGCCTTCGACGGGGAGATCCCCTTCTCAGGTGAGGCGCCCGGAATCCCGCTGCACGTGTCGTGGCCGGACAAGGGTTCCGTGCCGCTGAAGATCTCACTCAAGGCCTTCGACACCATGGGTGTGTTCATCGGCGTCGACTTCTTTCCCTGGAGCTTTGAAATCCCCCACGACGACGTCACCTTCGACACCGGCAAGTGGGACATCAAGCCTGAGGAGCAGCGCAAACTCGACGAGTCCACGGCGAAGGCGCTCGAGGCGATTCGCAAGTTCGGGAAGTTCGCCGACGTCACGCTCTTCGTCGCGGGCCACACGGACACCCAGGGGCCGACGGCCAGCAACCGCACGTTGTCCCTCAACCGCGCGCGCGCCATCGCGGGGTACTTTCGCAAGAAGGGAGTCACCATCACCATCCGCTACGATGGCTTCGGGGAAGAGGCGCTGGCGGTGGGAACGGCGGACGAGGTCGACGAGGTTCGCAACCGGCGCGTTCAGTACATCATCGCGATCGATCCGCCGCGCATGTCGAACTCGAGCGTGACGCCGAAGTGGCAGCGGCTCTGAAGCACCGCGTCACTGGTTCGCGTTGAAGACCAGCTCGGGCGTCGCCCTGCCGTCCACGGTGACCGTGAAGGTCTCGGAGCGTTTCGGGTGCACCAGCGTCACCTTGTGCGACCCGAAGGGCATCTTCACGGCCTTGAGCCCCTGCACTTCGCCCGACTTCCGGCCGTCGATGAGCAGCTCAGCGAAGGGAACGGCCTTGATGGACACCGTTCCATACCGAAGGGCGAGCGTGGCGGGTTTGGCGACGGCGGTTGGTTTCTCGGGCTCCTGCACGATGGGAGGAACGACGACCGGCTCGAGCGGCTTCGGCGGTGCGGGCTCGGCCACCGCAACCACCACGGCCGCATCGGGCGTCACGTCGACCGGTTCGGGAGCGGCCACCACGGCCGCGATCGTCTCGGTCGGGCGGGCTTTGGCGACCGGCGGCGGCGTGGCCTCTGGTGGTGACGGCTTGACGGGCTCGGCCGGCGCTTCGGCCACTGGCTTCGTCTCGGTCGAGCGCCCAAAGGCGGCGTAGCCACCACCCGCGAGCACCGCGAGGGCGACCAGCACGCTGACGCCGATCAGCGCCGGCGATCGGGTCTCGGGGGGCGGCGTCGCCGGCGCGGTCGGTGAGGTCTGAGGCTCTGGCGCTGAGGGCTGCAGGTCGATGGCGAGCACGCGCGGCTTGAGCACCGTCGGCTCAGCGGTCTTCCGGGGCTGCTCGGCGGCCTGGTGCTCGGCGATGCGACGCTGCACATCGAGCTTCACCGAATCGCTCACCCGAATGGTGCTGTTGTCGAGGTTGACCGGCTGCGCGCCGAGCGGGTTCTTCTCGGGGTCCGTCTTCGGCTGGGCCACCTTGTCTTTGGCGACGACGTCGGTGACGCCGATGACGAGGCCCGGCTGCGACGGCGACGAGCGGTGCGCCGGCATCATGTCGGTGCGAACGGGCGGCCGCGAGGCGCCAGGGAGGTTCGGGATGGGCTCGGTGCTGAACATCCCTGGGGCCTTATCGGTGCGACCGGAGCCCACGGCGGGGATCTGTTCGGTTCTCTGCGGGCCCACGGCCAGCATCTGATCCGTTCGAATCGGTTCGGCGCGTGCGCCCCCCGACGGCACACCCGCCCGCGCCGGCGTCGACGGGCTCGTCGGCCGGCCCTTCGCGAACTCGTTGGAGCGATCGACCGCCAGCGTGTCACCGAACCCGAACGAGCTCGCCTGCGGCACCACGCCCCGCTGCACGGCCGGCGTGCCCACCGGGGTGCCCAGGCGCTCGCCGTCTTCGGCGGCGATGGTGTCGGCGTAGACCTGCTGCATGAACAGCGCGACGGACGAGTCTTCCACCGACCGGGCCGCGCGAAGCACGAAGGTCGCCAGCGCCTTGTCCAGCTCGAAGGCCGTCTGGAAGCGGTCCGCGACGGGCCGCGCGAGCGCCTTGAGGACGATCTCCGACAGCTCGTGCGGGATGTCCGGGTTGAGGCGGTCGGGCGGGGCGATGAGGCTCTCCTGCACGGCGCGGAGCACCGCCATCTCACTGTCGCCGTCGAACAGTCGGCCGCCGGTCAGCATCTCCCACAGCACGATGCCGAGCGCGAAGAGGTCGGTTCGCGCGTCGACCGGCTCACCGCGGGCCTGCTCCGGCGACATGTACGCGAACTTGCCCTTCAAGATGCCCGGGGCCGTGTGCGAGGTCGACGCCTTGGCGATGCCGAAGTCGGTCAGCTTCACCGCGCCGTCGAACGAGAGCAGCACGTTGTGCGGCGTCACGTCGCGATGAACGATGGCCAGCGGCTTGCCCTTGTCCGACAGCCCGTGCGCGTACTGGAGGCCGCGCGCGACCTGCGCGCCGATCTCGGCCACCAGCGTTGGCGGAAACGGGACGCCGTGCTCCCGGCACCGCTTGCGCAGGTCGAACAACGAGGCGCCGCGCACATACTCCATCGCGATGAAGTACGAGTCGTCGTGCTTCCCGAAGTCGAAGATCTGCACCACGTTGGCGTGGTTGAGCCGCGACGACAGCCGCGCCTCGGCGATGAACATGTCGATGAACTGCTGGTCGCTCGCCAGGAAGCTGCGCACCACCTTGATGACGACGTCCTTCGCGAAGCCCTCGGGGCCCGTTGCCTGAGCGAGGTACACCTCGGCCATGCCGCCCTCGGCCAGGCGCTTCTTCACCACGTAGCGACCGATGGAGGAGCCTGGCAAGAGCATGCGCGACGGAGCGGAGTTTATCCCTCACGCGGCCGTTGTCGTCACTGGTGTGGTGGTCGAACCGCGCACACCGGGGTGCGTGAATGATTCCAGTCATGGCCAGCCGGCCCGGCTCCCGGTAAGCACGCCCCGGTGGGAGGGACCGTGAGGCGATCGTGGTTGGCAGTGGCGGTGACCGTGGTGGCCGTCGAGGGGTGGGCCGCGCCGAAGACGCTGGTGGTGGGCGCAGGCGACTGCCAGGCGGTCGACCTCGTCAGCGGCGTGGGTGACTTCAGCAGTGCGCTTCGGGGTCGGCTCAAGACCGATCTCTACGAGCCCGACGTGGTGCTCGACATCGTTCGCCCGCGGCCGACCCGCACGCTCGACGACGTGCAGCGCCAGGTCGAGTCGGCGCGCACCCTCTTCTACAACGGACAGAACGAGCGGGCGCTCGATCTCCTCAAGCAGGCGCTCTCGGAGCTCGAGCGTGCGCCCCTGACCGGTGAGCCCTGGAAGGTGATGTCCCAGGCCCATGCCCTCAAGGGCGTGGTGCTGCTGGGGCTCGGGAAGAAGGCCGAGGCGCAGGAGGCGTTCCGCGTCGTCTTGCGCGTCGAGCCGACCCTGGCGTTGAGCAAAGACGACTTCACGCCAAGCGTACTCTCGCAGTTCGAAGCGCTGCGCAAAGAGGTGGCGCGCGCGAAGAAGGCGCAGGTGCAGGTGCAGTCGACCCCCGCGGGCGCCGAGGTGCTGGTCGAGGGGCGCGTGATGGGTGTCACGCCGCTCACGTTGTCGTTGCCTCCGTCCACCTACCGGCTGATGGTGCGCGCCCAGGAGCGCGCGTCCTTTCTCCGCGTGATCAGCGTGCCGCGCGAGGGCGTGGTGCTGATCGACCTCGAGTCCGAGGGGGCGCTTTCGACCCAAGCGCCCCTGTGTCTCAACGCGAAGGACAAGCCGGCCGAGGTCGCCGCGCTGAAGCTGGCCAATACCGTCACCGCCGACGATCTCGTACTGGTGCGTCGGGAAGGGCCGCGCAGCACGCCGGGGAGCTTCGTCGCCGCGCGGTACGAGATCCGTACGGGCTCCGTCGTCCGCGAAGGGCGCGTGCAGGCGCCGCTGCGGGGCAAGCCGGCCTACCCCGCGCTGGCCGACTTCATTCTCACCGGGCAGGGCTCGTCGGTCATCGTGACGCCCGACGCGCCGGCCTCGATGGTGGTGGTGGAGAAGAAGGACCCGTCGGGCGGCGGCGTCGTGGTGGAGCGTCTGGCCGAGGCTACACCGCAGGAGAACTTCACTCCGCCTCCGTTTCCGGCACCCGAAGTGAAGACGACGATGTCCGGCGCGCGGGTCGCTTCGTTCGTGCTTCTGGGCGTCGGCGCCGCCGTGGCGGTGACCGGAGCCGTGCTCGAAGGGCTCAACCTCCCTCGGGTGGCGGCGTACCAGGCGTTGCTCGACGCCAACGGCCGCTTACCGGAGCCGAGCCTGCCCACGCACCGCCAGGCCCTCGATCTCGGTCAGGCAGTGACGCAGTCGCGCACGGTGAACTTCGCGCTGCTGGGCGTCGGGGTCGGCGTCCTCGCGTCGGGGCTCGTCTCGTTCTTCGTCTTCCCCGGCACGAGCGCGCAGGTCACCGTTGCACCAGGCCCCGGTGGCGGCGCGCTCTTCGTCAGCGGCGCGTTCTGAGCTTCAGCCCAGCTGAGCGGCCCGGGTCTTCGGGGTGATCCCGAACCGGGCCAGCTCTGCGGGGAGGCGGCCGGTCAGCATCATCGTCCACATCTTCCAGTCCGCGGCGAACGACCACAGCGGGTAGGTGAACGTCGCCGGTCGGTTCTTCTCGATGAAGAAGTGGCTCACCCAGGCGAACGCGTAGCCCGAGAGCAGGGCGCCCAGGAGGTACCAGGGCGTCAGGGTCAGCACGGCGGTCAGGACGTTGATCAGCGCCACCCATGAGCCGACGAAGTGGAACCAGCGGGTCGCCGGGAGGGAGTGTTCGCCGAGATAGAACGGCCAGAAGGCCTCGAACGACTGAAGCCGCGCGCTGCTCATCTCGCGAAGATCTTCCGGAAGAGGCCGACGATGCCGGACTCGTTCGTCGACTTCAGCTCGTCGACCTTCACTTCTTTGCGCTGCCCAGGAGCGCCTGGCGCCAGAGCCTCGGCCTGCTTCGCCGACTTCTTGCGGGAAGGGTCCAGTGACATCGCGCTGAATTCGTCTTCACCTTCGTACGCCACCTGGGCGCGGGGGCGGCCGTCCTGGCCTGCCGCGGAACCGGTGGGGAGCTTTTGGTTTGCCATCGCTCCGACAATGTAAGGACGATCGCCCGCCGTCGGCAAATCGACCTGCCCAAAACGTTGACCACCTTGTCCCACCATGGGAGCGTCACTCGATGCTCGGGGTTCGACCTCTCCTCGTCCTCGCTGCGCTGGCCTTCACGACGGCTTGCGGCCCGGTGCAATCGACGAGCTTTCTGATGGACGCCGAGACGATGCTCGAGGCGGCGCGCACGGCGCAGGCCGAGAAGCTCGCGCCGTACGAGTGGACTGCGGCGAACCTCTACCTCCACAAGTCCAAGGAAGAGGTGGGGTACTCGGACTTCGAAGAGGCGGTCGACTACGCCAGGAAAGCGGTGGAGTTCGCCACGCGCGCTCGAGATGCCGCCGTGCGGGCCGTCAGGCGCTCGGAGGTTCCGGCGAACACGGCAGGCACCCCGACGGCGAGGCCGGAGTGAGCGTGCTGCGCCGGACCCTCACGGTGACGCTCCTCGGCCTGGTGGCGTCGGGCTGTTACAGCTCCGCGCAGATCCGCGCGTCGGCCGACATCATCAAGAGCGACATCGAGCGGGCGCGACGATCGAACGCCATTCGCTGCGCGCCCCGGGAGCTGGCCTCCGCCGAGGCCAACCTCGACTTCGCGCTGGGCGAGCTCGATCAGGGCAACTCGAGCCGCGCCCACGATCACATCGTCGACGCCGAGGGTGCCTCCAGGAAGGCCCTCGTCCTGTCCCGGGACTGCGCCCCGCGGCAGGTCGTGGTGAAGGAACAGCCGCAGTTGGTGGTGAAGATCGAAGAGACCGACACCGACGGCGATGGCGTGGTGGACACCGACGACCGCTGTCCGCGTCTGCCTGGGCCCGTCGAGAACAAGGGCTGCCCGGTCGAGGCTCCGAAAGATCGCGACGGTGACGGCATCGCCGACCCCGCGGACTCGTGCCCCGATCAGCCCGAGGACAAGGACGACTTTCAGGACGAAGACGGCTGTCCCGAGGCCGACAACGACAACGACGGCGTCGTCGACGCGGCTGACAAGTGCCCCGTGGAGGCGGGCCCGATTCAGAACCTGGGCTGCCCCATCACCGACAAGGACGGTGACGGCCTGCCCGACGACAAGGACAAGTGTCCGAACGAGCCCGAGGACAAGGACGGCTTCCAGGACGAAGACGGCTGTCCCGATCTCGACAACGACGGCGACGGCGTGCCTGACACCACCGACAAGTGCGTCAACACGCCCGAGGACAAGGACCTGTTCGAAGACGGCGATGGCTGCCCCGACCCCGACAACGACAGCGACGGCGTGCCCGACGAGAAGGACGACTGCCCGAATCAGCCCGGTCCCGTCGAGAACAAGGGCTGCCCGAAGAAGTACTCGCTCGTGCAGGTGACGAAGGATCGCATCGAGATCAAGAAGCAGATCAACTTCGCCACCGGCAGCGCGAAGATCGTCGGCGCGATCAGCCAGCAGATCCTGAGCGAGGTGGCGCAGGCCCTCAAGGACAACCCGGCCATCAAGAAGGTGCGGGTCGAGGGTCACACCGACTCGGTGGGTGACGACGTCAAGAACATGAAGCTGTCGCAGAACCGCGCCGACTCGGTGCGAGCGGCGCTCATCAAGCTGGGCGTCGATCCCGCGCGCATGGAGTCGGTGGGCTTCGGTGAGACCAAGCCCATCTCGAGCAACTCGACGGCCTCCGGTCGCGCCGAAAACCGGCGCACCGAGTTCAACATCGTCGAGCAGTGAGTCGCTCGGTCGACTGACGACGGTGGACGAGCTCGTACGCCGGGCGGTCACTCGGAATTCGAGCGAATCAGAGGGTGTTCCGCTCGCATGGTGCGTGCCGTGACGCTCGTGCTGACCGCTGCCGTGACCTTGCTGCTGCTGGTGGCCTTCCCCGTCCTGCTGGGTGAGGCGCGTCGACAGGTACCCGGTTGGTCGTCCACGCATCGGCACGATGATCTCGTGTTGGGACGAGACGGCCGGGGGAACCGCTGCGTCGCACACGAGGGCGGCTCCATGTGTGCGCCCCTGTGGTGGACGCCGTGGTTCGCGGCAGGGTGGTACGAGGCTCACGTCCGCCGGCTGGTGCCCTGACCCATGTGGCGTGCTGCCTCAGCGAACCCGGTCTCGGGACGTCTGCGACGGCGCCTCGCCACCGCTGACCGGCACCACCGGCTCGAATGACGTCGAGAACAGCGCGTCTGCGTCCTTCACGCTCTGCGACACCGCATCGACACTGGTGAGCAGGCCGTCGAGCTGCTCCGAGAGCTGGTTGGGGCTCGTCATGGTGAGCACCTGGTCACGCAGCAGCCGCACGGAGTTCTCGATGAGGTTCATCTGCCCGCGGGCGCGCTGCAGGAAGACGCGAATGTCCTTCACCGCGGAGAGCCGCTTCTCGAGCACCTGGGCGTTCTTCTTCGCCAGGTCCACCAGCGCGGCATCGGCGTGATTTCGCTCCAGGGCCTGCTGGGCCTCGAGCTGCCGGGTGAGCTCCTTCTCGGAGACGGTGGCGAGGTAGGCCTCGCTCTGCTGGCACGCGTGCGCCAGCTTGACGAAGCTCTGGTACAGCTGGCCCAGCTTCTCGAGCTCGGTGCGCAGCAGCACGGCGGAGAAGCTGGGGTTCTGGCCGATGTCGCGCTCGACCTCGCCGCGCAGCTCGGCGAGCGCCTTGGCCCGCTGGAAGTCCCGGCCAGAGAGCTGCTCCAGAAGCCCCTCGATCCGCGCCTGTTCCGCCTTCTCGGCCTGGGCGCGGGCGGCGTTCTTCACCGAGCGCTGAAAGGGCTTCAGGTCGGGCCCCAGCACGAGCCACAAGGCCTCCAGGGCCAGCGCGCCGACGCCGACGAGCCAGTCCTGCGTGGCCAGCGCCGCCAGCCCCGCGCCGCCGAGCAGCGAGAGGTTGTAGACGTTGAAGAAGGCCGCTTTGAGGAAGTTCGGCTGGTCGTCGCGCGCGTCCATGGGAGCCCTACAGGCCGACCCGCACGTTCCCCTGCACCTGCAGCGAGTGCAACAGGTCGAGCACCTGCGCCTCGACGCGCTGGAACTCGGCCGACTGCTTCACCGAGGGCTCGCGCGACGCGAAGAAGGGCACCTCGAGCCGGTGCAGCACCTTCGCCGGCCGGTGCGAGAGCACGAAGATGACGTCTGCCAGGTAGATGGCCTCGCTCACGTCGTGGGTGACGAAGAGCACCGAGTTGTCCTGGGTGCGCAGCACGTCGAGGATGAGCGACTGCATGCCCCAGCGCGTCTGGGGATCGAGCGCGCCGAACGGCTCGTCCATGAGGATGACCTTCGGCTGGTTCGCCAGCGTGCGCGCGATGGCGACGCGCTGCTTCATGCCGCCCGAGAGCTGCCGCGGCAGGGAATCGGCGAAGTCCTTGAGGCCCACCTGCTCGATGAGCTTCATCGAGCGCGCGCTGCGCTCGTCGGCCGCCAGGCCCTGCAGCTCGAGCCCGTACTCGACGTTCTGCCGAACGGTGCGCCAGGCGAAGCTCGTGTAGCTCTGGAACACCATGCCGCGGTCGCGCCCGGTGCCTTTCACCGCGACGCCGTCGATGAGCACCTCGCCGAAGTCCGGCTCGAGCAGCCCCGCCACCGCCTTCAAGATGGTGCTCTTCCCGCAGCCTGAGGGCCCGAGGAAGACGGCGAGCTCACCGACGCCGGGTTTGTTCGCCACCGACAGCGACACGTCGTCGACCGCGTGCACCGTGCGGCCCTTCCGGTCGGTGTACGACATGCTGAGGTGCTTCAGCTCGAGCTTGGGCACGGAGCCGGCGGCGATGGCGGCCTGCGGTGGAGCGTTCGGGTCAGGCATCGGCTTCCCTCCACGCGAAGAGCAGGCGGTTGAGCGCGCGAATCGCGAGATCCGTCACGATGCCGATGACGCCGACGACGAGGATGCCGGCGAAGCTCCACTCGGGCTTGAGGTGCTGTTCGGCGAGCCGGAGGATGTAGCCGAGCCCGTTCTGCGGGTTCACCAGCTCGGCGAGGATGATGTAGGTCCAGGCGATCGCGTTCATCACGCGGAAGCCGTCGAAGATGGCGGGCATCGCGGCGGGAATGAGCACGGTGCGAATCACCTGCGCCTTCGTCGCGCCGAGGGTGAAGGCCGTCTGCACCAGCTCCTCGGGCACCAGGCGCACCGCGTCGACCACGGCCGGCAGGAGATAGACGACCGTGCCCAGGAAGAGGAACGCCACCTTCTGGGACTCCTCGATGCCGAACCAGAGGATGAGGAGCGGAATGAACGCCGTGATGGGCAGGTAGCGCATCGGCGCCACGACGGGCTCGAAGACGCGGTTGATGACGTCGAACGAGCCCATCGCGATGCCCAGCGGGAGCGCCACCCCCACCGACAACCCGATGGCCTTGCCGATGCGCAGCGCGCTCACGCCGATGGCCACGTGCAGGTCCTTCTCGAAGAAGAGATACAGCAGCGACTTGAGGACCTGATCGGGCGCGGGCAGGAAGAAGTGCGGCACCAGCGGCTCGGCCTGCCCGTTGCGTGTCACCTCGACGTACGACAGCACGCACCAGGCGCCGAGCAGCACCGCCACCGACACCAGCGAGACGAGCCGCGCCATGCCTTCAGGCAGGCTCGTTCGCAGGCCCCACATCGACGGGCGGGCCCGCTGTCGTTTCGGCGTCGCCATGGCGCCTCACTCGGCGTTCAAGACGACCTTGATGTCGGTGCGCCGGTTGAGCGCGCGCCCATCTTCCGTCTCGTTGCTGGCAACCGGGTTCGCGGCGCCCTGGCCGACGGTGACGAAGCGCTTCTCGTCGAGCTGGAAGTTCTTCACGAGGTACGCCCTCACCGCGTCGGCGCGCTTCTGCGACAGCGACTTGTTGGCGGCCTGCGAGCCGCGGCTGTCGGTGTTGCCCTCGACCTGGAGATACGTGTTGCCGAACGCGAGCATCGTCTCGCCGAGCGAATCGAGCGTGAAGTAGCTGCCGGGCATGATCTCGTCCGAGCCCGTGGTGAAGTGAATCGACAGGCTCTTCTTGACGATCGCGCGGTCGGTCACCTTCGGCTTGTCCTTGAAGGCGTAGGTCTCTTCGACCTTCTGGTCCTTGTACTGGCCGGCGAGCGCCGCGACGAAGCGCCCGTCCTTGAAGTCGGCGCCGTCGACCACTTTCGTCACCACGCCCTTCTTGCGCCAGATGACGAAGGCGCCGTTGAAGAGCGCGTCGAAGGACGACTTGGGGCCCGACAACCCGAAGAAGATGGCGTTGTCGGCGAAGCCGGTCAGCTTGAGGCCCGAGAGCATGCCCGACACGTCTTCAGGCGTGAGCTTGAGCTCGGTGCCGACGAGCCGGTTGGTGCCTTCGGGGTCCTCCTTCATCACGCCGATGGCCTCGAACCAGCCGGCGACGAAGTCACCGATGGCCTTGGGCGCTTCGTCGACGATCTGCTGCCGCGCCACGAGGGTGTCGGCGATGACGTTGGTGGCCGCCACGGTGGAGACGAGGATGTGCGCTTCGTCCTCGCGGGCCGAGACGGCGCCGGAGAGGTCAGGCTCCCAGGTGACGGCGGCGTCGACCTTCTTCGCCTTGAAGAGCGCGGCGGCCTGGGGCGCCTCGGGCACGATGGTGAGGTTCTTCTCGATCTCCGCGCGGTCCTGGGGGCTCAGGCCGGACTGTGAGAGCAGAAACAGCAGCAGCCAGTGCGAGGGCGTGTACTGGGTGGTGGCGATCTTCTTGCCCTTGAGGTCCTCGACCGACTTGATCGTCTTGAGGCTGACGATACCGTCGCCGCCGCGGCTCCAGTCTTCCTGGATGATGGCCCTGGCCTTGATGCCCTTTTCGGCCAGCACCGAAGCCTCGCGCGCGTAGCTGTCGACGGTGTCCCACATCACGTCGACGTCGCCCGAGATGAAGGCGGCGAGCTTCTGGCTGGGGTCTTCGAAGAGCTTGAACTCGACGTCGAGGCCGTACTTCTTCTTGTACAGGCTCGCGGCGCTTCCGGGCTTCATGCCGCCGTTGGCGACGATGCCGGGCGCGTGACCCGCCCAGGTGTTGATCGCCACGCGGAGGGGCCGGTTGAGGCCGCTGGTGCCGACGGCGGCCGTGCCCGCATTGACTGGCAGGCCACCCTGGCGCGGGGCGTCCTCGAGGCCGTCTCGCAGGCGGGCAAAGTCGTCTTTCGTGACGTCTTCTTGAGGCTTCGAGGGCGTCCCGTCGTCGTTCTTCTTCGTCGAGGCGCCAGCGAACTCGCGGAGCTTGTCGCCCAGCCCGAAGCGCGCGAACCCGACGTACCCGATGACCCCGAGCGCCACGAGGGCGATGAACAGCTTTCCAAACGGCGTGAGCTTCACGTGTGTCCTCCCATCCTCGACGGGGCTGATACGTCACTCGTCCGGAGTGCTTGCGGCGGCGCTGCCCGAAGGCGCAGGCGCATGAAAGAAATCGGCGACCTTCGAGACCTGCTGGCGTCGCACCTCGGCCGCCGAGGCGAGGGCGGCCAGCGCGGTGGTGCGGCGGTCGATGTCGGCTTTCAAGGTGATGATCTGATCGTCGAGCCTGGCGACCTGCGCCTGGGCATCGGCGACGGCTTTGGCGGTCTGCTGCTCGTTGACGCGCACGTAGGTCTTGAGCGCGTCGAGCTGCAGGTCGACGGCCTCGACGATCTTCGCCACCTCGAAGCCAAACGCCTTGAGCGAGGCCTGGACGATCTGCAGCTTGAGCTCCTCGGAGGCGCCATCCGGCAGCGTCTGGAGGAGCGACTCGGCCTTGCGCACCCGGTCCAGCGCCTGGGGATCGACCCCGGCATTCTTGAACACCGCGTCGAAGTCGATGGTGGCCGGCGCGACGGGTGTGGAGGGCATCGGCAACGGCGCGCTCGTCGTCGCAGGCTTCGCCGTCGCGGGGCTGGGCGTCGCAGGCGCCGGGGCCTTCGTCGCGGCGGTCGTCTCCCGCGCGAGGCGGGCGAGCTCGTCGGCCGGTGAGTCGCCTTCGACTTCGTCACTGGCCTTCTGGGAGGGCGCGCCCTCGTCCACCTCGACGAACAAGCCCAGAATCCGTTTTCCGAGGCTCTTGTCGTCGGGCATGGCGAGGTTCTTTTTATCAGCAGAGTTCGTTCAGTTGGTTTGCGAAATCTGGTTATCTCTCTTCATGCCCAAGTACGAGGTGCACATCCCCGCGGCCGAGCAGGGTGGGTTCAACATGACGCTGAAGGTGAACGCCGACAACTGGATGGCGGCGCTGAAAGCGGGGATGCAGAAGCTCGGCGAGCAGGGCTCCGTCAGCTCGAACGTGATGGTCGACGTGCAGGAGGATCAGTCGATCCACATCACTGACAACATGAGCGGGCGCGTCTTCCGCATCCGCGAGCTGTCCGATGAAGAGGCCTCCAAGGCCCAGGTGAAACGGCCCTCGCAGATCCGCCCTCCGGTTCCCAAGCGCGCCGAAGCGAAGACGGACCCGGGCCGGCCCGCGCTGGCCGAGCCCGTCCCCTTCGACCCGAACAAGACGATGCCGGCGATGCCCGCCGAGCAGGCCGCCGAGATCCGCGCGGCCATCGCGAAGGAAGACGAGAAGAAGAAGGCGTCGGTCTCGCCAACGCAGAAAATGGACCCGCCCACCGAGCCGCCGCCCCAGCCCTACCGGGGCTCCTCTGGCAGCCGCGTCGGCAACAAGGGCTCGCCGCGCATTCAGGTGAACCAGGAAGACGTCGAGGAGCTCGAGCACCCGGTCAAGCCGGTCACCGCGCCCATCGGCCGCCAGCGCTCGAGCCCCGCGTTCAATCAGGACAAGCAGACCGCGGAAGAGGTGTTGGCCGAAGTCTTCATGCGCATCACCGAGCTCAACGAGAAGAAGGACTTCGCCGACGCGATGCAGTTCGTGCTCGAGCTCGCGATGGAGAAGGTGCCCTGTGAGGCCGGCAGCGTGCTCCAGGCCGACCTCTCGAGCGGCGACCTCACCTTCATCACGGCGACCGGCCCGAAGTCGAAGGAGCTGCTCAAGAGCAAGGTGGTCATCCCCGCGGGCACCGGCATCGCCGGCTTCTGCGCGTTCGAGGGCGTGTCCGTCGCGGTGAGCGACGTGCAGAAGGACCCCCGCTTCTACGCGGCCATCGGCGAGAAGATCGACTACGAGACGAAGTCGATGCTGTGCGCGCCGATGATGACGCACGGGCGGTCGTTCGGGTGTCTGCAGCTCATCAACCGCAAGGGTGGCCCGCAGTTCGCCGAGCACGAAGTGGGCGTGCTCGCGTACCTCGCGCACCAGGCGGCGCTGTACCTGAACACGCGCTCCTGACCTCGGTGACTCACTCTACCGGAACGCTGGCCTGCGCCTCGTCGAGGGGCTTCATCAGCTCGCGCAACACCATCGTGGCGTAGCTCCCGGCCGGCAAGGAGAACGACAGGCGCGCGGTGTCGCCCGTCGCCTCGAAGGTGGGTTCGCCCAACCGCACGCGGAGAATCCGACGTGTGCCTCGCGTCTCGTCGCCGCCAGCCTTGAAGGTGTCGAGCGTCACGCCATCGGCTGCGAGCACCTCGGCCTCGAGCGCCAGCGCGTCGTGCAGCGGCGCGCGCATCTCGGGGCCGAACATCGGGCCAGAGGGGCTGACCTCGAACGCATCGGCGCGGGGCTGATCGACGGCGACGTCTTCACTGATGAACGAGGCGCCGGTCTCCTGCTTCTGCAGCACGTCTCCGCGCAGGACAGTCGAGAACAGCCCGCGCTGAAGCCGCAGCGCCAGCACCTGATTGAAGAGTGACGACTGGTACGCCGACAGGAAGAGCTTGCGCTCGAAGCGATCGCGGTGCCGCCCTCCCGCGAGGAGAATGGCCCGCCCCCGGTCTGCGTTGTCGCCGCGCGCGCCGAACCGCTGATCGCCGAACGCGTTGGGTAACCCACGAAGCCCCAGTAGCTCGAAGCTCGCCTTCGCGGCGCCCACGTCTCTCACCTCGCGAACCACCAGCGTGAAGCGATTGCCTCGCAGGTGCCCGCTCTTGAGCTTGTTGCGATGCCGCGACGTCTGCAGCACCGTCAGGCCGGGCGCCGCGAAGCCCTCGAGCTTCGCCATCGCCTTCCACGGCAACGACAACCACTGGCGCGTCACGGCCTGTTTGTCCTTGAGGCCAGCCCAGCTGATGTCGCGGTCGGTGAGCCCCAGGTGCCGGGCCAGCATCTTCGCGACCTCAGGCGTGGAGCGTCCCCGCTTCTCGATCCACAGGTAGCCGTGCTCACCGTCGCTCAGCCCGTTCGGGAGATACGCGGGGATCTCTTCGACCTCGAAGTCCTCGGGGCTGGCCTTGAAGACGCCGCCGCAGCCGGGCACGTCCGCAGTGAGGAAGGGGAGCGCCACCTTCGTCACTTCATGTCGATCGTGCTGAGGAGCTCCTTCACCCGGCGGGCGAGCTCCTCGTCGGCGTGTGATTCGAGCAGCTCTCCGGCCTGGAAGAGCAGGAAGAACATCACGTCGGACAGCGCCTGCTTGAACGACATCAGCGGCTCGGAGCCCATCTGCCCGTCGGTCTTGAGCTGGTTGAACTGCGCGAGCACCCGGCCTTCGTCGAGGCTCCCGTCGGGGAGGAACGACAGTCCGTTGAGCACCCGCGAGGTCGACACGCCCGAGCCGCGCAAGGCCGCGTTGGCCGACGCGAGGAACATGTCGAGCTGGCCGCGCCGGGCGACCTCGTCGCGCACCTCACGGAAGATGAAGTTGAAGACGTGGAGCACCTTGCGCTCGTCGATGGCCGGCGGGGGCCAGGGCACCGCCGTCATCGGGTCGTGCGGTGGCTCCAGCAAGGCCGGGGTGGGCATCGGGGCAGGCGCTGGCGCGCTGGGCGCTTGGGACGACGGGCGAGGCGCCGACGCCGCTGGCGAGGACATCACCGGGGCAGATGTCTGCGAGACCTGCACGTAGCCGCCCTCGATGAGGCGGTAGACGATGCGGGTGGCGTCGAACTCCGAGACCTTCGTGAGCTGACCCAGCTCGATGACGGTCCGCACGCCATCGACCGCCGCGAGGAGCTGATCTTCTTCGGGCTCCAGCTTGCCGTCCGAGGCCTTCTTGCGGACGACGTACAGGGTGCCCTGGGGAATCCGCTTCCGGAACTGGGCGAGCTCGTCGATCTTCCGGATGCTGTCCATCAACAGGCCCTGCATCGAGAGCGACAGGCTGTGCGCCAGCGTCTTCTCGTCGAGTTCCTGGTCGATGAGGAGGAACGTGCCCTCCTTCTGCAGCATCATGCCGTGGAAGATCTCGGTGATCTGCTCCTGGAGGCACTTGTAGAGGTCGTGCGCCTTCAGGAAGCCTCGCTCGACCATCGCCTTACCCACGCGAGAGGGCGGCGCGTCGGAGAGCACCTGCACCAGCTGCGGCCGGGTGACGTAGCCCAGCCGGACCATCACCTCGCCGATGCGATCCGCCGCCGAGTCGGACGCCGCGGAGCGCACCTCGCCGTCCTTGAGCGTGAGCAGCCGCTCGGTGCCGGGGGCCGACAGCCGCAAGACGCCGGTCCACCGGGCCTGGCCGAGGAAGGCGATGAGGTCTTGCAGCGCGAAGGTGGCGCAGTCTCCGGCGAGCACGACCCGCGGCTTCTTCTCGATGACGCCGCCCTGCGGCGGGCTGCGCACGAGCAACAGCCAGTCGGGCGAGGTCGGCTGCAGGCGGAAGTACCCCGTGCGTCCCGAGAGCGGAGAGCCCTGGCCATCTGCCGCGGCCAGTCCTCCCTTCGGGTCGACGACGAAGCGCTGGTCCACGCGATCAGTTTCCGTTCCAGCTCGAGGTGCCCGAGACCCAGTCGGCCTCGTCGTCGATGGCGAGCAGCAGGGTCTCGGTCGAGGGGTTGAGCGTCACCTTGCGGCCGTTGACGAAGATGCTGGGCGTGGAGTCGACCCCCGCGGTCTTGCCGGCGTCCCTGGAGGCGTTGAGTTCGTCGAGGTACTTCTTCTCGGCCACGGCCTTGTCGAACGCCTTCTCGTCGAGGCCCACCTTCTTCACCAGCGCCTTGATGAAGCCCTCGGAGAGCGAGAGTTGGTTGTCGAACAGCGCGTTGTACATGGCGCCAAATCTCCCCGCATCCCGGGCGAAGAGCGCTGCCTGGCCCGCGATGGTGGCGTTGGGGTGCGCGGCGAGCGGGAACAGGGCGTAACAGACGCGCACCTGGGGTCGGGCCTTGAGCGCTTCCTCGAGCATGGGCCGCGCGGCGTTGCAGTAGGGGCACTCGAAGTCGCTGAACTCGACCAGCGTGACCTTCGCGTCTTTGGGGCCGACGCACTGGCGGTCGTCGACCTGGAGCTTCGCGCGTTTGGCGCTGAAGGTCTGGTTGTACTTCGCGAGCGCGTTGATGATCTCCGTCGCGGGCGTGCCTTCGCTGGCCTGGAAGGCGGCGTAGCCCACCAGCCGCCGGGTGTGTTTGCAGGCATCGCCCTTCTTGAGCGAGGCGAGCAGCGTCAGCGGCCGACCACAGGCGTCGAACTCGTCCGTGAGGACGCTGACGAGCTCCTTTTTCGCCGCCGCGGAGAGCCGCGAGAAGTCAAACCCGGGCAGATCGCTGAGCAGCCGCGCGGGATCGCTGCCCTGCGCGAAGGCCTCCGAGGCCATCACGGCGATCAGCGCCCCCAGAGTGCAGAACCGACGCGCCACGATGCGAATCGTTGTAACCACGCGCATCTGGCTTGTAAAGGAACGTCCTTCTTCACGAATTCCCATGCGACGACTCCTGTTGGTGCACACCGGTGGCACCCTCGGCATGAGCGGCCGAAGACCGCACGCGCTCAAGCCCGGCGCCTTCTTTCGCACCGTGCGAGAGCGTGTACCCGAGCTGACGAAGCTCGCGCACCTGGAATTCGAGGTGTTCTCGAACCTCGACAGCTGCGAGATGCAGCCCGAGCTGTGGACGCGGCTGGCGACGCTGCTGCACGAGCGGCTCGACGACTTCGACGGCGCCGTCATCACGCATGGCACCGACACGCTGTCGGACACGGCGTCGGCCTTGTCGTTCATGCTGAAGAACCTCGACAAGCCCGTCGTGTTGACCGGCGCCCAGCGGCCGCTCGGTGAGGTGCGCAGCGACGCGCGGCTCAACCTCATCGACGCCGTCACCTCGGCGCTTCAGGGCCCCAGAGAGGTCACCGTCTGCTTCGATTCGCACCTCTTCCGCGGCAACCGCGTGCGCAAGGTGTCGGTCGCCGAGTACGACGCCTTCGACAGCCCGAACCATGCCGGCCTCGGGGTGCTCGGCGTCGAGGCGAAGTTCCAGCGGGGGCTGACGCGCTCCGGCCGTCGCGCCCTGTTGCCGCGTGTGACGAGCGAGGTCTTCCTGTTGCGGGTGTTTCCGGGGCTCGACCCGAAGTTGCCGCTGGCGCTGCTCGACCACGTGAAGGGGTTGGTGCTCGAGGCCTACGGCGCAGGCAACTTCCCGGTGTCGAAGGCGTTGGGCCGCTCGCTCGAGCCGCTCTTCGTCGAATGTCAGCGCCGCGACATTCCGGTGGTCGTCGTCAGCCAGGCTCCGCGCAACGGGGTCGACCTGTCCCTCTATGAATCCGGTTCCCGGGCGCGCGCGTACGGCGCCATCAGCGGAGGCGACCTCACGATGTCGGCTGCTGTGGTGAAGCTCATGCACGGCCTCGCACACTTCCCAGGGGCACGGCTCAGGCCGTACGTCGAACGATCGGTGGCGGGGGAGCGCTCGTGAGTGTTAGCGTGCGGCCAAGGGTTTCGACGGAGTCACCGAGTCTGCGCCATGGCTGAGGACAAAACGGCGGTCCACAGCATCAAGGACCTCCTGGGTGAAGCCCAGAAGAAGAACGCGGCGTATCTCATCGTGATCAGCGCGCGCTCGCCGGCCACCATCGGGAAAATGGTGAAGCTCGAGAAGGGCGAGTTCGTGCTCGGCCGCAGCCCCGACCTGCCGATGCCGGTCGACGACGACGGTATCTCGCGGCGGCACTGCAAGATCACCCAGGCGCCCAACGGCCACTACCAGCTCGTCGATCTCGGCTCGACGAATGGCACCTACCTCAACGGCATCAAGGTGAACGTCGCCACCCTGCAGGACGGCGACAAGATTCAGATCGGCGCCAACTCCGTCCTCAAGTTCTCGATTCAGGACCAGCTCGAGGAGCAGTACCAGCGTTCCATCTACGAGAGCGCCACCCGCGATGGCCTCACCCGCGTCTTCAACAAGAAGTACTTCCTCGACACGCTCCGCAAGGAGTTCGCGTATTGCCTGCGCCACCGCGTTCCGTTGTCGCTGGTGATGTTCGACATCGATCACTTCAAGAAGATCAACGACACCTACGGGCACCCGGCCGGTGACTACGTGCTGCAGAAGGTGGCGGCGAAGGTGGCGGAGACGGTTCGTCAGGAAGACCTCTTCGCGCGATACGGCGGCGAGGAGTTCGCCCTCATGCTGCGCGAGTCGGCGGCGGACAAATCGATTCGGTGTGCGGAACGGTGCCGCAGCGCCATCGACGGGGCCGAGTTCACCTTCAACGGCACGCCCATCAAGGTGACCATCTCGCTGGGCGTCGCCACGCTGTTCGATTCGGACTTCGCGCAGCCCGAGGACCTCATCTCGGCCGCCGACAAGTACCTCTACCGCGCCAAGCGTGGCGGACGGAATCGCGTCGACGCCTCCGACATCAGCGGGCCCTGAGGCCACGGCCCGTCACTTCGATCCGATCTGTTCGAGCCGCCGGTTGGACTGCGTTCCGTTCGACCGATCAGGCGTTCACGTCACAGGCGGGATCGTCGGCGGAACGGGCGCCTGGGTGACGCCCGTGTCGGCGACGGCGTCCGAGAACTCCACCCGGTTCCCACCGCGCGCCATCGCCTGCATCAGTCCGTCCTGCGCCTGACGCACGAGATCGGAGAACCCGTAGTCCCGTCCCGGCTCTCCGGCGGCCACGCCCACCGAGATGGTCGGGTGAATCACCTCGTCATCATCGGCTTGCAGGCTGGCCCGGGCCACGCGCTCACAGATCCGGCGCGCGACGATGAGGGAGCCCGCCAGATCCGTATGCGGCATCAGCAGCAGCACGCGGTCGGCCGAGTACTGCACGGGGTAATCGGTGTCCCGCAGGGAGCGACGGATGGCGAGCGCGAGGCCCCCCATCAACTGCGTCAGGAGTTTGTCTCCCACGCGGCCCGCCACCGGGTCGAACGCCAGCACCGCGAGCGCGAGGGGAAAGCCATAACGGCGCGCGCGCTTCACCTCGACGAAGAGCACCTCTTTGAAGTGACCGAAGGTGTAGAAGTTGGTGGTCGGGTCCAGAATTCCCTCGCCCGGTCGCGGCACGACGGCGGGTGGGGACTCCGCGGGGCGGCGGCTCTGCCACTCGAGCAGTCGCACCTTCAGATCGTTCGCCGAGACGGGGAGCGGGACGACGGCGTCGGCGAACGGGGCCTTGAACCCCTTCGACTGGGCCGCGAGGACCAACGCCTGCGGCACCTTCGCCCGCACCTGGTTTGCCATGCGCGACGGCGACTTCGCCGAGGGGCCGAGGAGAACGACCTGCTCCTTCGTCAGGGCGGCGGCCTCGCGTGCCTGGGTGACCGAGAGCCCCGCTTTCGTGAGGCTCTGGGACAGCGTCTTCCAGCGGGCCTGGTTCGGTTCGATGACGGCGGCATGCTTGAGCTTCATCGGCAGGTGGACTCCTTCACGGCGTGACGCCCAGTCTACGCAACCCCTCGACCGCGGCCATTCTCACACGCGCATCGGCGTCTTGACGCGAGGCCTTCGCCAGGGCCGAGACCGCGAGCGGCCCGCCCAGCTCGGACAAGAGGCCTGCCGCGGTGACGCGCACGAGCGGGTCCTCGTCCTGACCCAGGCGCGCCATGACGAGCGGTTGGCTCTTTCGGGGCTCGAGCGCGGAGACGGCCTTGAGGGCCTCGGCCCGGACGAGGGGCGCCTGGTGAGCCACCAGCGGTTCGAGCCGGGCCGACAGCGCGGTGAGTCGATGGGCCCCCACGGCCGCCGCCGCACCCGCCAGGACCTCCTCGGTACTCGACGCAAGCGCCGTCTCGACCAGAGGCACCGCGCCGGGCTCGCGGGGCAGCAGCAGCACCGCTCGCATCGCGCCGGACTGGAGCGCCACCACGCCCGTCGACATCGCCGCCGACAGGTCGACCAGCGAGGCCCGGCGCGCACACCCGGCCAGGGACACGAGGGCCTCCGCGCGCACCGCCTCGGGCTGCGTTTCGTCGCGCCAGGTGCGCCGGGTGAGGGCTGCGCAGGCGGGATCATCCACGTCGGCGAGGAGCGTCAGCCACCGGCGCTTCTCCGCCGCCGAAGCCTTCGTCGTGCCGGAGAGGCGGGCCTCGGCGGCCTCGGTGACGGAGCGGCCCTCGCCCCGTGCGATGGCCCGCGCGGCCGCCATTCGAAGCGACGCCTGCGAGTCGCCGAGCGCGGTGGACAGTTCCGACACGCTCAAGGGCGCGATGGGCGCCAGCGCTGCGATGGCCTGGCGGCGGGCGTCTTTGTCGACCGAGGCCAGGAGCGGGCGGTTGCGGTCGCGCGTCATGGAATAGAACACGAGGAGTCGATCGACCTGCGGGCCGTCGGTCGCCGTCGCGTCGCGCAGCAAGGAGAGCCCCACGGGCGGTCCGCCACGCTCGGCGTTCGCCACCAGCAGCCGCGCGAGCACCTCGTCGCCGTCGGGAGGCCTTCGCGCCAACGCGTCGAGCACCACCCGGGCCGAGCCGACGCCGCGTCCACCCGCCGCGCCCTGGAGGGCCTCGAGGGCCCGTGGGAGGTCGGCAGAGAAGAGCTCCTTCTCGGACTCGGGGATGACGACGGAGTCGAGCGCGCGACAGGCCGCCAGCGCCCGGCTCTCGGTGGCGAGCAACCCATCGCGGGTCACCGACCGGGCGCCCGCCGCGAACAGGGCGGTGAGGCAGGCCGTCGTCCGCGCGTCGCCCTGGCTCTGCTCGATCCACTGGCCCAGCCGCTTCTCTGGCGTCAGGCCCTTCGCTCTCGCCTCCGCGCGCACCGCCCCCCAGCGCACCACGCAGTCCTCGTCGGTGAAGGCCGTCGCCGGCACCGCGGGCAGCTTGAAGAGGAAGGACACCGGGTCGGCCTCGAGCCCACACCGGCCACAGAGACTGGCGCGGGTGCGCGGATCGGCGACGAGCGCTTCGCAGGGCCGGCGGCATCGCGCGTTGACGTCTCGGCCCTGCCCGACGGCGGCGAAGGCCCAGGTGGCCAGGAACACGAAGAGGTGTCGCACCACCCCGGATGCTAACCTCGCCCGTCATGGTCCGTCGCGGCTTCTGTCTCGGTGCGCTCCTGTGGGTGGTTCCGTCGCTGGCCCTCGCGCGGGACAAGTCGGCCGAGACCGTGGCGGCCATCGCCGCCTTCGAAAATGGGACGATGTCGGCGACGCAGGCCGCCAACCGCATCAGCAACACGGGCAACGAAGCGGCCGCGACCACCTACCTCACCCGGAGGCTCGAGCAGGTCTTCGAGCCGCGCCGCCGCGCCGCATACTTCGAGCTGCTGTCGATGGTGGCCATGCCGCACCGCGACCTCGCCGAGCTGGCGGTGTCGACGCTCAAGACGAGCGACGACCTCTCCCTGCGCCTGTCGGCCATGCGCATCGTCGCGCGTATGAAACACCCCGACCTCGTCCCAATCCTCGTGCCCTACCTGGGAGATCCCCTCCTGGGTCTTCGGCGTGAGGCCGCGCGGTCGCTCATCACCCTCAAGGCCGTGAAGTCCGCGCCCATGTTGGCGAAGGCCGCGGTGGTCGAAGACGACCCTGAGACTCGCTCCCTGATGCTCGTCGGCGTGGGACGGTTGGGCGACGCGAAGCAGGCCAAAGCGCTCGAGCCCCTCCTCGACTCGAGCTCCGAGACGACCCGGCTGGCGGCGGCGCAGGCGCTGTGTCTGCTCGGGCAGAAGAAGGGGTTCGACGCGGCGAAGAAGCTGTTGGCCTCGACCGAGAAGTTCGATCGCCTCCAGGGCGTCATGCTCTTCGAGGGCGCTGAGGCGAAGGTGGCCAACGCCGTGCTCGAGCCACTGACGACCGACCCAGAAGCCGCGGTGCGTGCCCGGGCGGCGCGCGTTCTCTCCGAGGGCGGAGACACCCGCTGGACCGAGTGGCTCGTGCTCGAGGCCTTCAAGGGCAACGTCGAGCACAAGCTCATCTTCGAGGCCGAGATCGACAAGCTGCGCCTGAGCGATGAACAGCGCACCGCGGTGCTGAAGAAGGCAGGCCTGAAGTGACGACGACGGCGGTGCTGGCGGCCGCCCTGGCCGTCGCGCCCTGGCAGGCCCTCGACGCCGGGACGCGCAGTGAACAGCTGGCCGCGCTGGCGGCGCTCCCCATCGAGCAGCGCTTCACGGCCGCGACCGAGGGGTTCCTCGGCACCCGCTATGTCCTCTCACCCCTTGGGGAAGGCGCGGGGGTCGATGCGGATCCCCTGGTTCGCTACGACGCTGCGGACTGCGTCACGATGGTCGAGTCGGCGATGGCGCTCGCGCTGTCGACGACCGACGACGAGGTGCTGCCAAGACTCAACCGCATCCGCTACGCAGGCGAGCCGTCGTACGAAGGGCGGCTCCACGTGATGGAGGCGCAGTGGCTCCCGGTGAACCTGGAGCGCGGCCTGATCGAGGACGTCACCCGCCGCTATGGCGGTGAGGCCACCAGGCGGGTCAGCAAGCGCATCACGGCCGAGACGTGGAAGGAAAAGAGCGGGTCGTCGCTCAAGCTCCCCGGCGTGGCGCAGGTGAAGGGCCTGTTCGAGCTCGACCTCGTCCCCTCGGACGTGGCGCCGGGAGTGCTCGCGAAGGCGCCCGAGGGCCTCATCGTGGTGGTGGTGCGCGCCGATCGACCGCGGCTGGTCTCACGCATCACCCACGTCGGCGTGCTCGTGCAGAAGGACTCGGGGCCGCACCTGCGACATGCCTCACGGAGCTTCAAGCGCGTGGTGGACGAGCCGGTCGAACGATACCTGCGGCGCAACCTCGAGTTCGGGGCGTGGACGGTCGAGGGCGTGTCGCTGTACCGCTTGAAGGAACGCGCCCCAGCCGTCGAGCCCGTCGCAGTCGCGAAGGCGACACCCGTCGATGCGGGACGGCCCGAGGTCGTCGATGCAGGGGCGCAGGGTGCCGTGGTGGCCGCTCCGGCGACGCGGGACGGGTGTGGGTGCGCGGGGGCGGCCGGTCCGTGGGGCCTCGCGCTCGGGTGGCTGGCGGTCAGCCGCCGTCGCCGCCGGGCTCCTCGCCGCTGAGCGCCTCGGCCTCGGCGGCCTGTTCATTGGCCGCCGCGTCGCGCTCGAGGGCGTCGAGCTCGGCCGTGATGAGGGGCCTGGCCTGCTCGAGCGTTTCCGAGGCCACCAACACGTCGAAGTACCCAGGCTCCGTCGCTCCGAGCGCGCTCGCCGACGCGGCCCCGCCCGCTCGCGCGAACGCATCGAGCCCCGCGTCGGTCAGCACCGCGACGAGTCGCTCGGCGGTCAAGGGATCCGTCGTCGTCGTGGCCACCGTGAAGGTCCGAGGGTTCATGCACCACAGGCTACTCCAGCTCGAACGAACCGTTGGCGGCGGCCATGGCGGAGGATGAGCGACCCGTCTGGAAGAATTGCGGCCACACCCCATTGGGTGTCAGATGTCCCTTGTATGAACCGCCTCAAGTTCCTCGTGTTCGCGCTGATCGCGCTGGGCCTTTTCGGCTGGAGCCTCACGCTCGCCCCGTCGCTCGGCGTCAACCGCGCCGCGCAGGACGCCTCGCTGTCGTTGGTCGGGGTGCCGAGCGGCGTGGCCCTGGCGCTGGAGGCCCAGCGCTCCCAGCTGCAGGCGGCCGCGCTCAAGCTTGGCGCTTCGAACGCACTCACCAACCCGGGACCGAAGGCTGCCACGCCCGTCGCCCCCACCCCGGAGCGCTTCGCTGCCGTCCGCGCGGCCGCCTCCGAGGGGCTGCCGGAAGCGCTCTCGACGATGCTCGTCGTCGTGGTTGGAAACGAAGCAGGCGCCCTCGTCGCACAGGGCAGCGCGGAGGGCGCGGCCCCGCCCGAGGGGTTCGACGTGACGGCCGTCGGGGCAGCCGGGGGCGCTGGCGCCGTCGTCACCGCCTTCGGAGCCCCGCACCTCTTCCACGCCCTGCCACTCGTCGTGTCGGACAAGAACGAGGTGAAGCCTGCCGGTTTCGCCGCGGTCGGCCTGCCGGTGCTGCCGGACACGAAGCCGCTCCTCGCGAAGCTGCGCACCGACCTGCGCCTCAACACCCTCGTGCTCGCCTCAGGGGGGAAGGTCGTCGCCCTCGAGGGTGACAAAGCGGCGGCCGAGGGGTTGCTCAAGTCCATGAAGCCGGGGGCGGTGGTGACGCTCTCGGAGGGGACCGTCGACTCGCTGGGTCCCCTCGAGCTGCCCATGATGGCGGCGCTGACGCGCGAGCTCGGGCTTCGCCGGCCCATCGATGGAACGCCGTACGAGGTGATCGCGACCGTCTCGTCCGCCGAGGACCTCATCGCGCTGGCGGGCTTCCAGAAGTTCGGGTTCGGCTCGCTGGCGGGGCTGCTCCTGCTGTCGATCGCCGTGGTGGCGCTGCTGAAGAGCGGTGAAGAGGAAGGGGCGGCGATGGTGTTGCCGCCGCCCATGCCCGCGCCCCCGGTGCGCACGGCGACGGAGCCCCCGTCGTCCCTCGCGGTGCCCGAGGCCCCCATCGAGCCCGCCGGACAGGAGGCGAGTCCCGATGACTTCGACTTCCCGGTATCGGCCTCGACCTCTGCCCCGCCGATGCCCGTCGCGAGGCCAGCGACCAGCCAGGTGCCGACCTACCAGCCGCCCGCCCCTGCGTACGAGGCCGAGCCGGCGTCGGACCCCTTCGCGAACCTGGCGCCGGCCCCTCCTGCCGCCACCCAGAGCGCGCCTCCGTTCCCCACGACCTCCAAGCCGCCGCCGCCGGTGTCGTCGACGTCTCAGCAGCCGGCCTGGCAGCCGCCCCCACCGGCCCCTGCGCCGGCTCCGCCGCCGCCCAATCGGACCCAGCCTGCGAACAACCCCTTCGATGATGAAGAGGGCGCACGCACGACGGCGTACCCCGTGTTCAAGCCACCGACTGCGGGCGCGTCAGCCCCACCGCCTCCAGCGATGGATCCGTTTGCCATGGCGTCGGCCCAGCTTTCGCCCGAAGAGCAGGCCGGCGAAGGGGACTACAACCCCGATGCGACGCGCGTCGCTGCGGTGCCCGCCGAGCTGATCAAGGCTGCCCGTCAGGCTGGCAACCCCGGGATGACGGGTGAGCGGCCGGCCCTCTCGAGCCGCGTCACCAGCCCGGCCCGCGTCTCCAGCGCCTCCGGGGCCCCCTCGCAGCTCGACGAGGAGCGCCACTTCCAGGACGTCTTCCGCGAGTTCGTCGCCACCCGCGAGAAATGTGGCGAGCCCGCCGATGGCCTCACCTACGACAAGTTCAAGGCCAAGCTGCTCAAGAACAAGGAGCAGCTGGTGCAGAAGTACGCGTGCAAGTCCGTTCGCTTCCAGGTGTACGTGAAGGACGGCAAGGCGGCCCTCAAGGCCACGCCCGTCAAGGACTGAAGCGGTTTCGGTCACCTCGGCTGATCCACACGGCGCAGGTGTCGCGGCGCATCGGTGCGCCTTTCGATGTCAGTTATTCTGACACGTAAGCACCTGTCATCACTTGGAAGTCTCGTGCAGTGGCGGCCGTCGAGGGTGACGAACACGTGGCATGTAGGTTGCTCGACGACTCGCTACCTCGCGGGGTTTGGCGGGGGCCGGGGTTCTCACGGCGTGGAGATTCGGGTGGAGTCTCCGCTCCGCTGTGAAGGGAGCCGTCGATGTCGAGCGAGGTCGTTCGGTTGTTTGCAGAGATGCCTGCGGAGCCGTCAGGGCGCGAGAGCGAACTGTCATTGCTGCTGCGGGAACACGACGAGGCGAAGGCCAGCGGTCGGCCTCGCGTCGTCTTCATTCGGGGCGCGCAGGGCGTCGGCAAGTCGTACCTGACGTCGCTCTTGTCGGCGACGTGCGCGCGGCGCGGCGTTCCGGTCTTCGAAGGGTCCAGCGGCCGTGAGGTGCGGCGCACGTGGGGCCTGGTCGCTCCGCTCGTGCAGGAATTGCTGACCGCCGCGGCGCGCTCGGGCGTTCCGCAGGCGAAGATGGCCGAGCTGGCGAAGTCGCTCGAGCCGTTGCGGAGCCCGGGCACTGGGGGGCCCGTCGAAGATCGCCGTCTGGCGCTGTACGACGCGGCCTGCGAGCTGGTGACGTTGACGAGCCGCGCGGCGCCCATCTTCGTCCTCCCGGACCTCGACGAGGCCGACCGCGCCTCGTTGGAGCTGGTGCGCTACCTCCTGGCCGTCGTCTCCACGCCGGAGTCGCGTGCGTCGGGGCTCTTCGTGCTCACCTTCCGCGACGCCGAGCCCTTGCCGCAGCCGCTGACCGAAGTGCTGGCGCGGGTTTCGGGACGCACCCTGGCGTTGTCGGGGTTCGATCTCGAGGGCATTCGCTCGTTTCTCTCGCGCAGCGACGTGGCGCAGAAGCTGCTCGACGTCACCGGAGGCAACCCCGAGGTGCTGGGGGCGCTGCTCGCTCGCCCGGTGCCCGCTGCCGACTTCTTCCTCCGCCGGGTGGAGCGACTGCCAGAGCCCCAGCGGGCCGTGCTGACGGTGCTGGCGGTGTCGCCCGAGGCGCTGTCCGTCGAGATGCTGGCCGAGGTGATGGGCGCCGAGGTCGAGTCGACGGCCTCGATCCTCGACGCGCTTCGGCGGGAGCACCTCGCGACCGCCCGGGTGGTCGAGGGTCGAGCGCTGTGGCGCTTTGGCCGTGACGGCGAGAAGACCGCCTTCCGCACCACGCTCTCGTCCGAGTCGGTGACCTCGACCGCGCGCCGTATCGGCATGGTGCTGGCGGTGCACGGCTCGCTGCTGCCCGCCGCGGAGCTCCTGCTCGACGTGGCGCCAGCCGACGCGGTCGACGTGGCGCTGGAGGCCGCGGCGGCGTTGGTGCAGCAGGGCGCGCTCGAAGACGCTTCGGTGTTGTACCAGCGCGCGTTGCCCCTCGCGGGTCGAGAAGTTCGCGCGCGGCTCACCGCCGAGTGGTCGAAGGTGCTGGCGGCACTGGGGCTCACACGTTCGGCGGCCCGTCGGGCGCTCGAGGCTGCTCGGCTCGGGGATGGCTCGCTACGTGACGGCGCGGTGCTCGAGGCGGCCCGACTGCTCCTGCGCGGCGGCCGTTCCTTCTGGGCGCGCCCGCTGCTCGCGCAACTGTCGAAGCGGCACCCACAGGACGCTGGCATTCGCGCCGCTCAAGCCGAACTGGCGTTGCTGTCGGGCGATGCCAAGGGTGCCTCCGAGCGCTGCGCCAGTTGGCTCCAGTCGAATCCGACCGTGCAGCGCGAGTCGCTCGCTTTCCGGAACGTCCTCGGCAAGGCCCTCCTCGTCATGGGCCAGGCCACCGAGGCGATGAACGTCTTTGCCCGGAACGTCGAGGTCGCCGAGGCGCTCGGGGACGCGCACGAAGCTGCGGTCGCCCGTCACAACGAGGGGGTCGCTGCTTACAAGAAGGGTGATCGGCAGCGGGCCATCGATGCGTGGGAAGGTGTGCCCGCGTCTGACCGACGCGTTGCCGCGGTGGCCCACTCCAACCTCGGCTCTCTCTATGCCGAGTCGGGTGACTTTCAGCTGGCGCTCGAGAACCTCAGCCGCGCCCTGTCGGCGTTCTCGCGGTTCTCGCAGGCCCGCGATCGTGACGTGGTGATGGCCGCGTCGAACCTCGCGCGTCTGCACCACTTCCTCGGTGACTTCGAGCGGGCGACGGAGCTGTCGGAGCACGCCCTCGACCGCGCGCGCTCTCTGAAGGAGACGTATCTGGAGGCCAGCGCGCAGCTCACGCTCGGGGCGGTGCTGCTCGATCGCAGGGTGCTGCCCGAGGCGATTCGCCGCCTCGACGAGGCGCGGGTGGGGTTCGAGCGGGTCGGGAACGATGGTTACGCGGCCCTGGCGGCGGCGCTCAAAGCGAGGGCGCACCTCGCGTCCTCTGAACGCGCGCAGGCAGAGGTCGAGCTCGGCCGCCGTTGTGTCGAGAAGGGCGTGGGTCAGCTCCAGGCCGCAATGCTGGAGGTGGAACTCACGCGCGGCGAGCTGTGCCTCGCGCTCAACGACCTGCATGGCGCGTCCCGTTCGGCGGGACGGGCCCGTGAGGCGCTGCTCGACCGGCCCGACCTCGAAGGCCCGGCGCGGACGTACTTCCTCATGGGCCGGCTGCGCGTCGCCGCGGCGGACACCTCGGGGGCCCAGGCCGAGTTCCAGCGTGCCCACCGCTCCCTGGAGGAACTCGTGCAACGGGTCCCGCCCGTGCGCCGCACCGCGTTCCTGTCGCTCCAACGCCGCGCGGAGATCATCGCCGCCGTTGAGCCGGAGCTGCGCCTGCCCCGCGCGATGGCCTCGCTCACGCCCAAGCTCCCCGTCGACCGGCAGTTCGGCTTCGTGGGGCGCTCGGCCTCGCTCAACCGCATCACCAAGCAGCTCGAGCCGATCGGCAAGAGCAACGCCACCGTCCTGATTCGCGGCGAGTCGGGCACCGGCAAGGAGCTGCTCGCCGAGGCGCTCCACCAGCTCTCGCCCCGCCGGCACATGCCCCTGGTGAAGGTGAACTGCGGCGCGATGGTCGAGGAGCTGCTCCTCTCGGAGCTGTTCGGGCACGAGAAGGGTGCGTTCACCGGCGCCATCAAGGAGCGCAAGGGGCGCTTCGAGATGGCCGACGGCGGCACCATCTTCCTCGACGAGATCGGCGACATCAGCCCGAAGGCCCAGGTGGCGTTGCTGCGCGTGCTGCAGGAGCGCGAGTTCGAGCGCGTCGGCGGCAGCCGCACCCTCAAGGTCGACGTGCGCGTCATCTGCGCCACCAACCGCGACCTCGAGACCCTCATCGGGCAGGGCCGCTTCCGCGCCGACCTCTACTACCGACTCAAGGGCGTGATGCTCGAGCTGCCGCCGCTGCGCGACCGCCTCGAGGACTTGCCGATTCTGGGCCAGCACTTCTTCGACGAGATCGCGAAGGAGAAGGGAGAGCCTGCGCGTCGGCTCTCCGAGGACGCGCTTGCCGTGCTGACCCGGTACAGCTGGCCCGGGAACGTTCGTGAGTTCGAGAACGTCATGCGCTCGGCAGCCATCTTCGCAGAAGGCGCGGTGGTGACGCCCGAGGCGTTCAGCCACGTCGCCGAGCTCCGCGCGCTCAGCGAGCCGGTCGAGTCCGCGTCGCGGCCCCTGCTCGAGCCTGCACCTGTGGGCGTGGTGGCACCGACGCCTGCGCCAGCCGTCGTCCCCGCAGGTCCCATCGACTTCTACGAGTTGGCCCGTGAGCGAGGCATCTCGCTCAAGGACCTTCGGCAGGAGATCGAAACCCAGTGCATCGGCCGGGCGCTCGCCGATGCCAAGGGCAACATCTCGGAGGCGGCGCGGTTGCTGAAGATGAAGCGCTCGCGCTTGTCACAGATCGTCAACGCAGACCCTACCCTCAAAGGAGCGGCCCATGGCGACATCGGCGACAGCGATGAGGAGGAGTGACAGCAGGGGTTCGGCATCGGGGTTGCAGAAGGGAGTTGTCATGATGGTTCGAGTCGTCGCGATTCTGGCAGGACTGGCGCTGAGCGGGTGTGGCGTCGGCGTGGATGACGCGGAAGGCGCTGCGGCTGCGCAGGGGGCGGGCGCGTCTCAGGCGGCCATCATGGGCTGCATGGACCCCCTGGGGTGCGTCGAAGTCGGCGGAACCCCTCGACCCCTCACCAACCCCGTCGCGTCGACTGGTGGCACGGTGGCCCTTCCGCAGGATCCAATCCCCCTGCGGCCTCCGACCTCGATGCCGACGGAGCGCCCGTTCGGTCCACACGGCGCCCCCGAGCCGGGTGTGCCGCGCCGCTAACGGCCTGACAGGCGGGGCAGGAGGAGCCTGAACCGGGCGCCTCGGTGGGGTGCATCATCGACCACCAGGCGCCCGTCGTGTTCCTGGGCGATGCGCAGCGCGATGGCGAGCCCCAGCCCGGTGCCACCCGGCTTCGAGGTGACGTAGGGCTCGAAGAGCCGCGTTTTCAGTTCGGCTGGAATTCCCGGCCCACTGTCCGACACCTCCAGGACCGCGTCTTTTCCGTCGGGGTAGGTCTTCACCGTCACGGTCCCGCCGCCTTGCGGGGCCATGGCCTCCTCGGCGTTCTTCACCAGGTTCACCAGCACCTGCGTCAGTTGGTCGCGATCGCCCAGCACCTCGAGCCCCGGCGTCAGGTCGGCGAGATAGGTGAGGCCGTCATGCGGCGCGTACAGGGCCATCACCTGTTGCGCGGTGTCCGACAGCGACAGCGTCGCCAGCACCGGCCGGGGCAGGCGGGCGAACTGGCTGAACTCGTCGACGATGCGCTTGAGGCGGTCGACCTCTTCCAGCACCGCCACCGCGCTCTCTTTGAAGAGCTTCATGAAGCGCTCATCGGTGGGCCCGCGCTGGCTGGCCGCCAGAAGCGTCTCGAGGGACATGCGAATGGGAGTGAGCGGGTTCTTGATCTCATGCGCCAGCCGGCGGGCGACCTCTTGCCAGGCGGCGATGCGCTCCGAGGCGACGAGGCGGTCGGTCGCCGACTTGAGGTCGTCGGTCATGCGGTTGAACGTCTCGACGAGGGTCTTGAGCTCTCCGCTCGCCGCGGCGGTCGGCACCTTTACGCCGGGGGTGCCCGAGGCGATCTGCCGCGCTGCTTCCGTGAGTGCTTCCACGGGCCGGGTGACGCGTCGGCTGATGACGAAGCCGGCGGCCACCGCGAGCAACAGGCCCAGCGCCGCCAGGGCGAGGAAGGCGCGGAGCACCTCGGCGCGGGTCGCGATGAGGTCGGCGCCAGAGAAGGCGAGCCGCAGCTCCGCCACCTGGCCGATGGGGAACACCCGAAAGATCGGCGCCTTCGGGAGGTCGCCGGCCGCGGTGACCAGCCGCTCCTTCGTGTGGACTTCGACGCGCGCGCCGGTGAGGCGGGCGAGCGAGCGCGCCCGGGCCTCGTCGAGCAGGACGCCCCCGACGGCCCACACGCGGCGGTCGCCGTAGTCGATGGCGCGCGCGGTGACGATGGCGGGCGCCTGCACCAGGCCGGAGGACGACGAGAGCTCGACCGAGCGCGGCACCACCTGCCGTCCCTGCAGGCGCGTCACCGCGAAGAGGGGATCGTCGGGTTCTCCCAGGCGCGCCGGGAGGTGGCCGGACGACAACGTGCGGCCCTCGTCGTCGAGGAGCGCCAGGACGTCCAGTCCACGTGGTTTCATGAGGGCCTGGGCCGCGGTGGTGACGTGGGAGGGTGGCGGTACCTTCGCGGCGTCTTTCGCGACGTCTTCGAGGGCCTGACTCTGGGCGAGCTCGTCCATCGACGCGCGCACGTCGTCGCGTACCCGGGCGGCCTCGGCCTCCACGGCCACCATCATCTGATCGACGCGGGCCTCCTGCTGGGCGGCGAGCAAGCGGGAGAGGTTGCGCAGCGCGAGCGGCACCACGACGGCCACCTGCAGCAGGGCGAGGGCGATGAAGGCGAGGGCGATGGTCCACCGCAGGCGCATCGACGGGCTACTCCGGGGCGAGGAAGACGTCATCGAGCCGCGGAAGGCCGTAGGCGTCGCGGGTGAGGTGCTGAACCTGCGGCGAGGTGGTGACGCCGAGGCCCTGCACGAACAAAGGGAAGACGTGTGGCGCCGGCTTGAGGGCGCGCTCCACGGCGGCCTCGGCGCGCGCGACGTCCGGGAGCGTGTCCAACTCGGCGAGCCGCTGGCCTGGCGTTCCGAGCGACAGCACCAGACTCAGCGCAGGCACCGGCTGGGGCGGGAGCAGCACGCCGACGAGTGCGAGATCGACGCCATCCTTCACCCGCGCGCGCAGCTGCGGCCGCGTCAGCGCCTCGAGCTTGAGCCGGTAGCCCAGGGGCCCCAACTTCACCTGGAGGCGCTCGGCGACGGCGCGGTGCTCGTCCAGCGCGCTGTCGTAGACGAGGGTGAGCTCCAGCGGCGTGGAGAGGGGCGCCGGCCGGAGTGGCGTGGACCACGGGGCGTCGAGGAGCGAGACCTTGCGGGCGGGCCCCTCGGCGGCGGGTGGGAGCAGCGCCGTGAGCGGCCGCGCTGGAGGACGGACGAAGAAGCGGGTGAGGCCCGCACGATCCACCGACGCTTCGAGCGCCTGGGCGAAGGCGGGGCCGAGTCGCGGCGCCGCCACGAGGTAGGTGGCGTAGAGGAGCGCGCCTTCTCCCTTCTCGGCGCCCAGCAACACCTGCGCTTTGCCCTGACTCACCAGCCGCTCCGCCGACCGTGCATCCGTGGCGCGAACGACGAGGCCATCGAGCCAGGCGCGGGGCAGGGCGGGATCTGCGTTGGTGAAGAGCCGCTCGCCGTTGCTGGCGAAGAACGACGGGGCGACGGCGAGCACGGGATGGCAGAGCACCGCTTCGAAGTCGGGCGCGGGCCCATCGAGCTCCAGGTCGACGACGGTGGGCGAGGGCGCGGTCGCGTTCTTGAGCGGGAGCAGGAGCGCGCGGTAGGGCGAGGGGGTGTCGCGCACCTTGAGGAGGGTGGCCACGACGTCTGACGCGCGCACCTGCGCCTTGAGGCTGAGCCGAACCGTGCGGGGCGTGGGCCGGGAGAGCTCACCGAGGCGGCAGGGGGCCAGCTTCGTCAGCCCGCTCAAGGTGGCCTCGAGCGGCGTGTCGGCGAGGAGCGGGTCGGCGTAGGCGCTCTTCACCACGGCTGCGATCTCGAGCGTGCCTCCAGCACGCGAACGGCCTCCGGCGTGGACGACGCTCACGGCCAGCACGAAGGCGAGCGTGAGGCTGCGCCCGGCGTTTTTCCCGGCCGTCATGGCTTCACCCGTCGGGCGATGAAGCGCTCACCCGTTCCGTTGGAGGGCCAGGTGCCGAAGCGGAACGCGTCGGCCCCGGTGCCGTCGACGTTGGCGGCGCACAGGACGAGCACGCGGCCCTCGAGCGAGGCCAGGCCGAGCCAGCGCCCGGCGTTTCTCCCGGCCGTCATGGCTTCACCCGTCGGGCGATGAAGAGCTCACCCGTTCCGTCGGAGAGCCAGGTGCCGAAGAGGAACGCGTCGGCCCCGGTGCCGTCGACATCGGCCGCGCACATGACGAGCACGCGGCCCTTCAGCGAGGCCTGCCAGGGCGCCGGAACGCTGCGGATGGACTGGCCGTTCGCGGCGAGGCCCTCGACGACCGACAACGACACCAGGCGCACCTCGTCGGCGTCGCCCACCGTGCGGGCCGTCGACACCAGCACCTCGGGCACCCCATCCCGATCGACGTCGCCGAGCGCGCTGCCGGTCCCCACGTCGGAGAAGCGCCCGGTCGGAGGCCACTGCCGGGCGATCGTCCCCGTGCCGTCGGGCCACAGAAGCATCGTCACACCGCCGCGGGTCGACGCCGCCTGGAAGCCCGACGGCAAGCGCACCGTGCGCCCGCCCTGCTGAACCTCGGGGAGAAACCGGTTCAGCCCCGGCTCGAGTCGCGCGGTGAGGCCGTCGAGGGTGATGGTGTCCTGGGAGGCGACCGGCTTGAGCGACGTGCCGTTGAAGGCGAGCACCTCGGCCCGGGCGCGTCGACCCGACCAGGCCACCAGTCGGGGGGGCGCGCCGGTGATGGCGAGCGCGCCGAAGGGCTCCCGCAGCATGGCCGCGGCTGGAGGTGCCGAGGCGAGATCGTACCGGGCGAGCACTTTGCCCTCCGCGGAGTAGACGACGACGTCTTCACCGAGCAGCACGGCCATTTCGGCGCGCAGGTCGCCATCGAGATCGCCCGCCGCGAGCGCCACGGGCACCGTCGGCAGGCGCGCGAAGGACGAGAGGACCAGCTCCAGCGGGACCGATGGTGGTGGCGCCGGTGGGGTGAGGGGACCAGCGAACGCGAGCACCTCGGCGTCGGCCTCGAGAGACAGGCCGAGGCTGGCCGCGCGCTCCGACCGGCCCGGCGCGTCGCCCGCCCACACGTTCTTCCACGTCTCCAGCGCATCACCCTGGACGACGAGCGCCGTACCGCTCGCCTGCACGGTGAGCCGTACCACCGTCGAGCGGCCCTGGCTCCTCGCGCGCTCGGCGGCGTCCGCAGGGGAGGCGGCCTCGACGACGTCGCACGGCACCTTCGCCGACACCAGGCGACCGCAGAGCACCGTGGCGAACGCGCGCGAGAGGGCCGGGGTGGCTCCTTCGACATGGACCGCGATGGGACCTTCCAGCCGGGCGGCCTCGAGCTTCGTCACCACCGCCGAGGCTGCGCGCTCGAGCGTCGACGGGCCGGGAGCAGACGCCGCGACGAGCAGGGCAAGCGCGGCACTCATCGCGTGCCCTTCTGCGGGTCGAGGAGGAAGTCGTTCGGGTCGACCGTTCCCGGTCGGGGCGCCTCTTCGGTGGGCTCGGTACCCGCCAGGAAGTATTCCTGTCGCCCCGGAACGCTGCCGCCGGCGAGCTTTCCGCTGAGCGGGTCGACCTTCACCGCGGTCACGCCTTCCGGCACGGGGAACTCGAGCGCGGGCAGGCCCTGGTGCGCAGCCTTCATGAAGTCGAGCCAAAGCGGCAAGGCTGCACGTCCACCGGTCTCGAGCGGGCCGATCGGCGAGTGATCGTCGAAGCCCACCCACGCCGAGGCCACGTACTGCTGGGTGAAGCCTGAGAACCACGCGTCCCGGTACTCCTGCGCCGTGCCCGTCTTCCCGGCGGCAGGCCGCTTGAGCTCGAGCACGGCCACGGCAGTGCCCTCTTCGACGACGCTGCGCATGAGCGAGGTCGTCAGGTAGGCGACGGCGGGAGAGAGCGCGGGCTCGAAGGCGGCCGAGCGCTCGAGCAGCACCTGCTCCGGCCCACCTTCACGGCGCCGCG
>JBILEB010000161.1:0-16982 GCA_044352295.1 Myxococcaceae bacterium
TCGCCAGCGCGCTGGCGAACTGGCCTTCGAGCTCGCGGTCGAGCAGCACGCGCTCGGGGTCGGGGGCCGGAATGACGGCGGCCGGCACGTCGTCATCATCCCCTTCGAGCGACTCATGGTGTCGAACGCGCTTGACCTCGAAGGCCACGTTGCGGGCGATGCCGAAGACCCAGGGCTTGAAGCGGTCGTGCTCCGCGAGCTTCGGTAGCTGCACATGGGCGCGGGCGAAGGTCTCCTGGGTGGCGTCATCGGCCGCGTCGGTGTCGCGGACGAGGTCGCGCAGGAAGCGCCGCACCGACAAGACATGTCGCTCGAAGAGGGCCTTGAAGGCCGCGTGCTCGCCCCGCTGCGCCCGACGCACCAACGCGTCCTCGGGGGTCTCGGGGGTGATGGGCGCTGGGGGTCGGAGCAGTCGAAGCACGACGTCTGAACGATGACCGAGAACCGCTGGAAGTTTCAAGCGCCCACAGCCACCTGATCTCCCTATGGTTTCTACAAGTCGACCTGCATGCCGAGCTCGACGACGCGGCCCGGGGGCAGTCCGAAGTAGCTCGTGGCCGACAGCGCGTTGCGTGAGACGAACGCGAACAGCGCCTTGCGCCACCGCATCATCGGGGACTTCCCGTTCGTGAGCAGCGTCTCGCGGCCCAGGAAATAGCTGGTGGTCGAAGGCTCCGCGACCAGGCCGTGCTCGCGCGCCTTCACCAGGATCTGCGGCACGTTCGGCGTCTCCATGAAGCCGGTCTTCCAGACGACGCGGAAGAACCCGTTGCGCAGGTCGGCGACTTCGATCTGCTCGTCCCTGGGCACCGTCGGCACCTCGACCGGCGTGATGGACAGCAACACCACCTGCCGGTGCAGCACCTGGTTGTGCTTGAGGTGATGCAGCAACACCGGCGGGGTGCCATCGGCGTTGCCGGACATGAAGACCGCGGTCCCGCGCACCCGGTACGGCTTGGTGGCCTCGAGATCCTCCAGCAGCGCGGTGATGGGCATGACCGACTGGTTGAAGCGCTGCGCCAGCTCCGCGCGGCCCCGTTTCCACGTCGTCATCAGCGAGAAAATCAGCATCGCCACCACGATGGGGAACCAGCCGCCGTCGAAGAACTTGAGGAGGTTCGCGCCGAAGAACGGCAGGTCGAACGCGAGGAACAGCAGCAGCAACGGCAGCGCGCGCCACACCGGCCACTTCCAGTTCCGGGTGATCACGACGAAGTACACCAGCGAGGTGATGCTCATCGTCCCGGTGACGGCGATGCCGTAGGCCGCGGCAAGCCGGGTGGACTCCTGGAACACCAGCACCAGCGCCAGGCACGCGATCATCAACGCCTGGTTCACCTCGGGGATGTAGATCTGCCCCTCGTTCTTCTCGGAGGTGTGCACGATCGTCACGCGCGGCATGTAGCCGAGCTGCACGGCCTGGCGGGTGAGCGAGAACGCTCCTGAGATGAGCGCCTGGGACGCGATGACGGTGGCCGCCGTCGCGAGCGCCACCATCGGGTAGATGAGCACCTCGGGCACCAGCGCCCAGAAGGGCTTCTCCACCCAGCCGTTGCTGAGCAGGAAGGCGCCCTGGCCGAAGTAGTTCACCAGCAGGGCCGGAAACACGAAGGTGAACCACGCGAGGCGAATCGGCCGCGCGCCGAAGTGGCCCATGTCGGCGTAGAGCGCCTCTCCGCCGGTGATGCACAGCACGACGCTCCCCAGCACCTTGAAGGCGTGCAGCGGGTCCGCGACGAAGAGGTCGAACGCGTAGGTGGGGTTGACGGCCCGAAGCACCGACGGGTTCTTCGAGACGGCCGCGATGCCCAGCAGCGTCAGCGAGATGAACCACACCACCATGACCGGCCCGAAGGCCTTCCCGATGCTGTCGGTGCCGCGCTTCTGAACCAGGAACAGCGTCAGCAGAATCACGAAGGTGATCGGCACCACGGCCTTGTCGAAGGTGTGGGTCGCGACGCTGATGCCCTCGATGGCCGAGAGCACCGAGATGGCGGGGGTGATGATGCCGTCGCCGTACAACAGGGCCGCCCCGAAGAGCGCCGCCAGCACCACAGCAGTCCGGCCCCGCGACGCGTTGGCGCGGGGGATGAGGGCGAGCAGCGCGAAGATGCCGCCTTCGCCCTTGTTGTCGGCCCGCATGATGAAGCCCAGGTACTTGACCGTCACCACCATGATCAGCGACCAGAAGAACAGCGACAGCAGGCCCAGGACGCTGGCTTCACTCACCACCAGGGCGTGGTGCACCGTTTCGAGCTGGCCCTGCGCGTTGGGCTTCTTCGCGAAGCACTCCGCGACCGCGTAGAGGGGGCTGGTGCCGATGTCGCCATAGACGATGCCGAGGGCGCCGAGCGCGAGCGGGACCAGCCGTTTGGGGTGCCCGTGCCCGTGCGCCCCGCTTGCCGGAGGCTCTTTCGCAGGCTCCGTCGCGCCCGCCGCCGCGGGCCCAGCAGGCGTCGCCGGAGCCGCAGGAGTCGTCGATGCGTCGCTCATGGGCCCCGGGCCATAGCCCAACCCGTGGCGAGGTGTGGAACTTGGGGGAGCAACAGCCTAAGTGATTGCTTTCATTGATTTTTAATCCATCCGCTGGAACATGAGGTCGGTCCGGACCACGTACTTCACGCCGGCCAGAACCGGGCAGCCTTCGTGGAGCAGGTGGTGGTTGAAGACCAGCGCGCGGCCGGGCGCCGGGTCGACGGAGCGCTCCAGGTCGAGGAAGCGGGTCGCGCCGCCGGATTCACAGGTGTTCAGGTAGACGAGGCAGGTGAGCAGGCTCACCTCGTCGCCAGACCGGTGAAAAGCGCCATCGAAGTGGGGGGCAAAACACTGGCCTGGCCGGTAGCGGTAGCAGCGCAGCCGCTCATTGGCGCCCACCAGCCGCCAGGCGCCCTCGAGGCGCGGAGGGATGGCTGGCTGCAGTCGGTCGAAGAGGAGCTTTGCCAGCGGCAGGTCGTCGTACATCACGCGGTCATTGCTCCGCAGATCGAGTCGCATCACCGGACCCCGCGCGGTCGACACGGGCGCCGGTGTCGGGCCTCGGCGCTCGATCGTCTCGATCAGCTCGACACACTCGGTGGCCGAGAGGAGGCCCTCCACGGTGAGCACCAGAGGATTCCGCCACGTCAGCTCGTCGTCAGGGTTCGGGAGAATTCGCATGAGAGTCAATACGACCTTAACTGCGTCACTTCGTCAATCCCAACCCCGGGCCCGCTCGAGGGTTGAGTTCGGTATGCGGCTCCTGCTCCCGGTGTTGTTGGCGTTCGGCTGCGCGACCCGCCCTGCTGCGGCGCCGTCATCGAGCCAGCTCACGCTGCCCCTGGGAGGCCCTCCGACACGGACCCACACCGTCCACGCCCTCCAGCGGCTGGGGTTCGGGCCGTCGCCAGGCGATCTCTCCGAGGTGGAGCGGCTCGGGTTGGCCGCGTGGATCGACGGGCAACTGAAGCCGGGCATCGATCCCGCGATGGAGGAGCGCCTGTCGAGCTTCAAGACGCTGGGCCTTTCGGTCGCAGACTCGTTCCGCACCTATCCGCGGCCGCAGGTGGCGCTCAAGGCCATGGGCGTCGACGTGAAGACCGAGGCGGGCAAGGAGGCCGCGCGCGACTACGCAAAGCTCAACGCCGACGAGCTCCCCCGCCAACTCCTGGTGGAGCTGACGCAAGCCAAGCTGCTGCGGGCGGCGAACTCCCGGCGGCAGTTCGAAGAGGTGTTGGTCGACTTCTGGTTCAACCACTTCAACGTCTCGGCCGAGAAGGGCCGCGTCCGGTGGATGGTGAACGCCTACGAGCGTGAAGCGATTCGGCCGCATGTCTTTGGCCGCTTCCGCGACGTGCTGGGCGCGACCGCGAAGCACCCGGCGATGCTCTGGTACCTCGACGGCTGGTTGTCGGTGCGCGAGGGCTTCTCGCTCAAGCTGGGCGCGCGAAAGAAGACGCAGGCGCCTGTGGTGATGATGGAGGAAGACGACGACGAGAACGCCCCGGAGCCGCTCGGGAACGGTCGCGCCCTGGGCCTCAACGAGAACTACGCGCGCGAGCTGCTCGAGCTGCACACGGTGGGGGTGAGCGCCGGGTACACGCAGGACGACGTCCGCGAGGCGGCGAAGGCGCTGACCGGCTGGAGCCTCGAGGTGCGTCCACGCCAGGCGAAGTTCGGCCAGTTCGTCTTCCGTCCGCTCGCCCACGATGACGGTGCCCGGCGCGTGTTCGGTCTCGAACTCCCCGCAGGGCTGGGCCAGCAGCACGGAGAACAGCTCCTCGACTTCCTGGCACGGCACCCGGCCACCGCGCGCCACCTCGCGACGAAGCTCTGTCAGCGCCTGGTGTCCGACACGCCGCCGCCGGCCCTCGTCGAGCGCGTGGCCGCCGTGTTCCTTCGCACCGACGGCGATCTGTCGGCGACGTATCGCGCCATCATCGAGTCGCCCGAGTTCTGGAGCGCCGACGCCATCGCCTCCAAGACCCGCACGCCGCTCGAGTTCGTGGTGGGCGCCATTCGCGCCGTCGGCACGCTCGACGAGGTGCAACGGCCGCTGGCCACCGCGCTCGATCAGATGGGACAACCGCTGTACCGGTGCGCCCCTCCGACGGGCTATCGGGAAGAAGGCGTAGCGTGGGTGTCTGCGGGTGGACTGGTGGCCCGCATCAACTTCGGGCTCAAGCTCGCCGCAGGTCGGATCCCCGGCGTCGTCGTCGCTCTGCCTCCGAAGGAGACGCCGCTCGACACGCTCGCGCAGTCGATCCTCGGCCGCCCGGCGTCGGAGGCGACGCTGGCGACGGTTCGAAGAGCGCTCGCCGCCGAAGACGAGGTGGACGAGCGACGGGACGATCGATCGAAGGTGGTGGGGTTGCTCCTCGGGGCTCCGGAGTTCCAACGACAATGATCTCTCGACGACGGCTGGTGCAGTCCCTGGTGATGTTCGGCGCGTCGGCGAGCGGCGTCGGGCGGGCGTTCGCGCAAGGCCGTCGCGGCAAGGCGCTGGTGGTGGTCTTCCTCCGCGGCGGCGTCGATGGGCTGTCGATGGTGCCGCCGGTGGGTGACCCCGAGTATTCGTCGCTGCGTCCATCACTGCGGCTGTCGACGAAGGGCACCGCAGCGGCGCTCCCGCTCGATGGCACCTTCGCGCTGCACCCGGCCCTGGCTCCGCTGCTGCCTCGCTTCACCTCGGGCCAGCTCGCCGTCATCCACGCCACGGGGTTGCCGCAGTCGCCGAGGAGCCACTTCGACGCACAGGACTTCCTCGAGGCCGGGACTCCCGGTCGGCGTGCGCATGACGGCTGGCTCAACCGCGCCGGCGCCGGACTTCCAGCCCCCGGACCGTTTTCGCTCGTCGCCGTCCAGAACGGTGTGCCCTCGTCGTTGGCGGGCGAGGCGAACGCGCTGGCGTTTCCATCGCTGAAAGACTTCCGCATCGGTGGCGGGCCTGCGGCCGCGACGACCTTCGAGGCGCTGTACGAGCAGGCGGTCGATGACGCGCTGCGCACCTCGGGGCACGAAGCCTTCGAGTCCTTGTCCACGACCCAGCGCGACGGCCTTGCGTCACGCGCGCCCGCAAACGGCGCCACCTACCCAAGGGGCGTGCTGGGGCGTCGCCTCCAGGACATCGCGCGACTGATCCACGCCGACGTGGGCCTCTCGCTCGCTGCGACCGAACTCGGTGGCTTCGACACGCACCTGGCGCAGGGCGCGGGGACGGGCCAGCTCGCGACCAGGCTCGAGGAGGTCGGTCAAGCCCTCGCGGCGTTCGCGCAGGACCTGGGGCCGAAGCTCGCCGACGTGACGCTGCTCACCATGACCGAGTTCGGCCGCACCGCCCGGGAGAACGGTACGCGCGGGACCGATCACGGCACCGCGTCGGCGTCGCTCGTGCTGGGCGGCGGCGTGAAGGGCGGCCGCGTCGTGTCGGACTGGCCCTCGCTGGCGCCGGCGTCACTTCATGAAGGCCGGGACCTGCGGGTGACGACCGACCTGCGCAACGTGATGACGGAGTGTCTCGAGTCGGTCGGGCTCTCGCGACGAGAGGTGTTCCCTGACTTCACGCCGACGCGCCTTGGCCTCTTCGGGTAACGGAGCGACGAGAGCCACTCAGGGCACGGGCTCGTCGTGGCGCCCACCGCCATCCCGAAGCAACGACCGGCTCCGCCGCGCACGCTCGAGCCAGAGGATCCCGTCGAACGACCCCAACCCGGCGGTGACGAACAGGAGAACTCCCGCGCTCCCCGGCACGTGGAAGCGGAGCACGAAGAGCGAACAGAAGAAGAGCAGGCCGTAGAACCACGCGAAGGGATGGAGGGGCCGGCCGTCGCGCACCTCATCCCACCGGGAATGCAACGCTCGATGGGCCTCGACCTCGCGACACAGCGCGGGGAGCCCCGCTTCGAGCTGCGCGATCTCCCCTTCGAGCGTGGCGATGTCGGGGTGTGCCACCAACGCCGGTTGGGGACCGAGGCGCGCGTGGCGGGCCTGCGCGAGCTCGAGGCGTTCCCGCGGGCTCACTCGTCACGCTCCAGGAACCAGCCGATCCACAACACCGCCACCGGGAGCAACGCGAGCGCCATCGCGGAGAGGGTGCCGGCTTCGACGACGAGGACGAACGAGGTCATGGCGAGCCCGACTCGAAACGTCAGCCGAACGATCGAGGTGACGCCGGGCTGGGAGTTCTCATCACCTGCGTCGAGCTCGCGCCGCCGCTTCGCCGTTCGATCTCGCCACACCGCCAGCGCTGAGCGTGCGGAGCGGACCCGTCGTGCCAATTCGTCACGCTTCGCGCGCAGCTGGTTGACGTGAAAGGTGTCGAACCACTCCGCGTCGAGCCGCGCGACGATTCGAACCGCTTGAGTTGCTTCGACCTCGCCTTCGAGCCTCCGTGCGTGCTGCTCGAGTCGAGTCTCCTCGTCGGTCCCCATGCCGTCAGGGGACAGCAGGTTCGATGCCAGCGCCTTTGGCGTTACTCGAGCGTCGAGACCGGAGGGGCGTGCCCGTCCCCTGAGATGCGCGCCCACATCGCCGTCTGGTCGCCCTGGTACACGACCTTCTCGCCCTGCCGGAACTCGAAGGAGTACCGCGCCATGATCGACTCGTTCATCTTCCGCGTGCGCGTGGTCCAGCCGCGGAGGATCAGCTTCTCGCCCGGCGTCGCCAGCGCATGAAACCGCGCCTCGTGGATCTTCGCGCCATAGCCAATCCACCCCTCGGCGTGGCGCAAGCCCAGCACGTAGTACGCGTGCACGAAGCCCAACATGCCGGTCATGTGCAGCATGAGCCCACCGTTCACGTGCCGGGGGTGCCGCACCGGATGAACGCGCTGCGAGCGGGTCAGCGGCAGGTCGTCGTGCACCGGCATCGTGCAGAGCACTTCGCCCTTTTCGCGATCGATCGACACGATCTCGTCGATCAACAACGCGTCGGGGCCGTACGGACAGTCTTCGACGAACGCGGGATCGAGCTTCGCGGTCATTTCGAGAGGGTCTCCAGGAAGTGGGTCGCGATGCACTCCCACAGCCGCTCGGTCACCAGCGGGTCGGGCACCATGTGCGTGAAGTTCGACAGCGGCAACACGGCGTGGGGCTTCCCGGCCTTGAAGAGCGCGTCGGAGAGCTTGAGGGAGTGCAGGAAGTACACGTTGTCGTCCGCGGTGCCGTGAATGAGGAGGATCGGCCGCTTCGCGTCCTTCACGTACGAGAGCAGCGAGCTGACCTCGTAGGCCTTGGGCTGCGCGTCGGGCAGTCCGAGGAAGCGCTCGGTGTAATGCGTGTCGTAGTCGCGCCAGTCGACCACCGGAGCCCCGGCCACCGCGCTCTTGATGACGTCTCCCTTCGCCATCGCGAGCAGGGCCGCCATGTAGCCGCCAAAGCTCCAGCCGTAGACGCCGACACGCGAGAGATCGAGCTCGGGCACCTTCGCGCCCAGGGCCTTGAGGCCGTCGACCTGATCCGTCGCGGTGACGGTGGCGAAGTCGAACTTGATCGCGCGCTCGAAGTCGCGCCCGCGTCGGGGCGTCCCGCGGCCATCGAGCTTCACCACGACGAAGCCCTGGTTCGCGAGCCACTGCAGCACCAGGTTCTCGCGCGTCGTCTCCAGCACCTCGAGGTGGCCGGGCCCGCCGTAGACGTTGAGCACCACCGGGTACTTCGTGCCCTTCTTGAAGTCCTTCGGGCGAATGACGGCGGCCTTCGACGCCACCGGCCCGGGGAGCGTGAACAGCTCGATGTTGAGCTTCAGCGAGGGCTCCACGGCGACGCTCGGCAGCTCGGCCACCGTCGCCCCATCGCTCTTCGCCACGAAGGTCTTCGGCATCGCGCGGGTCGAGGTCGTGGTCACCACGAAGGCGCTGGCGTCATCGGCCATCACCGCGCCCTCGAACGCGCGGCCCTCGCTCGGGGTCTTCACGCGCTCCGGCGCGGCGCCGTTGACGGTCTTGAAGAGGAGCACCTGGGTCGGGTCGTCGCCGCCGAGGAAGTAGAGCGTCTTCGACTTCGCGTCGAACCCCACGAGGCCCAGCTCGCCCTTGTACCCGGCGGCCGGCTTCACCCAGCTCACCGCGCCGGAGCCGTCCGCCTGGCGCAGCTCGATCTCGTGACCGCCGTTGCGCTCGGTGTCCCAGAAGAAGCCGCTCCCGTCCGGCAGCCAGGCCGGCATGTCCTGGTTGATGTTGACCCACGCGCCGTCTTCTTCGACGAGGAGCGTGGTCGTCTTCCCTGTCTTCGGATCGACGGCGAGGAGCTGCGACTTCGTCTGCTCCCGGTTCTGCACCACCACCGACAGCGCGCCGGCACGCGGCCACTTCACGGTGGTGACGTACGGCAACGCGGCGCGATCCCACTGCACGTCGAGCGCCTTGCCGCCGGAGATGGAGACGATCGCGAGCGACGCCTCGGCGTTCTTCTTCCCCGGCCGTGGGTAGAAGAAGCGGTCGACCTCGGCCTCCGGGTGCATGGGATCGGCGATGCCGAAGCGCTCGAGGCCCGAGTGGTCCGTCTTCTGGAAGATGACGAACTTCCCGTCGGGCGAGAACCAGTAGCCCGAGAAGCGGCTCATCTCCTCCTGGGCGACGAACTCGGCGAGGCCGTTGGGCTTCTCCTCGGTACCGCCGGTCGTGACGCGCGACTCCTTGTTCGTGGACAGCTCGAGCACGTGCACGTCGTGCTGCCGCACGTACCCGACCCGCGCTCCGTCAGGCGCGAACTTCGGATCGAGGCACGCGCCCTCGCCGGTCTTCAGCTGCGTCACCTTCCCGCTGGCGCGCTCCACCACGTAGAGCTTGCCGGAGAGCACCACGAGCAGCTTCGAGCCGTCGGGCGACAGCTGGTAGCTCGTGAAGCCTCGCGCCGAGACGCGCTGCCGCTCGAGGCGCGCCCTCTCGGCGGCGGTCAGCGTCTCGCTCGCGCCCTTGAGCAACGTGTCGGGCGTGAGCAGCTCCTTCGTCTGGCCCGTCGCGACGTCGAACTCGTAGAGCAGCTGGCGCGAGTCCTTCGCGGCCGAGCGCAGGAAGAAGACGCTCTTGCCATCGGGCGAGAACTTCGGCTTCTCGGGACGGCCCGCGAGGTACCGGCGGGTCTCGGCGTACTCACGAAGAAACTGCGGATCAGCGACGGTCGCGGCGAGGAGGGTCATGACGAGCACGCGCGCGACATCGCGCAGCGCGGCGCCGGGAGCAAGCGATTCACCCTCGGGAGCGGATCGAGATCAGCGCCCGCAGGCCCGGCGAGACCCGGGTGAAGCGAATGCCGAGCGCGTGCCACGTGCTGGTCATGGGGTTCCCCGCGCGGCTCCACGCCACCACGCCCTTCCAGCGCAGCTCCTTCTCGCCGTGCAGCACGTAGCCCTCGACCGGCAGGCCCTGCGGCAAGAGCGAAGTCGTCTCGAGCTGGAAGCCGCTCGCGGAGAGGTCGGCGGTGAGCGCGGCCTGACGGCCTCCGATGGAGACAGGGAGGCGAACGGCGTGGCGGGCTTCACGGCGCGTCGAGGTCGTCATGCGTCAAACGGTGACACGACAGGGCTGTTGCACAATTTTTCAGCCGCGCAGCCAGCGCTCCGTCGCGTCATCCGCCGGAAAATACGACTCGAGCGCGAGCTCCTGCGCGGTGACATCGAGCGGCGTACCGATGGTGGTGAGCATCGTGAAGAGCCGCGCCTCGAGGTCACCACGTTTCAGGTGCACGAGCGCGATGGGCGCCCCCGTCGCCGGCGTGCTCGCGCTGATGGCCTCGACGCCGGCGTACTGTCGCACCTCGTCAAGCAAAGACCGACGCTCGACGTCCGATGGGAAGGTCGTGCACTCGCGCTCCAGGCGCTCGAGGGTCACCTGCGCGACCTCGAGCCAGTTCACGAGAAACGGGCGCAAGCCCGAAGGATGGAGGATCGCGCGCACGAGGTTCGAGCCGATGGCGGGGTCGATGGTCGTGGGATCGACGAAGTGCCCGAGCAGCCGCGTGGCGCCCTGGTTCACCCGCAGCACGTTCCAACAGCGATCGACCAGCACCGCGCCGTACGGCTCCTGCTTCTCCAGGAGCAGCTCGATCGCCCGACGCACGGGCGCCAGCTCGAGGCTCTCGAGCGCGCTCGACGTGTAGACCGCCGCGAACCCGGCGCTGGTGAGCATGACGTTGCGCTCCTTGAGCTCGAGGTCGAGTGCGCTCGCGAGCAGCAGCACCATCTCGCGGCTGGGCCTGGACTTGCCGGTCTCGAGGAAGCTCAAGTGCCGGGTCGAGATCTCGGCCTCGAGCGCGAGCTGCTCCTGAGAGAGCCGGCGCGACGCACGCCACCGTTTCAGGAGTCCTGCGAACCCATCACGCGTCATCACCGCCCCACTCTACCGGCCGCGCGCGCCTCGCCCATGACCTCCCACGTCATGGCCTTCGTGCCTCGGACGCGGCATTGAAAGGCCACCTCGTCGTCCCCGGAGCTTCTCCATGCGTCTGGTCGCACTCTTCTCCGCCCTCGTCGCCTTCACCACCTGGTCCCTCGTCATCGTCGCGCCAGACGGGTTGCCAGGGCTGCTCTCCCTGCTGCGCGAGCAGGCCTGGGGCCAGCAGGTCTTCGTCGACCTGTGCATCGCCTTGACGGTGTCGTGGACGTGGCTCGCGAGCGAGGCCCGGGCGCGCGGAATCAACCCCTGGCCCTATCTCATCGCCACGCCGTTCGTCGGGAGCATCGCGGTCCTCGCGTTCCTCGTGCACCGCGAGCTGGTCCTTCGACGTGGCGGCACCCTCGGCGCCTCGCCAGCACCAGCAACGCGATGACAGCCGCTCCGCACCGTCCGTCGAGCTTCCTCGAGGCACGACCAGCCCACCCAGGCTCACCGCTGCGACGAGCAGGCGAAACATGATGCGCGCTCTGTTCGAAGCGAAGGCCCGTCCACCAGCGGTGCCCGGGTTGCGTTCAGCGAGCGCCTTGGGTTGAGTGCACCTCCGGTACGGCCGGTTGCCCCGAGGAGTCCCCCGCATGTCGCTCCGCCTCGTCGCCGTCTTCGGCGCGTTCGTTCTCGCCTCACTTTCCGGCTGCGGCGGCACTCGGTTCGTCTGCGACCCCTCGAACTGCCCCACGGGCTGCTGCAGCGCCTCGACCGGACGGTGTGAGCCGGGCGCCTCGAACGACGCGTGCGGAGCCAACGGCGCCGCCTGCACGACCTGCGCGAGCGGACAGACCTGCCTTGCGAACGCGTGCTCGACGGTGAGCGCAACCGGCGGAGGCAGCGCCACGGGCGGAGGTTCGAGCGCGGGTGGCACGGCGATGGCGGGCGGGGCGGCTGGAGGCGCCACCGTCACCGGGCCCGTCACCTGGTACAAGAACGTGCTGCCCATCACACAGACGAAATGCCTCTCGTGTCACCGCGCCGGCGGCATCGGGCCGTTCCCGCTCGAGACCTACGCGCACGCTCAACCGATGGCAGCCGCGATGAAGGACGCCATCGCCGCCCGCCGCATGCCCCCGTGGATGCCGTCGGCGACATGCGGCGCGCCCTTCACCACGGATGGCAGCCTGTCGCAGACGCAGATCGACACGCTCGTGAAGTGGGTCGATGACGGCGCGCCTGAAGGGAACCCGGCCGATGCCCCGCCGCCGCCGGGCCCCGTGGGCCAGCTCCCGCGCATTGACGCGACGCTCACCATGGCCGAGCCATACACACCGTCCTCGACGCGCAACGACGACTACCGCTGCTTCATCGTCGATCCGGCGCTGCCAGCCTCACGCTTCGTGACCGGGTACGACATCCTCCCGGGGGTCACCGCCGAGGTGCACCACGTCATCGTCTACATCGTCGACCGTGCCGCGGCGCGCACGAAGGACACGGGCGAGGCAGGCCCCGGCTGGACCTGCTACGGAGACTCGGGCGTGTCGAACAGCCCAGGCCCCATCGGCGCATGGGCTCCTGGGACCGGCGCGGTCGTCTACCCCGCCGGAACTGGCATTCAGCTTCAGCCGAACCAGGCCCTCGCGATGCAGATTCACTACAACACCAACAGCGGCACCCGCACGCCGGACCAGACCGGCATCAAGCTCATGTATGCGCCCGCGGGCACGAGCGTGACCAACGCGTACCTGCTCCCCCTCGTCGGCAACGGCTTCACGATTCCGCCGAACTCGATGAACTACACCCATACGCGCACCTTCCCGAACCCGACGCGCGGCGTGCTCCCGATCAAGGTCTACGGCCTGATGCCGCACATGCACACGCTGGGGAAACGCATCACCATTTCCGGCGTGAACTCGCCCACCACCGAAGACTGCCTCGTCGACATTCCCCGGTGGGACTTCCACTGGCAGTCCCAGTACTTCCGTCCGCATCCGTACACGGTGGCCGCGAGCGGCTCGCTCAAGATGACCTGCACCTGGGACAACCCGACATCGCGCACCATCCGTTGGGGGGAAGGCACCGAAGACGAGATGTGCTTCGCGTACATCTACGCGACGCCGTGATGCACAGCGCGGCGAGTTCGGAGTAGACGACCTCGCATGAGCTACACGGTCCTCGCGCGGAAGTACCGGCCCCAGGCCTTCGAAGAGATGACGGGCCAGGAGCACGTGGTCCGCACCGTCGAGAACGCCATCAAGCTCGACCGCGTCGCCCACGCGTACCTCTTCGCCGGGCCTCGCGGCGTGGGCAAGACGACCGCCGCCCGCCTGCTGGCGCGGGCGCTCAACTGCGAGAAGGGCCCGACCTCGACGCCGTGTGGCGCCTGCCGGGCGTGCACCGAGATTCGCGACGGCATCTCGACCGACGTGCAGGAGATCGACGGCGCCTCGAACAACGGCGTCGAGAACGTTCGCGAGATTCGCGAGAACGCGAAGTACCAACCGCAGCGCGACCGCTTCAAGATTTACATCATCGACGAGGTACACATGCTTTCGGGCGCAGCGTTCAACGCGCTGCTCAAGACGCTCGAGGAGCCGCCCGGCCACGTGAAGTTCATCTTCGCGACCACCGAGGCCCACAAGCTGCCTGACACGATTCTGTCGCGCTGCCAGCGGCACAACTTCCGGCGCATCTCGCAGGCCGCGATGCTCAAGCGCCTCAAGGAGATCGCCCAGCTCGAGCAGGTGAAGGTGAGCGACTCGGCGCTGTCGATGATCGTCCGCCAGTCCGAGGGCGGCATGCGCGACGCCTTGTCGTTGCTCGACCAGGTGCTGTCGGCCTGCGGGAACGAGCCGAAGGACGAAGACGTCGCCGAGGCGCTGGGGACGATCGATCGCAACGTCGTTCACGGCCTGGCGAAGGCCCTGGTGATGCGCGACGCGGCCACCGTGCTCAAGCACACCGAAGAGGTGTGGAACCGCGGGGTCGATCTGCGTCGCCTCGCCGAGGAGCTCGCCTGGTGGCTGCGGCACCTGTTCGTCGCCAAGGCCACCGGGGCTGCACCCGAGGAGCTGGCGGACACCGACCGCGAGGCCGTCGTCACGCTCGCCCGCGATGCCGACGCCGCGCAGCTCGCGCGCCTGTTCGACGTGGTGCACTCGGGCGTGTGGGAGATCGCCCGCGCGCCGCAGCCGAAGCTCGCGTTCGAGATGACGCTGCTCAAGGGCCTCCACCTGGCCCCGGCGGCGTCGATCCCCGAGCTGATCAGTCGCGTCGAGCGCCTGGCGTCAGGACAGCCTGCGAGCGCCGGAGCGTCGGGGGGTCGCTCCGCTCCGGCTCCCTTTCGCGCCTGAGCCAGCGCGCGCGGCGCTGTTGGTCTCGCCTCCCACCCCAGCCGGCACCTCCGCAACCGCCAACCCGCTCTCCGCAGCGGTACCGCAGCCTTCGCCAGCCCCACGGCCGCCCGCTGAAACCCCGTCGCCGCGCTCCGCAACCGCGTCGCAGCCGATTGCACAAGGACAGCCTCCCCTCGCAACCACAGCGCAGGCTTCGGCCGCGGCGCTGGAGCCTTCTGCTCCTGCATCGCACCGCTCAGGCACCGCACCACAGCAGTCGGCAGGCGCATCGAAGCCCACTGCTTCCGCAGAACAGTCCACCGCGGCGGCCGCACCGGGGCCGTCCGAAACCGCACCGCAACGCTCCGCCTCCGCGGCTTCAGCGCGGGCAACCACGACTGCGCCGCAATCGACCGCGGCTGCACCGGAGCCAGAGGTTCGCCTCGTCAACCGCTCACTCCCGGCGAGGCCTGACGGTGCCGACGAAGAGCGCCTCTTCGCGCCCGAAGGCAGCGCAGAGGGGTGTGCGTCGGGCGAGTGCTTGCCGGAAGTGCCTTCCCCCGCAGGTGCGCACGCCATCGGCGCAGCAGGCGTTCTGAGCGCAACCTCACAACCGCACCTGGCCTCGAGCGCCGCAACCGTGGGCGATGGACCACCGCCCCCCACGCCACCGAACGGAACGCCCGCCAGTGCAGCGGCAAACGAACCGCACCGGCCGCCCTCACTCATGGAGGCACGTGCCGCCTCGACCAGTTCTGGAGCCGGGGTGCGGCCGACGCTGAACGCGCCGAGCGGCCCTGCTCCGTCCGCCGCCGCGACTGGGCCTTCGGTGCCCGCTGCGACGGGAGCCCCGCGAGCGTCGAGCGCTGCGGCCGCGTCGATGCCCTCCCTCGATCGTTGGCGGGCAGCCGTCGAGGCCGTACGCGCCGAATCTCCGCGCCACGGCAAGTCCCTGAGCCACGGACGCTTCGTCGGCATGGAGCCCGGCACCGTCCGCCTCGCCTTCCCGCATGACGCGGCCTTCCACCGCACCACCGTCTTCGGCATGTCGCGGCAGCTCATCGAAGCGGCCCTCACCAGACACTTCGGGCGCCCCACCCGCGTCGCCGAAGAGACTGGCGCGCAGATCCTCACGAGCACCGCGCCCTCCATCGCCGAAGAAGAGGCGAAAGAGACCGCCGCCCGGCACACCGCCATCGACGCCCGCGTCGCTCAGCACCCGGCCATTCGCAACGTCCTCAAGATCCTCGGGGGCTCGGTCGAGCACGTGCAGTACCTCGAGCCGGTGCGCGAGGCCCCGTCCCTCGTGCCGGTCGCCGCGATCCCCGACGAGGACTGACCCGCTGTTCACCCCGCCCACAATCCGCTACAGCCCCACCCGCCTTTCACCGGAGACAGCCCACGATGCCTGGAGTCGATCTCAACTACTTCATCCGTCAGGCGAACAAGCTCACCGAGCAGATCGAGAAGCGCAAGACCGAGCTCGCCACCGAGACCGTCGAGGGCAAGGCTGCTGATGGCCTCGTCACCGTCGTCGCCACCGCCACTCAGGAGATCCAGCGCATCACCATCGACCGCAAGGCCGTCGAGGACCACGCCATGCTCGAGGACCTCGTCACCGCCGCGGTGAACGACGCGCTCACCAGGTCGAAGAAGCACCAGGCCGACGAGCTGGCGAAGATCTCCAAGGGCATCAAGATCCCCGGCATCACCTGACGAGCGCTTCGTGACGCCCGACGCCATCAACCGCCTCGTGGCGCAGCTCGCGCGGCTGCCCGGCATCGGCGAGAAGACCGCGCAGCGCCTGTCGTTCCACCTCTTGCGCACGCCCGACCTCGCGCGGGGGCTCTCGAATGCCCTCGTCGAGGTCGTCGACCGCGTGAAGCTGTGCTCGCGCTGCTTCAGCCTTCATGACGGCCCCGAAGACACCCGCTGCGGCTTCTGCACCGATCCACGTCGCGAAGAGCGCGTGCTCTGCGTGGTCGAGGGCATCTCGGACGAGCTGGCCATCGAGCGCACGAAGGAGTTCCGCGGCCGGTACCACGTGCTCCACGGCGTGCTGTCGCCGCTCGAGGGCATCGGCCCCGAGCAGCTGCGCATCAAGGAGCTCCTCACCCGCCTGCAGGACTCGAGCGTCGAGGAGATCATCGTCGCCACCAACCCCGACGTCGAAGGCGAGGCCACCGCGCTGTATCTGACCCGGCTGCTCAAGCCGATGGGCCTCAAGGTCTCCCGCCTCGCCCAGGGCATCCCCATGGGTGGCGACCTCGAGTACGCCGACCAGGCCACACTCGCCCGCGCGCTCTCCGCTCGTCGGGAGCTCTAAAGGCCCGCGAAAGGCGCTCGTGACGCTCGCGACGTTGCTCGCCGCTTCCGTCCTGGCCGCGCCGACCGTCGTCTGGTCGACCTCGACCACCGTCTCGGGCTCCCGGCCGGTGATGGTGATGGCGAAGGGTCTGACGCCGGGCGCGCGCTACCACCTCGTCACCCGGGGCTCCTGCGAAGTCCGCGATTCGCCGCGCAGACGTCGGTGGCGGGAGCGCGTCCACCCGCTCGACCCGGAGCCGTTCGGCACCGAGTTCCGCATCATCGCCGCCGGCGAGGACTACCCGGTGGGCATCGACGAGAACCGGCAGCCGGTGCGGGCCAATGGGACGACCCTCGAGATCCGCCTCGAAGACCGCTCCAGCCAGTCGAGAGCACGCACTGTGTGCCGTGTCACGTACGTGGCGATCGAGACGATCGACTGATCGCCGCAGAACGAAGTGGACCCCAAGCCCTTTCGCGGGGATAAAGGGTGAAAGAACGGCAGTCGTCTGCTACACCTTTCTCGCTTTTTTCTCCCTCAGGAG
>JBILEB010000032.1:0-48575 GCA_044352295.1 Myxococcaceae bacterium
GAAGGGCGTCGGGTCGAGCCACACCACCTGGCGCACCTTCGCCTGCACCAGGCGGTCGAGGAGCGCGCTCATGTGCTTCTCGAAGTCGGCCCCCGAGCTGCCGTCCGGGTACGAGGCGTCGTTCATGCCGAAGTTGAGGAAGACGACGGTGGGCTGGTGCGAGAGCACGTCGACGTCGAGCCGGGCCAGCGCGTCTTCCGCGGTGTTCCCGCCGATGCCGGCGTTGATGAAGGTCATCGTCCACTCGGGGTGGCGCAGCCGCACGGCGAGCTCGACCAGCCGCGTCCAGGTGTGCAGCACGGTGATGGAGTCTCCGAGGAAGACGACGCGGTCATGGTCGCGAAACCCCGTCGACGGCGGCGAGCCAGCGAGCGTCACTGCCAGGACGAGGGAGGTCATCATCGCCGGGGCTCCACCGGCACACGGTGCCACGGTCTCTCGAAAACGGTGGTGTGGGTATCGCGACCACCAGGTGCGCGGTTGGTCCAGAGCAGCCTGACACGGAGACGACCTGCCCCAAGCGCGACCGACCGCACCGGCGCCCGCCCTGCGTCGAGCACCCCATGCGTGGGCGGCGACCGCGTCGTGCCTTCGAGAACGGCGTTCTTCCGCGCCAAACGGCCCCCTTCCAGGAGATGCGCTGCGGGGGCGACCATTCCCAGCGCGGTTGGACCATACCTGCTCAGTCAGAGGGCCTGTCACAGCGCTCGCCGTCGGTGCAGCTCAGCGCGGCCGTCCCAGCACGACCCCGCCATCGACGAAGGTGACGGGCGTGAAGAGCGCCAGCTTGAGCCGGCCGCGATGGTACGGGTCGTTCGCGGTGAGGGTCGCGTTCTGCACGAAGACGTCGGTGATGCGGAAGCGCTTCACCAGCGCGGCGATGGTGTCGAAGTACATGCGGTAGTCGACGACGACGACCTGCTCGAAGTGCGGCAGCAGCAGCGGGCCCAGGGGGTTGCCGAACGAGTTCTTCACCAGGAGCGCGCGACGGCCGTTCTTCACCGGGGTGGTGGCGGCCATGAGCGGCGCGTCTCCGCCGAGGTAGACGAGGTACCCCTGCGCTCGCTCGTCGATGAAGGATCGACGGGTGGCGACATCGTACCGCGCGCCGCCGTAACTGAACGAGCGCACGTCGGCGCCGGGCTCGGGCCAGGTCGTCAGCTCGAGCTCCTTCGCCAACTGCGGATCCTGCGTCATGCGGAACAGCGAGCCCGCAGGAGAGGGCGTGGTGCGCCAGGTGAGCGCGTCGTACTCGAGCGGCTCGAGGCCGGCCGCCTGCACCATCGCGCGCGCGGCGTAGAAGGCCCCCAGGCCCGTCCAGTGATGGTCGGTGCGGTAGTAGAGGGGCTCGCGCTGGTGCGGCTCGAGCGCGCCGAGCACGTCGACCCAGGTGACGCGCTCCGAGAGCGAGGCGCGCATCACCTCGAGGTTGCGACGCTCGTCCGCGGAGCGGTCCTTGTGAGACGCGGGGAGGTAGAAGGCGCCCGCGCCCGGCACCATCACGGCGTAGACGCGCACCCTGGGGAACGCGGCGCCGTAGGCCTCGAGCACCTTCGCGAAGGCGCGCGCGGTGTCGTCGTTGGCCGCCAGGAGCATCAGCCCGCGGCCGCCATGCACGAGGACCCCACCCTTCTGGGTGACAGGGAGCACCTCGACGTCGACGCCCGCGTCGTCCGGCTCGACGACCTCCACCACCTCGGGCGCTTCTTCCACCTCGTCGGGCACCACCACCGGCTCGAGGAGCTCGAGGCCCGGGACACCCGGCTCCTGGGACGGCGTGGGCGGCGCGCTCCAGTCTTGCGGCTCCTCGAAGCCTCCCAGGGCGCCGCCCTTCGAGCCATAGACCGTCGAGCTCGACCGCACGCCGAAGCGGGCCCGCAGCGCGAAGGTGAACCCCACGAAGTCCTCGCGCAGCGGGAAGTGGTCGGCCACGAAGAGCTCGAGGTCGCGCGTGTAGCGGCCACTTCTCAGGGCCTCGGCAGAGAACTTTGGCCAGGCGGCGAGCGCGCGGGCCTCGATGACCGAGACGGTGGCGCGCGAAGGCCAGACGAGCTGCCAGACGCCGAACACCACCGTCAGCGCCGGCACCACCAGCGCGGAGAACATCAGCGCGGGTCTGGCGCCAGGACTCCGGCGTGGGAGGGGCGCAGGCGACATCAGAACCGGAAGTAGAGGAACGGGTTGTAGCTGCGCCCGACGAGCATCGCCGTCGCCAGCACGGTGAGCGCCGCGGTGGCCAGCCCGCGGCTGACATGCCCGAACGCTCCCGCCGACGCGTTCGTCCGGGGCACCCAGCGCTCGAGCGGCAGACACAGGGCCAGGGCGACCGGCAGCCAGAAGGAATGACCCGTCACGCGCGCCAGAGCCTCCGACGTCCACACCGGCGCGCTCGAGGCGCCGAAGGCGAGCGTGAAGAAGGCGCCCAGAGATGGCAGCTCGGTGAAGAAGAACAGCGCCCACCCCACCATCACGACGAAGAGCAACCACACATGCTGGACCAGCCGCGGCAGCCTCGCCAGCAGCGAGGCGAGGAACCAGCGCTCCAGCGCGATGAGGACGCCGTAGTACAGCCCCCACAACACGAAGTTCCAGCTCGCGCCGTGCCACAGCCCGGTGAGGCCCCACACCACGAAGAGGTTGCGCGTGGGGTGCCGCTGCTTCCCGCCGAGCGGGATGTAGACGTAGTCGCGGAAGAACGTGGAGAGCGACAGGTGCCAGCGCCGCCAGAAGTCCGTCACCGAGCGCGCGATGTAGGGGTGGTCGAAGTTCTCGAGGTAGTGGAACCCGAACATGCGGCCCAGCCCGATGGCCATGTCGGAGTAGCCCGAGAAGTCGAAGTAGATCTGCAGCGTGTACATCGCCAGGCCGAACCACGCGTCGAGCACCGACAGGCCGGCGAGGTCGCCGCCGATGGTGGCCTTCACCAACTCACCCGCGACGTTCGCGATGGCGACCTTCTTGAACAGGCCCACCGAGAAGCGCATCACGCCCGAAGCGAAGACGTCGAGCGAATGCACGCGGGAGGCGATCTGGTCCGCGATGGTCTGGTACCGCACGATGGGGCCGGCGACGAGCTGATGGTACAGGCTGACGAAGAGGAGGAAGCCGAACCAGCTGCGCTGCGCCTTCACCTCACCGCGGTACACGTCGATGACGTAGCTGATGGTCTGGAACGTGTAGAACGAGATGCCCAGCGGCAGCGCGAAGCCCGGCGACGTGAAGGTGGTGCCCAGCGCGCCGTTCAGCGTGTCCACGACGAAGCCGGCGTACTTGAAGGTGCCGAGCAGGCCGAGGTTGACCGTGAGCGAGCACACCAGCGCGGCTTTCGCCTTCACCGTGCCGTGCCAGCGGTCCACCAGCAGGCCGATGCCCCAGTCGAGCGTCGTCGACAGCAGCAGCAGCGACAGCCAGACCGGCTCGCCCCACGCGTAGAAGAAGAGCGAGAAGACGATGAGCACCCCGTTGCGCCACGTCGGGTTCGACCACGCGAAGTACAGGACCAGGTTGGCCGGCAGGAACGCGTAGAGGAAAACGAGGCTCGCGAAGACCAATCGGACGGCAGTTCATGCCGGGCCACGGCCCCCGTCCACTCCATCACCGGCGCAAGCGGCCGGAATCACGATGTCACCACTGGTCACATCCATGTGGCCAACGGTCACATCACGCCACATGTGGGTGACGCGAGGGGCTGACGACTTCGCGGGAAATTCACACGGCGATCGCACAGACTTCATCGGCAGGCCGGTAAATCGGCCTCGCATCGCGCAACACCAAGGAGGAAGCCATGCACGACGACGTGTCGCTTCGCCAGCTGGGTCTCCGCGTGGAACAGTTCTTCGACTGGTACCGGCGCCAGGAGCCGGACGTGGTGACGGAAGGCGCGGCCGAGGTGGTGGCGACGTTCCGCTACCTGTCGACCCACCCCTCACGCGAGGTGGCCCGCCGCCTGCTGCCCCTCACCGAGGGCATCTCGTACGGCACGCCGTGGGAAGAGATGCGGCTGGCCCTGGCGGACATGGCGCGGGCCTGACGGGACCCTGCCTCAACGAGTGATGGCGCCGGGCGGAACCGGCGGCACACTCGTCGACTCCGATGCTCGAACCGCTCGTCGAGGCGCTGACCCATCGCCGCGTGCTGGTGTTGACCGGCGCGGGCGTCTCGACGGACTCCGGCATTCCCGACTACCGCGGCCGGACCGCGCCTCAGCGGAAGCGGCCTCCGATCCAGCATCAGGACTTCCTGCGAAAGCCCGAGGTGCGAGCCCGGTACTGGGCGCGCAGCACGCTGGGCTGGCCCCGCTTCCGCGACGTCGCGCCCAACGTCACCCATCGCGCCCTGGCCGACTGGCAGCGCACCGGGCAGGTCGCGGGCCTCGTCACGCAGAACGTCGACCAGCTCCACCAGAAGGGCGGCAGCGTCGACGTGCTCGAGCTCCACGGCGCGCTCGCCACGGTGCGCTGTCTGGGCTGTGGAAGCGGCGAGCCCCGGGACCGCCTCCAGCAGCGCCTGCTCGCCGCGAACCCCGAGGTGGAGCGCTGGACCTTCCCGGTGCTGCAGGACGGCGACGTGGAGCTGCCGGACGAGCTCGTCGGCCGGTTCGTCGTCCCGGCTTGTGACGGCTGTGGCGGGGTGCTGAAGCCCGACGTCGTCTTCTTCGGAGACTCGGTTCCAGCCGTGCGCGTCGAGGCGGCCTTCGCCCGGCTGTTCCGTGCCGAGGCGCTCCTCGTGCTCGGTACGTCGCTCACGGTGTTCTCCGGCTACCGCTTCGCGCTGAAGGCGAAGGAGCGCGGCGTGCCGGTGCTCGTGGTCAACGAGGGACCGACCCGGGCCGATACCTTCGCGCAGCTCAAGGTGGAGGCGGGGGTCGGGGAGGTCGTACCGTCGCTCGTCGAGGCGCTCACGGCCACATGACGTCAGGGCCCCAGCTCCTCGACCTGCCGGAGCAAGCGTCTCGCCATCGTCCCCCAACACCCACACCCCTCCGCTCCGGGTGGGCGGCGACGAAACGCTCGAGGAGGCCGGGCTCTGAGAGGGCGCCATCGACGACCAGCACGCGCCCGAACTCGGGCAGCTCCGCTGGCTCCAGCACGCCGAGGCTGGTGACGAGGGCTCCCCGGCGGCGCACCAAGACGCCGAGCGCGCTGCCAGCCCGAAGCGCCTCGTTCACCGCCAGCACGCGCCGCTGCGCATCGACCACCACCAACGCCTCCTGGGCCACCTCGAACGCGCAGGCGAGGATGCGCGGGACTCGTCGTGGTGCGAGGCTTCACGGCATGACGGCCCATCGCATTCTCGTCGTGGAGGACGACGCGGGGGTCGCGGCGGGGCTGGTGCACGGCCTCAAGCGGGCCGGGTTCGAGATCGAGCTGGCCACGACCGGGCCGCAGGCGCTGGAGCTGATGAAGCCGGGCACGGTCGATCTCGTCCTGCTCGATCTCTCCCTGCCCGGGAAGGACGGCCTCGCGGTGCTGGAGCACCTGCGCTCCCGGTCGTCCGTTCCCGTCATTGTCCTCACCGCTCGCACGGGCCTTCCCGAACGCCTCAAGAGCTTCGAGCTCGGCGCGACGGACTTCGTGGCCAAGCCGTTCTGGCTCGAGGAGCTGCTGGCACGCATCCGCACCCACCTCCGCATCACCGCGGAGCGTGAGCACCACACGGTGGCGTGGGCGGGCTGCACCGTCGACCTCGACGCGCGGCAGGTGCGCCTCGACGGCCGTGAGCTCGAGCTGACCCCAACGGAGTTCTCGGTGCTCTCGGCACTGGTCACCAACCCGGGCACGGCCCTCAGCCGCGAGCGCCTCGCGCGGCTCGCCTCGAATCACGGAGAGATCCTCGGGCGCACCGTCGATTCCCACGTCGCGCGCATTCGCAAGAAGCTCGGCGACGCCGCCAACGCGCTGAAGACGGTGAAGGCGGTGGGCTACCGCTTCGACGGGAGCTCCTGAGTGACGACCCCGGGGACGCTGCTGGCTGGCGCGGCCCTGCCCCGGGTCAGCATCACGACCTCGAGCGCCGGCTGCTCGAGACGCTCCTCCACGACGTGCGCACCCCGCTCACCTCGCTGCGCCTCGCCCAGGGGGAGCCCGGGCGGCGCGGCCCCCACCGCTGGCAATGGTGCGGTCGGCTGAGCGATGGCGTCACCGTTCGACCGGAGCACGCGACGCCACAGCGGCTCGCGGCGCTCGCAGCGACCCCGTCGAAGAGCCTCAGCGCGGCGCTCGCAGCGACCCCGTCGAAGAGCCTCAGCGCGGCGCTCGCGACGGTGCTGAAGCAGCCTGCGCCGTTCGCGGGCCACCCGCCTGGAGCGTGAGCTTGCGCGAGAAGGCCTGGTCGACCTCGAGCAGCCAGGCCCGGAACGCCGGGTAGTCCTTCACCGCCACGCGCGCGGTCGCCATCACGAGCTCCCCCGACACCTTGAGCGCGCCGTCCTTCACCTGGGCCTCGATGGTGAGCGACCCGAAAGGCGAAGGAAGGCTCGTCTTCGGTGGCAGCTCCCCGGCGGTCCACGAGGCCGGCAGCGCGTACGAGAACTCGAAGCGGTTGGTCCACACGCCCGGCAGCACCACGTCACTGGTGCGCGCAGGCAGCGGCGCCAGCACCTGGGTAAAGGCCCGGCTCGCGCCGAAGGGGTAGAAGCGCAGCAGCCCCGGGCCCGACTCCGCGTAGCGCGGCATGGCCAGCTTGAAGCCCATCGACACCGGCGCCTCGAGCTTCGTCACGTCACTCACGGTCAGCTCGCTCGCCGACACACCGGGGAAGGAGTTCGCCCACACCTGCTCGAAGGTGGCCTGGCGGCTGGCGGGGGTCTGGTACTGCCGGCGCAGCTCTGGTGCGGCCTGCCCCGAGCCCTGGAGTCGTCCCTTGCCCGTCGCGCTCCCATCGGGCCGGAGCGTCACGTCGAGCGACAGCGTGGTGAGGTTGTCGGCCGGCGAGGCCTCGGGCGTGACGAGGAAGCGCGACTTCCCGTCGGGCTCCACCACCAGCACGTTCGCCACCCGGTCGGCCGAGGGCAGCTCACGGCTGCCATGAAACTCCGCGGTGCCGTCGAGGTAGAGGTCGAGCGAGGGCACGTAGGCGATGGCGTGGTTGAAGGCCGCGAGCGAGGCGGGCTCCGGAGGCAGCGCGCCCAACGAGCGCATGCGCAGCAGCACCAGCCGCGCGTCGACACCGGCCACCTTCAGCATCGCGACGATGAGCGACGCCTTGTCCTTGCAGTCCCCGAAGCGGCGCGCCAGCACGCGGTCGACGCGGTACGGCTTGTACCCGTGGATGCCGAACTCGAGCGCCACGTAGCGGGTGTTGGTGACGACGAAGGCGTTGATGGCGGCCACCACGTCGGCGGGCTTCTTCCGGTCGACGCCCGTGAGGGCGGCGTCCACCGTGCGCTTGAGCTCTTCGTTGGGCGTCAGTTGGTCCCGCACCAGGCCCCACCAGTAGCGGCCCACCGCGTCCCACGACTGGTAGGTGGACAGGTGGAGCGGCGTGGCCACCTCGGACCAGCCGGGCATCTGCGGCTCGGGCACCACCTTCTTCACGTCCTTCGCCTCGAAGCGGTAGAGCACCCGGTCGCCCTTCGGCTCTCGACTCGCCGTCACCCACGCGGGCAGCGTCGCGGCGTTCCAGGACAGCGGCCGCGAGGCGGGCATGTCGACGACGTAGCGGTAGTGGCGCCTGGGCACGGTGGCCTGTACCGCGTCGACGTCGCCCCAGTAGTCGGACAAGAGGTTCTCGGCGGCCGTGTCGTCGAGGCGCCACTGCACCTCGAGCACGTCGCCGGGCGCGAGCGCAGGGAAGGTCAGCACCCGGGCGCGCGCGTCGTAATACATGCCGGTCCACGGCTCGTTGATGTTGCGCTCTCCGTCGCCGAAGGAGTCGATGATGCTGCCGTCGCCGCGGGTGATGCGCGCCTTGAGCACGCGCACTTCCTGTCGGTCCGGTGAGTAGGTGATGGGCAGCTGCCGGAAGGCCTCGACGCCACGCTGGGTGAAGACCTTCACCGCGAGCTGCTGGAAGCGGGACGAGAGCCCCGACGCCTGCACCTTCACCGCCGTCACCTCGGCCAGCGTCACCGCGTCTTCGCCGCTGCCGTCGCCCAGGCCTTCGAGGAGCGGCGCGAGGGCCAGGGCGTGGGGGGTGGCGCCGTCGAGCTCGTCTCCGCGCAGGGTGCGCACCAGCTCCTTGAGCGTCGGGTGCTGGGGCCGCAGCTTGAGCGCGCGCCCGAAGGCCAGCAGCGCCGCGTCCTTCTCGCCGAGGTGGAGGAGCGCGCGGCCCTCACGCTCGAAGACGTCCGGCTCGTCGGGTGAGAGGGCCCTGGCCTGCTCGAAGAAGGCGCGCGCCTCGGCGCCCTTGCCGTTGGCCGAGGTGAGCTCGGCGAGGCGCAGCACGGTGCCGAGGTCGAGCGGGTCGAGCGCGAGCACCTTGCGGTACTGGTCGATGGCCTCGTCAATTTTGCCCAGGTCCGCCAGCATGGTGGCGAGCACGCGGCGGGTCGAGGTGTCGTCGAACCGCAACGACACCGCCATGCGCGCGCGCTCGATGGCCTCGTCGACGCGGTCCTGCCGGCGGGAGGCGGCGACGGCCTCTTTGGCGATGCGCGGCACGAGGTGGAGCTCGCGGAAGGCCTGCTCGACGGCGCGGTGCGCGGCCACCTTCTCACCGAGGGCTTCGAGCGCCCGGGCCTTGACGAGGAACGCTGAGGCGAAGCGCGGGTGCTGGGCGAGCAGGCCCTCGGCGAGGCCGAGCGCGCGGGCGGGGTGCTCCATGGCCAGCTCGTGCTGGGCCAGGAGGAGCCTGGCCTGGGGGTGCTGCGGTTCGAGGGAAAGCGCTCGCTCGAGGAAGGTGCGCCGGTGGTTCGCGTCGTCGAGCTGCAGCTGCGCGGCGATGAGCTGGAGCGCGAGGTCCTGCGGGCGGGCGTCGGCGGCCTTCTCGGCCTCGAGCATGGGCGTGCGCTCCTTCTCTTCGAAGCCGCGCGTCCAGTCGAGGATGACGGCGGCGTCGGCGCGCAGCTCGGCGTCGGTCGGCTGCGTGGCCACCTTCGCCATCACGGCCTCGGCGAGGGTGGGCAGCTTCACCGGCGCAGGCGACGGCCCCTTCTCGAGCGGAGGCACCACGTCGGGGAGCGCCACCTGGAAGCTCCCACTCGCCCCCTCCGGACGCTCGGCGCGCAGGGAGAACCCGAAGGGCCCTCTTTCCTGGCACACCTTCACCAGCACCCGGTTGAAGCCCTTGCGCAGCTTCACCTCGACGCGGTGCTGGTCGGGCCGGGGCGCGTTGTAGCGGTCGCTCCCGGCGACCTTCACGCCGTTGACGAAGAGGCGGAAGCCACCGGAGACGCCAAGCGACAGCTGCGCGCGCGTCTCGGCCGTCGCCTGGAGCCAGGTGAGCGCATAGCCGACCGCCTCCGTCGAGGGCCGCAGCGGAATCGACAGGTCGACGTACCCATCGGGGCTCTTCGCCGCCGGCTTTCGCCACCCCACCTCCTGTCGCCTGGAGGGGTAGCTCGCCCCGAGGTCCGGCGCGCTCTCGGGCCCGAAGTCGGTGTCGCACCCACCCTTCCCTTCGTTGTCGAAGCCGCCGACGACCCACACGTCCTGCACGAAGCCCAGCTCGCGCACCAGGTCCTGGGCCCGCACCGTGCGGCCGCGCGCGCGCTCCACGTCGATGAGGAGCTGCCGCGCCAGCACCCGCACGTGGGCATCCGTCGACCGCCGCGCCACGATGGTGAAGTACGGGTCGGCCAGCAGGTTGAGGTCGTCGACCTCGTCGATGAGCTGATGGAGCCGAACCAGCGCGGCCGCCCCACGCGGTTCACTGGCGCGCGCCAGCGCCACCCTCGCCAGCGCCTCGGCCTGCTCGGTGGTGGGGCTGTTCAGCCGCCCCAGAAGCATCAGAGAAACAAAGAGAACCGGGGTGGCCATAGATAAAGAGAAACCTTCGACAAACGTTGAGCAAATCTGGTTGCCGCGCCGAAGCGGGCTTCGTATTCAGTTGATCAGTCGAATATCAGGTTGACGCGCCGGGCTTCGAGCCCGGTGCTCCAGCGGCACTGCGTGCTCCCCCGACGCGCAGTGCCGTTGTTTTTTCCTCACACGAGGTTGTGGAAGACGCGCTGGACGTCGTCGTCCTGCTCGAAGCGATCAACGAGCTCGAGCACGTCCTTCGCCTTCTCCTCGTCGAGCGACACGGTGGTGGTGGGGATGTACTCGGACTCACTGGAGATGGGGTGCAGGCCCTTCGCCTCGAGCGCCGTCTGGAGCTGACCGAAGTCCGAGAATGCGCAGCGCAGGACCATCTGTTTGTCGCCCTTCTCCCCGAGGCCTTCGCCGAGCTCCTCAAGCCCGTGGTCGATGAGCTCGAGCTCCAGCTCATCAAGGGGCGGCAAGCCCTCGGGCGACAGCCGGAAGACGCCCATGCGGTTGAACATGAAGCTGACCGAGCCATTGGAGGCGAGGTTGCCGTTGAACTTGTTGAAGTAGGCTCGCACGTTGCCGACGGTGCGCACGATGTTGTCGGTGGCCGTCTCGATGAGGAGCGGCACGCCGTGCGGCGCGTAGCCCTCGTACATGACAGTCTCGTAGGTCGCGGCGTCGGCGCCCGAGGCGCGCTTGATGGCACCTTCGACCTTGTCCTTGGGCATGTTGACCGCGCGGGCGTTCTGCATGGCCCGGCGCAGCGCGGGGTTGCTCTCGGGGTTGGGCCCGCCCGCCTTGACCGCGATGGTGATGTCCTTGCTGACGCGCGTGAAGGCCTTCGCCATCTTGTTCCAGCGGGCGAACATGGAGGCCTTGCGCGTCTCGAAGATGCGTCCCATGGGGGCGCGCTCTAGCACGGCCTCGTGGGGGCGTTCTCGCGACAAGCGCGGCTGGCGGCAGCGTCAGGACGGAGGCAACGGCGCAGGCGCTGGAGGCGGCGCCGGCGCGGCCTCCACGGGCTGGGGCTGGGGCGGTTGGGACACAGCCACCGCGTGTCGTCCCATGCCGGCCTCATCGGCGTACCGGAGCAGCGCGGCCACCAGCGTGAGCAACACTGGCCCCAGGAAGATGCCGGCGAAGCCGAACGCGCTGACCCCGCCGAGGACGCCGACGAAGACGAGCAGCGTCGAGACGTTCGACGACGACGAGACGACCAGCGGACGAATGACGTTGTCGCTCCCCGCCACGAGGATGACGCTCCACAGCGTGAGGAAGACGGCCCAGCCGGTCTGCCCCAGGGCGAGCAACGACAGCGCCGCGGGGACCCACACCAGGGCCGTGCCCACGACGGGGATGAGCGAGGCCAGCGCGCCGACGGCCCCGAAGACGAGCGGAGACGGAAGGCCCGCGATGGCGAAGCCGATGCTGATGAGGGTGCCCTGCACGAGCGCCGTCACCAGCGTGCCCACGACGACGCCGCGGGTGACGCCGCCGAGCGAGGCCGAGAGGTCCTGCTTGCGCTCCGCCGAGAGCGGGACCAGGTGAATGCCGCGCTCGAGCATCTCGCGCCCGTCACGCAGGAAGAAGAAGAGCAGGAACATCGTCAGCGAGAACTGCGTGATGACGTTGAACGCGCCCAGCACCACCGTGCCGCCGAGCGAGGCCAGCTGCTGCAGCACTGTCTGCGCGGCGTCGTTGGCCTGGTCGAGGATCTGCTCCTTCGACAGCGAGGTGAACTCCTTGGCGGCGTCGAGCGCCGACTGCACCGGCTTGAACTCGAGCACCAGCTGGAGGGCGGGCAGCTTGCGGTCGTGCGCCTCGTTCTGGAACCGGCTGAGCAGCTGCGAGGCCTGCCGGAGGAAGGCGAAGAGGAAGAGCGAGATGGGGCCGGCGACGAGGAACACCATGCCGGTGGTGAGGGCGCCTGCGGCGAGTCCCGGTTTGCGCCATTTGTCGATGAGGCGCCGGTTGAGCGGCTGCAGCATGAAGGCGAACAGGGTCGCCCAGACGATCGGCACCAGGAACGGCGTCAGCGTACGGAAGAGAAGTCCGCCCAGGACCAGGAAGGTCCCGAGGGCGAAGGCGCGCGTGTAGAAACGAGAAGGAGCGGGCGGCATAGCGTCAGGGCCTCACAGTTCACCATCACGCTGGAACGGTCGGTACCATTTCGTCTCTGCTCGCTGTTGTCGCCAACTTCATGGCCTCTTCCTGGGCCCGCCGCTCGGGTGAGTCCGCCTTCGTGAAGGCGCTGGAGAGAAGGACCGATTCATGGAAACGCAGTCAGCATCACGTCTGACGTCGTCGGCCTCAAGTGTCGTGTCTGCATCGTGCAGTGAACCGGCTACGCTGTGGGCCTTCCATGGGTTCTTCCGTTCTGCGTCGCGCTGCCGTGTTCACGCTCCTCGCGGCCGCCAGCGCGTGCCCAGAGTCCACCGAGTGCTCCGCCGCCACGCCCTGCACGAGCCCGCGCGTCTGTGAGGCCGGCCGGTGCGTCACGCCCGTCGATGCAGGTGTGGCCGACGCGGGCGCTGGCGGCGGCTCCAGCGGGGGCATGGCCGGAGGCACCGCGGGCGGCACCGGCGGGGGACGTGGCTCCGAGGGCGAGCGCTGTGACACCGCGCTGCCGCTCACGCCGGGAACGCCCGTCTCGAACTCCACCGTCGCGGCGCGCAACGACGTCGCCCTGCGCTGCACCGGCTTCCTCAACCGGGGCCCCGACCTCGTCTATTCGCTCACCGTCCCTTCAGGGCAGCGGCTCGTCGCTCGCGTGACGCCGGAGCCGGTCACCGACGGTGGCTTCGTGTTCGACCCATCGCTCTCTCTCGTGGCGGGCCCGGCGAGCCAGTGCGTGATGCCCGACGCTGGCACGTGCCTCGGCGGCCGTGACGAGCTGGGGGCCGACACCGTGTCCTGGAGCAACGAGGGCGCCGCGCCGCAAGACGTCTTCCTGGTCGTCGACTCGTACCTCACCTTGCCGGACCCGAACGCCGGCACGACCTTCGAAGGGCGCTTCACGCTCGACGCCCGGCTCGAAATCCCCGGCGGAGGAGACCGCTGTGACATCGCCGACGTCGTCCCCGCGACGGGCATGACGATGAGCACCCTCGCGGCCATGGGCCCGGACATCTCGGGCACCGGCGTGGGCTGCCGGGTCCAATCGGGCCCTGACCGCGTCTTCCAGCTGGTCGTCCCCGCAGGCGAGCGGCTCTCGGCGACGGCCACTCCGGCCACGGACGGAGGCCTCGACGTGGTGGTGAACCTCATCGCCGCGCCGTCCGCGCAGTGCCGGGCGATGCCGCTCACCTGCCTCGCAAGCGCCGACGTCGGCTTCCGCGGCCAGGCCGACACCGCCCTCTGGTTCAACGGCACGCCGCAAGCGCAGCGCGTCTTCGTCGTCGTCGGCAGCTACTTCACGGAACCGGGCGACGAGGCCTTCACGTTCACCACCGAGGTCGCGCCGCCTCCGACGGGAGACACCTGCGCCAACGCCACCCGCCTCGACGCTGGCGTCGCGCTCACCGCGCAGTCCCTCGCCGGCTACACCAACGACCTCGAGCAGTCTGACAACTGCGCCTCGGACACCGTCCTCACCGCCGCCGAGCGCTTCTACGCCGTCGAGGTGCCCGCCGGAAAACAGCTGACCGCCACCGTCACGCCACAACCCACCCTCGACACCTTGCTCTCCGTCATCGACGGCGCCTCGAGCTGCGTCGAGCCGGTCACCTGCCTCGCCGGCGACGTGCCCACGCTGTCGCCGACCGGTCAGCCCGACGTGCTGAGCGTCACCAACCGCCGCAGCATGGCGCAGACCTTCCTCATCGCCGTCGACTCCAGGCGCGGCACCTCGGGAACGTTCGACCTCGTCACCAGCCTCTCGGACCCACCGGACGGCGACTTCTGCGCGCTGGCCCTGCCGCTGGCGTTGGGCACGCCGGTGAGCGGCTCCACCGTCGGCGCGACCAACGACTACCAGCCAACAGGCGGCGGCTGCTCGTCCGACAGCGCCGGGCCGGACGTGGCCTACGCGCTGTCGGCGCCGCCCGGCGTGCGGACCCTCGTCACCGTGACGCCCACCCCCTCGGCCGATGGAGGCCTCTTCCCCTCGCTCCACCTCATCGGTGGGCCGGCCTCGACGTGTGAAGCCCGGCCCCTCGTCTGTCTGGGCTCTGTCGACGCGGTCGCGACGGCCACGCCCCGCCAGGCCTCGGTGGTGAACGGCCAATCGACCGCCGTGCCGCTCTTCGCGGTGGTCGATGCCTTCAGCGGCGCCGGCGCCTTCACCCTGCTCGCCACCACCTCGCCGCTGACCCCGAACGACGTCTGCACCAGCGCAGCGACGCCGCTGTCCACCTCGCCGCCCACCGCACCGGTACCGCTGACGGGCCAAGCCCTGGTGGGGTTCGAGCGCGACTACGCGTGCAATGACTTCGCGACCGGCCCCGACCGGGTCTATCCGCTGACGCTGGCGCCGCTCGAACGGGTGACGCTGACGGTGACGCCGACGCCCACCACCGATGCCGGGAGCTTCGACCCGGTGCTCTCCGTCATCGATGGGCCTGCCTCGGCCTGTGATGGGCCGACGCGCCAGTGCCTCGACACCATCGACCTCGGCGGTCGCGGAGCGCCGGAGACCCTGGTAGTGCAGAACGTGAGCGGCGCGCGCACCGTCTACGCCGTCGTCGGCGCCTACGACTCGGTCCTCCGCGACACCACCTTCAGCCTCATCGCCACCTCGGAGCCCATTTCCATGGGCGACATCTGTGAGCGCGCCACCCCCGTCTCGGTGACGAACACGCTCACCGGCTCGCTCTCGAGCGCAGGCCGCGACTACCTGCGCTCGACGCCGATGTCCTGCGCCGCGTACTCCGGCGCCGACCTCGTCTTCGCCGTCACCTTCTCGGCGTCCTTCTCCGTCGTGGTGACGCCCGACGCCGCGAGCGACGCCGTCGTCAACGTGCTCGACGGGCCCGCCAGCGCCTGCTCGACCGCCACCGCCTGCCTCGCCTCGGCCAACGCGGGCGCAGACGGTCAGCCCGAGGTGGTGGCGCTCACCAACCCGCTGCCGATGACGCGCACCGTGTACGTGGTGGTGTCTCGCCGCACACAAGGGCCCATGACGTTCTCGTTCGCGGCGACCCTCAACTGATGCGTCGGGCGTTCCTGCTGGCCAGCATCGCGCTCCCCGTGCTGGCGCAGCCGATGAACCGCGACATCAACCCCGGCGTGCTGGGCGCCAACGCGCTCCCGCCGCTGCTCAACGAGCCCGCGGTGATTGGCGACGCGGTGGTGCTCCAGCTCGGCTGGGCCGGCCAGGCGAGCACCCCGGTGGGTGACGGCGTCGACCTGTCGATGCTGGTGCCGTTCCGCATCGAGGTGCCGCTGATGCGCCGGGTGGCCTTCACGGCCGACGGCTCGCCCTTCGAGTGGTGGAGGTACTCGGCCCAGACGCGCGATGCGTGGCTGGCACGCCGAAGCGAAGGACTCACCCGAGCTGACGTGCGGCTGTCGACGAAGGTGCTGCTGTGGGAGGAGCGGGGCCTTCGCCCCTCGGCGGCGGTGCGGGTGACGCTCAAGACGGCCACTGGAGAAGACCTCTTCACCCGCCGCTTCCTCGACGCGCCCGCGTACCAGTTCGATGCGCTGGCGACGTGGCATCGGCTGGTGGGCCGCACGCGACTCGAGGCGTGGCTCCTGGCGGGGTTCCTCGCGTGGCAGCAGGGCGCGGTGGGACAGAATGACGCCGTGGCGTGGGCCGCGACGGTGGTGGCCCGGTGGCCGTTTCTCGCGGTGCGCGTCGAGGCCCGCGGCTACGTCGGCTGGCAACGGGGGGACAAACCGGTGGTGCTCGCAGGCCAGGTGGAGTCCGTCCTCACGCCCGCGGTCGACGTGGTGCTGCACGTCAGTCGGGGCTTCGTCGACCCGCCAAGCGTCGAGGTGGGCGCGGCCCTTCGCGTGCGCGTGCCCGTGGAGTGAGGTCGACGACCCGTCTCAGCGGTCGAGCGCCACCGAGGCGAACCACTCGGTCACCGACGGCTCCGTGCCACGCGGAAACGAAGCGGTGAGATCGACCCGTACGTCCATCGAGCCAAACCACGCCTCGATGAAGGCGCGCTGGCCTGACCGGTAGCTCGTTCCCACGCCATGCACCCAGTCATGGTGGCGAATCGCCTCGATGGCGTGGGCGCGACGCGGGGACGCTTCCACCATGGCGGCGAGCAGCACGGGCGCCTCGGCGCGAAGGAGTGCCGTCCACTCCTCGTGCGGACGCGCCTCATCGAGCTCGATGGTGGTGGAGAGCGTCGCGGTCGTGTCCCCAACGCGGCCGCCTGGCCTGAACAGCTCACGCGCTTCGTTCGCCGGGTGGAACCGATCGACCCGGAAGCCGGCCCAGCGAAACGTCACCGGCGACAGGCGCGAACCGGTGAGCTGGAACGCAAAGCCTGGACGCCGCCAGAGGAGCCACCGCCTCGACCGTTCGACGCGACACGACAGGCCCTGGCGCTCCACCGTCACCCACTCGCCCTTCTGGAGGAGCCCCTTTCGCATGAGGCCTCGCATCGGAGGCGATCTCGACGACAAGGTGACGTCCGGACCCCAGCTCTGGCAGAAGGCCGCCCGTGCCGTCGTTCGTCGTCCGATTCTCTGCGCCTGCTGCGCTCCGCCGTTTTGGCGATGAGACGCTGGCGACGCACTCGTGCTTCGTGGCCACGGACGCCGAAATCGACATGGGCGAGCAGGTCGAGCTCGAGGTGGTGTCGGGCACCCGACGGCTGTCGCTCCCCGTCGAGGTGAGCGGCCTCGAGGTGAACGCCGAGGGCCAGGCAGGCCTTCGACTCGGCCTGGATGACGCGGCGCGCACACACCTGGGCGACTTCGTCGATGCCGTCGCTGGACCCATGCCGCCGATGCTCGACGACGAGCTCCCGACCAACCCGGAGCTGCACGCCCTCGGCCCCGTGCCCATCGACGCGCCGCCTACCCTTCGCGTCCCCACCGCGAACCCGGTGCCGCTCGACGCGTCGCCTCCGGCCGCCACCGACGCCAAGCCCGCCGTTGCTCGGCCGGCGGCGCGCCCACCGGGGACGTCCCCAGGCGCGCCTCCCCACCCGTCTGGACCGACGGCCACCCGTTCGAGCGCTCCATCGACGGTACGGCTCGGCGCGGCACCGGTGCACCCTGCTCCTCCACCCGTGCGCATCGACGCCGCCCACCCGGTGCCGAGTGCGCCGCGCCAGAGCTCCGGCCCGACGCCCGCCACCGCTCCCATCCGCATCGACGCCGCCCGTCCGGTCGCGAGCGCGCCACCCCAGAGCTCCGGCCAGACGCCCGGCCGCATCGACGCACCCGGCCTGCGGCCCGCGCTGCCCAGTCAACCTCGCGTCCGGATTGACGCGGCGCCGACTCAAGCGCCGCCCTCGGCTCCCCACCAGCCAGTCCTTCGCATCGACGCTCAGCCGGCCGAGGTGCCCTCGGCGCGGGCGGTTTCGAGCTCGCCCAGCCGACCCGGCCTTCGCATCGACGCCCAACCGACGGGCGAGCCGACCGTGCAGCCGTTTTCCAGCTCGCCCAGCCAGCCCGGCCTTCGCATCGACGCCCAACCGATTCACCACCCGTCGAACGAGCCAGCCACGCAGCCGCCTTCCAGCTCGCCCAGCCAACCCGGCCTTCGCATCGACGCCCAACCGATTCACCACCCGTCGAACGAGCCAGCCACGCAGCCGCCTTCCAGCTCGCCCAGCCAACCAGGGCTGCGCATCGATGCCGCTCGCCCCGTGCCGAACACCCCACGGCAGCCCTCGCCCCAGACGCCCGCTCGCCCCGACGCGCCACCGCAGCCCGTCGTCGACGCGGCCCGTCCCGTGCCCAGCGCGCCGCGACAGGCCTCCATCCAGACGCCACCTCGCGCGAGCGCACCGCCCACCACGCCCACCGGCCGCCCGCCCGTCGCGAGGACCCCCTCAGGAAGCATCGGGCTGGCCCCCGTCTTCTCGCCCAGCACCCCGGGAGGACACACAGCGCCCGATGGCCGCGTGGGCCGGCTCTCGGAGCTCAACGCCGCCCTGGGCTTCCCCCTCACGCCCGAGCGCCTGGCCCACGCCGAGAAGGGCCGCGCGCGACTCCCCGAGGTGATGCCGATCGCCTGGTTGGTGGGCGTCGAGTTCGTCAGGTCCGCCGACCCGCGCGCGTTCCCGACCCTCCTGTCGCTCTGCGTCGACGTGGCCGTGCCCCTCGGTGGCGCGCTGGACGTCTTCAGTCCCGCCTCCGCCACCTTCGTCTTCTTCGGGCTCGGCTCGCAGGCCAACGCGGTGCTGGCCGCCGCCGAGATTCGCGAGCGCCTCGAGCTCCTCGCCGACGGCAGGCCCGACGCGCCCACGCTCAAGCTGGGCCTCACCGGGACGCGGCTGCGCGCCGACCCCGACGTGCCGGTCGATGGCGACGGCGTGCAGTCGGTCAAGGCGCTCCTGCGCCGCGCCGCGCCCGGCCAGTGCCACGCGGCGCGGAACCTCGCCCATGGCGTGAGCGACCTCGTCGAGTGGGCGCCGGCGAACGACGACGTGCGCCTCGTCGGCCGAAGGCCTGCGCCCATCCACCCGCCCGCGAGCGTGGGCCTCGACCCGCTCCTGCGGCTCCTCGACACGCGGGTCAGCGGGCTGGAGCGCGGCGCTGTCGCGCCCGTCGTCGTCGCGGGCCCCAGGCGCTCCGGCCGCACCCACCTGTCGCTCGAGTTCGCCCGCCGTGCCCACGCGCAAGGCTGCCTCGTTGCCCGCACCACGTCCCTGCGCGGCGAAGGAGCGCCCCTCTCGGCCGTCGTGGAGCTGCTGTGTCAGGCGGCCCAGGTGCCGTGGGAGGAGCGCCACGCCGCGTTGGGACCGGCGCTCGAGCAGCTCCACGTGGCCACAGAGCGCCGACACGCCGCGTTGGTGCTGGCGGGGCTCGAGCCGTCTCCGGTGCCCTTCACGCCGCGGCAGGTGACGGACGCGCTGCGGCTCACGCTGGCCGACCTCGCCGACGGGCGCCGCCGCGTGCTCATCTTCGATGGGCTCGACCACGCCGACGCCGCCAGCCTCGAGGTGTTCCGCGAGCTGAGCCAGACGCCCCAGCCGCGCGAGCTGCTGGTGGGCCTGGCGTCGACCGAGCTCGCCGGGTGGTTCGGGCTGGAGCAGAGCTTCACGGTGCCGACGCTGACGCTGGCCGAGGTCGAAGCCCTGCTGCAGGCGAGCCTGGGCACCAGTCCGCACGAGCTGCGGGACCTCTTGCTGGCGCGCTCGAACGGCTACCCGGGCTCGGTGATGGAGCTGCTCATGCTGACGGCCAGCCGAGGCGGGCTGCGACCGCGGGGAGAAACGCTGACCCTCGAGGGCACGGTGCCGATGGTGACGCCCGAGGACCTGCCCCGCGCGCGCCTCCTCGCCGAGGGCACCCGCGTGGCCCGCCTGCTCGAGGTGTTGTGGCTGCTGGGCGAGCGCGCCGAGGGCCCGACGGTGGCGCGCGTGCTGCCAGAGGTGATGCAGGCCGCCTGGCCGCGCGCGGTGGCGGCGCGCCTGATGACGGGGCAGGAAGGCCGCGCCGTCGTCGCCCCGGACTTCGAGGCGTTGCTGGCAGGCTTTTCGGGCAACCCGACGGTGGCAGCGCGCTGCGCGGCGGCGTTGGGCGCGACGGGCCCGGACACGGTGGCGCGCGCGGCGCGAATCGCCTGGTTGCTGGAGCGCGCAAACGAGCCGCAGCGCGCCGGGGCCCAGTGGAAGCTGGTGGCCGAGCGCGCGGTGGCGGCCAAAGACGTCTCGCTCGCCGCGAGCGCCCACGAGGGCCTGGCTCGAGCGCTCGAGCGCCACCCGCAGAAGGAGTCCGACGCGATTCTGGCGCTGCGCCTGTCGTCCTGGGCCCGAGCCACCTGTGCGCACCTGGCACGCCGGGACGTGGAAGCGGCGGCCCGCGCGATCGACGAGGGGCGCGCCGCACTCCCACCCGGCCGGCCCCCTGAGGCCGAGCTGAGCCTCGCGACGGTGAGGGTGAGGAGGGCGCAGGGCCGGCTGGACGAGGCGACCGAGGCGTTGGCCGAGGCGCTCGCGGCCTCGAAGGGACTGCCCATGCTGGCCGCCGTGCTGGCGGAACAGGCCGAGCTGCTCGAGGCCGCCGGCGACACCCTCAGGGCCGAAGCAGCATGGCATCAGGCGCTGGCCAGCGCGGACGCCTTCGCCCCGCTCGGCCCCTGGCTGAGCGAGGTGGACTTCCGCGCACGCGTCGAGTCCCGCATCGGCGCGCTCTTCATCGGGCGGCAACAGCACGGCCGGGCGCGCACCTGGTTGTTGTCTTCGGCGGAGCGCTTCCTCGCCGCGGAGGCGCCGCTGTTCGCGTCGCGCGTGCAGGCCAACCTCGGGGCCCTGGCGGCGCAGTCGGCCTCGTGGAGTGACGCCGCCATTTGGTTCCGGCAAGCCGCGGCCACCGCCGAAGCGGGTGGAGACTTTCTCTTCCAGGCGCGCCAGCTCGCGTTCCTGGCGAAGGCGCTGGCCCGGGTGTCGGACCCCTCGGCGCAGGAGGTGGCCGCGCACGCAGGCGACCTCGCGCAGGCCCTCGACTGGCCCGAAGGGGCGGCAGCGATGCAGGCGCTGCGCTGACGTTGGGCGCTGACACAGCGTGTGCAGGCGCCGCCCTCACCCAGCGCGGCATCACCTCGAGGCGGGCGCGCGACACCTCGGGCAACCTGTCACTCTCGAGCAGGTCGGTCATGCCCAACACGCCATGGAGCGGCGTGCGCAGCTCATGGCTGATGTTGGCGAGGAAGCGCAGCGACGAATCGACCGCGGCACTGCACCTCCTCTCCCGGACGCCCGGACGTCTTCGCGAGCCTGTCGAGGACCTCCCACATCGTGCCACCCAATCGTCAAGACCGCTGACATTCCTGGCCGAGACGCGCGGCGCAGGCCGGGAGAGAATGCAGCGATGCGGCCGTCGCTCCCCACGCGCCTGAAGGAATGGTTTCAAGGTCTTCCGAGCCTGGTTCGGCCCGGTGCTGAGCCTGTGGGGGGTCTGGTGGCGTCGCGGTTGGTCGCCGGTGACTCACTGGGCCAGGCGTTGGAGCGAGCGCTCCCGAAGATCGGCGCCGAGGCCACGCGGGTCGGGCTGTCGGCTGAAGACGGGCCGGTCGCGCTGGTGTGCGTCGACCTCTTGCGCAGCCTGGACGCGCAGCTTCGTCAGGCCGCCCGTCAGCTCGAGGGCACGAATGAACCGTGGAGCCTGTGGACGGCGCAGCGCCTGCTCGACTTTGCCGCCGCGCTCGATGACGACCTCATTCACACCCACCTGGTGAACGCGGTCCTGGCCGAGGCGGGCGTGACGAGCGAGCTCATTCCCATCGAGGTGCGACGGCTCTCGCGCCGCCGGCTCGAGGTGAAGGTCGTCGCCATCTTGCTGCGCATGCGCTCGACGGTCTTCACCCCGACGGACCTCGCGCAGACCGCGTCGACGCTCGGCCGTCCCGTTCGGTCGTCGCAGCGCCTCGCCGACGCGGAGTCGGTTCTCTGAGCGCATCCGCGGCTGGACTCCGCCCCGTGCGAGCGGTGTCGCCTCATGAACGGATTCGTCCGTCGTCGACGTTCCGAGCATCGCGAAGAAGACGCACGGTGCGTACTGGACACGTCCACGTCGCGAAGCAGCAGGCCGAGTCGTCCTCGTCGACCCGGGAATCGCATCGAAGCGGAAGCGCCCGCCGGACCAGGGTGACCTCGGCTCGGCGTGGCGTGGCGTTCGCTCCGCGACCGATGGAGCCCTCGTCGGCTACCCGAGGATCGCGACGAAGAAGCCGAGCGCGCCCACCGCCACCGGCACGGCGAGCGCCACGCGGAAGGACCACCGCGCTTCGACCTTCAAGCGCGGAGCAGCGCCGTCGCTCCCTCGACCGAGCCCAGGCCCTGCTCGCCGAGGTAGGCCTCGCAGAGGTCCATGAACGACGGCACGTGCTCGACGTTCTTGGCCACCACCTGAAACGAGTCGACGGCGGCGTCATCGAGCGCCGAGGCCTCGAGGCCCTCGACGACCTGCGGGTGCAGCACGAGGAGGAACCGTGACAACGCCAACCGAACGACGAGGCGCCGAAGCGACGCCGCGAGCGTGGGCTGCATGGTGTACCAGTCCTTCACCACCGAGTTGATGGCGGCCCGCTGCAGAAAGCCGTCGATGCGACGGCCGAACGTGGGCTCGAGCCACGCCGCCGTGGCCTGGGCGCGCGCCACCAGCCCGGCGAAGTCCACCGCGCCCGGCGCGTTCCCCGCGAAGTACGCGGTGACGAGGGCCCGCACCGCCTCGGTCGTCTCGGGCGCCGGGCGCACGAGGAGCAGCGGCCGCACGAAGGCGTCGAAGCGCCGGTTGTCCGAGCTGCCCAGGCGCGCGAGCAACATCTCACCCAGGGCCTTCACGCCGCGCAGTGACGCGGGCGGCGTCTGGGCCACCGTGGCTTGCACGAGCGGCAGGCGCGCTCCGAGGGACTCGACGGCTGCGGACACGACCGACGGGTCGAACGTGGAGGTGCCGCGATGGAACACGCCCTCGATGCGCGCAGCGAAGTCGAGCAGCAGCCCGAGCTTCTCGACGGTCGATGGCCCCTCGAGGAAGAGCACGTCGAGGCAGACCTGCCGCACGTCGTCGAGCAGCGCGACGTACGGGTCGACCGAGGCGTCCTCGTGCCGGCGCACGACGATCTCCCGCGCCACCAGCGAGGGCTCGTACGGCACCGAGTCGACCGCGTCGGGCATCGTCAGGCACAGGCGCGCGGCCTCGGGACAGGCCAGGGTGGCGGTGAGCTCGCGGCGGCCGTTCACCTCGGTGATGGTGCGTGGGAAGAGCGAGCAGGGGTTGGCGAGGGCCTCTTCGCCCACCGCTCGCTGAATGGAGCAGAGCCAGTCTTCATCGAGATACGGGCACTGCGGGCCGTCGGGCTCGATGAACGAGAAGCGCGATTCGGACTGAACGGGGGCCGGCTCGGCTCGAACGTGGCGGTCGAAGAGCTCCTGCAGGCGGGGAATGGCGGCGCTGCGGGCCTCGAGGCGGCGGTGGTTCTCTTCGGTGAGCTGCACGCGCAGGCCGGTGCAGCAGTTCTCGCGGCACGCGCCGGCGATGCACTGGAAGCCCAGCATGTAACGAAAGGTGATTCGGGATTCGGGGGTCAGCGCGGCGCTCCGGTCCGAGGGGAGCTCGATGGTGCCACAGGGCGGCGGCGAAAGTGCGGTACATCATCCGTCCATGCGTCCCGTGCTCCTCGTGGTGGCGGTGGTGGTGCTGGCCGGCTGTCCGAAGCGCAGGGAGCCAGAGCGCGGCCACGAGCTCGTCTTCAGCAAACGCGGTGAGGTCCGCCGGTCGGTGGAGCGACGCCTGGCGCAGCTCGACGTGCGCGCCCGGTTGAGTGAGGACGGCGACCAGCTCTCGGTGCGTTTGCCAGACACGGGCTCGCCCATCGACGTGGAGGCCGTGAAGGCGCTGTTGTCGGTGCCTGCGAAGCTCGAGTTCTGCAAGGAGGCCGCGCAGCCGGCGGGTGCAGGCTGTCAGGCGCCGCAGCTCGAAGACGGGGGGGTCGCCGGCCCCGTCGTGGAGCGCGAGCCCGATGACTTCGACTCGTCCCGGTGCATGGCCGTGGGCCCTGACGCGAAGGAGCTCAGGGCCGCGATGGACGCGGGCATTGGCCGGCAGGTGATGGCGGGCGCGAAGTCGGGCGGCGGCTGGCGCACGTACGTTTCCGAGACCGGCTGCCTCGAGCCTCGCGTACTCGACGCGAAGGCCAGCAAGTCGGAAGGGCTGGGGGCCTGGTCCGTGAACGTCACCTTCGATGGCCCCACGGCGACGCGCTTCTCCGAGTTGACCGCGTCGATGGTGAATCAGCGGCTCTTCATCGTGCTCGATGGCGTGGTGACGTCGGCGCCGGTGGTGCGCGAGGCCATCACCGGCGGCCGCGCCATGGTGACGCTGGGCGCGAACACCGACGAGGCGACCGCGCGAAAGCTGGCCGCCGCCTTCAAGGGAGGGCCCATCGAAGGCGGGCTGACGCTCACCCGGGAGGGACCGTACGGGCCGCCGCGCCTGGGGCCGTGAGCGCGAGTCGCGCAACCCGGGGCTCCACGCTTCAGCGGAGCCACGTCGACAACCACTCGAGCGTCGGCGACATCACCGCGTCGAAGCCCTTTTGTTCTTTGTACACCTCGTGGTGCTTCACCCCGTCCATCACCACGAGCTTCTTGGGCGACTTCGCCTTCGCGTACAGGCTCATCATCTCGGAGCGCCCAATCATCGCGTCGTCGCCGGGATAGAGGAACATCGCCGCGCCGCGAATCGTGGCCGCCACCTCGTCGGGCTTGAACTCGAAGAGGTCGAAGAGCGACTCGAAGGTGATCTCCAGCCGCCACGTCGGGTAGTTCGGCTGATCCGCCACCAGCAACGCACAGGTCTCAGGGTCCGAGCCGAGGATGCGCGGCACCGCGACATACGACACCTCGCCGGTCGCGACGTACTTCTGCCGCGCGGCGTGCACCTTCGCGCGGAACTTCGCGAAGTCGGGAAACGCGCTCCACACGCGCTCGAGATCCGACGGGCAGGCCACCGCGACGACGGCCTTCACGCGCTCGTCTTCTCCGGCCGCCTGCGCCGCCACGCTGCCGCCCAGCGAGATGCCGAACAGCCCGAGCTTCGTGGCGTCCACCTCGGGCACCGTCTCCAGGTACGTCAGCGCGTTGCGCACGTCCTCGACCTGCATGCGCGGCACGAGCCGGCAGCGCGGCTGGCCTTCACTTTCACCAAACGTCCGGTAGTCCAGGTGCAGCGTCACGTAGCCCGCGCGGTTGAGCGCCTCGGCGTTCCGGGGCAGCCACACCTCTTTCACCAGGCTGAAGCCCTGGCAGCAGATGACGGCGGGGCGCTTGTCTCCAGGAGCCAACCCATCGGGCACCCGGAGGTGGGCGGCGACACGATGGCCTTCGGAGAAGAAGTGGACCGGACGAAGCATGGGACGACCGTCGCCCAGGGGAGCGGTCCTGTCCACCGCGCTGCACGTTGGCGCGTGACGTTGCATCGGCCGTCGTTCACAGTCCGTCGCCTCACACTCCAAGAAGGCCAGCATCGAGTGGCCCAGGGGGCTCGATTGCAAGGGCGACCGGCTCCCGACGCAGGTCGAGTGGGAGTACGCCGCGCGCGCGGGTGAGACGGGCTCGGGCGTGAACGACCGCGACGAGGCCGCGTGGTACTCCGAGAACTCGAACGGCACCGCGCACCCCGTCGCGAAGAAGAAGGCGAACGCCTGGGGCCTCTTCGACATGCGGGGCAACGTCTCGGAGTGGACGTGGGACGGCTACGACGACCTCCAGGCTGACGCGACCGACCCCATCGTCAAGGGCACCAGCACCGAGCTCACCGGGAGCGACCGCATCATCAAGGGCGGGTCCTTCTACGAGAACTTCCGCTCCACGCGCCCCGCGTTTCGCATGCGCTACTCCGTCGACAGCAGCATGAAGTCGCTCGGCTTCCGGCCGGTGCGCACGAAGTAGTCCCTGCGGCGCAAGCTCCCACGGCAGCCATCACCCACCTTTCCTGACTCGTGAGAGCGGGGCGATCTGGCCCACAATGGGGCCATGACTCACCGAAGGTGGCTCGGGGCGTTGTTGCTGATCTCCGCGTGCGGCGGGACCCCGCCGGCAGGCAGTGGCCTCCTCGTCATCGTCGAGCGTGGTGGCGCGCGGTCGACGTGCGTTCGGGTGAGCGTCTCGGGCACGGCTGGCGAGTGGATGGCACAGACCCGGCCCTTCGTGGGTGAGACGCTGCGGGTCGGCATTCAGGCCCGGCCGGGCGAGGCCGAGGTGACGGTGACGGCCGTGGGAGGCGTCGGCAGCGCGTGCGACCCGACCGTCCCGGCCGAGCGCGCGGTGGGCACGTTCAGCTTCCCCACCGGCGACATCGGCCAGCACACCCTGCGGCTCGAGGCGGCCGGCGGCGACGGCGGGACGCTCGCCGATGGGGGCATGCCCGGCGATGCGGGACCAGCCGACGCCGGCGGCGTTCCCGATGCGGGCGTGGACCCCGATGGCGGTGTCGAGCCCGACGGCGGAGTGATGCCCGACGGAGGACCTCCACCCGACGCGGGACTTCCACCCGACGCGGGACTTCCACCCGACGCAGGACTTCCACCCGACGCGGGACTTCCACCCGACGCGGGACTTCCACCCGACGCAGGCGTTCCCGACGCCGGGCCCGTCGACCAGGACGGCGACGGCAGTCCCGTCGGCGTCGACTGTGACGACACCGACGCCCGACGCACCCCGGGGAAGACCGAGGTCTGCGCCGGGGGCGTGGACGAGGACTGCGACGGCACCGCCGACTGCCTCGACTCCAACTGCACCAACCAACTCTGCGGCACCCTCGACGGAGGCGCGCAGTGCCAGGGTACCACCTGCGTCGAGCTCAACTGCCAGAACGGCGTCAACGACGACCTCGACGCGCCGACGGACTGCGCCGACCCCGACTGCAACATGCGCGTCTGCGGCGGCAACCCGACCGGCACGTGCATGGGCAACGTCTGCGTCCAGCCGATGGAGACCGTCTGCGACGACGGCATGGACAACGACGGCGACAACGCCACGGACTGCGCCGACGGCGACTGCAACACGCGCGCGTGCTCCGACGGCCTGGCCTGCACCACGATGAACGTGTGCAGCGGCGGCACCTGCGGGAGCGGCCTGCCCGTGAGTTGCACCATGCCCCCGAGCGCGTGCTTCATGATGATGGGCGCCTGCCAGGAGGACGGCGGCACGTGCCGCTACACGCCGGCGACGAACTCGACGTGCAACGACAACCGCCTGTGCACCACCACCGACCTCTGCCGCGCCGATGGCGGCTGTGAAGGCACGCCCGTCGCGTGTCAGCAGGCAGGGAACGCCTGTCGTCAGCAAATCGGCCAGTGCGTGGAAGCCGACGGCGGCTGCGCCTTCGACGCGCTCGCGAACGGAAGCCCGTGCAGTGACAACGACACCTGCACCGTGAACGACACGTGCCAGGCGGGGAGCTGCCAGGCCGGCACGAGGACGAGCTGCGCGGCGGGTGCGTGCCAGCTGCTCCTGTCGAACACCTGTCTGGCCGACGGTGGCTGCAACCTTCGCCTGTTCGACGCGGGCTCCCCGTGTCCCGGCGGGTTCTGCACGGCGAACGGCGCGTGCGACCGCTTCCCCTTCACCCCGTCGAACTTCGACCCGGCGCTGGTGACGACCGACGGCGGCGCCCTCGTCATCAACTGCCCCACCACGTTCACCATCGCAACCAACGGGGCGGTGACGGTCACGACGACTTGTGGAGTGCCCCGGCCGGCCCAGCAGGTCATCGCGCAACCCAACGGCATGGACGCCGTCCTCTTCTCGACGCCCACGCTCCGCATCGGAGACGCCGGCGTGCTGAGCTTCGTGGGTTCCTCCCACCCCGTCATCTTCGCCGTGTTGGGCGACGTCGACATCGCCGGCGGCCTCGACGTCTCGGCGCCTCCCGTGGGCAGCTCGGGGCCAGGCGGCAACAACGTGCTGCTGTGCCAGGGCAGTCGCGGCGGCGATGGCGGCACCAACGCGGGCAGTCCCCGGGGCGGCGGCGGCGGTGGCGGCTTCGGCTCGGTGGGTGGCGCGGGCGGCAATGGGTTCACCAACACCCTCGCAGGCGGGACGCCAGGGGCCGTGACGGGCAATGACCTGCTCGTTCCGCTCCGCGGCGGCTGCTCGGGTGGAAACGGTGGCGGCCTCCAGGGCCCCGGCGCGGGTGGACGGGCGGGAGGCGCCGTTCAGATTTCAGCCGCCGGCTCGATGCGGATCGGGGGGCGCGTCTCGTCGTCTGGCATGGGAGGCATCGGCGGGAATGCAAACGCTGAGGCGGCCGAGGGACCCGGCGGGGGCGGCGGCGGCTCCGGGGGCGCGATTCTGCTCGAGGCCCGTCGCATCGAGGTGGCCGGACATCTGGCGGCCAACGGTGGCGGTGGTGCCAGCGGTGAGGCCGGGGGCGGACTGGGGACCGATGGTGGCGCCGGGTTCTTCTTCAGCGGAACCCCGGCGCCTGGCGGCATCGCCCCCAGTGGCGGTGGCGGCAGCGGCGGCCGTGGTGGGGCTCGGATGACGGGCGCCGCCAACGGAGCGAACGGCGGCACAGGAAACGGCGGCGGTGGTGGCGGCGGCGGCGGGTTTGGCCGCATTCGCATCAACGCCATCGAGGCCTGCGTCGGCAATGCCACCACGGCGTCGCCCCAGCCGTCCTCGGACCAGCTCTCCTGTCGGTACTGATGGCGCCCGACAGCCTCGCGTGACGACCGGCCGGGTGCTGGCTGTTGCTTTCGGAAAATTGGAGCGATACTGCGCTTCACGAAGTCGGGCGTTGGGTGGCGGACATCTCGTGTGGGTTCTCGAAGCTGTAGAACCGCCGGAGCAGTCATGGTCGGTCTCGTCGTCGCATCGCATGGTCGTCTCGCCGACGAGCTCGTCGCCACCGCGCGGCAGATCGTCGGAGAGCTGCCCCGGGTGGCCACCATGTCGGTCGAGCCCCACTCGAGCCCCGACGAGATTCGCGCCCAGCTCAAGTCCGCCGTGAAGTCCGTCGACGATGGTGAAGGCGTGCTCGTCTTCGCTGACCTCATCGGCGGTTCCCCCTGCACGCAGAGCCTCTCGTTGTGCCAGCAGGTGCGCATCGAAGTGCTGACGGGCGTCAACCTGCCGATGCTGCTGAAGGCGAACTCGTTGCGGGGCCAGGTGCCGCTGGTCGACCTCGCCCATCAGCTCGCCCAGTACGGGCAGAAGCACATCACCTGCGCCAGTGACGTGCTGCGGGCCCGCGCCCCGGCCGCCTGACGCGCGGTCGCCTCCCCGAAAGCTGAAGGCCTGCCCGGACTGACGGCCGCCCCGTGTGAACTTTTGCGGTGGCGGCGGGGTCTGGTGACGACATAAGGGCCGGGGCTGGTGGGGGCTGCAGCGCGGGGTGTCGTCGTGATTGTCCTCAGCCGCATCGACAACCGATTGATTCATGGGCAGGTCATCGAGGCCTGGGTGCCGCATCTGCGCGTGCGCAGGCTCGTGGTGGCCGATGACGTGACCGCGAATGACGCGATGGCGCAGGCCGCGATGGGCCTGGCCGTGCCGGAGTCCGTCGAGGTGCTCCACACCACCGTCGAGGCGCTCGACGCCCGCGCGCTGTCGGCCGACGCGGTGCCGACCCTCATCCTCTTCCGCGACGTCGAGGGCGCGGTGCGGGCGCGAGCGCACGGCCTGCCCGATGGACGCCTCACGGTGGGCAACGTGCACGCGGGGCCGGGCCGTGCGCCGGTGAGCCGCTCCGTCTTTCTCACCGTGGACGAGGCGGCGAAGCTCGACGCGCTCGGCGCCTCGGGGATGGACGTCGTCCTTCAGGCCGTGCCGAGTGAGACGCCGGTCCGCGTGTCGCGCGCGGCCTGAAACCCATCTGGTTCGCGCTGGTGAGTCGCTTGTCCTCCACACCATGGAGGCCGCGAAGCACGACGCGCTGGGCGCATCGCTGATGGTCGTCGTCCTTCAGGCAGTGCCGAGTGAGGCGCCGGTCCGCCTGTCCCGCGCGGCCTGAAACGACATCCCGTTCGCGCTGGTGGGTCGCTGGTCCTCCGCACCAGGGAGGCCGCGAGGCTCGACGCGCTTGGCGCCTCGGGGATCGACTTCGTCCCTGCAGGCGCGGTTGGCGTACGAGGCCCCCGGACGACCCTCCCCTCGCGTCTGCCACACGCCACCGCTCCGGCGCGGATATGATGCACGTGCCTGGGGGCCCGCAGGCCCCACCATCGAGGGGAACCACGGCGTGGCGCGGCTCATCAAGTACGACCCACACATCTGGAGCTCGACCTTCTTCGCGGTGCGCGGCTCGATGCTGCGGGTCATCGCGCTGCGCTCGCTCTCGGTGACGGTGCTGGCGGCGGTGCTGACGGTGGTGCACTTCCAGGTCCTTCCGCTCTCGGTGCCCGGCGTCCTGGGCGTGCACGGCATCGTGTCGACGGCGCTGGGCCTGCTCCTCGTCTTCCGCACCAACGCCTCGTACGACCGCTGGTGGGAAGGCCGGAAGCTGTGGGGCTCCATCGTCAACACGTGCCGCAACATGGCGCGCGCCGCGGTGGTGCACCTGTCGGACACGCCCGAGCGCCTCGAGACGGTCCTGCGCCTGGTGCGCGCGTTCCCGCCGGCGGCCACGCACCTGCTGCGCAACACCCAATGGAGCGCGCCGGAGCTGTTCGGCCCGGACGACTCCACCCGGCCGCTGGCGAAGTCGCACCCGCCGCTGGCCATCTGCACCGCGCTGTCGGAGCAGTTCAAGCACGCCCACCGCGCAGGCCAGGTGAGTGACATCGTCTTCACGGCGCTCGACCAGGACTGCCACCTGCTCGTCGACTGCATCGGCGCGTGCGAGCGCATTCACAAGACGCCGCTGCCGTTCGCGTACGTGGTGCACCTGCGGCGGGCGCTCCTCATCTACTGCGGCACCCTGCCGCTGGCGCTGTTGCCCACCTTCGGGTGGTGGAACCTGCTGGTAGTGGGTCTCGTCTCGTACATCCTCTTCGGCATCGAGGAGATTGGCGTCGAGATCGAAGACCCCTTCGGCGACGACGAGAACGACCTGCCGCTGGAGCAGATCAGCGAGGGCATCGACCGCAACGTGCGGGCGTTCAAGGGCTGACGGCGGCGCCTCGGCGTGGTGTGAGGCCGGGCATCGACTCCTCGGACCTGACGTTCGCCACCGTCTCCGTCACGCAAGCCGCACTCGCCGCTGGTGGTGGCGGGCATCAAGGAGGTGATGAACGCACGCTCCGAGGCCGTGGCGAAGGAGCGCCTGGCCACCGTAGCGCTGTGGAACTCGGCGTTCCTCGAGAGGCGCGAGCCCACCTTCAGGGGCGGAGTGAACGTCAGGGGAGGGTGAAGGTCGCCACCACCCGCCCCGCGCCCAGGGCCCCGCCGCTCGCCATGCCTGGCGTGAACGAGCCGCAATAGAACCGCGTCTGTCCGTTCGCGCGCACCTCGACCTCGTACGGCACTGGCGAACGCGCGCTGCAATTCTGGAAGTAATTCACCCGCACCACGTAGGTGCCCGAGGTCGGCGTCAGGCCCGGGGAGTAGATGATGTTCTCGACGTTCACGTTGTCGATGCGGCACGCGGCGTTCGAGTCGAGGTCGAGCCAGCCCTTCGCGCCACATCGCGGCGGCTGGGGAACCGGGAACGGGAGCGGAATCGGCGGCGGGCCCGCGTCGACGTTGGGCTGGCCGTAGAAGATCTCGCAGGCGCCGCCAGCGGGGAGCGGCTCCACGACATACAGGTCGAGGTCTTCGGGGTTGGGGAACCGCAACGTCACCTGCACCGGCCCGCTGGAGCCCCGCAGCACGCACCGCCCGCCCTGGCACACGAAGCCGCGCGGGCACTCGGAGGTGCACGCCATCGACGGAGGCGGACCACCCGGCAGACATCGTGCGGTGACGCCGCCATCGCTGAAGGTGACGGGGCCGCCGGAGCCTCCACCCGCGCCACCACCACCAAAGCCACCGTCGTCCACCACGCACGTTCGCGTGGCGAAGCTGTCGCAGGTGGTGCCGGGCGTCGTGCAGTCGGCGGCGTTGCGGCAGCCGATGCAGCCCCCGACCGGAGGGATGGTGACGTCGCAGAACGGCGTTGGCCCCGAGCAGCCGCTGTTGTCGTCGAGGCACACCTGGCACCGGCCCACCCCGCCCTGCCACAACCGGTTGCACATGGGCGTCGCGCCGGAACACCCCGCCCTCGCCGTACACGCCACACACCGGCCCTGGCTGCGGTCGCACACCGGCGTCTGGCCCGCGCACGTCATCGGGCAGTCGACGCCGCCATCCTCCGCGTCGCCACCAGCCGTCCCGAGCCCTCCCGCGCTCCCGCCGGCCGCGCCCATGCCGCCGGAGCCTCCGGTGGGGGTCAAGTCTGGCGGCGTTCCCGTGGAGACACAGCGACCGCTCCGCGCGTCACACGTCAGGCCTGGCCCGCAGCGCGTCGACTCGCAGAGGTTGCCCGGCCCGCACTGACACGCCGCCCACGCGGAGAGGAGAACGACGGGAAGAAGAAGTCGGCGCATCGGGGCTCCTGACAGGTGACGGCGCGGTATCGCACGAAGCCGGCTCGGGGTTCACCTCTCGGCGGCTTCAGTCCTTGGTCACCGGCACAGAGAGCCGGTCGAGGCGCGCGAGGAGTGGACCGAGGTCGACCTTCTTCCACGGGCCCGCGACGAGCACCGTCACAGGCATTCTCCTGTTGCCGCTCTTCGTGGACGCCAACCCCGAGACGGCCTGGGCGACCTCGGCGCGGCGTCCGTCCCGGGCCCGTCTTGGAGTACCTCTTCGGCAGCGCCCAGACCGCCCTCACCGCGCAGAACCTCACGCCGTGGCCCATCGCGATGCCGCCCCGGTCGCCGCAGTGGTTCAGGCTGCCGTGAGGCGTCGACTCGCCCAGGACACGTGGCGCGGTTCACCAGCAGGTCAGTGACGCTCATCCTCAATGACGACTGTCGCCCTCGCCCCCTCCCGCAGGTAGAACCCGCGCCGGGAGACTTCATGACGACTCAAATCATCCGCTCTGGCTGCACACTGGCGTTGCTGGCCTCGACCCTGGCCTCGGCCCAATCGAGTCCGATTCCGGGCTTCGAGCTGGAGCGCTTCACCTTCAACCCCGGCGCCCGCGAGACGATGACGATGGGCTCGGGCGACCTGCTCGACGCGAAGCGGCTGCGGCTGTCACTGGCGGGGCACTATGCCCATGACCCGCTCGTCTTCACCGTCAACGGCACGCGGGCCGGCGCGCTCGTCGGCAACCGCGTCACCGCTCACCTCGTCGGCGCCTACGGCATCTTCGATTGGCTCGAAGTCGGGGTCCAACTGCCGGTGGTGGCCTTTCAGCGCGGTGATGACCTGGCGAACCTGGGCGTCTCGGGGGTGTCCACGGCCGGGCTGGGAGCGCCGTTGCTCCAGGGGCGCGTGGCATTCCTGCGGCAAGACCGCCAGCAGCCGCTCGACCTCGGCCTCACCCTCGGTGTCACCTTTCCGCTCGGCACGGCCGCCGCGTTGACCCGCGACCCGGGGCTGGGCCTGGCCTTCATTCCACGCCTCGGCGCGGGCTATTCGTTCGGCCCGGTTCGTGTGGGCGCGGAGCTCGGCGCGACGGTGCGTGGCCAGGCAGTCCTGTCACCGACGAGCGCCTCGGTGTCGGACGAGGTGGGCAGTCAGTTCACCTGGGGCGTGGTGGCGTCGACGACCCGGCAGCTCAGCTTCATTCGTGGCGAGCTCGGCCTTCGTGGCCTCGTGCCCTTCACCCGCACCGGGGCCAGCGCCGAGCTGCTCGCCGGAATCCGCGCCAGTTTCCTGGAAGGCGACCAGCTCGAGATCTTCGCGATGGGCGGCCCCGGCTTCGGCCGCACGCCCGGCACGCCGGCCTTCCGCGCGATGCTCGGGGTGACGTGGGCGCCGTCGTTCGCCGAGAAGGCTGCGCCGAAGGCGGTCTGCGTCGAGGGGCAGCCGTACCTGCTCTCCGAGTGCCCCGAGCTCGACCGTGACGCAGACGGAGTTCGTAACGGCGCCGACGCCTGCCCCGAGAAGAAGGGCCTCTCGGCGCGCAAAGGCTGTCCCGACACCGACACCGATGGTGATGGCGTCTTCGACCTCGTCGACGCGTGCCCGAAGGTGGCCGGCGAGTCGGCCTTCAAGGGCTGCCCGCCGCCCGACAGCGATGGCGATGGCGTGCCGGACCCGAACGACGCCTGCCCGAAGGAGAAGGGCCTCGTCGAGCGCAAGGGCTGCCCCGTGCGCGATGGCGATGGCGACGGCATCGAAGACAAGGTCGACGTGTGTCCTGCAGAGAAGGGCGTCGCCGAGCTCAAAGGCTGTCCCGACCGCGACGGCGACGGTGACGAGGTGGTGGACCGCCTCGACAACTGCCCCACCGTGAAGGGCGAGAAGGACAACCAGGGCTGCCCGAAGAAGGTGAAGCAGCTCGTCATCATCACCGCCGACAAGCTCGTCATCCTCGAGAAGGTGTTCTTCGCCACCGGCAAATCCACCATCCTCCCGAAGTCGTGGCCGCTCTTGACGCAGGTGGCGAGCGTGCTGGCCGCGCACCCCGAGATCCGCAAGGTGCGCGTCGAGGGCCACACCGACGACAAGGGCAAGCGCGAGCAGAACCTGAAGCTGTCGCAGGGCCGCGCCGAAGCGGTGAAGAAGTTCCTCACCAGCAAGGGCGTCGACGGCGAGCGGCTGAGCGCGCAGGGCGTCGGGCCCGACAAACCCGCCGACACCAACGCCACCGACAAGGGCCGCGAGAACAACCGCCGCGTCGAGTTCGTGGTGGACAACGGATGACAGGGCTCCTCGTCGCGTGCGTGGTGGCGGCCTGGCCATGTCCCGCGGCGAAGGACGTGAAGCTCGTCTGCACCGAGAAGGAGCCGAAGGGCTGTGTGCCGTCGGCGGAGGCGTTGCTGACGAGCCCGGGCTGCCGGGAGGAAGCGCTCTCCCGCTACCGCGTGGCCTGTCACGTCAAGGAGGCCCGCGCCTGCGCCAAGCTTGGCTTCCGGCTCGTCGAGGCCAGCCGCGACGCGAAGACGGTGAAGGAAGCCATCGCCCTCTTCGAGAAGGCCTGCGCCGGCAACGACGCCATGGGCTGCGCGAACCTCGCCACGTTCTTCTGGGACGGCGAGGGCGTGCCGCGCGACGTGAAGAAGGCCGGCGCGCTGTTCCAGCAGGCGTGCGATGCCGGTGACGCGTTCGCCTGTGGCTCGTTGGGCGCGATGCATGCGCAAGGCGAGCTCGGGGCGAAGGACCTCCCGAAGGCCGCGGCGCTGTTCAAGAAAGCATGCGACGGCGGCTCGGCGTCCGGCTGCAACCAGCTCGGCAACGCCACGGTGGCGACCTCGCTCGAGGGTGCGATGACGCTCTGGGCGAAGGCCTGCAAGGGCGGCTACGCGGCGGCGTGCACCAACCTGGGCCGGGCCTTCCGCAAGCAGAAGGACGACCGCAACGCCGAGAAGGCCTTCGCGCGCGCGTGCAAGCTGGGCGACAGCGAAGGGTGTGGCGAGCGCGACGTACCGCCCGAAGAATAGGCCGGTGACGGAAGACGCCTGCATCGAAGCGCTGCGGGACGCGCCGGACGACGCCGAGCGGTGGGCCGTGTACGCCGACCTGCTGCAGGGCCGGGGCGACGTGCGGGGCCGCCTCATCGCGCTGGCGCAAGGGAAGAAGGCGCGCGCCGAGCGGCAACTGCGCGACAAACACCGCAAGCACCTCGCCTCGCCGGCCTTCTGGGCCATTCTCGACGCGGGCGCGCTGGCGGCGGACTGGGCGTTCGGCCACCTGCGCGGCGTGACGCTCGAGCTCGAGCAGGAGCCACCCCGCTTCAACCCGGCCGACCTCGACGCGGTGCTGGCGTCGCCGCTGGCCTGCGCGGTGAGCGAGTTGACGGTGCGGCTCCCGGGGGAGTCCTGGGCCGCCTCGCGCGTGCTCGAGGTGCTTCGCGCGCGGCAGCCGCCCCTGCGCCGATTGGAGTTGACGGCCCACCTCACGGCCGACGTGCTTCGCACCGAGGGCCTGCTGGAGCACCTGCCCCGTGTTCGGCTCGCCCGCCTCTTGGGCCTGACGTCACTGCCGCCGCTGTCGTCGACGGCGCTCGAGTCCCTGACGGCCCGGGTGTCGGACTGGGACGGCGCGCCGCCGTGCCGCCTCGGCCCCCTCACCGCGCCAGCGCTGCGGGAGCTCCACCTGCGCGTGCGGCCCGAGACGCAGCCGGCGCTGACGCGGTGGTTGCGGGAAGACGTGCGCGCCCCCGGACTGCGCCGGCTGAGCCTCGAGGCCTGGGTGACGTCACAGCTGTTCGAGGCCGTCGCCGACGCGCCGTTCGGGGCGAGCCTCGAGCGGTTGTCGGTGTTGACCATCGACGAGGCGTCGGCCCAGGTGTTGCTCACCCGGCGCGACGCGTTCCCGAAGCTGGAGCGGCTCGAGGCCCGCTTCTTTCGCACCTCGCTCGCGCTCGAACGCCGGGTGCGCGACGCGTACGGCGGCTGAACGTCACTTCACCAGCAGCACGTCGCGCAGCTGCAGCAGGTCGGCCTCGCCAGCGAATTGGCCGAACGCCTCGTAGTCCTTCACTGGCACGCGCGCCTGCGACACCTGGGCCTCTTCCTCGACGGTGATGACGCGGCCGGCCTGCGTCTCCTTGCGCACGAAGCGGCCATACGCGCACGACGTCTTCGCCTCGCCGCCACCGTCCTTGAGCCGATAGCCCTCGGGCACCGTCAACGTCACGGTGGCGCGCGTGGCCTCGCTCGAGTCGAGGAACAGCGGCGTCACCCGCTGGCCCAGCACGAGGTAGCGGCGCCCGAGGTTCCACGGGAACGTCAGCGCGCCCAGCACCAGGGTGTTGCCGTCTCTGCGGGCGAAGCGGCTCGCGGTGAAGCGGTACGACACCTTCACCGAGGCGCCCACCTCGCGCGGCGCGTCGACGTCGACCTGCTCGAGGTCGGCGCCACCGAACATGCGCGACAGCGCCTGCTCCAGGGCCTGCTTGCGTTGGTCGGGTGACAGTTGCTCCAGCGCCTCGGCGAGCTGGGCCGCCTCGTAGCCGGCGTACGTCTCGACGCCCTCGCCCGTCAGGACGCCCGCTTCGTCGAGCGAGGCCTCGAGGACGACGGTCTTCCCTGGCTGCGTCGTGCGCGGCGGCGTCACGGTGCGCTCTGGCGCCTCACCGGGCCTTGGCAACACCCACGCCTCCCGCTCACCGAGCGCGAACTCGGGCAGCTCTCCGAACGGGGCGAAGCGCACCATCGCGTCGAGCCACACCGGCTTTCCGTCGACCATCACGCGCAGACACACGTAGGGAAACAACGACTCGTTGGGGAAGACGTACGGCGCCGGGTCGGCCGTGAAGCCGCGCACCGCCACCAGCCGCGTGTCGAAGCCGAGCGCCGTCAGCGCCGCGTGGAGCAACCAGGTGCGGCTGCCCCGGTCCTGCCCCACGCTGGCGGCCGCCGACATCGAGAACCCCGCGTCCCGCCCGGACAGCTTCTTCATCACCGCCGCGTACACCGCGCGCACCGCGTCGAGCCCCTTCGCCTCGCCCGCCGCCGCGCGCGCGAACGCCTCCACCTCGTGCGTGATGACGCCCCGCTCGAGGAACGCGTCGGCGTAGGCCGTCATCACGCCCTCGTTGCCGCGCTGGCCGGCGCCCACCGAGACGAAGGGCAACCACTCGGTGCCCGACGGCGGCCCCATCGGCTCGGGGATGTACGGCGGCACCCGCTTCTCTTCGTGGAAGAACACCTCGCGGTCGCCCTCCACCTTCACCGGCGCCACGCGCTCGAGGTGGTGCGCGTCGACGGCCATCGCCGAGCCCTTCGGCGCGATGACGGTGTAGGTGCTCCAGTTGTTCGGGTGCTTGGCGACCTGGAAGTAGAAGTTCGACGCGGTGAAGCCGCTCTGAGCGGGCCCGCGCGTCGGGTGCGCCAACAGGTACTCATATTCCACCACGTCGCCCACCTGGACGCCGGGGAGGCTCACCGTGTCCTTCCCGTCGATGCTCTCGGGCTCGAGGGTGCGGCCGTCGGGCTTGAGCGTGCGCAGCTTGAGCACCACCGCGCCCTGCGGCAACTGCACCTCGGCCACCTCCTGCACGCCGGACTGGTCGAGCGCCTTCTGCATGATGTGCACGCGGTCGACCTGCGTGCCGTCGGAGAAGGCCTGAATGGCGGCGGCGTCGAGCAGGAAGGCGGCCGTCGCGTCCTCGACGCCTGGCGCGGCCTCGTAGGCCTTCAGCGCAGCCTCGGTGGAGATGGCCCATTCCTCGAGCAGCTCCTTGCCCGTCTTCGCGCGCCCCACCGCGCGGCGCAGCGGCAGATCGGCCCCGTCGAGCGCGAGCGCCTTCTCGCGGACCGCGAGCGCCTCCTTCGGGCGGCCTGCCTGCTCGTGGACGTCGGCGAGCTGCTTGAGCACCTGGGCGTTGCGCGGCCACGTCTTCGTCATGCCTTCGAGCGTCGCCACCGCCTCGTCGAAGCGGGCCAGGGAGGTGAGCGCGCTCGCCAGCGAGCCGGCCACCTGGAGCTGCGTGTCGTCGCGCTTCAGCTGAGCGCGCCACGTCGTCACGACCGCCTCGAGGCGGCCCCGCGTCTTCTCATGCTCGGCCGTGCGCCAGGCCGCGTTGGGGCAGTGCTTCGCGCGCTCGAGCAGGGCATCGGACTCGGCCACCGCGTCACGCCGCCGCGCCACGTCGTACTCGAGCTGGAGCGCCTCGCAGTGCCCGGCCCAGGCCGCCTGCGTCTCGCGCGCCGTCAGCACGGCCTGGGCTTCGAGGCCGAGCGCGAGCTCGATGCGGGCCTGCAGCCACAGCACCGGGGCCGACGGCGGCGTGTGGCTGGCGCGGGCCTTGCGGACGAGGTCGAGCGCGTCGGTCTGCCGGCCGTCATCGAGCGCGAGCTGCGCGGAGAGCAGGCGCGCGGCGACGAGGCCTTCGTCTTTCGACAAGGCAGCGTCGAGGTCTCGCGCGGCGCGGCCGGTCGCCACCTTCGGCGCCAGGAACCGGTCGGAGAGGTCGAGCTCCGCGCGGAGCAGCTTCACCATCGGTCCGTTGAGGGCCGGCGCGCCGCCGTCGAGGAGCTCGCGCGCGCCATCGCGGTCACGGCCCAGGCCATCTCGGGTGGCGATGAGCCGGGCGAGCGCATCGGAGGCCTCGTCAGCGAGCGCGGCGTGAACATCCTTCGCGCGTGGCATGAGGCCGTCTTCGCCGTCGAGACGATTGAGGTCCCCGCCCCACGCCGGAGGACCGCCGAGCGCCGGTGCGAACGTCACGTCCGCGGGCTGTCCGTCGAGTCGCTGGACGGCGAGCTGAAAGTGCCCGGCCTGGTCCTCCTTCGTCGCGCGCACGAGGAGCCGGTGCGTGCCCGCGGTGAGGGTGACGGCCTGGGTGGTGAGGGACGACGCCGGGCGCTGCCACGAGCGGCGGGAGAGCAGCTCGGTTCCATCCAGCGTGGCGACGTGGTCCATGCTCGTGATGGTGCGCAGCACGTAGCGACCGCGACGTGGCACCGTGAGGTCGACCGCGAAGACGTACACATCACCCGTCGGCGGCTCACCGGCGAGGGAAAGACGTCCATCGGCCACCTTCATCACCCGGGGCGTGAGCACGCCGAAGGGCCCGTTCAGCGACTCGGGGATGACGCCGTCACGCTCCACGCTCGTCGGAGCGGCCATCGAGACGACGTGCCACGGACTGAAAGGCCCCAGCACGGTGAGGCTCGTCGGCACGCCCATGTCCGCGAGCGTCGAGGTGACGCGCGGCTCGTCGCCCCGGGCTTCCGCGATGGCAGCCAGGCCGGCGCGAAGGAGGTGGGCGGTGTCGGCGAGCGTCTCTTTCTGAACGAGCGCCGGCGCGCGCGTCAGCACCTCGTCGTCGATGACGGTGGCGAGGGTGACGTGGTCGAGCACGATGCGCGCGGCGATGGCCGAGAGCGGGTGCAAAGGCGCGCGCTCCACGAGGTCGAGCGCGATGGTGACGGCGCGCTCCCCGCGGGCCTGGCGCTGCGCGAGGAGGAGCTGCCCGTAGAGCCCGTACGGGTCGTTCGCGTCCTTCTGGACGGCGGTGTCGAGCTGCGTGCGGGCGGCGTCGAGGGTGCCTCCCGAGAAGAGGGTGTGCAGGCCCGCCAGCGCCCAGGCCCTGGCGCGCGCGTCACCATCGGCGACGTCGGCGAGCGCGGCGTCGAGCGCTTCGGTGGGGCTGGGGATTCGTTTGGTGCACGCCGCGGCGGAGACGAGCAGGAGCAACGGGATGAGGCGCAGGCGCAGCGACATGCCCGTCGTTTACCCAAAGCACCGGGCAACCGCGTCAACTTCGAGGAAGGTCGGACCCTCGGGACCCCTTCGCGTGCCACGCCCTCTCAGCTCAGGCAGGTCCATCGAGGAAGGCGCGAACCTCGGGGAGCCTCGACGCCTCCATCTCGGCCACCGTCCCGACGGCGATGATGGCGTGGTTCGCGAGCATCGCGATGCGGTCCGAGATCCGCGCGGCGCTCGCCATGTCATGGGTCACGACGACCGAGGTGCACTTCAGCTGTTTGTGCATGTCCATGATGAGCTCGTTGATCACGACCGTGCTCACGGGATCCAACCCCGAGGTCGGCTCGTCCCACAGGATGACGTCTGGCTCATTCGCGATGGCCCTCGCCAGGCCCACCCGCTTGCGCATGCCGCCAGACAGCTCCGAGGTCAGGGTCGGCTCGGCCCCCGACAGGTTCACCTGGTCGAGCAGGCGGCTGACGCGCTCCCGAACCTCGCGAGGCGACAGCTCAGGGTGGGCCTCTTGAATCGGGTAGGCGATGTTCTCGCCCACCGTCATCGAGTCGAACAGCGCCGACCCTTGAAAGACCATCGCGATGCGCTTGCGGACGGCGCGGTAGTCCTTCTCGCCGAACCCCGTCAGGTCCTGGTTCTCGAAGTAGATCCGACCTGCATCGGGCGTCTCGAGGCCCACCAGACACTTGAGCAACACGCTCTTGCCGGAGCCCGAACCGCCGATGACGCTGAGCGTCTCTCCCTCATTCACCGTGAGGTTCAGGTTCTCGAAGACGACCTTCGAGCCGAAGGCCTTGTTCAGGCCCTCGAAGCGAATGAGGGCCTCGCCCCGCTGCGGCCGACGGAAGGCTTGCGTCACCCTGGGGCCAGACAGCCGGCTCACGGAGCCTGCTCCGGAGTGAGGGGCGCCACCGGCTTCCCGGTGTTGGTGTACTCGGCGCGGTTGGAGATCGTCGCCCGCACCAGCTCGCGCAGGATCCGGTTCCGCTTCACGTTCCCGAGAATCGTCTTGAGGTCTTCGTACGCGGTGGGATCGCTGATCAACGCGCCGAGGGAGCCGTCTCCGCGGTCGATGCGAGCGGTGATGTTCTTCAAGCTGACCGCCGACTTCGCGAGATCTTCGATGAGCTCGCGAGACTCCCCGAAGAGCAACTCATGGGCCGCGGCGTTCTTCGAGGTCCGCACCTGGCGGATGAGCTCGGTCACCTCACCGGCCGTCGTGCCGAGTTCCTGCAGCGCCCGGCGACCCTCGGGGCCGTAGAGCAGCGCATGCGCCGTGCCGTTGCCCTGCTCGATCTCCCGCAGGATCGCGTCGACCCGGATCATCGACCCGTCGAGGCGGTGCGCCACGGAGCGGGCGTCACCCATGAAGGCGCGCAGGTCCGTCCCCGACTGGGGCTCGTAGATGAGGGTGTGCAGCGCTCCCTTCCCGGTGGAGACGGTCTGGAGGATCTCGCTGAGATTCTCGACCGCGCTGGTGATCTGTCCTCGCACCTCCGGCGTCGTGAAGGAGCCGACCGCCCTGCGAAGGTCGTTCGAGATGGTCACCACGTTGTTGACCACTTCGGTGGAGGCCCGCAGCATCGACGTGATGTCTCCACCGACGCCCGAGGGCAGCTCGCCGCCGCTCGGCACCGGCGTTCCCGCGGCTGAACCGACGCTGATGTCGATGGTCTTGTCGCCCAACAGGCCCCGACTGCCGACCCGCGCGATGGAGTCGGTGCGAACCCGCTCGGAGAAGGCCCGGGAGACCTCGAACTTCACCAGGACCCGGGTGTCGCCCAGCCCGGTCGAGAACGAGATCTCCTTGACCGATCCGACCGTGAGTCCACCCAGCCGCACCGGCGAATCGAGCTTGAGCCCCTCGACGTCGTCGAAGTGCGCCACGTAGTCCGTGCTCCGCTCGAACAACCTGCTGGCGTTGCCGAGGATGACGAAGACCAGCACCGCGAGGCCGAAGGCCACCACGATGAAGAGCCCCGCGCGCACGGCGGCGCGACGGTCCTTGTCGATGGGCACTTGCACGCGGAGCTGCTGCGGCTCGGTCGCCATGGTGTTCCTTTCCGCCTTCAGCCAAAGGCCAGCAGCAGCTTGGTGAGGAGGAAGTCGGACACACACACGCCGACGGCCGTCACCGCGACGGTCTGGGTGGTGGCGACGCCCACGCCTTCGGTCCCACCGGTCACGGTGAAGCCCTTGAAGCAGCCCACCGTGCCGATGAGGAGCCCGAACACCACCGCCTTGAAGACCCCGGACGTGAAGTCGAGCACCTCGGCCGCCTCGATCGCCGATTCGAGGAAGGCGCGCATGCTGATGCCGTATTGCAGCCACACGACGAGCGCACCCGACACGAGGCCCACCAGGTCGGACAGCACCGTGAGCGCCGGGAGCACGACCGCGCACGCCCAGATGCGGGGGTAGACGAGCTTCTTGAAGGGGTCGGCCCCCAGCATGCGAATGGCGTCGATTTGCTCGGTCACCTTCATCGAGCCGAGCTCGGCGGTGATGCCCGAGCCGATACGCGCGCCGACCGTGAGCGCGGTCAGCACGGGCGCCAGCTCGCGGAAGAGCGTCAGCACCACCACCTTGCCGACGCTGTCCTGCATGCCGAAGCGTTCGAGGAAGAAGGCGAACTGTATCGAAATGACCAGGCCCACGAAGATGGCTGTGATGGTGGCGATCGACAGGGAGCGAACGCCCAGCGCTTCGATCTGTCGTGCGATGGAGTTCACCGCGACGGGCCGTTGAACGCTCGTCGCCAGCGTCCGGCCGAACATCAACGCCATGCCACCGACCTGCGCGAGGCCTGGGTGCGGCTTCACGTCCGGACCGCCACATGAAAGGTGGCCAGCAGGGCGTCGAAGGTGGGCAACGCAGGCGCGAGCTGCCCAGGCGGGGCCAGCAAGGTGAAGTCGTAGACACAGCCGTTCTTCTTCAACACCACCAGCACCAACTCCACCGGCACTCCATCGAGGGTGGCGCTGACGTGACTTCGGAGCGCGGCCCGGCCGTCCAGCAGGAGGGTCGTCTCGAGAATGGTGACGCGCTGGGTGAAGCCCATGAGGAGGTGGCGGGTGAGCACCTCGAGCGGTGGGTCGTCGAAGCCCTCACAGGTGGCGTTCACCGCCAGGGAGTGACCCGAGGTCGACTCGAAGAACGCGACGTCATTCCCCTCGAGGCCCACGGCGGTCCATGCCGGCGGCAGCGGCCCGATTCGATAGCGCACCTCGCCGCGTGAATAGACCCCGTCCCGCAGGTGACCCGCACAGGCAGAGAGCAGGTGCGAGGCCATGAGCCAGCCCAGCAGGACGATGGACCTCGTTCGCATGCGAGACCGTCACAGCATGGCGTGGGCCACCTCCGTCGCCGCGTGGTGGCTGGCCTCTCGTGACGCACGACCATCAGTTCGATGCCACTCCACATCGTTTCGATGGACGCTCAGGTCATTCGGGGAATGGCGGGCCGCCCTGGGTCCCGAGTTGCAGTCTGCCGACGCTCCTGGTCGTCCCGCGCTCATGCAACCTCACACCGAAGCGGATACGTTCCACCGCCATGCGAGACCCGATTCGGTTGAACCCCGTGCCCGCCATCGCCGAGAAGGCGCGCACGTACTTCCGCACCGACGTGACGCGTCCGTACGAGTTCCGACGTGACCGCCTGCGCGCGCTCGAGGCCAGCATGCGGCAGCACGAGCCCGAGGTGTTCGAGGCGCTCAAGGCCGATCTCGGCAAGTCGGTCTACGAGGCGTACCCCGCCGAAGTGGGGCTCGTGTACGTCGACCTCAAACACGCGCTCAAACACCTGAAGGACTGGATGAAGCCGACCGGCCGGCGCCTGCCGATGACGTTCTGGCCCGGCACCGGCATGCAGGTGCCCGAGCCGCTGGGCACCGCGCTCATCATCAGCCCGTGGAACTACCCCTTCCAGCTCGGCACCTCCCCCCTCGTCGGCGCCATCGCAGCCGGCTGCAACCTCGTGCTCAAGCCCTCGGAGCTCGCGCCCGCCACCTCGGCCGTCCTCGAGAAGGTGCTCCGCCACGCGTTCGGTGACGACGGCTACGTGACGGTGGTGCACGGCGGGCCCGAGACGAGCCAGCAGCTCCTCGCCGAGAAGTGGGACGTCATCTTCTTCACCGGCTCCACGCGCGTGGGGCAGATCGTGATGGAAGCCGCCTCGAAGCACCTCACGCCCGTCATCCTCGAGCTGGGCGGCAAGTCACCGTGCCTCATCGATCGCGACGCCGACCTCGAGACGACCGCGCGCCGCATCATGTGGGGCAAGACGTACAACGCCGGGCAGACGTGCATCGGCCCCGACTACGCGCTCGTGCACAAGGACGTGAAGCAGCGCTTCGTCGATGCCTGCCAGCAGGCCGTGAAGGGCTTCTACGGAGACGACCCGAAGCAGAGCCGCGACTACTCCCGCATCATCTCGCCCAAGCACCTGCAGCGGCTGACGACGCTGGTGAAGGGCGGCCGGGTGGCCTTCGGCGGCCGCACCGACGAAGCCCAGAAGTACTTCGAGCCGACGGTGGTGGTGGACGTGGACCTGAAGTCACCCTTGATGAACGAGGAGATCTTCGGCCCCATTCTCCCGGTGGTCGAGGTGGGCTCGATGGACGAGGCCATCGACTTCGTGCGCGCGCGGCCCAAGCCCCTGGCGCTGTACGCGTTCACCAGCTCGTCCGAGATGGCCGACCGCATCCTCTCGAAGACCTCGAGCGGCGGCGCGATGGTGAATGACGTGCTGCTGCACATCGCCTCGGGCATGCCGTTCGGCGGCGTCGGACCGTCGGGCATGGGCAGCTACCACGGCAAGGCGAGCTTCGACGCGTTCACCCACCACAAGACGGTGGTGAAGAAGCCGTGGGCGCTGGATCTCAAGGTGCGCTACCCGCCGTACACGGTGTCGCTCGAGCTGTTCCGCAAGCTGCTGGGGTGAGGGCTGGTTTCTTGAGCGGCCGCGTTCCGCCGCTACCGTTGAGGCATGGACAAGACCTTCCTGGCCTCGCAGCTCCAGCAGAAGTTGCGGGCGACCTATGAGCAGGCGCGGCGGTACGACGAAGACGCGCGGCTGGACGCGAAGTCGGGCGCACCGCGCGCGGTGAACGTCGCGCAGGCCGCCCGCACCCGACTCGAGCAGGCCGAGGCCGCGTGGGCCGCGGCGGCGGACTTCAAGCCGTCGATGATGAAGCGCGGCGAGCGGATCGGCCTGGGCGCCCTCGTCGAGGTCGAGGACGGCGAGGCGGGGAAGACGCTGTTCGTCGCGCCTGCGGGAGCTGGCGAAGAGCTCACCGGCCCCGATGGAGATGGGTTTCTGCACGTGGTGACGCCGGGGTCTCCGTTGGGGAAGGCGCTCATCGGGAAGAAGGTCGGCGAGGTGGTCGAGGTGATGGTGAAGGGCGAGTTGACCGAATGGGAGATCACCTGGGCGTCGTGAGCAGTCGGGTCAGCGGTCAACGAGTTCATCGAGAACGTCGGTCAGCCGCGGCTTCCAGTGGGAACCAGCCACCAAGAGCTTGTCCGTGATTCTGTCTTCGCACCGGGCGTGGTCGGGCAAAGCACGGGTCGGGGCAAACTCGAACTCCCAGCGTTCGAGAACCGGGTGAAGGCACGCGGCGAGAACTTCGAACTGGTCCCGGCGGTAGTACCGACTGCACGGGTCCTTCTTGGAAGCGCGCGTCTTCTGGAAGTCGAGTCTGGGGATCCGGTCCTTCTGCAGTCGGCGCAGGACGTTCTTGCACTCGATTCGAAACCGCTTCGTGCGATAGCGAAGCTCAAAGTCCGGCTGTCCGTCCGAGTCGAGCTGGCGCACGTCGGATATGTCACGGGTGGCTTGAAGCTGTTGGAGGAGATGACGCTCCGCAACGCTCCCTCGGACCGCGACGAGTAGTCGAAAGCTTCCGTTCAGGACGTCAAGTATCTCCTTGGCAGAGAGGCCCAAAGTGAGCTCCAGAGGGTGCGGACCCGTCCTGCTCCATCTTCGCATCTTGTCGATGGCCAGGAGCCGGTGGCCAGTGTCGAGACCAGAAGCGGCACGCTCCAACTCGATGTAGCGGAGGAAGTTCTTTGGTGTGAAGCCGAGGAGCGCCTCGGTGCTCAAGCTCTCGTTCGGCATGAAGCGCCGCCGTCCGCGCCGGCGCTCTCGCTCCCAGCCGTTCCATCCAGTCCTCTGCGCTTCCGCGACGTGCTCGTCCTTGAACTCAATCGACGACGAGAACCACGTGGGACTGTGAAGAGTTGGGTCCACTGCAACGAACAGCCCTGCTTCGTGGTGAACCCCGAACATCAACGTCAGCTTGCGCCGTGAAGGGTCGAGATAGAGGTCGTACGGTCGTGTGAAATCGCTGCCGTACTTCACCTGCAAGCGGTGCTCGTCGGTCGGTCGCCCGTTCTGGCGGTACTTGTTCGCGGTGAACGCGTAGCACACCAGCGCGAGTCGCTCGCCAGTTGGCGTTTCAACCTCGTACTCATACGGAGCCGAGGTTGGCACGGGTGCCTTGAGGACCTTGCAGCCTGAGCCTTCCAGGGCGGCAGTCGTCGCGGCGACGTTGGCGTGGCCCTGAACTCGAGGGAATCGCTCCATCATCCGATCGTGCTGAACTTCGCGGATGGGTCAAGCGCGCTCGACAGAATGTCAGCCCCCCGTGGTACGAGCCCTCCCCATGAAGAACGCAATCAGCCTGTTCTCGGGCGCAGGAGGAATGGACTACGGCTTCGAGGCTGCGGGCTTCGGGACGAAGGTCGCGGTCGAGTTCGACCGCGACTGCTGCGAGACGCTTCGACAGAACCGAGACTTCGCCGTCATCGAGCGCGACATCATGAGGGTGCCTACGGCCGAGATGCTTGAAGCGGCTGCACTCAAGAAGGGTGAGGTAGACCTTCTCTTCGGCGGCCCACCGTGCCAGCCGTTCTCGAAAGCCGGCTATTGGGCGCGCGGGGATTCCAAGCGACTCGATGACCCTCGGGCAAACACGCTCGGGGCCTACATGCGGGTTGTCGAGGAAGCACTGCCGCGGGCGTTCGTGCTCGAGAACGTCACGGGCCTCGCCTTCTCGGGAAAAGATGAAGGGCTTCAGCTCCTGCTCGAGCGCCTCAAGGAGATCAACAAGAAGACCCGAAGCAACTACCAACCAGTGCATCGGATCCTGAACGCAGCGGGATATGGGGTGCCGCAGATCAGAGAGCGGTTCTTCCTCGTCGCATCACGCGATGGAGAGCCATTTACGTTCCCTGTTCCGAGTTTCGAGGATCCCGCCAACGAATCATCCCTCCTTGGCCTCACGCCCTACCGAACTGCCTGGGATGCGTTGGGCGATCTGCCCGAGCCAGAGAGTGAGGAACTGGCGATGGGAGGCAAGTGGGCTGGGCTTCTGCCGTCGATTCCCGAAGGCCAGAATTACCTCTGGCACACGGACCGAGGCGGTGGCCTTCCTCTTTTCGGCTGGCGACGCCGATACTGGTCCTTCCTCCTCAAGCTCGCGAAGAACAGGCCGTCATGGACGATCCAGGCACAGCCCGGACCGGCGATCGGCCCTTTCCACTGGAGGAACCGGCGACTGAGCGCCCGCGAACTGTGCCGTATTCAGACGTTCCCGGATGACGTCGAGATCGTTGGAAGCCGTACGAGCATCCAGAAGCAGGTCGGCAACGCGGTACCGAGCCTTCTCGCCGAGGTCGTTGGCCGCGCAGTGGCGACACAGTTCTTCGGGGCAAGGCGGGCCCAAAGCCCAACGTTGCTGCCGCCTCGTCGCACACCCGTGCCACCAGCCGAGCGTGTTCGCCCGGTGCGGAGTGACTTCAAGGAACTGGTTGGCGTGCACCTGGCCCACCCTGGAACTGGCCGTGGCGCGCGCGCAGCCGCAGCAGAATTCTCGGTTTCCGAAGGCTGACTTGGGTTGAACGGGCTCGCTGCTATCGAGTGCAGGGACGCCCTTGCGGGTGGTGGATGCCTCTGTCGCGTCGACCTGGCACAATCCCGTGGTGGCCAACCTTGTTCTTACCGTTCGGGCGGGCAGCGGTTACGACGACGTTCGAGAACTTCGCTACCACTTCCCACACACATACCTCAATCAGGCTCGACAGGGGGTAGGCGACTACTTCGTGTACTACGAGCCCCGGCGTGAGGGCGGTCGTGAGTCCTACGTGGGCTGGGGCAAGGCGGAACAAATCGAGACGGACCACCAGCGGCCGGGGCATCACTACCTGTACGTCTCGGGGTACCAGGACTTCAGCCAGATCGTGCCAGGCAGGGCAGGCCTCGAAAGCGCTGTCGTCCACCCTGACGGGAAAGGCAACCGCGGCGCGTATGGCCGATCAGTCCGAATCCTGCCGCCCGACGAGTTCTCTGCGATTCTTCAACAGGGATTCCTCCCCGAACTCGCAGAGATTGCAGCGCCAACTTCGCTCCTCCTTGCTGAAACAACCAGCCTGCTGCGCGAGGACCTGGTTCGTTCAGTCACGAGCAGAACCCTGCGAGACCGAGCATTCTCGACCAGGGTTCGCCAGGCCTATCGGGGCACGTGCGCCCTGACCGGGCTCAGAGTCGAGAACGGTGGCGGCTGAGGGATAAGAGATTCAAAGCGGAAAACTGAGCGCGAGCCCCCGCATCAAGCCCTGAGTTCGGGCGTTTACCGCTTCACGTGACTCCGAGATTCTTTCCAGCCTCACGGAACTCTTGAAGCTTCAATGGACGGCGAGATGGGGTGCGGCGGGCAGTGCCGGTGGCCCTCACCGCGACTTCTTCAGCACGACCCTCAGCGCACCGCCTCTCTGACATCTGGGGTTCCGCAGCTTTCGTGCGCATGGTGGCGGCGCACGAC